>JAGAQJ010000050.1 GCA_017622845.1 Lachnospiraceae bacterium | reverse complement strand
TTTCTTAAACTAAAAGCATTTCGGCGGATTGCTACCAGATATGACAAACTGGCATGCACTTATCTTGGATTCCTTTGTATCGCTTCAATTTTGATTTGGATAAAATGACTAAACGAAATGATTTTTCAAACACGCTCTAGGGAGATTATCAATGATGATATCATTCTTGATGCGGATAATATCATTGAGGCATTGAGCGATACGAAAATGTTATTCGATAATATTTTTTGACATTGGTAACTGCTCAGCTCCGCAGTTGGTTTTAATCATGACTGCCAACCTTCGTCCTGATGAAAATAATCCATTAGGCTGAACAGTAACGAACTGTTACCTGATAATGAAAAAATTTTCTGAAAGGTCTTGATTTTTTGAAAAAGATATAGTATGTTATAACAAGTAAAGGAAATCAGTCAGGAGAGCTGGGTGGATTCTTTTGGATTGAAACAAAATTGTATAATTAAGATATCGTGAACAAAGGTGTTCCAAAAAAGAATAGTCTCTTTTTTTGGAACTCTTTTTTGTAAGTGCCAGACGGCATAACGCACAAGATGTACGTTAAAGAAGCATCTTTCGGAGGCGCGGAGTTTGGGATATCATAGAAAGTGAGGAGAAATATGAGCGAAGTATTAAACGTGGAAAAAATCTTTGGCGAGAAGGTATTTACTGTAGCAAAGATGAAAGAAAGACTTCCCAAGAAGGTATTTCAGGAGGTCAGAAGAGTCATGGATCATGGAGGAGAGCTTTCCATGGCAACAGCAGACGTCGTAGCAAAGGCTATGAAGGACTGGGCTGTAGAGAACGGCGCGACTCATTATACACACTGGTTCCAGCCGCTTACAGGCATTACTGCTGAGAAGCATGATTCCTTCGTATCCCATCCTGATTCAGAAGGTAAGATGCTGATGGAGTTTTCCGGCAAAGAGCTGATAAAGGGTGAACCCGATGCTTCCTCATTCCCTTCAGGCGGTCTTCGTGCTACTTTCGAGGCAAGAGGTTATACAGCATGGGACATCACATCACCTGCATTTTTGAAAGAGTCAGGCTGCGGCGTTATTCTCTGCATTCCTACGGCCTTCTGCTCATACACAGGTGAGGCGCTTGACAAGAAGACACCGCTTCTTCGTTCCATGGAGGCATTAAGCGAGCAGGCGCTTCGTATTGTGAGACTGTTTGGAAACACAGAGGCTACCAAGGTTACTGCTTCCGTAGGACCTGAGCAGGAGTACTTCCTTGTAGATAAGGATTTGTATTTCCAGAGAAAAGACCTGATGTTTGCAGGACGCACCTTGTTTGGAGCGCCGGCTCCGAAAGGACAGGAGATGGAGGATCACTACTTCGGCGTTATCAAAGAGCGTGTCGGCGCATACATGAAGGACTTAAACGAGGAGCTTTGGAAATTAGGTGTTACGGCAAAGACACAGCACAACGAGGTTGCTCCGGCACAGCATGAGCTGGCTCCGATTTATGAGACAGCGAATATCGCAGTAGACCATAACCAGTTAGTAATGGAGGCAATGAAGCGTGTTGCATACAAGCATGATTTGAGATGTCTGCTTCATGAGAAGCCTTATGCAGGCGTCAATGGCTCCGGTAAACACAATAACTGGTCTATCACAACAGATAACGGTGTGAACCTGCTTGAGCCGGGTGATACGCCGAACAAGAATATTCAGTTCCTGCTTGTACTCGCCTGCATTATGAAGGCAGTAGACACACATGCTGATTTGCTTCGTCAGTCTGCATCTGACGTGGGAAATGACCACAGACTTGGCGCAAACGAGGCACCGCCTGCAATTATTTCCATTTTCCTTGGCGATCAGCTTGAGGACGTTGTAAAGCAGCTTGTTGAAACAGGTGATGCAGCAAGAGTTCTTGCAGGCGGAAAGCTTGAGACAGGCGTATCAACACTTCCTGACTTTGAGAAGGACGCAACAGACAGAAACAGAACATCGCCGTTTGCATTTACAGGAAATAAGTTTGAGTTCCGTATGGTTGGTTCTGCGGACTCTATCGCAAGCCCGAATACAACCTTGAATGCCATCGTAGCAGAGGCATTCTGCGAGGCAGCAGATATTCTTGAGAAGGCAGATGATTTTGATCTTGCTGTTCATGATTTGATTAAGGAATATATGACAAAGCATCAGAGAATCGTATTTAACGGAGACGGATATTCTGATGAGTGGGTAGCAGAGGCAGAGAGACGCGGACTTCCAAACATCAAGTCCATGATTGAGGCAGCTTCTACGATTACGACAGACAAGGCAGTTGCGCTGTTTGAGAAATTCGGCATCTTCACAAGGGTTGAGCTGGAGTCCCGTGAGGAGATTATCTATGAGACCTATGCAAAGACCATCAATATCGAAGCGCTTACAATGATTGATATGGCAAGCAAGGATATCATTCCGGCAGTAGCTTCTTATGCAGGAGATTTGGCAAATTCCATTATTGCAGTCAAAGAGGCAGGCGCAGCAGCAACAGCTCAGATTGAGATGTTAAATGAAGTTGACACGCTTCTCGCAGAGGCTAAGAAAGCACTCAATACACTTAAGGAGGTAGAAGCTAAGGCTTCCGCTATGAGTGACGCAAAGGAGCAGGCATTCTGTTATAAGGATGATGTTAAGGTGGCTATGGAAGCGCTCCGTGCACCAATCGACCAGCTTGAAATGCTTGTAGATAGCAGTGTATGGCCGATTCCTACATATGGAGATTTGATGTTTGAGGTGTAATCACAGTAAATAAATTTGAAACTTCCCTAATATTGCAGTAAAACAGAAACAGCCTGTGCACGTATTGTAGGAATATCGGCGTGCATGGGCTGTTTTAGCATCCGGTGCTTTGGCGCATGATTTTGTTGTACAGCCTTTATGGATTTCTATCTGGGACGAAGGGCAGCAGTCCTATGCCGGTACAGGCGATTGGACTCCAAATGTCAGCATTCTCCGCCAGCCTCCTGTTTACTGACAACTGTCCGGCTTTACGGTTTCGATGAACAGAAAACTGCAGATAGTATCCCGTAGAATGCCCCGGTGGAGAATGGTGATATTTCCTTATACGATGATATGCAAAACAGGAGTAAATTTGCACGGAAGCAAATTTAGGCGAGATGGAGGCAGGGATGCCGACTCGAGCTGGCTCCGTCCTCATTCAAAAACCTTGATTCATCGTATTAGGAAATTCCCATTCGGAACCAATGGCAGCCGGAGGGATACTATCTGCAGTTTTCGTCCGGCTGTTAATACATAAAAGGCTGAACTGTTGCAAAAAAAAGTAAAAAAATTAAAAAAAGTACTTGCATTTTTCCGGGACATGTTATATACTAAATAACGTGTTACGGAGCAAAGCACAAAAGAATAGATAAAGCGCTATCGCCAAACGGTAAGGCAACGGACTCTGACTCCGTCAGTTCAAGGTTCGAATCCTTGTAGCGCTGCTGGAGAAGATCAACATGAAAGCTGTTGGTCTTTTTATTTTGTTATGGTTCACTCCTTATCAGTTGTTCCGGTAATAGGATTCAGCCATTTAAAGTTGCCTTCGGAGAGGGCTGAATGTTTGTTGGCTTGCGTTACTGATTGGTCGGATACCATGCAGCGTAGTGCATGGTATCTTGTAAAATGAAGAGACTTTGTCTCTTGGCAGCAGGAACAAGATGTTGACAAGTTGTCCGGCAGTTAGTAGTATTAGTGATAGAAAAGCCGTTATGGTTCGGTTAAGGAGATGCAAGATGTTTATTGACAGAGAAAAAGCGCTGCAGGCGTTTAGGCAGTATGTGAAACATTATGATGTGACAGACGAAAAAGTAAAATTAAAGATTGACCATACCTACAGAGTATGTGAGTTATGCGAGCAGATTGCCGGACAGTCCGGCTTTGACAAAGATGAGACTGAGATTGCATGGCTGACAGGACTGCTGCATGATGTGGGACGCTTTGAACAGCTTCGGCAGTATGGGACCTTTGTTGACGCACAGTCTATCGACCATGCGGAATTTGGTGCGGACATTCTCTTTAAGGAAGGAAAAATCAGGGACTATATCGACGACGCTTCGGAAGACGCTTTGTTGGAAAAGGCAGTGCGGTGTCATAGTGCATACCGTATTCCGGAAGACTACAGTGAGCGTGAGAAGCGGTTTGCAAATCTGCTTCGCGATGCTGATAAGATTGATATCCTCAAAGTCAACATTATCGTGCCGCTTGAGGAAATCTACAATGTGACGACTTATGATTTGAAGCACTGCAAAGTAACCGATGAGGTCATGCAGGCTTTTTACGAGGAGCATGCAGTGCTCAGAAGCCTCAAAAAGACTCCGGTTGACAATGTGGTTGGTCATATTTCGCTCGTGTTTGAGCTTGTGTATCCCGTAAGCTGCAGAATCATGCAGGAGCAGGGATATCTGGATAAACTGATGGATTTTCATTCTGAGCTTGCTGAGACAAATGAACAGTTTGAAAGGATACGCGAGAAGATGAATGCGTATATGAGGAGGATAACAGGCAGCGATGAAAAGAATCAAAGAGGATAACAGGCGGAGATGAAGAAAATTCCATTAGATGAGATTGCCTCAAAATATCAGCTTTCAGAATACAAAGAGCTTTATGCAAAGGTTATCGGGCTGATAGACAGCCATCAGATAAAGCCTGTGAAAGCATCAGGCATCAACGGAAAATCGCCTGCCCTTTACAGGGAGTACTGGCTGGTTGAGGAGGAGCAGGATATTTCACAATATGCTGAGGAGCTGAATTATGAGATTGTGCCTGCCATTGCAACAGATTATTACCGGTCACACATAGAACAATATATACAAGACAGAAAATGGGTGCTTCTGCTGAATGACTATCTCAAAAACAGCCGGGAGAAATTTATGACACAGATGTCAGAAAATGAACGCAGCTTTGACATTTGGCACAGGGAGAAGTTTTTAAAGCAGGAGCAGGGAAGAAAGATATTGAAGCGCTGCGGTATGGAAGCGAAGGAGCTTCATTTTTACAGGACAACGGAGCCAATCGCCTATTATTCTGCTGCAAAACAGACGCCGCAGAATCTGCTTGTGATAGAAAACAAGGATACCTTTTACAGTATGCGCAGGTTCCTGATTGAGGGCAATGACACAATTTGCGGGGAGCGTATTGACACATTGATTTATGGAGCAGGCAAAGGAATTATTGCGGCATTTGCTGATTTTGACATCAGCGGTGAACCGTATATGTCTGCGCCGGGCAACCGGATTTATTATTTTGGGGATTTGGATTACGAGGGGATTGGCATCTATGAGAATTTTGCGGCAGCATATGGCAGCAGCTATACGGTAAAGCTTTTTAAGAACGCATATGTGAGAATGCTTGCAAAGGCAGAGCGCATGGAAATGGACAGTCTTCCGATGACAAAAGAAGGGCAGAGGCACCGGCTGCAAAACATGTTTCTGGCAGATTTTTCGCAGGAGCAGCAGGCAGAAATCCGGGAAATCCTCGAACAAGGCAGATATATTCCGCAGGAGATATTGAACATCGGTGATTTTTAAGAAGACGTATTTCAAATTTTGAAAATGTGTATTTTATAGCTGTTGAGCATCAATTTCTGTAAAATGTGCTGCTGTTGAAGCTGCTGGGCATTAGTGGTATATGTAATTGTTCAGCACAGCGCTGCGCACTGGTAACAGTTCAATCCGGAGGTCTGCACTCGCTGCAAGCCTCGTAAAAAAGCGCAGCAGCTGAAAGACTCAAGGCACCACGAAGTGGTTCTGCCATGCTTTGAGTCCTGTAACAGGAAGCCGTAAAAAGCGTAGGCGATGAGGAATATAATTGGGAGGACAGATGCAGTATGAATTTTTAAAGCAGTTTTCAAGGCGGATGAAGCATGCAGGGATGTATGCACTGCTTCTGCAGAACAGTCTTGCAAAGCAGACCTGGAAACAATATGGATTTATGAAGACAGATGAGCAGTTCAATATGATTTTTGCCGTGATGCTCTATATCATGGAACAGTCGCTCAGGGAGGAAAGCTGTACGATGGATGACATTGGCGCATATATCGACAGCCTTAATTCGGATTACTTTCAGAAAAATATGTCTTATGATGACTGCAAGAAGCTCGGTGATTTTATTGTAAACGTTGTGCTTTCCAATGAGGGAAAGGCCATGTACTTTGACTGCTATGATTTTGAAAACAAGGCATATAAAATCACGAATATAAGCTACATTGCAAACCGCATTATCTATGTAGACGAGGGAGTAAAGCGGACCTCCTACTATCTGACGGAGGACGGCTATAATCTGATGCTTTCCACACTTGAAATTGAGAATAACATGAAGCTGACGATTCATGAGATGATTTTTAAGCTGCATTTGGAAAAGCAAAGCTACGACAAGGCAGTGGACGAAATCAAAAATGTGTTTAATTATATGCGCATACAGCTTCAGAAGATTGAGGAAGCCATACTCCGGGTAAGGCGCAATGCATTGAGCTATTCCGTTGCGGATTATGAGGAGCTGATGCTGGAAAACATTGCAGCGATTGGCGACACAAAGGAAAAGTTTACGGGATACCGTGAGATGGTGAAGCAGCGGGCGCAGGAGCTGGAACAGCAGAATATTAATGTGAGAAAGCTGACTGCCGATGAGGAGGAAAAGCTTGACAACCTTCATATGATAGAAGGATATTTGAACAGAACAATTGATGAACATCAGAAAATACTCAATTCCCATTTTGACTTAAAGCTGTTGTATGACAGAGAACTGCAGTCGCTTGCACAGATGTCTCTGATTCAGAGATTTTCAATCCGCACAGAGCTGTATGATAAGGTGCTTGAAAATCCGCAGGCGCTTGATAATCTTGATATCTTCCTAAGACCGCTTTTTCATCAGGAAATTCCTAAAATTTATAATCTGAATAAATCCATGGAGCTGCAGCGTCCGGTCAGAAAAAAGGCTGAGGAGGATACGGATGAACTGCTGGATTTCGATGAGCATCAGTGGCAGGAGGAGCTGGACCGCCAAAAAAGGGAAAAACTCAAAAGATATGAGGAGAGCCTTGGATTTATCCTGGATGCGGCATTGAAAAAAGGCAGCCTGACGCTTGAGGAGCTAAGGGAGGAGCTGCAGCAGGATGCAGCGGCGCAGGAGACATGCATACCTTCTATTGATATATTCAAAGAGATTATGGTAGAGCTTATCAGAAACCGTGAGATTTCCATAGAGACACTGCGCAGGGAAAAGAGCGAGTACATCACGGAGCAGACAACGGATTTCCAGCTAAACGAGATGCTGCTTGGACTGACAGAGAACCATGCAGACAGAAGGAAAATCAAACAGATTATTGTAGACAGGCTTGATGACGGCAGGATTGTGGAATTTGCCAATGTCAAAGATGCGCATGGCAATGAGAAGACAATCCGCTGCACCAATGTAGAGATTCGCTTAGAATGTGATGAAAAGCACATCAAACAGGAGGAACGGCATGGCATATGAGATAGAGGAAATACGCCTGAGCCAGCAGATATTTTATTATCTGCTTGAGCATTTCGAGCTGAAAGAGGAAGCTGCGGCAGGATTGTACAGGGCGTATGTGGAGAATGAGCAGGTCCAGCTTCTGGTCAAGAGCCAGGGTGATGCGGCAGACAGCAATATAGAGCGGTACGGAGACGTGATTTATCTGATTCCCAGGGAGGAGAATGTTTTTCTGGGGTTTTCCAAGGCGAAGCTCAAGGAAATACTCTGCAAATCAGGCGGCACGGATAAGGACTTTTATCTGTCGCAGTTTGTGATACTGACACTCTTAGTGGAGTTTTATGACGGGCAGGGAGCAAGCGCGAAATCAAGGGATTATATCAGAGTGGGAGAGCTGCAGAACTGTGTGACAGGCAGACTCAAAAACGGTGTGGAAAATACCATGGCGGAGGAAGAGGAGGCGAAGGGGCTTGCATTCCGGAACATGCAGGAGGCATATGAGGCGCTCCGCTCCGACGAGCGCGGCTCCCGGGCAAGGACAACCAAGGAAGGGTTTCTGCATCATATTTTTATGTTCCTTGAAAATCAGGGCTTGATTGAGTATGTGCAGGAGGACGAGATGCTGAAGACGACGAAAAAGCTGGATAATCTGATGGATTGGAATCTGCTGAATCAGAACAATTATCAGCGCATACGCAAGATTCTTTAAACGGGGTAGGAATATGAGCAAAATCAATGCAGTCAGATTTATCAATCTGAATTACAATAACAATTCCATACGCATCAGTGACGACATTTTTCAGATGCAGGGCAAAAGCACACTGATGTCACTGCAGAACGGCGGAGGCAAGTCCGTGCTGGTGCAGATGATGAGCGCGCCGTTTGTGCACAAGCGCTACCGTGATGCCAAGGACAGACCTTTTGAGAGCTATTTTACGAGCAGTAAGCCCACTTTTATTATGGTAGAGTGGAAGCTTGACCGCGGAGCAGGCTACTGCCTGACAGGAATGATGGTACGCAAAAGCCAGATGACGGAGGAAGAAAACGACGACAGGCTCGAAATGATTAATTTTATCTGTGAATACAGCGCACGGTGCGGACAGGATATTTATCACCTGCCGGTGGTGGAGAAAAGCAGGAAAGAGGTCATACTGAAAAATTACCGCGAATGCAGACAGCTTTTTGAGACCTACAAAAAGGACCGTGCAATGAAATTCAATTACTATGATATGAACAACAGCGCCCAGTCAAAGCAGTATTTTGACAAGCTTGCGGAATATCAGATTTATTATAAGGAATGGGAGAACATCATCAAAAAGGTAAATCTCAAAGAATCAGGGCTGTCAGAGCTTTTCACGGACTGCCGCGACGAAAAGGGGCTGATTGAAAAGTGGTTTCTGGATGCCGTGGAGAACAAGCTGAACAGGGAAAAAGACAGAATGAAGGAATTTCAGAGCATCATAGAAAAGTATGTTATCTCCTACAAGGCAAATAAATCAAAGATTGAACGCAGAAATACCATCAGCCGTTTTCAGGAGGACGCACAGGAAATCGAAGCAGCAGCCAATGAATATCAGCTTGTGACGAACAAGGTGGAGGAACAGGAAAACCGGATTGCAGGTTTCAGGGATATCATAACACACATGGAGGAAGAGGAAAATATAGTAAGAAACCGCCTTCTCGATGAACAGTCAGAATGCGAAAAGGAGCTTGCATACATTGAATATGAGAAGTATTCCTATGAAATTCTCGGCCTGATAGACGAGCTGCGTTTTCACGTAAGCAACAGGGACATGATTGGTATGGAAAAAGATGCGCTGGAAACGGAAACTGCGCAGATTGAAGAACTGCTTCACAGGCTGGAGCTTGCAAAGCTGCACGAGCACGCAGACGAGATACTGCAGGAGGAAAGCCTGATTCGAGAGCGGCTTAAAGTCCTGCGTGAGGGAGAAAGCAGGCTGGAGCCGGAGCGCAGGGCGCTTGGAAAGGCACTGGAACAGCATTATGAAGGGCTGATTTCCGATATGGCGCAGCAGCTTGAAGATAAGGAAGCCTCCTGCCGCGAAGAAGAGAGCAAACTGCAGGAACTGGAGGATAAGGAGCAATGGCTGGAAGAAAATATCATAAAGCTGATTGCGAGCATCAGTACTTACAAGGAGCGCATGAAAGGCTTTAACCGTATCGAGGATCGCTTTAATGAGGATTTTAAGGAAGCATTTGCCAGAAATATTATGGGTGAGTATGAGCCGGGATATCTGGATATCAAAAGGCAGCAGTATGAAAAGGAGCTGGAGGAGAAGCAAAGAGACTGCATTACCCACAAGAAACAGCTTGAGGAAGCAAATGAGCGGCAAAGGTCATTGCTGCGCGACATTGATGACAGGCAGAAGGAGCGTATCAGGCAGGAACATGAGCTGTCCGGTCTTGAGAAGGAAAAGGCAGAATATGACAGGGAGCTTTCCGAGCGGCATGTCATCCTGCGCTATTTTGATTTGGACATCAGGGAACAGTGGAACATGGATAAAATCCTTGCGTCTGCTGACCGTAAGCTTGCTGAGTGCGAGCAGGCAAAGCGAATGCTCGAAAAGGAGGAGGATGGGCTTCAGAAGGAATTTGTGCGTCTGACACAGGGAAAGGTGCTTGAGCTTCCGGGAGAGCTTGAGGAGCTTTTTGAAAGGCTGAATATCAACATTGTCTATGGTATGGACTGGCTTAAGAAAAACGGCTATTCTCAGCAAGAAAATGAGCGGCTTGTGCGCAGCCAGCCTTTTCTGCCGTATGCGCTTATTTTGACAAGGCAGGACATGAAGGTGCTTTCGGAGCATGACAGAGAAATTTATACTTCCTTTCCTGTGCCAATCATTCTGCGCGAACGGCTTGAGGAAGCTGTTCTGGAACAGGACAGCGGTCTGCTTGAGCTGTCGGGAATCAGCTTTTTTGTGTGGTTCAATGAGAAGCTGCTGGATGAGGAGGCGCTTCGCCTTTTGGTAATGGAGAAGGAACGGCAGATTCGGGACAAGAAGGAACAGACTGCTGTCAGAAAGCGTGAGTATGAGGAGTATTTTGAGAAGAAGGAGCGGCTTCGCAATCAAAGGCTCACAAAGGAACGTTATGACAAAAATATGACACAAATGTCAGAATTAAAGGCAAAGGCGGAGACGCTTGACCAGAGCATTACTGCGCTGAAAAATGATGCGCAGAAAAACGAGGCTTATGCTGCAAAGCTTGCAGCAGATATTTCTGAGGAACAGCGCGCGGTGGAAACAATGCAGAAAAGAGAGAAAAGTTTTGAGCTGTTCTGCAGGGAGTATGAGTTTTATACAGAGTGCATGAAGACGATGGCGCACTGCCGGAAGGAACAGGAGAGGAGTGAGCAGAACAGAAAGCTTATCAGGGAGACTCTCGAAAAGAGCAGGGAGCGGATTAAGAGCATCGAAGGCGAGCTTGCGCAGCTTCATAAAAAGACTTCGGAATACAGGGAAAAATATCATGTATATGAAGAGTACAGAGATGCCGTGACAGAGCAGGATATCCCGATACCTGCAGCGGCTCAGGAGCAGGAGGTCCGTTTCGAAGCGATTACCTCCAGAATGTCGATGCAGCTTCAGGACCTTGAAGCGCAGCTCCAGAGGACAGCAGCAAGCAGGGACAAGGCGCTTCGGGAGCTTGACAGAATGGCTAAGAAATACAGTCTTGCACAGGAGAGCTGGTCGGGAATCCAGTACAGCGAAAAAGAAGAGACGCATCAGGAGATACTGCTTGAGGACAGGAAAAAGAAGCTTGCGCTCAAGGACAGGCAGTGGAATGAGGAAGATAAAAAGACGGCAGTATGCCAGAGCAGGATTGAGAACCGGAAAAAGGATATGCTTGAGAAATGCCAAAAGGAGGAGCCGCTTTCCGGACAGGAAATTAAAAATACAGAGTTTCAGGCGGCGATGAATCAGATGAAGTTCCGGCTGGAAACGATTGATAAGGAGATTGCAAAGACTGACCGGAAGCTGAAAGGTCTGGGAGAGGCGCTGAACACCCTTGCAGAATATGAGGATTTTGTGTGCAGGCAGGCGCCGCAGTGGGAGACGGACCTCACCCTGCTGGACACAAAGGCACTGCGTGATTTTCAGGGAAGGCTGCTGCGCGATTACAGGAATTTCAAGGAGGAGCGGGAGAACAAAAAGAGCAGGCTTGCTGCGTACTTATACAAGATGATGCAGAAGCCGGCGTATCAGGAGGACTATTACAAAAAGCCCTTGGAATCCCTGTTTTCCCTTGTGGACAGCGCTTCTCTGGTGCTTGCGCAGCTTGACACAACCCTGCAGTCTTACAACAGCCAGATGGAAAAGCTTGCAGTGGACATCTCCCTTGTGGAGAAAGAAAAGGAGCGTATTGTGGAGCTTCTAAGTGATTATTGTCAGGAGGTTCACAGAAATTTGGGACAGATTGACAGCAATTCCACCATCACTATCAGGGAGAAGTCGGTGAAAATGCTGAAGCTCCAGCTTCCCGACTGGACGCAGCAGGAGGGCATGTATCTGCTGAGACTGAATGATTTTCTGGATGAGCTTACGGTAAAGGGTGTGGAAATACTGGAAAGAAATGAAAATCCGCAGGAGTATTTCGGCACAAGAATCACGACAAAAAATCTGTACGACAGCATTGTAGGTACCGGAAATGTGCAGATTAAGCTGTATAAGATTGAAGCGCAGAGAGAGTATCCGATTACGTGGGCGCAGGCAGCCAAAAACTCAGGAGGCGAAGGATTCCTGACGGCTTTTGTCATTCTTTCAAGTCTGCTGTATTATATGCGCCGTGATGAGACTGACATTTTTGCAGACCGCAATGAGGGAAAGGTGCTTGTCATGGACAATCCGTTTGCGCAGACGAATGCGGCGCACCTTTTAAAGCCGCTGATGGATATGGCTGATAAGATGAATACCCAGCTTATCTGTTTCTCAGGACTCGGCGGGGATTCCATATACGGAAGGTTTGACAACATTTATGTACTCAATCTGGTTGCTTCAAGCCTGCGCGGCGGCATGCAGTATGTAAGGGGCGAGCACCTGCGCGGAGCAGAAGAGGAAACGCTGGTAAGCTCACAAATTGAAGTGGTAGGGCAGCAGAGCCTGCTGTTTTAAGGAAGCAGGCTTTGCTGCATCAGCTCCACATAATGTGCAGCATTTTGCTTGTTTGCTTCAATTTCTTCTTCTGTGACCATTCTTACCACCTTGGCAGGATTGCCGAAAGCAAGCGAATTGTCGGGAATGCACATTTTACCAGTGACAAGCGAGCCGGCGCCGATAATGCAGTTTCTGCCGATTTTGGCGCCGCTGAGGATAATGCTGCCCATTCCGATAACGGTATTATCGCCTACGGTACAGCCGTGGACGATGGCATTGTGGCCGATTGTGACGCCCTCTCCGACGTGTACCTGAAAGCCTGCGTCGGTGTGCAGGGTAGCGTTGTCCTGCACATTGCTGTTATTTCCGATATAAATAGCATTCGTATCTCCGCGGACGACCGCATTGTACCAGATTCCCACAGATTCTCCCAAAGAGACATCGCCCACCACATAGGCACCCGGCGCAATATATACATTTTTATACAAGGGAAATACCTCCTGAAAATGTTTCACATTATGTTTCCTCTCAGTTTACAAGGGCACAAAATTTACGCTGTTCTGACCGTGTGTGCTCTTGCAAATGGAAGGTATAAAAATCATATCGCAATTGTTTGCATTTATCAATAGTAATAATTAGTCGGAACCAATGGCAGTCGGAGGGATACTATCTGCCGTTTTCGTCCGGATAAAAATACACAAAAGGATGAGCGGTTACCGACTGCTATATTCGATTCAAAAACCTTCTTGACAAGTCAAGATTGGTGCGTCTATAATGGCATATATAAAATAAAGACGATGACAGAGACAGTACGTAAGCTTGGAAAATCACAGAGAGCCGGAGACAGGTGGAAGCCGGTATGAGTAAGCGCTTACGGAATATCACTCCCGAGTTGCAGGCTGAAATAACCGGTCGAATTGCTTCGGCAGGCAGAGTAGGCGCTGACGTATTTCCTACGTTACAGGGAACGGGTATAAAAGTTTTCTTTTTGCTCATACTTGGAAAGCAGCAGAATCATTATGACGGAAAGAAAGCGGAGTACATTGTAATTAGGTGGTATAAACGATAGTAAGGCTCTCGTCCTATTTACAGGATGAGAGCCTTTTCATTTTAATTAGGAGGAAGGAAATGTATAACAAAGTAGACACCAACCTGAACTTTGTGGACAGGGAAAAAAATGTTGGGAAGTTTTGGAAAGAAAACAATATCTTCCAAAAGAGTATGGACAGCCGTAAGGAGGGGGAAACTTACACGTTTTATGACGGTCCGCCGACTGCAAACGGCAAACCGCATATCGGGCATGTGCTGACACGTGTTATCAAGGATATGATTCCGCGTTACCGCACGATGAAGGGTTATATGGTACCGCGTAAGGCAGGCTGGGATACGCATGGTCTTCCGGTTGAGCTTGAGGTGGAGAAGCTTCTTGGCTTAAACGGTAAGGAGCAGATTGAGGAATATGGTATGGAGCCTTTCATCAAAAAGTGTAAGGAATCCGTATGGAAATACAAGGGAATGTGGGAGGACTTCTCAGGAACCGTTGGTTTCTGGGCTGACATGGAACATCCTTACGTTACCTATGATGATAATTTTATTGAGTCTGAGTGGTGGGCATTAAAGGAGATTTGGAATAAAAAGCTGCTGTATAAGGGCTTTAAGATTGTGCCGTACTGTCCGCGCTGCGGAACACCGCTTTCTTCACAGGAGGTGGCACAGGGTTATAAGACCGTAAAAGAGCGTTCTGCAGTGGTACGCTTTAAGGTAGTCGGCGAGGACGCTTATTTTCTTGTGTGGACAACGACCCCTTGGACACTGCCCTCTAACGTTGCACTCTGCGTCAATCCTGATGAGACTTATTGCAAAGTGAAGGCTGTGGATGGCTACACGTATTATATGGCGGAGGCGCTTCTTGACAAGGTTCTTGGCAAGCTTGCAGAGGAGGGCGCTAAGGCATACGAGGTGCTTGAAACCTATAAGGGTACGGATTTAGAGAGAAAAGAGTATGAGCCGCTGTTTGACTTTGCGGCAGGCATTATCGAAAAGCAGCACAAAAAGGCTCATTTTATTACCTGTGACAGCTATGTTACCATGACAGACGGTACCGGTATCGTACATATCGCGCCTGCATTCGGTGAGGACGATGCCAAGGTGGGACGCAATTACGATTTGCCGTTTGTACAGCTTGTCAACGGAAAGGGTGAGATGACAGAGGAGACGGCATATGCAGGTGTATTTGTCAAGAAAGCAGACCCGATGGTATTAAAGGATTTGGAGGATAAGGGACTCTTATTTGACGCTCCGAAGTTCGAGCATGAGTATCCTCACTGCTGGCGCTGCGACACACCGCTCATCTACTATGCGCGTGAGTCATGGTTCATCAAGATGACAGCCGTAAAGGACGATTTGGTAAGAAACAATAATACTGTAAACTGGATTCCTGAGTCTATCGGCAAGGGACGCTTCGGTGACTGGCTTGAGAATATTCAGGACTGGGGTATCTCGCGTAACCGCTACTGGGGTACGCCGCTCAACGTATGGGAGTGCGAGTGCGGACATCAGGAGTGTATCGGAAGCCGCAAGGAGCTGGCTGAAAGAAGCGGCAATCCGGAAGCTGCGCAGGTTGAGCTTCACAGACCTTATATCGATGAAGTGACCTTCAAGTGTCCTGACTGCGGCAAGGAGATGCACAGAGTGCCGGAGGTTATCGACTGCTGGTTTGATTCCGGTGCGATGCCGTTTGCACAGCATCATTATCCGTTTGAAAATAAAGACTTGTTCGAGCAGCAGTTCCCGGCACAGTTTATCTCCGAGGCAGTTGACCAGACGCGCGGCTGGTTCTATTCGCTGATGGCAGAGTCTACCCTTTTGTTTAACAAGGCTCCATATGAAAATGTTATCGTACTGGGTCATGTACAGGACGAGAACGGGCAGAAGATGAGCAAGTCAAAGGGCAACGCCGTAGACCCGTTTGAAGCGCTGGAAACTTATGGCGCAGATGCAATCCGCTGGTATTTCTATATCAACTCTGCTCCGTGGCTTCCAAACCGTTTCCACGGCAAGGCAGTGCAGGAGGGACAGCGCAAATTCATGGGTACGCTGTGGAATACCTATGCATTCTTTGTGCTTTATGCAAATATTGACGAGTTTGACGCGACCAAGTATGCACTGGAATATGATAAGCTTTCGGTTATGGATAAATGGCTTTTGTCAAAGCTGAACACGGTAGTCGGAGAGGTTGATGAGAATTTAGCCAATTACAGAATCCCCGAGGCGGCAAGAGCTTTGCAGGAGTTTGTTGACGAGATGAGCAACTGGTACGTAAGACGCAGCCGCGAGCGTTTCTGGGCAAAGGGTATGGAGCAGGATAAGATTAATGCTTACATGACACTCTACACAGCCCTTGTGACGATTTCCAAGGCGGCAGCGCCGATGATTCCTTTTATGACAGAGGATATCTACAGAAATCTGGTGTGCAGCATTGATAAATCTGCTCCGGAAAGCGTTCATCTGTGCGACTTCCCGACCGTTGATGAGAAGCTGATTGATAAGCAGCTTGAGGCGGATATGGAGGCAGTGTTAAAGACGGTTGTTATGGGACGTGCCTGCAGGAATACGGCAAACATCAAGAACAGACAGCCAATCAGCACCATGTTTATCAAGGCGCCGTTTACGCTTGGCGCATTTTATCAGGAAATCATTGAGGATGAGCTGAATGTCAAGAAGGTTGTCTTTACAGATGATGTAAGGGAGTTCACGACATACACCTTCAAGCCGCAGCTTAAGACCGTAGGACCTAAGTACGGCAAGCAGCTTGGCGGCATCCGCGAGACCCTTTCTGCAATTGACGGAAATGCTGCGATGGATGAGCTGAAGGCAAACGGCTTTATCGCATTTGATGTGAACGGCACGCAGGTGAAGCTGACAGAGGAAGACCTTCTCATTGATATCTCACAGAAGGAAGGCTATGTGACAGAGGCAGATAATACCGTGACCGTTGTGCTTGATACAAACCTTACAGAGGAGCTGATTGAGGAGGGCTTTGTCTACGAGGTAATCAGCAAAGTGCAGACCATGCGTAAGGATTCCGGCTTTGAGGTGATGGACCATATCAAGGTATACATCAGCGGCAATGAAAAGATTGCTGAGGTTGTGAAGAAAAATGAAAAGCCAATCGGCGAAAAGGTTCTTGCTGATGGATTTATATATGGCGAGGGCGGTATCGCTAAGGAGTGGAATGTCAATGGTGAGAATGTAACGATTGGCGTGGAGAGAATTTAACATTCTGCATTCAGATAATGTGGATAAATATCCTAAAACATTTTGGAAATGTTGATAAACGCGGCGGAAATCTTAGATTTAAGATTTCCGCCGCGTTTTATGCATATGAGTACCTGGAAAAAGATTGTTAGTAGAACCGATGAGTGTCCAGTGCATAAGTAGGTGAAGAAGGACATTCACCTGCCCGATTGTGCATTATTCTGAATCATTAAAATAGGAACAGACATCTGTGTCTAACCGGATAATTAGCGGCATTTCTCGCTTTGTGTCGTGTTTTTTTTGCTTGGGAAACTGGCAGGATGTATGTGAAAGGAGGGAAACGGTGAACCTAAAAGATATTGGAGCATTTTTACAGCATCATCTGTACGGGAATATTAAGAGCCGAATTTTCTTTTCTAAAAAATCTGGTTGATTCGGCATCGGTTCCAGGGTATAATGATTATGAGGTCATATACCTTTAGGGAATGGCTTTTGCAATTCCTGCCACTGAACAAAGGAGGTTATGGCTACGGACACAGAAATAAAAAATGCAGTGAGCGCAACAGACAGAGAGGCTCAGTATGATGAGCAGGCAAAACGCCTGTTAGGAAATAAAATCATTCTGGCGCATATTTTGGTAAAGACGGTTGATGAGTTCCATGGAATGAATCCGAAAGACGTAGTATCCTATATTGAAGGGGATCCGTTCATAAGCGTGGTTCCGGTGGAACCGGGGCTGACCAATGCGGTAAAAGAAAAAGGCGGACAGCGGATTGTAGGCATGAACACGGAGAATGCGGAGGTTAATGAGGGGCTTGTCCGGTTTGACATTATCTTTTATGTGCGGATGAAAGATGGCATTTCTCAGGTGATTGTCAATCTGGAAGCACAGAAAGACGAGCCTGCAAGCTATTATATTTTGAACAGGGCAGTATTCTATGTAAGCCGTCTTGTTTCCTCGCAAAAGGAACGGGATTTTGTTAAGACAAACTATAATGACATTAGGCGTGTATTTTCGATATGGGTTTGTATGAACATGGATGAGAACAGCATGGCTTATGTCCATTTAGTAAAAGATGATTTGTTGAGTTCTTATCAGTGGAAAGGCGGTCTTGATTTGCTGAATATCGTTATGATTGGTATCGCAAACGAGTTTCCTGAGTATGATGAGAAGTATGAGCTGCATCGTTTGCTGAATACAATTTTATCAATGGAATTGTCCGCTGATGAGAAGTTAGGAATTATGGAAACAGAGTATCATATTCCAGTAGATGATAAAATGAGAAAGGATGTGAGCGCTATGTGCAATCTGAGTCAGGGGATAAAAGAGAATGGTATCGCTATTGGAAAAGCAGAAGTTGTCATCAATATGCACAAGAAAGGTTATACTTCTAAACAGATAGCGGAAATTGTTGAAAAGAGTATTGAGGAAGTAGAAGCTATCATTGAAAAAAATGAGCCTGTACTGGTATAATCGCAGCAACTGAATAACAAATACAGCAGGGCAGTGAGCTGAATTTTCTACGGAAAAACAGTTCGCTGCCTTTTCTATTTTATCAAGGCAGTTACCTTTGTCGCTTCTGTCCCGATAGGATTTGAGGATATTCCTTTTGCGTGTAGGGGAATGGAAGCGGCGGAGGTGGTGGAACCACTCTCTGCCATGAATGAGGACAACAGGCTGAGCGTTGCCGCATATCTGGAAAGCTGGGGAGTATGGACAACAGAGATTGTGAATGAAGAAACAAAGGAATTTGCAGAATATCACCTTAATGTCAGATATATTACGGATACGGGGGAATCAGTGATCTAAAGGCAGAAAGCGAAAAAGGTTTGTAATTCATCTGAAAATCCGCTATACTGAAAAAGGTTAATGAAACACGGATGGAGAAAAGAAATGAACGACAGTAAGATATTAACAACCTTATGCTACATAGAGCAGGATGACAAATACCTGATGCTGCACAGGACATCGAAGCAAAATGACATCAATCAGGGCAAGTGGATTGGTGTCGGCGGACATTTTAAGGAGGGAGAAACTCCGGAAGAATGTCTGCTCCGCGAGGTAAAGGAGGAGACAGGGCTTGTGCTGACTTCCTATCGTCTGAGAGGAATTATTACATTCCTGTTGGATGACTGGGGATTCGAATATATGTTTGTATATACGGCGGACGGCTTTGACGGGACAGTTGATGAAAAGGCAATAAAGGCATGTACTGAAGGTACGCTTCAATGGATTCCGAAGGCGCAGATTCCTGAGCTGAATCTGTGGGAGGGCGACATGCTTTTTTTGAAGCTCTTATTGGAAAATAAGGGCATGTTTTCTATGAAAATGGAGTATCATGGGGATAAGCTGACAAATGTGGTGACGAAGGTGTACGAATAAGAGAGGAAAAGAGCAGCGCTGCTGTTTATGAAAGGTATCAAAGATACCGGAGTAATTATGAAGGAACGAAGCTGTTGCATTTTTTGGTACGAAATTACAAAAATATTCGGAGATACATTGAGAAAAAGGAGTATTCAGATATATGAAAACCAGAAAAAGGAGAAGGCTTATCTTGATTGCGGCAGGTATTGTATTGGCTGTTTATGTCATTGGTTCTGTTTGCCTGATAAATTATTTTTTTAATCAATATTTTCACAGAAGGGAACCTGAGTCGTTTTCCGCTTATCTGCGGTGGGCGGATTTTGACGATTTTGACAGGGAAACAGTGACTTTTCCGTCGGGGAAAGAGACACTGACCGGATATATTTACGGGAAAAACAATACATCACAGGGACTTGTGGTGATTTCGCACGGGCTTGGAGGATTTTCAGAAAAGTATATCAGCGAGACAAAGTATTTTGTGGACAACGGTTTCATGGTGTTTGCATATGATAATACAGGCAGTGGTGCATCGACGGGGGATAGTTGCAGGGGACTTGCGCAGTCTGCGATTGATTTGGACAATGCACTGACATATGTGGAGCAGAATCCGGTCTTTGACGGACTTCCGGTTTGTTTGTACGGGCATAGCTGGGGCGGATATGCGACGACGGCTGTACTGAATTATGATCATGATATTGCGGCAGTGATTAGTCTGTCAGGGTACAATAGCTGTATGCAGGAGATGACCTATGTAGGCAAAAGCATTCTGGGAGCGTTTGTTTATGCAGAGTATCCGTTTATGTGGATGATGCAGTATCTCACATTCGGCGATAAGGTAAATGTGACAGCAGTGGACGGAATCAACCATGCGGAGGATACGGCAGTGCTCATTGTTCAAGGCGATTTAGATGACTTTGTGGGCTATGACGGACCTTGCATCTATGCCAACCGGGACAAAATTACAAGTCCGAATGTTCAGTTTGTAGTTTTGGAAAACCGGGACCACGGCGATCTGATGATGGATCAGAGCGAGGAACGTCTGAATTATATAGAGAAAATGAACGAAGAATATGATATGCTGAGCAAATCGTATGACGGAGATATTCCTGATGAAATCAATGAGCAATGGTATGCGGCGCTTGACAAAAATCTCAATTCGAAGCTGGATGAAGAACTGTTTGCAGGTTTTGTGGAGTTTTATTTGCAGGCGATAGAGAAATAAAGTGATATTGTGTTTGGAAATACACTCCCGCAATCTGTATGCCCTGCTTAGCGGTATCTGTAATTAGTATCATAAAAAGCCTCGACGCAGCTTGTTGCGTTGAGGCTTTTTTATTGATATTCCGATATGGTTTCTTATGTTTGATATTTATTTTGAGGAATTTACGTCATCTGATACAGCATTAGAACTCGTCTGAGAGGCTGATGCAGTACTTGCCGGCGAACTTAACGGATTCGGAAGCGGCGTGTTTAAGATTCGCTGTGTCTCCTCAGCCCTTTCGCGCTCATGCCTCCGCCTGGTGTTCATGGCAGCAATCACAGCAATGATAATGCCGATAATGACAACACCCACTGCCAAAACAAATAGAATGTCTGCCGAAGTCCTTGGTTTTGCCATAATCGTCTCTGCTGTCTTGGTAAATGCCTTTTCAAACAGCTCATCTGTGGACATATCCGAGTACCAGTATTTGTCAATATATCCCCAGAAAATGTCAACCGCCTCTGCGTCCATCACAGCATTTACCTGTTTACCGTTAACATAGCACATATAACCCACATCATTGTCCTGCTCCTGCTCCGCAAAGTACATATAGAGGAAGGTTGCTTCGTTGTCAATGTAATTATCATAATATTCCAAAGCATATTCCTCTTTCTGCTCGTCTGTGGTAAGAGCAGGATTATACTGTAACAATACAATATACGGCTGAACCCCTGTCTTGTCGTAAAAGGTCCTGAGTCTTGTTCCGGCCTTTGACACAGAGTCAAACCAGTCAAGCTCATCGACAATGCAATTACTGTCAAAGGATAATCCGGAGTCAAGCTTTTCGCGGTTTATCGTGCTTGCAGGAATTGAAGAACCGCCTGAATGTCCGTTGGCTGACCGCATTGCGCCGAAAATCCCCAGGATGACTGCACATACCATAAAAATCATAAAATATGAGAATAGTTTGGAGAATGCGCCGCTTCCGTAAGTACGATAACTCCTGTTATGATATCTTCCGGTACGATAGTATTTTCTTCTTCCGTATGGCGGTGGCGGAGGCATTCCCGGTCCGCCGTATCTTGGCGGTGGTGGAGGCATTCCCGGTCCTCCATGAGAAAAGGAACTGCCATAATGCGAGCCTGAATGGTGTGATGAACTGCGTGCGCTTCCTGCCCTGCTGTGGCTGCTGCTTCCTACGCGGTGGCCTCCTGAACTGCGCGATGATGAGTGACCGCCTGATGAACGGCGGCTTGATGAATGTCCGCCGCCGGAACCTGCTCTGCCCATTGATAAATCCTCCTTTTAATCAATCTTTTGCTCAACGCCGTTTAAATTAACGCGTTCGTCTTGTTCCACTGGAATCATGAGGTATCTTTGACCGTCAATTGTCTGGTATTTGATTTGCTCTGCTTTGTCGGGCTTCATGCGCAGAAATACTTCTGCCCAGTTTTTCGCTTCTTCCGGGTCGACAGGCGCTTCCATTTTCACAAGCGTTTCTATCTGTTCTGTTTTTTCCTCATTTTCCTGTTTCGTATTTTTAAGCTCCTGTTTTAAATTTGCAACCTCCTCAAGAAGCCTGAGTTCCTTTTTTTCCTTATTGTTTTTCTCAATTGCCTTTTCGTTTACAAGATTTTTAACTGCCGGAGGCATGTCACGAAACTCCTCTGTGAAATGGTCTTGTATCTGCGCAACAGCAGCATCGGGAAGGTCGCTGTCTGACAATACATCTTTTATGATTTGTGCAGTAAGCGTAAATTCTTCCGGCTCCACAAGCACCAAATCCTCCATGGCAGCCTCATGCTCCTCGGCAAGGTCGCCTAGCTTTTCCTGCATGATAAGCAGCAGCTCGTCGCTGTTTTCAATGATTGGAGCAATGGCAGTTTTTACAATGCTGTGAAAGGTGTTCTGTTCCTCAGTCGCAGTCCTCTTCGCGCCGCAGCCAAGCGCCGCCTCAACAAAATCCTTGTGCGAGTCCTTGGCATCCCTGACATAGTAAGTGAGAGAGTGGATATCCGCGGAGCGCTCGATAAACGAAGGGAACAGGAAGCCTGCATCGGGAACACCGACAACCCAGTCCTGTATACGGACACCGATGCGGTTCTCATCAGCGCGGTAGCCAAGTCCGGGCTTCGAAAGGTTGACCGGACAGATAGCACACAGCAGATAGGTAAAGACCTCCTCGGATTCGTCTAATTTGAGGTCATCATTTGTCTTGGTGATGACATCATAGGCATCATGAAAGACGAGAATCAGGTAATTTCCCACATAATCATAATGCTCAATAATCATATCGTACAAATGTTCAAGCAAATCGGGGTTTTTGAGTCCGCTTTCACGCAGACCAAGCAAATACTGCTGTTTTCCGCCTGCCTCTTCCTCTCCGGGAGCGAAGCTCAGCTCCAGCAAATTGTTGCCGATTGTACCGGAGAGCGTTTTTTTGGCAATTTCAAGGTACTTATAAAATTCCTCGTCCTCCAGATTTAAGAAGGTTTCATTCAGCTCTACGATTTTATTTTTATTGGCATCAACGTAGCAGCCGCACATTTTTGTAATGGTGCAGGCTTCTTTCTTAAAGCGTCTTTTCAGCTCCAGAATATCTTTGTTCCTTAACATAAATTCCTCCTAAGTCGTGCGTTAAAAGCAGTTTTATTCATGCAGACGGCTGTTCCTTCTTCCTGCTTCCAGAGCAGCATTGCAGTCGGCATTGAGGGCAGCCGCACATTCCTCAGGCGTGGCGGTGCCCTGCAGCAAATCATAGATATGCACCCAGAATACGCTGCGCACAGAATCATCACTGCCCTGCCAATTCGGACTGTTGTTCATGAAGTCTGTCACATGTTCGCTGTTTGCGGAAAATTCATCCAGCATGACAATCCGGTCTGCATATTTCTCCGTCACCCTTTTACTTGCAGGTATCGTTCCGGCGGAAAGCTCCAGCAATTCGTCTGTCTCATAGATAAAGCGTATGAAATCCTTGGCAGTCTGAATCTTTGTCTCATCCCCGTTATCAAATACCTCAAATCCGGTGGGAAATGTCGTGGCAACATTGCCCGGATAATTGACAAAGCCATATTGTCCGATATCATGATACAATGTTGTATTTGCATTGTTAAAATTGTAGATGGCAAGCTGCTGATTGCTGAACAGCTCACTGCAGTTTTTCATTTCAAGATTCTCGGCATGTGGCGGATACCAGCCTCGCTCAACGCCTTCCTGCATCCATGCCAATGCCTGAATGATTTTTTCATCTTCGAAATCAAAATTCCCGTTTTCGTCAAAAGGATTTCCCCCAAAGGCTCTGAGACGGGACATGGTATGCGTGTCGCCCTGGTTGTTTCCGGCATACATCATCATGGGATAGATATTCTCCGGAAGCCTGGCGGCAAGCGTATCCAGAATGTCTGTCCATTCCCCGATTGTCCAGTTCTGAATCTCTCTGCCCTCGCCAAAGTACTGCTCAAGACCGCATTCACGGAACAGCGCTTTGTTATAAATCAAAATATTCTGCAGGTTGAGATAGGGCATCATATAAGTCTTTCCGTCAATCATGCTCATCTGCCACATAGAGTCGTCGATATCACTGCGCATTTCCTCTGTAATGATGTCGTCAAGCGGAACGACTCTGCCCGTATGAATATAGGATGCCATATTAAAATAGCCTTCATAGAGAATATCCGCTGCCTCCTCCGTATCAAAGCAATCAGGAACCGCCGCTTTTTCATCTGTAAAGGCAAATACCTGCAGGTTGATTGTGACATCAGCTTTGTCATACCAGGCAGTAAAGGCTTCTCCTGCTTTCCTCAAAAATGCCTCGGAGCAGTCGATTTCCGCATTGGTGACACAGTTCATTTCCTGTACAGGCACTTTGATAAGCAGCGTTACTGCTTCCTTTTCCGGCTGGGCAGCATTGGAACAGCCGGAAAGCAGAATGACCGACAGAATCGTGGTCAGAAGTGTGAATCTTGTTTTTTTCTTCATCAATTTCATTTCCTTCTTTCGTATAATTCCTTCAATATAAATCTTTAAATATGTATCTCCCATTCCGCCAATGTACGGAAAAGAGCCTTGATATCAATCGGCTTGGTAAGGAAATCACTCATGCCGCTTTCCACAGCCCGTTCTCTGTCCTCCTTAAAGGTATTTGCCGTACAGGCAAATATCGGAACCGTTTTGGCATCCGGTCTGTCAAGCCGGCGGATTTTTGCAGTTGCCGTGCAGCCGTCCATGACAGGCATCTGCATATCCATCAGGATTGCATCGATTTCATTGACCGCAGACGCACAAAAACGCTCGACAGCAATCTGGCCGTTCTCCGCATGAATTACATCAATCCCCTCATTCTCGAGAATATCAATTAAAATCTCAGCATTCAGCTCATTATCCTCTACAGCCAGAATCTTAAGCGGCTTGTCTTTTTTCGAGGCTCCTGCTTCATCCGGTTTGTCTGCAGGCCGGGCAAAATCAGGGATTGATTTTGCAAGCTGTGAAGGAATTTCCACGGAAAAAGTGCTTCCCTTTCCAAGCTCGCTGTCGACGGTAATCTTACCGCCCATGGCATCTGCCAGCAGTTTGCTGATGGCAAGTCCTAAGCCGGTTCCCTTTACACTGTCTGAAATTTTATTACGTTCCTGGGTAAAGCTCTCCCAGATATGAGCCAGAAATTCTTCACTCATGCCGCAGCCGGTATCTTTACAGGTAAATATCGTCGTGATATGCTCCGCGTCTTCCTGCCTCTGAGAAACAGTTAATGTGATGCTTCCGCCTGCAGGAGTAAATTTGGCAGCATTTCCCACAATATTCATTAGTATCTGCTTGATGCGAACCTCATCACCGATAATCCATGGCGCGATAAGCTCCTTTTTGACGATAAATTCCACGCCCCGGCTCTCAATGTTACTGCGCTGCATGGACCAGATGGCATCAATCAAAAGCTCCAGTGAGAGCGCTTCATTTACAAGGTCTACTTTTCCGGCCTGCAGCTTGCTCACATCCAGGATATCATTGACCAGTGACAAGAGGTAATTGGCAGTCGTACGGGACTTGGTAAGCCGCTCCCGTACAAGCTCCCTTGCATCTTCGCTGTCAAAATCCCGTTCCATGAGCTGTATCAGACCGATAACGCCGTTGAGCGGCGTGCGGATTTCATGACTCATGTTTGCAAGAAATTCACTGCGTGCTTTTGCATCTGCCTTTGCAGACAGCGTTTTGCGCTCTGCCAGCATGACCAAACACAAAAGTCCGACAACGACAAGCAGAATAATACCAAGCATGACAATGCTCATCCAAAAAAATTCCCTGCTCTGTTCCGTAAAAACGACATCATCAACCGACATCAGAAAATACCAGTCAATATCATCTCTTTCAAAGGGCATCATATAAACCAGACGCCGGCTGCCTTCCTTCCGCGTATAATAAAAGCTGAAAATTTCCTGCTGCTGCATTTTTCCGGCAACTTCGGCGCTTTTCAAATCGGTTTGCTGACCGCGGTTAATTCTGTCAAAGAAATTATCGCTTTGATTCAGATAAATGCTCTTGTCTGTATTCACAAGATAATTGCCGTTCCTATCAATCACGGCGCTGTAGCCTCTGCTGACGCCATCCCGCACAAAGCTGTTGAGCACCAGCTCATCCTGGATAATGTTGGTCGAGCACAGACCTGCCAAAGCATGCATCTGTATGCCTTCGGTCTCAAAATTGTCAAGACGGATTCCATACAGGATATATTCTTTTCCAATGCCTGCTCCCGTCACCTTATCATCAAAGCGTACGACGATGTGCTCGCTGTCATTTTCAAAATACGGCAGCAAATCAAACCGGCTGCCCGGGCTGTTGTCAGTAGAATTGTAGACAACGTATTTATCCGTATAGACCCTGCCGTCTTCTGCGATCAGGTACAGCTCTGAAAAGACACTGTTGGCGCACTCCACATTCATGTAAGCCTGTACCTGCTCAATGGTCTGGCATTGATAGCTCAATAACTGCCCCTCCATATACGACAGGCTGTCCCATGTCGTTTCCACATGGGATTGAATCGTTTTCTGATCGTGTTCTGCCAGCTCTCTGATGACCTCATAGGTATTGTTTGCAACGCTTTTATTCAGAAGGTTCATATAAAAAACGGAAACCGCCGCAACGATAACTAACACGCCAAGGACTGCAAGAACCATCACTGCTCTTTTTTTCTTACTGTTCATTCCCACCTCCGGACAAATTCTGCATTCTGACATATAAAATGATATCAGGGTCAAAAGGTCATGTTTGGCATGCTTGCATGTCAACATACCTTTTGACCCTAACATTATAATATTTCATTTTACATGAATATGGGCATAAGTTCAAGGAAATTCGGAACATTGCAGGGGGTATGGGCAACGGTTCAATTTTACAGTTTCACTGAACAGGAAACAGCAGATAGGAAGTTACAGTTCAGCCCTTTATGCATTCTTATCCGGACGAAAACGGCAGATAGTATCCTTCCGGCTGCCATTGGTTCCGAATGGGAATTTCCTAATACGATGAGGAAATATCACCATTCTTCACCGGGCAGCCTGCAGGATACTATCTGTCGTTTTCTGTTCAGTGAAATCATAAAATGGAACAGTTGTCAGTACACAGAAGGGCGGCAGCCCTATGCCGGAACAGGCTGGCGGAGAATGCTGACATTTTCTTATGGGTGATTCGATACATTAGCGAAAATCCGCACGGACGCGGATTTAGGACGAAACGCGTCCATGGACGGCGCGTAGAGTCCGGTCGCGGACAGTTTGGAAGGCTTAGCATCACCCATTAGAAAATTCGCATTTGGAGTCCAATCGCCTGTACCGGCATAGAACTGCCGCCCTTCGTCCCAGTTAAAATAATTCATAAGGCTGAACTGCTGCAAAAAATGCTTGCCAATCAAGCCGTAATAGGCATATGATAAAATAGTATAGCATCTTCTCAAGAAGCCATACTATAAACAGGAATGAGCGGAGAATGACAATCATGAATGAAACTCATGATAGAACCAGAAAGGACACACAGGTATGATGAAGCAGGCGGATAAAAGAAATCTGACTATGGTCATGGATTTGTATGAGCTGACCATGGCAAACGGATATTTCAATGATGGAGACAGGAAGGCAAGAGTGGCATTTGATGTGTTTTACAGGAGAAATCCGGACAGGGGCGGATTTACCATTTTTGCAGGACTGGAGCAGATTGTCGAATATATAGAGAACCTGCATTTTTCCAAGGAGGACATCGCATATCTGCGTTCCCTGGATACATTTACGGATGCGTTTCTTGATTATTTAGAGAATTTTACGTTTCAGGGAGATATCTATGCATTTCCCGAAGGAACGATTATGTATCCCAATGAGCCGGTTATCACAGTAGTTGCGCCGCTGATTGATGCGCAGTTGGTGGAGACAGCTATTTTGACCCAGGTCAATCATCAGTCGCTTGTTGCGACAAAGACAGCACGTATCGTCAAAGCAGCAGAGGGAAAGACGGTTTCCGACTTCGGCGCAAGGCGTGCGCATAATATGGATGCGGCAGTGTACGGCGCACGTGCCTCCTATATCGGAGGAGCCGCCGGAACCGCGACAGTGCTTGCAGGACAAATGTTTGGCATTCCGGTAAGCGGCACGATGGCACACAGCTGGATTATGTACTACAAGGATGAGTATGAGGCATTCAAAAATTATGCAGTGAATTATCCTGATAATACAGTGCTTCTGGTGGATACTTATGATACGATTCAGTCCGGTATTCCCAATGCAGTCCGCGTGGCGCACGAGGTATTGGAGCCGATGGGAAAACGATTGAAGGGCATCCGCATTGACAGCGGCGACCTGGCATATCAGTCCATCAAGGTGCGGAAAATGCTGGACGAGGAAGGACTTACGGACTGCAGGATTATCGTGTCAAACAGCCTTGATGAACATACGATTTCTTCCTTAAATACACAGAAGGCGTGTATTGACAGCTACGGCGTAGGAGAGCGTCTGATTACAGGGGCAACAAGCGACTACTCCGATGATACGCTGGCATTGCTTGGCGCCGTGTACAAGATAGCCGCCGTTGAGGAAAACGGTGAATTTGTACCGCGTATTAAGATATCCGGAACCGTAGAAAAGATTACAAACCCGGGACTGAAGAAGGTATACAGAATTTATGACCAGAACGGCAAGGCAAAAGCGGATTTGATTGCAAAGGCGGATGAGGAAATTGATATGAGCAGGGAGTTTCGCTTTGTAGACCCTCAGATGCCTTGGAGAAATCTCAAATTTACCAATTGTACGGCAAAGCCGCTGCAGGTAAAAATCTTTGAAAACGGAAAAAGAGTGTACGAGCTTCCCGCACTGGAGGAAATCAGGGCATATGTCAGAAAACAGCTCGATGAGGAAATCTGGGAGGAGGAGCAGCGCTTCATCAATCCGCACGTACATTATATGGATATGACGCCGGATTATTATGAGTTAAAGATGAGCCTTTTGCACGAAAAAGGAAAGGTTACGGAACAGTAAAAAGAACACAATAAAGCATGAGAAAATCTGCAATCAAAAGGGGTAACGCATATGGTAAACCATTATGAGGAATTTAAGGCTGATTTGGCTGAGTTCCGCGAGATGACGGAGAAATTTTATAAAAAGGAAATCACAGTGCCGGAGTACAAGGGCTTTTCAGGCGGCTTCGGAAGCTACGCGCAGAGAGGCGGCGGGCGCAGCATGCTCAGGCTCAGGCTTACAGGCGGCGAAGTCGGCAGAGAGAAGATAAAGTTTATTGCTGACAGCATTGACAAATATGATATTGATTTGATTCATTTGACCACCTGTCAGACCGTCCAGCTTCACAATCTTACGGACAAAACGGTCTGTTCATTGATAGAGGAGGCATGGCAGAACGGCATTATTACCAGAGGCGGAGGCGGTGATTTCCCAAGAAATGCGATGTGCTCACCACTTTCCGGCATAGACAGAGAGGAGTACTTTGACGTGCTTCCCTATGCGAAGGAGGCAGGGGATTACCTGCTTGGATTTATCAAAAAGGTAAAGCTTCCGAGAAAGCTTAAGGTATGCTTCTCCAACGGAAATGACAACAGCGTACACGCAACGTTCCGCGACCTCGGCTTTGTGGCGAAGGACAACGGCAGATTTGACGTTTACTGTGCAGGCGGACTTGGCATCAAGCCGAAATTTGGGGTGAAGGTTGTGGAGGATTTAGAGCCGAAGCAGGTGCTTTATGCGGTCAAGACCATGGTAGACGTGTTTACTGCTCATGGAAATTATGAGAAGCGCGCAGCCTCAAGAAGCCGTTTCCTGCAGGAGACGCTTGGCGTGGAGGGCTTACAGAAGGTATTCAGGGAGACGCTTGAGGAGAACCTGAAGAAGGAAAAGCTGGACCTGGATATGGAGCAGATTGCGGCTGCCGGCATGGAGCAAATCACAAAGCAGTCAAAGCTGACAGACACCGGTATGGATGAGGAGCTTGCACGAAACAGCCTTGTCTATGTGCAGAAGCAGGCAGGCTTATATGCAGTGTCTTATTCGCCCATTGGCGGAAAAGTGCCTGTGAATTTCTTTAAAAAACTGTATGAGGCAACTGCCGATATGCTGTGTCCCGGGGACATCAAAATCAGAATCACTCCGACGCAGGGCATGTATATTATCAACCTGACAGCCGCAGAGGCAAAGAAAATACTGGCGCTTACGGCAGACGGTGCGCGCAATGCATTTGAGGCATCAACGGCCTGCATCGGAGCAGATGTATGTCAGGTCGGAATCGGCAAATCCCAGTCCATGCTTGAGGCGTGCATCAGCGCAGTGAGAGAGGCAGGAATCCCGGGAAATGTACTTCCTTCCATTCATATTTCAGGCTGTCCGTCTTCGTGCTCTGCACACCAGACAGCACGCATCGGTCTGCGCGGCGGCATGAAACAGACGTCCGACGGACCAAAGCCTGCGTTTGCGGTGTATGATAACGGCTGTGAGCGCTTTGGCGCAGAGCGCATGGGAGAGGAGCTTGGCGTCATGACAGTTGACGATATTCCGCAGTTTTTTGTGGAGCTTGGCAGAACAATAGCTGCCGAAAATATGAGCTATGAGGAATTTTATGAGAAGCATTCTGAAAAAGTGAAGGAAATTGCTTCAAACTACACAGGTAACTAAAAATAACAGCAGTCGGGGAGCATTGTCTCTCCGGCTGCAGACATTTTGAAGCTGCTGTTATATTTGCATTTAGCCTGATGATTTGCATGAAGGTGAATGAGGCAAGTCACAGGCTGCGGAGGTTAAAAGATGTACATACTGCCAAAACCACAGAAAATGAGTGCAACAGACGAAGTATTCTATTTATCTTATGACGACGAGATTGTCATTGACGATACCTGTCAGACAGAAGCCTATACATATGCCTGTCTTCTTCAGGCGGATATCCTGGAGCATACAGGGTTTGAGCTGGATATCAGAAGGGGGAAAAAGACAAGAGGCGGAATCTGGCTGGTCAGAGATGCGAAATGCGGCGCACAGGAATACGGGCTTACCGTAGACGAGGACGGAATTGTAATCCGCGCATCATCAAAAGAAGGAATGCTGTATGGCGTGCAGACGCTGAGACAGATTGTGCTGCAGCAGGGAGCCGCAGTTTCCCATATGACAATTGAGGATTATCCTGAAATGGAATACCGCGGGCTGTATTATGATGTTACAAGATGCCGTATCCCGACGCTGGACTATCTCAAAAGGCTTGTGGATAAGCTCTCCTATTATAAAATTAACCAGTTACAGTTGTATATTGAGCATACCTATATGTTCCAAAACCTGAGCGAGGTATGGCGGGATGACACGCCGCTGACGGCACAGGATATCTTGGAGCTTGATGCATATTGTGCCCTGCGTAATATAGAGCTTGTCCCCAGCATAGCGACCTTCGGACACTTGTACAAGGTGCTTCGGACAAAATCCTACCGTCATCTGTGTGAAATGGAAGAATTGTGCGACCAGCCGTTTGGATTTGTCGACAGAATGGAGCACCATACGATTGATATCTCAAATGAAGAAAGCTTCGAGTTTGTCAGGTCGCTGATTGATGAGTATATGCCGTTATTCCGTTCTGACAAATTCAATATCTGCGGCGATGAAACAATGGACCTTGGAAAAGGAAAGGGCAAGCCCCTTGCTGATGAAATCGGTGAGGAGGGCATGTATATCAGGCATGTGAAAAGGCTGTGCGAGTATTTGGTGCAGAAGGGAAAAACGCCGATGTTCTGGGGAGATATCATCTGCAGGTTTCCCGAGGCAGTCAGGCAGCTTCCGCCGCAGACAATCTGTCTCAACTGGGGCTATGATGCTGATGTCGATGATACGAATACCGAAAAGCTGGCGGATGTGGGCGCCCGAATCTATAACTGCCCCGGTGTTTCCGGATGGAACCAGTTTGTCAACCGGATTGGGGCATCTTATGAGAATATCAGGAGAATGTGCGCATACGGACACCAGTATCACGTGCAGGGAATCCTGAATACGGACTGGGGCGATTTCGGGCACATCAACCATCCTGACATGGGATTGGTGGGAATGATATATGGAGCCTGCTTTTCATGGAACAGCAAAACGCCTTCATTCGATGAAATCAACAAGGAGATTTCCGTGGTAGAGTACCATGACAAATGCGGAGGGTTCGTAGCGCTGATTGCTGATATCTCAGAGCTTTGGGCATACCAGTGGAGCAACCTGACAGGTTATCGCGAACAGAAGGAAGCGGCATGGAGCGAATCAAGGCTTGCTGATATGGACTGCTCTGAAAAGAATCTGCTGGAAAAGAAAAAACAGCTTCTTGCATACATCGCCAAATTAGACGGAAGCAGAAAGGATATCATGCGTCCGTATGTCATAGCGGTCGACGGTATGATACTGCTGCAGGAGACCGGCAAAGCCTTTGCGGTAAAAGAAGGAAACAGACAGCTTGCAGAAGCATGGGAAAAGTGGTTTTACCGGTACAAGAAGGAATGGCGCAGGACGAGCAGGGAATCAGAGCTGTACAGAGTTCAGGAGCTTATCTTCTGGACGGCGGACCGCCTGCGCAGTCTGTAAGGGAGCGCAGCGCGGAAAAAATGATTTTGTTGGATAAATTGTACAGGAATCCGGCGGCTTTGTATGCAATTTCCATAATAAGGTTTTGGAATAAATCAGAAAAAATCGGGAATTTATATGAGAAAATTTTCTCATATAAATTCCTTTTTGGTTAATTAAATTATTTTAAAAATTGACTTTATATGATATAATGTATAAAATGAAAATGGAATTTTTTAAAAATAACAAACAAATAACTAAATTAACAAAATTACGTGTTCACAATTCCCGGAGCAGAAAACGCAGACAGGGGGAGCCTGATACACCGCAAGCAGAGGAAGCGTTCAGGTATAAGCTGTACGGAAATATACTCTTAAGGAACGGAGCACAGGGTAAAAGGGGAGGTAACCAAATGCCTAAAAAGCCAATCATTGACAAAGAAATGTTTAAACGAAGCGTCCTGTACAATGTCAAGACGCTGTACAGAAAGACGCTGGAGGAAGCTACCGACCAGCAGATTTTCCAGGCAGTGTCCTATGCAGTAAAGGATGCAATCGTTGACAACTGGCTCAAGACACAGGAAGCTTATGATGAGAAGGACCCTAAGATTGTATATTATATGTCCATGGAATTTTTAATGGGACGTGCCCTCGGCAACAATATGATTAATCTTATGGCTTACAAGGAGTTTGCAGAGGCGCTGGAGGAGCTTGGTCTTGACATCAATACGATAGAGGACCAGGAACCGGATGCAGCGCTGGGCAACGGCGGTCTTGGACGACTTGCAGCATGCTTCCTTGACTCGCTTGCAACACTTGGATATTCCGCATACGGATGCGGTATCCGCTACCGTTACGGCATGTTCAAGCAGGAGATCAGGGACGGCTTCCAGAAAGAGGTTCCCGACGACTGGCTCAGGGATGGCAACCCGTTTGAGCTGAGACGTCCGGAGTATACAAAGGTCATTAAGTTTGGCGGAAATGTTGCATGCAGGGAAGAAGACGGCAGATTAATCTGGTATCAGGAGAATTATCAGTCTGTAAAGGCTGTGCCTTACGATTTGCCGATTGTCGGATACGGAAACGGCATCGTAAACACGCTTCGAATCTGGGATGCGGAGCCGATGGACTGCTTCAGCCTTGATTCCTTTGACAAGGGCGATTATCAGAAGGCGGTTGAGCAGACGAATCTTGCGAGAAATATCGTTGAGGTGCTTTACCCGAATGACAATCATGTCTCAGGAAAAGAGCTTCGCTTAAAGCAGCAGTATTTCTTTATTTCTGCTTCCGTGCAGACAGCAATTGAGAAATATATGTCAAAGCATGATGATATCCATCGTTTTTATGAGAAGGTGACCTTCCAGTTAAACGATACCCACCCTACAGTAGCGATTGCAGAGCTGATGCGAATCCTGCTTGATGAGTACAAGCTTGAGTGGGAGGAGGCATGGGAGATTACGACAAAGACCTGCGCCTACACAAACCACACGATTATGGCGGAGGCTCTTGAGAAGTGGCCGGTAGATTTATTCAAGAGACTGCTTCCGAGAATTTACCAGATTGTTGAGGAAATTAACCGCCGTTTCCTTCTTGACATCGTAAACAGATATCCGGAACCTGCCGACAAGATTAAGAAAATGGCAATTATCGCTGACGGACAGGTTAAGATGGCGCATATGGCAATTGTTGCAGGCTACAGTGTCAACGGTGTAGCAAGGCTTCACACGGAGATTCTGAAGAATCAGGAGCTTAGGGATTTCTATGAGATGTTCCCGTACAAGTTCAACAACAAGACAAACGGCATCACACAGAGACGTTTCCTGCTTCATGGCAATCCGCTTCTTGCAGACTGGGTTACGGATAAGGTCGGCGATGACTGGATTGTAGACCTTCCTGTGATTGACGGCATTACGAAGTATGCTGATGATCCGAAGGCGCAGAAGGAATTTATGGAGATTAAGCGCAAAAATAAAGTACGTCTGGCAAAATATATTAAGGAGCACAACGGCATTGACGTTGATCCGGATTCCATCTTCGATGTACAGGTTAAGAGACTTCATGAGTACAAGAGACAGCTTCTCAATATTCTGCATGTAATGTATCTGTACAACCAGATGAAGGCAAATCCAAGCATGGAGTTCTATCCGAGAACCTTTATTTTCGGCGCAAAGGCTGCAGCGGGCTACAAGAATGCGAAGCTTACGATTAAGCTGATTAACGCTGTTGCGGATAAGATTAACAACGATCCTGTCGTTAAGAACAGAATAAAGGTCGTATTTATAGAGAACTACAGAGTTTCCAACGCAGAGATTATTTTTGCTGCCGCTGATATTTCCGAGCAGATTTCCACAGCGTCTAAGGAGGCAAGCGGTACAGGCAACATGAAGTTTATGTTAAACGGTGCGCTGACGCTCGGCACAATGGACGGTGCGAATGTGGAGATTGTTGAGGAAGTCGGTCTGGAGAATGCATTTATCTTTGGATTAAGCTCAGACGATGTTATCCGGTATGAGAACTATGGCGGATATAACCCGATGGATATCTACAACAACGATGCTGATATCAAGAAGGTTGTTGACCAGCTCGTAGACGGCACTTATGCTGATGACAGAGAGCTGTTCAGAAGTCTTTACAATTCACTGCTCAACACGCTTGATACGGATAAGGCTGACCGCTATTTCATCCTGAAGGACTTCCGCTCCTATGCAGAAGCGCACAAGAGAGTGGAGAAGGCTTACAGAAATACAAGCGGATGGGCAAAGAGTGCAATGCTCAATGTTGCCAAGGCAGGTAAATTTACCTCCGACAGAACAATTCAGGAATACGTGGATGAGATATGGCATCTTGACAAGGTAGAACTGGACTAACTGCATATAGCTTGAGACGTAACAGAGAGCCGCAGGGCTGAGCTGCTGCGGCTTGATATGGAAAGACGCATGGAACCGGAAGGTCTCCATGTGTCTTTTTGTCTGTTCCGTTCAGCCTGTTATATAAAATCAGTGGGAATCATAAAAAATTATAAATGCATAAAAAAACAAAAGTAATGCTGAAATTTATAAAAAATTTTAATTTTTGCGGGAAGCTGGGCTAAAGCCTTGTAAAAGGAAAGCTTGATGATAACCGGGCAGAATTATTGCAAATGCTTTATTTCAGCGAAGTAAAGCAATAGTAGGGTAAATCAGCGGATTCTTTGGATGCTCCCCCGAAATCCCTGCTCTCCGGATACGGTTTGGATTGTATACGTGTATATCAATTTCCTGAAAATGAATAAATATGCAGAAATTGTTAATGAAGCTTAATTTAAGCGGTATTGACAAAGCTTTTTTAATATTATATGATACAGAAGTCGGACGATGATGAACGGCAAAAGGGCATCATCGTCTTTTTTTGGATAGACGCTATAGCTGCATAAAGCGTGCGGTATAGTATAATTATTAATGGTATGATGCATAAGAGAATTAAAGGAGTGAGACGATGTACAGATACATCATTAAGCGGGTACTGCTCGCTATTGCAACAGTTTTTATCATCGCAGCGATTACGTTCTTTACCATGAACGCGATTCCCGGCGGACCGTTTGCTTCCGAAAAGGCACCAAGTCCCGAGGTACAGAGGGTGCTTGAAGAGCGGTATAACCTCGACAAGCCCGTAGGGGAACAGTTCATTATCTATATTAAAAATTTTCTTCATGGAGATTTAGGCGTTTCTTTAAAGACCGGAAGAAGCATCAGCACTGTAATCGGTGAGTCCTTCCCTGTATCAGCAAAGCTTGGAGGTATGGCGGCGCTTGTAGCTACGATTTGCGGTCTTGTGCTCGGAAGCATTGCAGCGCTGAAACGAAATACCATAATTGACAGATTAATCGTGTTTGTGACAACATTGTTTACCGCAGTGCCAAGCTTCGTGCTGGCGACAATCCTGCTGTATGTATTCTGTATCGCACTCCAGTGGGTGCCTGTATTCAGCGCGGACGAGACACACTACACACTGCCGGTCATCGCACTTGCGCTTTATCCGATGGCTTACATTACACGTCTGACTAAGACAAGCATGCTTGACGCGCTCGGACAGGACTATGTGCGTACTGCAAATGCCAAGGGCGTTGCAGGCTGGAAGATTATCTTTAAGCACGCGCTCAGGAATGCGGTGATTCCGGTTATTACATATGTTGGACCGATGCTTGCGTATATTCTTACCGGAAGCCTTGTCGTGGAAAACATTTTCACAATCGGCGGACTCGGATCAAAATTCGTATCAAGCATTACAAACCGCGACTACACGATGATTATGGGAACAACCCTGTTCCTTGCCATCATCATGGTAACCATGAACCTGATTACGGATATTGTATACAGCATTATTGACCCTAGAATTAAGCTTGACTAAGGAGGAAGAAACGTGGCAGAGCAGATGGAAAAAAATTCACTCAAAAAAAATGTACTGAGTGCACAGATTGATTTATCCAAATTCAACTTTGACGAGTCTTCCTTTGAGAAGGCTACAGAGGAAGAAAAAAGACAGCAGGACGTCATGAGCGAGTCAACCACCTTTTTTAAAGATGGTATGAAAAAGCTGATGAGAAATCCTCTGGCTGTTGCCAGTATTATTGTGCTGGTACTGATATTAGGCGTTATCATTGTGGCGCCGCATGTAGTGCCATACAGCTATTCGCAGATTATCAGCGTCAACGGAAAACGTGATAAGACAGCGAAGAACCTGAAACCCTTTGAGTATTCGGAGAACGAATTGAAATACATGGAGGAGGGCGGAAAGGTATTTCCTCATATCATGGGAACCGATTCACAGTGCCGTGATTACTTTATCCGTGTTGTATACGGCACAAGAGTGTCCCTTTCCGTCGGACTGTTTGCAAGTATTCTTGTATTGATAATAGGTCTGCTGTACGGAAGTATATCGGGCTATCTGGGCGGAAAAGTCGATTTGATTATGATGCGCGTGGTGGATATTATCTATTCGCTGCCGGATATGCTGGTTATCATTTTGTTATCCGTTGTGCTGAATGAGACTTTAAAGCCGCTGCTTGAGGGAACCATTCTTCAGAAGCTCGGTGTCAATATGATTTCCCTGTTTATTGTATATGGCCTGCTTTATTGGGTAGGAATGGCAAGACTTGTCCGCGGACAGATTCTTACCATTAAAAATAATGAGTATGTGCTTGCAGCGAAAGCGACCGGCGCAAAGGGCGGCAGAATTATCATGAAGCATATTATTCCAAACTGTATCAGTGTTATCATCATTTCCACTGCACTGCAGATTCCTTCGGCAATCTTTACCGAGAGCTACCTGAGCTTTATCGGGCTTGGCGTACAGGCACCCATGCCTTCCTTGGGAAGCCTTGCAAACACTGCAAGAGAAGGACTTCAGAGCTATCCTTATAAGCTTATCTTTCCGGCAGTGGTTATCTGCCTGATTGTGCTTTCTTTAAACCTGCTTGGCGATGGTCTGCGCGATGCATTTGACCCGAAGCTTAAGAAGTAACTGCTGGCAATGATAATGAAAGGACATGAGACGATGAGTGAAGAATACATTTTACAGGTAAAGGACCTGCATACATCATTTTTTACGGATTCCGGTGAGGTAAAGGCAGTAAACGGCGTTACGTTTAATCTGGCGCCGGGAAAGATTCTCGGCATCGTAGGAGAATCCGGTTCGGGAAAAAGTGTTACAGCATATTCCATTATGCAGATTCTTGCTTCTACAGGGCGTATTGTAGGCGGCGAGGTGCTTTACCGCGGACAGGATATTACAAAATTTGACAAAAAGCAGATGAAGGGCTTTCGCGGAAAGTGCTGCAGTATTATCTTTCAGGACCCTATGACAAGCTTAAACCCGGTATTTACCATAGGAAACCAATTGATGGAGGCAATTCTGCTTCACACGGATAAGAATAAAAAGCAGGCAAAGGAAAGAGCTGTCGAGATGCTTGAGCTGGTAGGCGTGAATGAGCCGCAGAAGCGTATTAAGCAGTATCCGCATGAGCTTTCAGGCGGTATGAGACAGCGTGTCATGATTGCCATGGCGCTTGCCTGTGAGCCGGATATCCTGATTGCAGATGAGCCGACAACGGCACTGGACGTAACCATACAGGCACAGATTCTCGAGCTGATGCAGGACTTGCAGAAGAAGCTCGGAATGGCAATTATCATGGTGACCCATGACCTCGGCGTCATTGCGGATATGTGCGATGAGATTATCGTCATGTACGGCGGACGCGTATGCGAGAGAGGCACGGCAGAGGATATCTTTTACCGCGCAGGACATGAATACACCAAGGGGCTTCTCCGCTCCATACCCAAACCCGACGGAAGCAAGGAAAGACTGGTGCCTATCGCAGGAACACCCATCAATCTTCTCAATATGCCAAAGGGCTGTGCGTTCTGTGCACGCTGTGATGAGGCAATGAAAATCTGTCTGACAGAGGTTCCGCCGCAGGTACAGATGCCCGACGGACATTTTGCTTCCTGCTGGCTGACCTACAAAAAGCTGAAAGACGGAACGCTTGAGATACAGAATCAGGAGGGTGGAAAATGAGCAGTGAATATTTAATCGAGGTGGAAGACTTAAAGCAGTATTTCCCCATTAAGACAGGATTTTTCAAGACCACGCCTCTGAAAGCTGTCGATGGTGTGACCTTTCAAATAAAACCCGGCGAGACATTAGGTCTTGTAGGAGAGTCAGGCTGCGGAAAGACGACAGTCGGCCGTTCCATACTGAGACTGTATGAGCCGACCTCCGGCACTGTCAAATATAATGGTGAGGTTATCACAGACAAGAATATGGCGGAGCACAGAAAGAATATGCAGATGGTTTTTCAGGACCCGTACTCTTCCCTGAATCCCCGAATGACAGTAGAGGACATCATTGGAGAGCCGCTTGATGTACATAAGCTGTACAGCAATAGAAAAGAGCGCCGTGAGAAGATTCTGGGGCTTATGGAGCTGGTAGGGCTGAATGCAGAGCATGCAACACGTTATGCACATGAGTTTTCAGGCGGTCAGAGACAGCGTATCGGCATCGCGCGTGCACTTGCGGTCAATCCGAAGTTTATCGTGTGCGACGAGGCGGTGAGCGCGCTGGACGTTTCCATACAGGCGCAGGTTATCAACATGTTTGAGGACCTTCAGGAGAAGCTTGGCGTAGCATATTTGTTTATCGCTCATGATTTGCTGGTTGTGAGACATATTTCGACCAGAATTGCAGTAATGTATCTTGGCAAGGTTGTGGAGATTGGCGACGCAGACGAGGTCTATGACCATCCGATACACCCGTATACGGAGTCGCTCTTAAGCGCTGTACCGATTCCGGACCCGATTATAGCTAAGAAAAGCCAGCGTATCGTACTTTCAGGAGATGTTCCGAGTCCTATGAATATGCCTACAGGCTGTGCCTTCCGTACCAGATGCCGCTATGCGACAGACAAGTGTGCAGAGGTCTGCCCTTCGCTTGCAGATAAAGGAAACGGGCATATGGTTGCCTGCCATAACAGATAAATATTTTGGTATTACCGGACGAATCCATGTCCGATTTTAATACAATCATTCCAAACGGAAAGTTTAAAAGGAGGAAATTTTATTATGAAAAAGAAACAGGTTTTAGCAATGACCATGGCACTTGTACTGTCTATGGGTACATTGGCAGCTTGCGGTTCTTCTGACTCAGCGTCAACAGACGCTCCTGCAGCAGATAGTGCTGAGACAACAGCAGACAATGCAGCAGCTGAGACAACAGCAGACGGCACAACAGAAGAGGCAGCAGACAATGAGGAAGCTGATACGGCAGTAGTTGATGCTACAAACTGGACGGATTATGATAACTTAATCAAGGAGATTAAGACAACAACTGATTTTGCAGAGCGTGTTGTCCTCATGCATCAGGCAGAGGATATGCTTATGGAGACAGGAGCTATTTTGCCGATTTGGTATTATAATGACATTTATATGCTGAAGAGCAATGTTTCTAATATTTATTCTAATCTTTACGGATTTAAGTATTTCCAGTTTGCTGAGACAGACAGCGATACGTTAAGACTGAATCTGGCTTCTGAGCCTGATAAGCTTGATCCGGCATTGAATACTACAGTTGATGGTGCATGCCTTGTTGTAAACAGCTTTGCAGGTCTTTGTACTTATGATGCAGACGGAAATGTTCAGATGGACCTTGCGGCTGATTATACAGTAAGCGAGGATGGCATGACATATACAATCAATCTGCTTCCTGACCTCAAGTGGTCAGACGGTTCTGAGTTAAACGCAAATGATTTCGTATATTCTTGGAATCGTGCAACAGCAGAGCAGACAGCAGCAGATTATTCTTATATGTTTGACGTAATTGCAAGAAATGATGATGGAACATTGAAGGTAGAAGCAAGTGAGGACGCGCAGACACTTACAGTGACACTTGGCTCTCCTTGTGCATACTTCCTTGACCTTCTTGCATTTCCGGCATATTATCCTGTAAAACAGAGCGCAGTAGAGAGCGTAGACGGATGGGAGACAAACCCGGGTGCATGGGCACAGGAAGCAGGCTTTGTTACAAACGGCGCCTACACACTGGAATCTTGGACGCATGATGAGTCTATGACTTATGTAAAGAATCCATACTATCACAGAGCAGATGAAGTTAAGGTAGAAAAGCTGGAACTGATGTTAAGCGCAGATGATACAGCAATCTTTGCTGCTTACAATGCAGATAATCTTGATTTTATTGATACTGTTCCTACAGATGAGATTCAGGCATTGTTAGACAATCCGGAGTTCCATATTGTTGATAATCTGGGAACTTCTTATGTTACATTCAATGTAAAGAGCGAGCTTTTTGCAGATAAGACACCAGCTCAGGCGAATGCCATGAGACGTGCATTTGCTCTTTTGGTAGACCGTGATTATATGACAGAGAATATCGGTCAGACAGGTCAGCAGCCTGCAAATGCATTTATTCCTGCCGGAATGGCTGATGGTAACGGTGGCGTGTTTAAAGAGAATAGTGATAGTTATACCTATCCAAACGCTGATACAGCAGGATATTTTGACCCTTACGCACTTGATGAGAATATAGCAGAAGCAATTGAGCTGTTAAAGAGTGCAGGCTATGAGTTTACAGACGATAATATGTTATCAGATTCTACGCCGATTACATTTGAGTATCTTACAAATGAAGCTTCTTCTAACGTAGCAATGGCAGAAGCTATGCAGCAGGATTTTGCTGCTATCGGTATTACTATGACAATCAAGACATGTGACTGGAATGTGTTCCTGAATGAGAGAAAGTCAGGAAATTATGATATCTGCCGTAATGCATGGTTAGCAGACTTCAACGATCCTATTAACATGCTTGAAATGTGGACCACAGATTCCGGCAACAATGACTGTCAGTTTGGCAGATAATTGCTGATAAGGATTGCTTTGGTATTTCCCGTTTGGACAAAATGGAATGGCGCATGCCATTCCATTTTTAGTTTGCGCCCATGGACGCGTTTCGTCCTAAATCCGCGTCCGTGCGGATTTACGCGGAAGTATTGAATCACCCATAAGGAAATTCCCATTCGGAACCATGGCAGCTGAAGGGATACTATCCGCCGTTTTCGTCCGGATAGGAATGCATAAAAAGCTGAACTGTTACAGAGCCGCCGTGTCAGGCGGCTCTTTTGTGTTGATAATTGTGTGCTTTTATGTTAAACTGCATTTATGGGAATGAAGTATGAGAAGAAGGAAAAAGCGGATGTTAGATGAGAGAGATTTGGAAGCGATTGAGAAACTTGTAACGAAAAGTATTGATGAGAGGGTTACAAAAAGTGAGTCGATGATTTTGTCAGAGATAGAATGCATGGGTACACAAAAAGGGATATGGAACGGTTAGGGAAAAAGATACAATTAAGCTTGTGATGTCAATGGCGGAGCAGTTGACTGAGAGAGCGGAAAAGCTTGAAAACAGAGCATGGAAGTGAGTCTTTCAAAAAGGTAATCATCTGCGGAACAAATCGGGTGATTGCCTTTTTTATGGCAGGCAAGCAGAGCATTAAAAATGAGGAAAGGTTATGAGATACGATGGATAATTTGATATTCAGCCTGAATGCCACGATTCCGATTTTTTTGGTAATGGTGGCAGGATATGTGTTCAGGCAGATAGGACTTGTGGATGATGGTTTTGTAAAGACGCTTAATTCTTTTAATTACAAGGTAACGCTGCCGGTTTTGCTGGTAGTGGATATTGCCGAGGCAGATTTTTATACGGTTTGGGATACGAAGTTTGTGCTGTTCTGCTTTGGGGTCACGCTTGTATGCATCTTGACAATTTCTCTGCTTTGCAGACTGTTTATGAAGGATAAGTCAATCCGGGGGGAGTTCATACAGGCGTCCTACCGGGGAAGCGCTGCGGTGCTGGGCGTGGCATTTATGCAGAATATTTACGGCACAAGTGCGATTGCCCCGCTGATGATTCTTGCTACGGTTCCCTTGTACAATGTAGCGGCAGTCATGGTGCTGAGCTTTACCGCCCCCAATACGTCAGGACTTGATAAAAAAAGCTTTCAGAAATCACTGAAAGGAATTGCAACTAATCCGATTATATGGGGTATCTTGATCGGTATGGTGATTTCTGTTGCACACATAGAGCTTCCTTTTATCATAAATAAGACACTGCACAATTTTTCCGTGCTTGCAACACCGCTTGCCCTGATTGGACTGGGGGCAGGCTTTGAGGGAAGGAAAGCGCTTGCAAGGATAAAACCGACCATCATCAGTACGCTGATAAAGCTGTTTGTGATGCCGGCTGTCTTTTTGCCAATAGCTGCATCAATGGGCTTTCGTGATGAAAAGATGGTGGCAATCCTGATTATGCTCGGAGCGCCCACAACAGTAAGCTGTTATATCATGTCAAGAAATATGGGGCATGAGGGTGTGCTGTCCTCAAGCTGTGTGGTATCTACCACATTTTTAAGCTCTGTGTTTATTACATTATGGCTGTATTTATTAAAAAGCTTCGGTCTGATATCATAAATTTATCAGTTTTGGCGCATGATTTTCTTTACCTTGAAATACAGGGAAACACAACAGGAACTCAGAAGCCGCCCTTGCTTCTGATAATATGATATAAAACGGACAAAATGATAATATGGAGAGGTATCATATAGGAACGTCAACAATAAGCTCACGCTTAAGATTATGGAGGAAAGGATGAGAGAAAAATTGAAAAAATGCAGGAAAATTGTTTTGATGCTTGTGTGCATATTAACAGTCGGACTTTTGGGGGGCTGTACGTCAAGCAAAGATGCGGAGTCTTATCTGCAGGCATTGCTTGATGCCTCTTATAAGAATGATTCCAAGACCTTTGTGGAGATCAGGCTTGGCACTCAGGAGGAGGCACAGGCGCTTTACAATCAGGGGATTGACACCGGGGTCAGTGCGTTTTGCAGCAGTCTTGGAGTTGATGAGGAATATCAGGAAGAATTTCGCCAGATTTATATGGATATGCTTGCAAAAGTCAGATACACGGTCGGCAGCGCCCAAAAGCAAAGCGACGGTTCCTTTGCTGTCACAGTGTCTTATGAGAAGATGAATATTTTTAAGCCTGCACTTGAGCTGTACCAAAGCGATGTAGCGGCAATGGCAAATGAGTGGGCAGTCTCCGATGACGGGACGCCCTCTGAGGAAGAAATGATGAGGGAGGTTATTCTTGCATTTAAAAAGAGCATGGAAACAGTGCTTGCAGAGGTACAATACGATGAAGCGGAAACCATGATAATCCGGATTGAGCTGGCGGACAATGTATACACCCCTAATGCGGAAGATGTGGCAAAACTCGAAAAAGCACTGTTTGACGGAGAATAGATAAAGCAGCCGCTTTCACACAGTCAGGATATCATCAATGCCCGCAATAATTCCGCGCAGGGCATTGGTGATATCCGGGTCAAGCCGGTATTGCGTCAAATCACTTAAAATCTTTTTCGCTTTCCTGGTATCATAGCTTTCAAGCGCGTTGAAGGCTTCCTGAAGCTGTTCTCCCCACTTTTTGAATGTAATGCAATTTCCGTCCTTGTCATAGGCATTGTCCTTTAAACCAACGGATTTTATGTACTTGCTTAACACATCATAAGCTTCATCCAATTCGAAAGAAAGCTTCTTCCAATTGTCGCGTATCACATCAAGTCCGCCGGCATATGCTTCAATTTCATGAAAAAAGGCAGTGTCAGTCAGATTGATAATTCCAAGTTCATTTGCCTTTACCCGTAAGGTATGGGCAGCTGCGCCGTACTGCATCAGTGTGTCCGGCTGCATCAGATCAAACAGGGTATCCTCCTGCCGGTCGCTTTCACTAAGAAATGCAAGGACAAGTTCATTGTAAGCCTCCACGTTGTGATTCAGCCTTTCCATGGCGGCATCAATATCAATACCGTGCTTGGGAAGAAAGCGCATCTTTATTCTGCAGTCGCTGATATAGGTGTCAGGAAGCTGCTCCTGTATGCTTTCTATAATCTCCTTTGTATGGTGCGCCATTACAGCAATCTGTTGTTTTTGTGCCAAAGCTTCCGCCTTTTTGTGAAAATAGCGCGCTGCAAGGCCAAGTGAGAAGAATGTGGGCACAATCCACACAAGCGCCCAAAACGCCGCGGATGGCGGCAGGACATGCAGCAGGCAGAGAATCACAACAAATAATGACACACATGTCATAAAAGTCAGGCACAGCAGTGCCGATTTGCTGCCCAGCCGTTTGATTTCGTCAAAAAATTGGTTGTAATGATACTCCATTTTAGTATTCCTCCGATTTATTTATCCTAACACATTTAAAGGCGGGAATAAAGAGCGAAAACGGATTCGGCAAAAAGTGGCATAACAGGAATACTATCTGTGCCGGAATCTTTGAAACTCCGATGTGTTTACAAGCTTTGTGATAAAGGTAAGCGTGAAAAACAGGATTACGGTGTCAATTGGCAGCATAATGATATTTTTGATGACGCGGGCAGGAAGAATTGCCATAAATGCATTCCCGTTCATAACAGAAAGCCACAGCGTATTCAGACCGCAGTTTACGATGGTTTTGGTCAGAAGCTCGGCAGCGAAAATGCGCCATATTTTCAGCGGTTTTTTATATAAGATACTCCCATAGATGATGCCGGCAGCCATGGCATTGAAGGTATAACCAAAGAAAAAGGCGCCTCCGTCAGGCTTCAGCAGATATTTGAGAATATCAAGCATACCGCCGAAAATCGCTCCGATGCCCGGACCAAACAGATATTCCACAATGCGGTTGGGCAGACCGGAAAACCCGATGCGGATATTGGGGGTAACATAGATAGAAGTGGTGTAGTTGAGTACAACTGCCAATGCTGCCAGCAATCCGCAGAGAACGAGATTGTGAGTGAGCTTTAACTCCCTTAGAGAGTCAGAATAAAGTTTCTTGATTTTTTGCATAAAAAAGCCTCCTTTATGCAGCAACCTGAAACTACACAAATGAGGCTTAAGATTTCAAAAAGAAAAATCCTAATTAGTCAAATATGTAGCAGCGGGATGCGAACCTCGTACCGCAAAACAGTAACCAGTAAAACAGTTCCTTGTTTTTTCGTCCCTGTGACAACTCCCTGTTCACAAGGCACTTAACGCACGCGATTCTACTCTGCATCTTAATTTGCAGCAGCAATTCTGCATCACTGAACTGCCGCCGTTTGTGATAATGAATCGTTACATGAATTGACAAAATCATATTAATGCATGTCAATTATCGTAACTATACACTAATTCGTTTCATTTGTAAAGAGCATTACGGGATTAATTTTGGCGCAGGGGGAATGTTACCGAAACCGCATATAATTTTAAGAAACACCTTGCAGAACTTATGTTTGTGTGATAAACTTAAATTCTGACAGGAGAAAGTAGCGGAGTAAAGTACATTTTAGAGAGGAAAAACCATGGCAGAATTACAGACGAGTACGCAATTACTGCTGCTTGCGGCAGTAATCGCGGGATTGATACTGATTGTGACGGCAGGCGTGCTGCTTTGCAGGCAGTTTCGGAAAAATGCAAGGGCGAGAGAGCTTGACGGGATGGACGGCTTTGACTTTGAATATTATTGTGCGGATTTGCTTGCAGCGAACGGTTTTGTTGAGGTGCAGGTCACGCAAAGCAGCGGTGATTATGGGATTGATATCCTTGCAGAAAAGGATGGGGTCACTTATGCCATACAGTGCAAGCGCTACACCGGACTGGTGGGTGTGAAAGCAGTGCAGGAGGCGTATGCAGGCCGTGATTATTATGACCGTATGGTCGGTGCAGTGCTGACGAACCAGTATTTTACAAAGCCGGCGGCTGAGGCGGCAAGGAAGCTCAAAATTCTTTTGTGGGACAGGGACTATATACAGGCGATGGAAGAAGAATAGACGTAATTGTTCAGTACAGTACTACGCACTTGCGGCGGAGTGCGTGAGAATGCGTAAATTTGTTAGGCATCAAGTCATCACGAAGTGGTTTTGCATAACTTGATGCTCGTAACTGTGAGGGTACTGAATCGTTACGAATAAACAAGAACAAGGGGAGAGAAAATGGACGCGGAAGAAATCCTATTCAGAAAGAGGCTGGAAGAGCTTGCAAAGAAATCTTACAGCAACAGCCAGTATTTGTTTACGGGCTTTTTGTCAGCAGCGGAGCTTGACAGCTATTATCGTATGGAACGGGAGCTTTCTTATGTGCCGGTTACCATTTTTGGCGGAACGGCAGACTGTGAGCGCGTGATGCTTCGGTTTGGAGATGAAGAACTTTGCGGTTACGAAGAGCCTTTTCCGATCCAATGCATTGAGATTGCACCATTAGCAGAGAAATTCGGCGAGGAGCTGAGTCATAGGGATTATCTGGGTGCGCTGATGAATCTCGGCATTGAGCGCAGCACGCTCGGAGATATTGTGATTCTCGGAAAACATGCTTTTTTGTTCTGTACCGGGAAGATGGCTCCTTATATTCTTGAGAACCTTGACAAAGTGCGCCATACGAGCGTGCGGTGCAGTCTTGCCGGAAAGGTGCCGGAAAGCACTGTGACGAGGCTCGAACGAAAAACCATTCAGGTAAATGCAGCACGTACAGACAGTATTATCGCGAAGCTGTATCATCTGTCGAGAAGTGAGAGCGTCGAGCTGTTTCGGGCGAAAAAGGTTTTTGTCAACGGCAGGCTGAACGAAAATAACAGCGGACAGCTAAAACCTCTGGACAAAGTATCGGTAAGAGGATTTGGCAGATTTCAGTTTGCAGGGATTACAGGAGAGACGAGGAAAGGAAAACTGAATGCAGAGATTGACCTGTATTGCTGATGCGCCTGTGCCGCTGTTTTGAAGCGGCAAAATTTTGTAAAATTCGATTCTTATTTTGTAAAAAGCAATTTTCTTTCAAACACCCGATTGATTTATTGCGCAATCGTGATATGATGATGTAACAGTTCAGCCATGCAGGGCAGATTGTACAATTTGACGACTCTGAAATAGCAGGGCCGGATTGTGGCAATATGACAGAATCCGCAGGATTTTGGGCAGTTAACAGTCAGTAAAGTATCACGATAAAGGAGAAAAGATAATGGAAAAACAGGCAGTTTACAGTATGACTGAAGGAAGTCCGGCAAAGCTTCTTCTAAAATTTACGCTTCCGATGTTAATCGGGAATCTTTTTCAGCAGTTTTACAATATGGTTGATTCCATTGTGGTCGGGCGTTTTGTGGGTTCGAACGCTCTGGCAGCGGTCGGCGCGACAGGTTCGCTTAACTTTCTGTTTTTTGCGATGAGCTTTGGCATCTCAGCAGGCGTTGGAGTTGTAGTTTCACAGTATTTTGGCGCGGATAGAATGGATATGGTAGAGAAAAGCATTATCAATGGCATGTACCTGCTGGCAGCGGTGTCTGCTGTTATGGGCATCATAGGAATTGCTTCGGCACGATGGGTGCTTGTGGCGCTTGACACGCCGGAGGTCATTCTGGATGATGCGGTGATCTATATGAGGGTATCCTGCGCAGGCATACTGGCAATAGCAGCATATAATGGCGTGGCATCAGTATTAAGGGCGTTAGGCGATTCCAAAACTCCCTTGTATTTTATGGTAGCTGCCTGCTTTATTAATATTGTTCTGGATCTGTTATTTGTAGTCGGCTTTGGCTGGTCTGTATTCGGCGTGGCGCTGGCGACAGTGATTGCCCAGCTTATTGCGGCGCTGGGAGCCTTTGCATATGCATTGTGCAGAGTGCCGTGTTTTCGCATCAAAAAGGGAAACCGCTCTGTGCGCCGGGATATTATAGCACGCTGCTTCACGCTGGGACTTCCGATTGCGCTGCAAAATGCATTGATTGCATTTTCCTGCATCTTTCTGCAGAAAGTGGTCAATGGTTTTGGAGAGAGCGTTGTTGCGGCAAATACGGCGCTTGGACGTATAGAACAGCTGGTACAGCAGCCGTATAATTCACTTGGTGCTGCGCTCACGACCTATACAGGCCAGAATATCGGTGCAGGAAAGACTGACAGGGTAAAGCAGGGATATAAAGCAGGATTTTGGAGTGTTGTAGTATTCAGCGTTGTCATGCTGATTCCGTGCCAGCTTTTTGGGAAGCAGATTGTAGGAGTGTTTGTCACCGAGCCGGAGGTTATTGCCATCGGAGCGAAGGGACTTTCCATTACCAGCTTTTTCTATTTCTTCCTTGGCATGATATATGTTGCGAGAAGCGTGCTCAACGGAGCAGGTGATGCTGCCTTTGCCATGATTAACGGATTGATGGAAGTGGCAGGCCGTGTGGGATTTGCCGTTCCGCTCACGAAAATACCATTCATCGGAATGTGGGGCATATTTTTAACCACTGGCCTTACATGGGCGCTGACCAGTATTGTAAGTATAGCACGCTATCATAAGGGAAAATGGGAATTAAAAAAGATTTCATAATAGATTACTTTCAAACTAAAATATTTTAGATATGAGTAAACAAAAGGTTGCAATGCAGTGCGCTTATTGATATAATGGCAATAGGAACAACTTTGGGAAACGGTGTGAAAAACAGGAGGTTACAAATTTATGGGACTTGAGGCAAAATACGCCATTGAAAACGGAAAAACAGCGCTTGGTATCGAGTTTGGCTCAACCAGAATCAAAGCAGTTCTTATTGATGAGAATCATGAAGTGCTTGCAATCGGAAATCACGATTGGGAAAACCAGCTCGTGAACAATATCTGGACTTACAGCCTTGATGCCATCTGGAAGGGGCTTCAGGACTGCTATCAGGATATGGCAGAGAGCGTAAGGACACAATACGGTGTGGAAATCAGGACACTTGGGTCAATCGGCTTCAGCGCTATGATGCATGGCTATATGGCATTTGACAAGACAGGAGAACTTCTGGTGCCATTCAGAACATGGAGAAATACGATTACACAGGAGGCAAGCGAGAAGCTGACATCACTGTTCAACTATCATATTCCCCAGAGATGGAGTATTGCTCATCTGTATCAGGCGATTCTCAATGGAGAGGAGCATGTGGAAAAGGTAGATTTCTTTACAACGCTTGCAGGATATATTCACTGGCAGCTGAGCGGAGAGAAGGCGCTTGGCGTGGGTGAAGCTTCCGGTATGTTCCCCATCGATATCGAAACGAAGGGCTTCAATAAAAGAATGATTGCGCAGTTTGATGAACTGGTGGCAGATAAAAATTATCCATGGAAGCTTGCGGAGATTATGCCGAAGGTGCTGATTTCCGGCGATAAGGCAGGTACCCTGACAGAGGCAGGTGCGAAGCTTCTTGATGTGACAGGAACGCTTCAGGCAGGCATTCCGATGTGCCCTCCCGAGGGTGATGCAGGCACAGGCATGGTGGCAACCAACAGTGTGGCGCAGCGTACCGGAAATATTTCTGCCGGTACTTCGGTGTTTGCGATGGCGGTTCTTGAGAAGGATTTGTCAAAATGTTATGAGGAGCTTGACCTTGTGACAACTCCCGATGGAAGCCTTGTGGCAATGGTGCACTGCAACAACTGTACTTCCGATTTAAATGCATGGGTAAATATTTTTAAGGAATTTCAGGAGTCCATGGGGCAGAAGACGGACATGAATGAGCTTTACGGCACTCTCTACCGAAAGGCGCTTGAGGGTGATGCGGACTGCGGCGGACTGCTGGCTTACGGCTATTTCTCAGGTGAGCATGTAACAGGTTTTTCTGAAGGCAGACCTTTATTTGTGCGCACTCCTGATGCAAAGTTCAACCTTGCAAACTTTATGCGGGTGAATCTGTTTACGGCGCTTGGAGCGATTAAAATCGGCATGGATATTTTATTCAAGCAGGAGCATGTGACGCTTGACGAGCTTCTTGGACACGGCGGATTATTTAAGACAGAAGGAGTAGGACAGAAGGTGGTTGCGGCAGCAGTCAATGTACCGGTTTCCGTTATGAAAACGGCAGGCGAGGGCGGCGCATGGGGAATTGCGGTTCTTGCAAATTATATGATGAAGAAGGGCGAAGGCGAGTCCCTGAGCGATTACCTGAACAATAAAGTATTTGCAGGCGAGCAGTCTGTCCGCATGGAGCCGGACCCCAGGGATGTAGCAGGCTTTGAAACCTTTATAGAGCGGTACAGAAACGGACTTGCCATTGAGCGCGCAGCAGTTGAAAATCTGTAGTGTAACAGTTCAGCCATGCAGAAATGATTGTGCAAAATGACCGTGGGAGCTTGCTCACTAAGGGCAGTTTGTACAATCGTTTCTATAGGGCGGACGCCCAACATGAAATAAGTTGTCGGAGATAACAAGAATTTTTGTCAATAACATACAATCCGACAACTTATGAATGAGCATGGCTGAACAGTTATTTTGTAGTCAATTGCAGGATAACAGAGGACTGAACTGTAATAATAAAGGAGAGGATTAAGATGTTAGAGGAATTAAAGAAAAAGGTCTATGAGGCAAATATGGATTTACCCAAATACGGACTTGTCACTTTTACATGGGGAAATGTAAGCGCTATTGACCGTGAGAGCGGTTTGTTTGTCATCAAGCCAAGCGGAGTAGATTATGATTTATTGAAGCCGGAGGACATGGTTGTCATGGATTTGAACGGCAATAAAGTGGAGGGAAAATACAATCCTTCGTCAGACACCCCGACACATCTGGAGCTTTACAAAGCATTTCCTGAGATTGGCGGCGTCGTACATACACACAGCACCTATGCTACAAGCTGGGCACAGTCAGGAAGGGCGATTCCCTGCTATGGAACGACACATGCTGACTATATGTACGGGGAGATTCCCTGTGCGAGAGTTTTGACGCAGGAGGAGATCGATGAGGGATATGAGAAAAATACAGGAATCCTTATCGTAGAGACTTTCAAGGACAAGGACCCGATGGCAGTGCCGGCAGTGCTTTGCAAAAATCACGGACCGTTTGCATGGGGAAAGGATGCGAAGGAGGCTGTCCATAATGCAGTCGTTCTTGAGGAGGTTGCAAAGATGGCGCTTTTCACGGAACAGCTCAAAAGTGATGTAGCGCCTGCACCGCAGCGCATTCAGGATAAGCATTATTACAGGAAGCATGGTGCAAATGCTTATTATGGAAATAAAATTGAAAATTAGATAACTGATGCAAAATGAACGGATATGTAAAAAATATGGTAACTTTGTGAAATTTACAGCATTTACGGATTGCGCAGGATATGGTAAATTTATAACAAAGCGTGTGCAGCAAAAAGCTGTGTTTCGCATATTAACACAAAATATGGAGGAAAAAGCAATGACAAATTTAGAGCTTCAGAAAATGGCAAATGAAGTTCGTAAGGGTATTGTAAGCAGTGTTCATGCTGCAAAAGCAGGTCATCCGGGCGGATCGTTATCTGCAGCAGATATCTTTACTTATCTTTATTTCGAGGAAATGAATATCGACCCGAAGAACCCTAAAAAGGCAGACAGGGATCGTTTTGTATTATCAAAGGGGCATACGGCGCCGGGTCTTTATTCAGCGCTTGCAAACCGCGGATATTTTCCGGTGGAGGATCTTTTGACCTTAAGAAAGCTTGGTTCATACTTACAGGGACATCCCTGCATGCAGCATGTTCCGGGTGTTGATATGTCATCAGGTTCTCTTGGACAAGGTATCTCAGTAGCATGCGGTATGGCGCTTGGAGCTAAGATGTCAAATGCTGGTTACAGAGTATATACATTGCTTGGAGACGGTGAGATTGAGGAAGGTCAGGTATGGGAGGCTGCAATGTTTGCCGGACATAGAAAGCTTGATAACCTTTGTGTCATCGTAGACAATAACGGCCTGCAGATTGACGGTAAGATTGAGGATGTATGCTCACCATACCCGATTGATAAGAAATTTGAGGCATTTAATTTTCATGTAATCAATCTTGCGGATGCACATGATTTTGATCAGATTCGTGCAGCTTTTCAGGAGGCAAGAGAGACAAAGGGTATGCCCACAGCGATTATTGCGCATTCCTTAAAGGGTAAGGGCGTATCCTTTATGGAGAATAATGTGGACTGGCATGGAAAGGCTCCGAATGATGAGGAGTATGCAATTGCTATGGCAGATTTAGAGAAGGTAGGTGAAGCATTATGTCAGAAGTAAAGACGACAAAAATCGCAACAAGAGAGAGCTACGGTAATGCTCTGGTTGAAATCGGTAAAGAAAATCCTAATCTGGTAGTTCTTGATGCGGATCTTGCAGCAGCTACCAAGACAGGCGTATTTAAAAAGGCATTTCCGGAAAGACATATTGACTGCGGCATCGCAGAGTGCAATATGGCAGGCGTGGCAGCAGGATTATCCCTTACAGGTAAGATTCCGTTCATGAGTTCGTTTGCAATGTTTGCAGCAGGACGTGCTTTCGAGCAGGTTCGCAACTCTATCGGATATCCTCATCTGAATGTTAAGATCGGTGCGACACATGCAGGCATCACAGTAGGTGAGGACGGCGCTTCTCATCAGTGTAATGAAGATATTGCTCTGATGCGTACCATTCCCGGTATGGTTGTTATGTGTCCGGCAGATGATGTCGAGGCAAAGGCAGCAGTGCGTGCGGCAGTAGAATACGAAGGACCTGTATATATCCGCTTTGGACGTGCAGCAGTTCCCGTAATTAATGACAGACCTGACTACAAGTTTGAGATTGGAAAGGGTACAGTGGTCAAAGAGGGTACAGATGTAACCATCGTAGCGACAGGCATCTGCGTTGATTCTGCACTTGGTGCAGCAAAGCTGCTTGAGGAGGAGGGCATCAGTGCAGAGGTTATCAATATCTGTACGATTAAGCCTCTTGATGAGGAAATCATTATCAATTCGGCAAAGAAGACTGGCAAGGTTGTTACAGCAGAGGAGCACTCTGTAATCGGCGGACTTGGAAGCGCTGTGTGTGATGCGCTCTGTAAGTCTTATCCGGCGCCTGTTTATAAAATCGGCATGCAGGATATGTTTGGCGAATCCGGTTCCGCCGCAGCCCTGGTTGAGAAGTACAAGCTTGATGCAAAGGGTGTTTATGAGCAGGTAAAGGAATTTCTGGCAAAATAATTCAACCATATAAAACGAACCTTTTTTGAAATGTAATTAATAGGCAATAATCAAAGGCGCATGCTGCAAGGCTTGCGCCTTTTGCGATTTCTTATTGATGGAACACGGATAAACAGTATTATAAAGCGTTCATATTGATTGGAGGATTCACGTTTTTACATGATTTTTGCACGATATTGTCACTGTACAAAATGTGGGGTGACTTATATAATAAAATTGCCAACGAATATATCAACAAAAACAGGAGAAATTCAAAATGTTTCATGGAATCCGATATCTATTTCGTCTTGTATACAGACTGGAGAAAAAATACATTGTTACGCTGCTTTTGGCTGAGCTGTTTCAGACCCTTCTCGTCTTATTGGAGTTTTTGGATTTGCGGCAAAAAGCAGACCGGTATATCAATGCTTACGGGTTTGCAGGTATCATTCCGGTCACCACCATGAATATCGGGCGTCTTGTATCAGCCGCTTTGTTGGTTTCCGTGATTCTGTTTTTTGATTACCGGATTTGTCTTGTCTATCTGTTGCTGTCTTTCCTGAATCTTTTTTTCAATGCCTGTAACAAGAAAAAAATAATTAATGAAGACCTCAGCAAGGCGGAGGCGGAACGCAGGAGGGCATACATCAAGAGTATATTTGAGACACCAAAGTATGCCAAGGAGCTGCGGACATTTTCTATGGCAGATTGGATTTTGGGAAAATACAAGAAAGAAGCAGAGCAGGTGAATGAGTATGAGAGGACAAAGAACCGCTTTTTGTGCAAAAACAAGATGGCGTACATGCTGTTCGGTCTGCTTCAGCAGATGATTACATATGGCTATCTTATTTACTGCACCATGACAGGAACCGTGTCTGTTGGTAATTTTACGATGTATTTGTCTGGCAGCATTACGTTTAACTGTCTTGTGCTTGAGCTTTTCAATTCTTTGACGGATTTAAAGCAGTATGATATGTATTTTGCCCAATTTCAGCAGTTGGAGGCCACGCTGTCGCTTTAGGCAGCATGTTTGTACTGCTGCTCAGACTGCGGATTGGGATAGCGCTGTGCTTTCTCGTGTTGCTTGTACTGAATAACTTTGTCAGCTCCCATTACAAAAAGAAAAGCGCGTAGATGCAGATGGATGAGATGCCGTCGGTAATCCGCAGGAAAAAGTATTATGAGAGTCTGACAAAGGATATGCCTTATGTAAGGGAAATCCGGATAAACGGGCTGGTGGATTAACGTGATATCTACAGGGGATTTGACAGGTTGGTACAGGAGCAGACAGTAATTTACATATCACACCGTCTTGCACTTGCAAAGACCTGTGATGAGATTATCGTTATTGAGGACGGGAAAGCGGCAGAAGTCGGAGCGCATGATGAGTTAATGCAGCAAAACGGAATCTATGCAGAAATGTATCGGTTGCAGGCAGACCAATACGGTAAGACAAATATCTAAGATGTATGCAGGCGATACGAAGGCACGGAGAATTTACGAAAAAAATGTTATAGATTTGGATTGTTCTTATACGTACATTTAAACAAAAACAAAGCCCTGAGAAATCTTCTCAGGGCTTTGCACTTTATCAATTAGATAGCCTCATGGAATGTACGAGAGATAACGTCAGCCTGCTGCTCCGGTGTTAACTTAATGAAGTTAACAGCGTATCCGGATACACGGATAGTTAACTGAGGATAGTTCTCAGGATGAGCCTGAGCGTCTAATAAAGTCTCTCTGTTCAATACGTTAACATTAAGGTGATGACCACCCTTTGTAGCATAACCGTCTAATAAAGATACTAAGTTATCAACCTGTGTCTTGTTGTCTGCCATTGTGATATACCTCCTAAAAATTATTTCAATTATTGATTATTATCATCTAATCCTTCATGAAGTGTGGGAACACTGCATGCCATCGGATTACTGGAACAGTCTGTACATCCAAGCGTCTGGATTTCTTTTGTGGAAGCGTCCTCATTGACATCTACATTGAAATGTCCGACGGCCTTATTGCCGGAAAAACCGGAATCAAGCTGCGATACAAGGTCATCAATCATTGATTTTTCATCCATAAATACACCTATTCCTCTCTATTATCCGGAAGCCGCAAAGCAAAACCTCGCGGCTTCCGGAAATTATTGCAAGTAAAATGAATTAGTTATTTAAATCAAGCTCAATGTCACCGGAGAAGACCTTTGCTTCCTTACCAAGTGCGTTAGGAATAATTGTAAAGGTATTTGAGATACCGTCCTGAGCATCCTTGAACGGAAGCTTAGATACAGAAGACAGAGATGCTACTGCACCATGAGTATCACGTCCGTGCATTGGGTTAGCGCCAGGAGCGAAAGGCTGTCCCTTCTTACGTCCGTCAGGTGTGTTGCCTGTAGCCTTACCATATGTTACGTTAGAAGTAATGGTAAGGATAGAAGTTGTAGGAATGCCGTTTCTGTAGGTATGATGTCTTCTTACAGCTGTCATGAACTTATGAACGATATCCTGAGCAATTAAGTCTACACGGTCGTCATCATTACCATACTTAGGGAAGTCGCCTGTTGTCTCGAAGTCAACGATAACGCCGTCCTCGTCACGGATAGGCTTAACCTGAGCGTACTTAATAGCTGATAATGAGTCAGCAACGATAGAAAGACCTGCAACACCTGTAGCAAAGTATCTCTTAACGTCTCTGTCATGAAGAGCCATCTCTGCTCTCTCATAGCAGTACTTGTCATGCATGTAATGGATAATGTTCAGTGTATTAACATATACATCTGCCTGCCACTCCATCATATCCATGAACTTGCTCATAACATCATCATAATCAAGCACATCGCCTGTTACAGGACGATACTTCGGACCAACCTGCTTCTTTGTAACCTCGTCTATACCGCCGTTTAAAGCGTAGAGTAAGCACTTAGCTAAGTTAGCACGAGCGCCGAAGAACTGCATTTCCTTACCGATAACCATTGAAGATACGCAGCATGCGATACCATAGTCATCACCATGTGTAACTCTCATAAGGTCATCGTTCTCGTACTGGATAGAAGAAGTCTGGATAGACATCTTTGCACAGTATCTCTTCCAAGCCTCAGGAAGTCTTGTAGACCAAAGAACTGTTAAGTTTGGCTCCGGTGAAGGTCCAAGGTTTGTCAATGTATTTAAGTAACGGAATGACATCTTTGTTACTAATGGACGTCCGTCAACACCGACACCGCCAAGTGACTCTGTAACCCATACAGGATCGCCGGCGAAAATCTGGTTATATTCCGGTGTACGAGCGAACTTAACGCAGCGAAGCTTCATAATGAAGTGGTCAACGAACTCCTGAATCTGCTCCTCTGTGAAGGTTCCGTTCTTTAAGTCTCTCTGAGCGTAGCAGTCAAGGAAAGTAGAAGTACGTCCAAGTGACATTGCTGCACCGTTCTGCTCCTTTACTGCACATAAATATCCGAAATATGTAGCCTGAATAGCTTCCTGTACGTTTGTAGCAGGCTTAGAGATATCGCAGCCATAAGATGCAGCCATCTCCTTCATCATCTTAAGAGCAGTCATCTGCTCTGAAAGCTCCTCACGAAGACGGATAACATCATCTGTCATAACACGTCCTGTAGAATCCTTCTGAGCCTGCTTATCCTCGATCAGTCTGTCGATACCGTAGAGGGCAACACGTCTGTAGTCGCCGATGATACGTCCGCGTCCGTAAGCATCAGGAAGACCTGTAATAATGTGTGATGAACGGCATGCTCTCATCTCCTGATTGTAAGCGTCAAAGCAGCCGGCATTGTGTGTTTTTCTGTGTGTTGAGAAGAACTCGCTGATTTCAGGATCTACTTCATAACCGTTGTCTGAGCAGGCTTTCTCTGCCATTCTGATACCGCCGTATGGCTGTAAAGAACGCTTGAAAGGCTTGTCTGTCTGGAAACCAACGATTGTCTCCTTGCTCTTGTCAAGGTATCCGGGACCATGAGAAGTAATTGTAGAGATAACCTTTGTGTCCATATCAAGCACACCGCCGGCTTCTCTTTCCTTCTTCTGAAGGTCAAGAACCATCTGCCATAAATCCTTTGTGTTCTGTGTAGGTCCTGCTAAGAAAGACTCATCACCGTCATATGGTGTGAAGTTCTTCTGAATGAAGTCACGCACGTTAATTTCGCTTTCCCATTTGCCACCTACAAAATCTTTCCATTCTGGTCTCATTTTGCAAAGCCTCCTAAATATAATTTAAATTTAATATGCGGCAGTAGCACCGCTAGTTACTCAAATCAGAATGCGTCACGAAAATACCATGAAATCGATTAACATTCATAACTGTATTATATCCTCAACTTTGTATACACGTCAACACTAAACTTTGTACTTTTTCATGTACAGAACGTAAAAATTTATGAAAATTTTGTTAATTATATCAAAAGAAAAACGGAATCATAAATTTACTTCGTTCTCATCTTAGTATTAAATGCCGGACATAAGGTTAGTTACAGTGGGTTATATTGGCTGCTGCGTTTGTGGCAAGCATCAAAATGATAGGACTTGATTAAATGAAAAAAATATATTATAGTAATTAATGATGTCAGCGGATAAAACAGCATAATTCAGACACAATAGTATATTATCAGGATAAAAGGAGGAAATGAAAATGGCAGAGATAACCAAGGATATGACAATCGGTGAAATACTAAGGACCAATCCGGATATTGCGCCGGTACTTATGGACGCAGGCATGCACTGCCTCGGCTGCCCTTCCGCACAGGGAGAATCTTTAGAAGAAGCAGCAATGGTTCACGGACTGGATATTGATGCATTGATGACAAAGATTGCGGAGCTTGCATAGAATTTTTTGGGAAAGATAAAATAAAGCAGCAGGTATTATGAACCTGCTGCTTTATTTTGATACGCGCGGGCAGGTAAGAAATAAGTTTCCCTGCTCGTTTTATATCATTCCATATAAGCTGCACAAGCCGGCAGCAGAAATGCCCTGTTTTATACAAGTGATAATGACTGAATTGCTTTGTCTTTTATGATCGGATCAAAGTGTTCCTCCATATATGCCTCACTTGCGGAAGCAAACTTTTCAGGATTGCCGTACTCAGAAAGAATATTGCAGATTTTGTTAAATTCCTCCGGCGTATGGTCAGATTGTGTGACTACCAGCACATAACCGGACTTCTTATCATTTTTATATAAAGAATTTTTGCCGTTGTAATGCTGCGCAAGAATATGGGCAAGCCGTGCGACCTGGTTCAGGGATTCAAAGCTGTAGATACGTGTCAGGTCGATGCTGACATCGGGTCTTGTGCCATTGGCATTCTGCGAATCAGCCCTGCCAGGAATGCTTAAATTGCTGTTAGAACCCGCTGCAGTCTCCGTCATATGGCTTTCATGAATTTTCTTAAATAAATCCAGTACATCATCAGCGCCTCCGGTGAGACTCTGAAGCACGTTGTCAATCGTGTTTCCAAGCTCGTCGGTCTCTTCGTCCTCCTCATCGTGGACAGAAGGAGCAAACTTAGAGAAGCGTGTATCCAGCTCCTCGGGATCCTCGACCTTGGTGATAACCAGCACGATACATTCTGAATTGAGCGGAATTGCTTCTATCATAAGCGGTATATCATCAGCATCAAATCCGAATTCATATGAAGCCTGCTGCATCATGTCACGGAAAAGACTTTTGGCTTTCTCTGTACCGTAAGCAAGCTCGCTGATTTTAAGTTCGCGATCTGCCAAATCAGCCTTTGTAAGCGTGCAGCGAATCTGATGGTCATTAACTTTTTCGATTTTCATATTATATTCACATCCTCACTAATAATGATTGCTTTGAGATATAATGTCCATGTATTGTCCGTCTTTCACATATATTATAATGCAAAGGTTCACAAGTCAATAGCATGGGACAACAGTTTTTAAAAAATTTATTTATATTGAAACCGAATCTTAACACAGTCTGCAAAATCCGGTTCTTTCCTGTATATCGTCTGAAATGCCAAAATAACAGATGTTTCTTTAAGAAAGTTGTATTAATTTTTACATTTCGGACGAATTTTTACATTTCGATTTGCATAAATATTTTGTATATGCTAATAATGCTTGTGTAAGGTGTAACGAGAACAAAACAGTACGGAAAGGAGGCTTCGCGATAATTTTCTCATTGTCTTATTAGCTTGTGCTGATAGCTCAAAAATATTTTTCCAAGTCTTGCAAGAGGTTTCTTCAAGATGTATCTTTCAGGGCTTTTTGCGTTTACATATCTATTATACAATATTTTTCGAAGAAAAGGTACATGTTCTGACATCTTTTTGAAAGATTTCTATATTTATATATCACAATTAAAAACCTTTTGGGCTTTGGAGCGCATCTGGTAAAATATGTCATGAGATAATAAGACCCCTTTATGCAGCTCATTACAGCCGGCTGTACACTGCCGCGGCGCCGTGAAAATTTTACGGCAATGAGTACAGATATATTTTATCATATGCAGGCGAATCGCGATAGGAGCTTTTTTCAGGTAAATTCAGGAAGCCGGTATTGCTCCGCCTGTTCAATCACCATTATAAGAACAGAGGTCTGAAACAACAACAGAATGGTATGAGATAAGACACCGGCCAGTGTGCTGTCTGCCTGAATATCAGTCAGACAATACACTGGCTGATGATTTTATAAGATTTTGGTGTACTTCATAACAAACTTTTGATATAATGAGAACAATTGGGAGGTAGCCGGATGAAAAAACGTGTATTTACGGTGCTTGTGCCGATTGTTCTCATTATCATTGTGGCAGCGGCGGCATTTGGAAGCAAATTGATTGAACGATATACTTATTCTAAGAACAAAGCGGATTTAAATGCGTATTATGGGATTGCGCAGGCAGATGATGTGGCGATGGTGGTTCAGGATGCGATTGTTGAAGAAAAAGCAAAGCTTAAGGACGGCATGAGCTATTTTACGCTTTCCACGGTTGAAAAGTATTTTACGGACCGTTTTTATGTCAACAGCGTGGAGCAGGTGCTTCTTTTTACTACGGACACAGATGTAGTGCGCATCAATATTGGTGAAGGAAGCAATGTCATGTATCTATCTGATGCGGGCGAGGAGCTTGGATATCAGGCCGCCTTTTACGAGGGAGAGGTCTTATATATTGCAGCAGATTATGTACAGAGGTATGCTGCTTTTGAGTACCATCTTTATGAGAATCCGCTGCGCATGCAGGTCTATACACAGTGGGATAATGAGACGGTGATGGAGCTTTCCAGAAAGACTGCACTGCGTTATCAGGGCGGCATCAAGAGTGATATTCTGGCGGAGCTTGCTGCCGGAGATAAAGTGACAGTGCTGGAACAGATGGAGAACTGGTCAAAGGTTAAGACAGCAGATGCGGTCATCGGATATGTTGAAAACAAATACCTGAAAAACGAACAGGTGGTGATGCGTATGCAGGACACGCCATTTCAGGAGATTGTATATCATAATGTCAAAAAAGACGGAAAGATTAATCTTGCCTTCCATCAGGTATTTGATGAAGCAGGCGGTGATACGCTTGCCGCAGCGCTTGCAAATACCAAAGCAGTCAATGTAGTGTCGCCGACATGGTTCAGGCTCAGCAACAGCAGCGGTGATTTTACAAGTCTTGCAAATGCTTCCTATGTGGCAGCGGCACATGAACGCGGAGTGGAAGTCTGGGCGCTGGTTACAGATGTGGACAGCATGGATTTGTACGGCGCAGAGATTGATTTTGTAGAGCTGCTGTCTTCATCAGCGAACCGCAGGTATCTGATTGACGGACTTATGGCGCAGGTGGACCGCTATGGGCTTGACGGCATTAATATAGATTTTGAGAAGGTGCGAAGCGATTCCGGAACTCATTTTGTGCAGTTTCTGCGCGAGCTTTCGATTGAGACCAGAAAGCGCGGCGTCGTGCTTTCCGTGGACAATTATGTGCCGTCAGAATACACGGCGCATTACAACCGCAAGGAACAGGGAATCATAGTCGATTATTTTATCATTATGGGTTATGATGAGCATTATGTCGGAGGCGGAGTGGCAGGCTCCAATGCATCAATAGACTTTGTGGAGAACGGTATTGTCAACACGAAGCAGGTTGTGCCTGCAGAGAAAATTATCAATGCAGTCCCGTTTTATACAAGAGTATGGGAGTCGGGACCTGACGGTCTGAAAGCGTCAACGCTTACGATGGCTTCACAGGCGGATTGGGTGAGCAGGACAGGAGTGACCCCGGCATGGGTGGAGGAGTTCTGTCAGTACTATGCGGAATACCAGGTAAATGATACGCTTTATCAGTGCTGGCTGGAAGATGATGAATCCATCAGGGTCAAGCTTCAGGTAATGCAGAGCCAGGGAATTAAAGGGGTGGCAAGCTGGAAGCTCGGACTTGAGACGCCTTCCGTGTGGGATGCGATAGAAGAATACATGAATCAGTGAGAGGCAGCAGGAAGCCGCATGACTGAACTGCTGTAATGAAAGGATTAAGAAATGGCAGGATATTTGTTTACGCATTTTATTGGTGAAGAAAAAGATGGGGAACAGATTTACTTTTCCCTGAGCAAAGACGGACTGCACTGGAGAGACTTAAACGGAGGCAGACCGGTGTTATACTCTCATATAGGAACCTGCGGCGTGAGAGATCCTTTTTTGGTAAGAAATCCGATAGACGGCACGATTTATCTGATTGCCACGGATTTGCGGATTGAAGCAGGGAACGGCTGGACAGCGGCGCAGGAGCATGGAAGCCGCATGCTGATTGTATGGGAGACAAAGGACTTAATCCACTGGAGCAGGGAGCGTGCCTGCATGGCAGGAATTGAGCAGGCGGGATGTGTGTGGGCGCCGGAGGCAGTTTTTGATGAGGAGAAAGATGCATTTTTTGTGTTCTTTGCCTCTAAAGTGAAAAGAGCGGGAGATATAGAAGGAAAGCACAGAATCTATGCAGCATATACTAAGGATTTCAGGGAATTTACCGAACCGTTTATCTATATGGAAAGAGAGAACCATGTGATCGATACGACAATTCTGAAAGATAAGGATCGGTATTACCGCATATCAAAGGACGAAACGGAAAAGAAACTAATATTAGAAATGTCCGATTCCCTTACAGGGAATTTCACGCGGATTCATTCTCCGCTGCTTGACAGTCTGGAGGGGTTGGAAGGACCGGAAGGCTATCTGCTTCCTGACCAAAAGACATGGTGTATTATAGCAGACCAGTTCCAGACCGGAAAGGGCTATCTTCCTATGATAACAGAAAATCTGGAAAGCGGTGTCCTGACAGTTCTGCCGGAGGAAGAATATGACATGGGAGCGACGCGCAAACGCCACGGAGGCGTGCTGCCTGTCACAGATGAGGAGTATGAGCGCCTTGAGAAGCTTGTAGGATAAAAGGATGGATTCCGCAGACGGAGGGTTAGAGATGAAAGATAAGATTGCAATCAAAATCGTGAATGCGGCTGGAAAGCTCCTTGCTGAGAATTGTTCAGAGGGTGAGACGGCGCTTGTATATGACGGAGAATACTGCCAGGGCGATGTGATACTGGTGGAGCTTTCCGAAGTACCGGCGCATTACTGGGTGCAGTTGGATGATGCACGGGAAAAGAGCCTGGTGTATCTTACAGGAAATGTAAGCTATGTTATTCCGTTCGGGGACGCAAGGCTGAATATTTCACCTAAGGCATTCTGCGGCGCAAAACATTTACTTACCGTAAGAAAGGCGCGTACATATGAAGTAGAGTCATACCGCAATCTGGCATTGAATGTGTGGGATCAGCATCATATGAACAATATGTATCCGCATGCTTATGCCAATGTTGAGACGCGCGGCGAAGCTGTCTTTGCAGCACAGAATGCGATTGACGGTGTGGTTGTGAACAATTCGCATGGAGAGTGGCCATATGCGTCATGGGGTATTAATCAGCAGGAGGATGCACAGATTACGGTTGATTTTGGAAGGGATATAGAGACGGATCGGATCATCCTGTATACCAGAGCGGATTTTCCGCATGACAACTGGTGGGAAGCTGTGACGCTGAGTTTTTCAGATGGAAGCGATATCAGGTGGGAGCTGGAGAAGAGCAGCAGGCCGCATGAAATAACATTTCCGGCAAAAAGGGTGAAGCGGATAACAATGCATGATATGAAAAAATCCGATGAACCGTCGCCTTTTCCGGCATTGACCCAGATTGAGGTATATGGAAGAGAAATATAAAATCCGCTTAATTTTCACCGCAGGGAATCATGATATTCTTTGCGGTTTTTTACTGCAAACCGCATTGACAAATGCAGCATATCCGTATATAATTACAAAATGCAAATGAGTTGCAAAAGTTAATAAAGGAGTCCGCAATGAAAAAATTTTTGTTTTGGTTTGTAAGTATTATATTTTCGGCAGTCAGTCTGGCAGGGTGTGGGAAAAATGAAGGAATATCTGCTGATGATGGAAAAATTGCGATTGTTTGTACGACATTTCCCCAATATGACTGGGTTTCCAATTTGATTCAGGGAAATGAAGAAAACTTTTCTTTAACGCTTTTGATGGACAAGGGAAGTGATTTGCACAATTTTCAGCCGTCTGCCCTGGATATTGCAAGGGTTTCGGACTGCAGTCTGTTTATTTATGTGGGGGGTGAATCCGACCTGTGGGTGCAGGACGCATTGAAGGAAGCGGTAAATACTGACATGCGTGTCATAAATATGATGGAGGTTATCAGCGGCAGGCTTGTCATGGAAGAACATGCGGCAGGCGACAACAGGGAATTTGAAGAGGTTCATGACGGACAGGAATATGATGAGGAAGCTCACGATGAACACGAACACGAGCACGAGCATGGGTATGACGAGCATGTATGGCTTTCGCTTAGAAATGCAGAGCTTATCGTGGAGAATATTGCGGAGGAGCTGTCTCGTTTGGACGACGCACACGCAGAATTATATCAAAAAAATTGTGACAATTATGTAGAGCAGCTCAAAGAGCTGGACAGCAGGTTTGCTGAGACTGTTGAAAACGGAAATATCAGAACTCTGCTTTTTGCGGACAGATTTCCCTTCCGGTATTTTGTGGAGGATTACGGACTGAATTACTATGCCGCATTTGAAGGGTGCAGCGCTGAGACGGAGGCAAGCTTTGAGACGGTCGCATTTCTGGCAGGCAAGCTCGACGAGCTGGACCTTGGGTGCGTGCTGGTGACAGACGGGGCTGATGACAGGCTTGCTCAGGTGATTATTGAGAACTCACATGAGAAGCATCAGCAGATATATATGTTTCATTCGATGCAGTCTGTTTCAGAGAAGGATATCCGGGAAGGCTTAAGTTATCTGTCTGTGATGGAGGAAAACCTTGAGGTTTTAAAAAAGGCATTAAATGGATAGAGGAAATTCGTGAAGTGAAAAAAGCACTGAATGGATAAAGGGAAATATGGAGTCTAAAAGGCATGGAACGGATAGGGGAAAACGGAAGGCTTTGGAGAAAGCATGGAATGGATGCAGGCAGGGTTATAAGTCGGGAAATGGAGGAATGAGGATGCCATATATAAAATGTGAAAATCTGATACTTGGTTATGAGGGAACGCCTGTGGCGGAAAATATCAGCTTTATGGTGGATAAGGGAGATTATCTGTGTATTGTGGGGGAAAACGGTGCAGGAAAAAGTACCCTGATGAAGACGCTGTTAGGCTTGACTCCCCTGATGGGAGGAAGCATTACCTACGGAGATGGCTTGAAGGCGCATGAAATCGGATATCTTCCGCAGCAGACCTTTGTCCAAAAGGATTTTCCTGCGTCAGTGTGGGAAATTGTGCTGTCAGGCACGCTTCCCAAGTGCGGCAGGCGTCCGTTTTTTCATAAAGAGCAGAAGCAGCTTGCTGAGGAAAATATGAAGCGCATGGACATATGGGATTTGAAGAAAGAGTGCTACCGCAATCTTTCGGGAGGGCAGCAGCAGCGTGTCCTTCTGGCAAGAGCCTTGTGTGCCTCATCAAGGCTTTTGGTGCTTGATGAGCCTGTGACGGGACTGGACCCGAAGGTGACAGCGGAATTTTATCAGTTGATTGAGGATTTGAATAAAGAAGGGCTTACGATTATTATGGTGTCTCATGATATCCGCGCAGCGGTGAAGTATGCAAGCCATATACTGCATGTAGAGAAGGAAAAGTCCTTTATCGGAACGACAAAAGAATATGTAAAGAGCGATTTTTGGAAGGAGCTTGGAGGTGACCTGGCATGAGCGAAACTATGAGTATTGTAGAAACACTGCAATTTTATCTGTCCTACCCGTTTGTGAGATATGCGTTAATCGTGGGGACGCTGATTGCGCTTTGTTCCTCGCTGCTTGGCGTGACATTGGTGCTGAAACGGTTTTCCTATATTGGTGACGGTCTGTCGCATGTAGCATTTGGAGCGCTTGCGATTGCAACGGTTCTGGATATCAGCAATACTTCAATTGTGGTAATGCCGGTGACTGTCGCAGCGGCGATATTGATTCTCAGAACCGGACAAAATCCGCGCGTGCATGGTGATGCGGCAATTGCCATGCTCTCTGTCGGCTCGCTGGCAGTAGGCTATCTTGTGATGAACCTGTTTTCCACATCCGCCAATATATCCGGTGATGTGTGCAGCACATTATTCGGCTCGACTTCGATACTGACATTAACCAAGGCTGAGGTCTGGCTTTGTGTGATTATGTCGGTGATTGTGGCAGCGGTATTTATCCTGTTGTATAATCGTATCTTTGCCGTGACTTTTGATGAAAATTTTGCAAGGGCAGCAGGTATCAGGGCAAATGCTTACAATATGCTGATTGCCGTGATTACGGCGGTTATCATTGTGCTTGCAATGAATCTGGTCGGCTCACTTTTGATATCAGCGCTTGTGATTTTCCCGGCGCTGTCTGCGATGCGTGTGATACAGAATTTTAAGGGCGTTGTCATTTATTCGGCGGTGATATCGGTATTGTGTGCGCTCGCCGGCATTGTTTTGTCCATTCTGTTTTCCACGCCGGTAGGCTCAACCATTGTGGCGGCGGACATTGCGGCATTTGCTGTGAACTGTGTGGTGGGAAGGCTTATAAAAAGATAAAAGCCTGTATACGAATCGGAATGGGCAGAGGCTCATAATGATAAATTTGAGGAAAAAAAGTATAAGGAGAAAAAGAAGTTGGAAAAGGAGCAGATTATTGCAAGCGACAAGGTAAAGAAAATCATTGAGGCGATTCAGGAGAGGACCAGGACAACAGCATATAAGCTTATTATCCAAAAAGACAGTAAGCCCGATTTATTTGACAGTAAATTTGGAGGGGTGCCTTATTGGGATAAAGCTATGGAATACCCGGCAGATAGTGAGGGAGAGAAGCTGATGCTGCTTGCACAGATTAATTTTGACAGGGCAGAGGTGGACGAGCGTCTGCCGCAGCAGGGAATCCTGCAGTTTTTTATTGCAGCAGATGATTTATTCGGAGCTGATTTTGATCATTCTGATGAGCAGAAAGGCTTTCGTGTAATATATCACGAGAAGCCTGATTACACAGTGACAAGAGAGCAGGTGCTTGCCATGGGGATTCCCATATGCACAGATGCGGAGTCTACACCGGTTTTTAAAGAGGCGGCTGTACGCATTGCGGCAAATGAAGTATATATGGGAGATTATGATTTGCGTTTTTCTGATATTTTCAGGCAGGTGGTAAAGGCGTTGTCTGGAGAGGATATCAGTGGGAAACGTGCATGGGATTATCTTGACGAGGAGGATTTTAACTATTTAGATGGTGCGTTGAAAAATGACGGACATCATATGCTTGGATATCCGTATTTTACGCAATATGATCCAAGGACCAGCACAGAGTATTACGATACTGTGCTTCTTCAGATTGATTCGGAAATGATTGACCATGAGGATTATGTGCTCTGGGGCGACTGCGGCGTTGCCAATTTCTTTATCAACAGTGAGGCATTGAAGAAAAGGGATTTCAGCAAAGTGCTGTACAATTGGGACTGCTGTTAAAATTGCAGGTGTCAAAATGTGCTGAAAAGCGGCTGCTTCTCATATAATATACCAACGAATTTCGTGACAGGTATGTGGAATGAACGCAAATCGCAGTAAAAATACAACAAAAATCCTGACACTATTGCTGGTTCTGGCGATGATCGTGGCGGCGAGGGAATCAGCACAGTTTGTGAGTACCATAGAGGAACATGCAAGAAAGGCATTTCAGAGGAACACCGAAGAAATAACAATCGTGGTTGATGCCGGACATGGAAAGACAGATGACAGACCGAAAAAGTCTGGTCCGGACAGTCGATGAAGTATCCGTGTATCAAAGCTGGGTGGGAGCTTGTACGAAAGAATGTTTTGGTGTCTGGCTTTGGTGGTGCTGCCTCAGGTAATCTGCATAAGGTGACGCTTGATTTATCAGATAGATACTGTCAACCATGTGTTGAATGTAGGGGGTCGACTACGAAAGCAATGTCGGAAAAAGAACTCAATGAGAAGGCTGAGCGTTTTTGCTCAGCCTTTTGTCTACAAAATCATTACTTCACACTTTTCCGCATAACCTGTTATAAGAGCAGAATGAGTGTGACGATTTGGAAAATACAAGGAACACACAAAAAGCATCAGATGACCGTACTTGGAAAGTAACACGAACTTATTTAGGGCAGTTTTCCTGCGAAGATGCCGTGAAAATGATTGTAAAGTCACATATGAATGCAGAGGAGGCAAAACATGTTTGATATGTTTGAAGGGAAAGAACGGTTTACACCGCACAATACCATTGACAATCAATCGTGGAGCACTGCTGTTTATGTCAGGCTTTCCGATGAAGACAGAGATAAACTCAGTAAGGAGGATATGAGCCGCAGTTTAATTAACCAGATTGCAAACATCAAAGAGTACATAGATTATCAAAACAGTTCCCGAAGTGATACCTGCCCGATGAAAATATACAAGGAATATTCGGATGATGATTTTACGGGCATGACCTTTGAACGCAAAGCTTTTCAGGAAATGATGCGTGATGTGAAGACCGGACTGGTGGATTGCATTATTGTGAAAAATCTGTCAAGATTGGGCCGTTACGATACAAAAATGCAAAATTACATGGAAAATGAATTTGAGCAGTCTGGGAAACAAGTCAGATTCATTGCCATTGGTGACCATTATGACAGCCTGTATCAGGAGCTGGATATTCTGACAAAGATGATTTTAATCATGAACCGCAAATATTCCGAAGACCAGCACAAAAACGTGTTGATGGGGATGCACTCGATGCAGAAGAAAGGTCAGTACGTTGGAGCATTTGTGCCCTATGGCTATCGGAAAGACCCTGAGGATAAGTACCATTTGGTAATTGACGAATACGCTGCAGATGTAGTGAGAGATATTTTCAGACAGTATTTAGCTGGTGTTTCCCAAAAAGAAATCGCATTGGATTTAACAAGACGGGGTATCGTCAACCGGGCTGTCTACAAAAAAATACAGCAATCCAACTATATCTGCTCGAAAAAAATTTCTGATAACGAGGTGCATTGGACTTGTGATTCCGTGAAACAGATATTGATGAATGAAGTGTATACAGGCACTTTGGTTCAGGGAAAGACAGTTCACAAACGTCTGCTGGATAAACATACAACACAAATGCCAAAAGAAGACTGGATTCGTGTGGAGGGAACACACGAGGCGATTGTATCAAAGGAGGACTGGGAGATTGCACAGTCCATGATGTCAAATATCAGGCGTGATACGACCAAGCCTGACGAAATCACGATTTTTAAAGGCATTTTGAAATGTGGTGATTGCAGACATGCAATGCGTAAAAAATGGGATAATTATAATGCCAAATGTGGGAAGCGTCACAGATATCTGTACTATAATTGTGGCACTTTTCGTGATTTTAGCAGAAATAAGAGCAGACTAAGTGAAGAAGAGCAAAAAAATATGCCAAGCTGCACCAGCCATTATATTAGTGACAAAATGATACGAAAGCTTGTGCTGGATGACTTAAATGTGATTATCCGACAGCTTCAGAATTTAAAAGAAACCGTAAGACATATAATACAACAAAAATCCACATCAAAAGGGGCTTCTTATGAGGACAATCTGCAAAGGGAAATTGCGATGAGAAAAAGGGGGGTAGAGAACAATCAAAACCGCCTAAAGACAGCAAGGGATAAACTGCTGGACGGGGTTCTCACAGATGCTGAGTATAAAGAAGCAAGGGAGGACTGCGAAAGCGCTATCCGCTGCTATGAGAATGAAATCTCGGCACTAAAAGAGAAACTTGCCGCACCAAAAGCAGTGCTTGAAAATGAATGGGTAAAGCTGTTGTTGTCGAAGGGACAGCTTGAGGAATTAGACAGAGATATGGTGGTGCGGCTCATCGACAAAATTTATGTGTATGAGGATAAACATCTCGAGATTATGTATAAATTCAGTGGTGAGTTTGACCATCTGTTTGTAAAGGAAATCAAGAGTATTTAAACATTTTTTTTGCCGGATATCGTGTCTTGGACATGGCGGGACTTTGAACAGACCGAATAAAACGATTTTTACCTACATGCCATCGGGATTAGTATAGGCGTTATGGAGACTGTTTAAACAGTCTCCAATATTGCTTTATTTCGTACTAACCCATATTACCGGGCATTCTCCCATATCGTAGGTAACGATGCGCACTCCATAGCTTGTTCCATCTGCACCAATAGTATAAACTGTCGTATTTTTACCACACAGAGTTCGCAATGCAATCTTTTGCGCATAGCCTACTACATCATATCTGATGGAGTAAAAACCTCCGTGATACCCTTCACATGCTTTAGCATCCTTAATAGTCCACTCGCTTGCACCATGTTTAAGCGCATAAGGGGTTGCCTTCATCCTGAGTGCGGAGGCATAGTAAATTGGTTGTCCATCATTGTTCAGATAAACCGAATCACGCGGAAAATATCTCGCCACCTCATCAACACTTAATATAAACACTTTATCAAACGTATCGTTTCCATACATCATTTTCTTTGCGCTAAGACTGAAGTTTGGCGCATTGCTGTTCTTAACCGTCAGGATTCTGCTCTGCTCATCCGTATCAAATGCGGTGGTATAAAATGTCGTATTGAGCCAGTTCCGCAGATTACACGTCTCCCATGTCACATCGTAGGGATTATAAGCGTAAGTATCATACGCATTCGAGTAAGGAACGCCATCAAGCACATAACGGCTCATCAAAAGTACGCTGTCCCCGGTATTCTCAAGCACTCGCCACTCTATAGGTTCCATGCCGTTCTCTGCCACGTTATCCTGTTCATAGACTCCATATGTCACAAAGGTTCCGGGCAAAGCCGTGCGAAGATTTTCGATGGTTGTATCCGTTGCGCGAAGTGTCTGACTTAGCGTTGCATTCTCCATCGTCTGTTGCAAAAGCGCATCTGCATCCAGCTTAGGATCATAAGGCAGGCGTCCCTCAATCCGTCCGTATAAGATGTAGTGCTGGTAAAGTGCCTGTGCACTGCTGCCTACCACAGCCACTACATCCGGGTTATTGGCTTCATAGTAAACCGCATCGAAAATCGTCCCATCTGGGTAGACAACCGGCGCTGCCATAGCCGAAAGCGGATTTGTCATAAAAATAGGAAAGAAAACTACTGCTGCCAAAAGAATGTTTCTAAACAATCGTCTCATCATATGTCCTCCAATTCTGATGTATTACATTTACTATAACACACGTAAGGAAAGAAAGATATATTTTTATTGAAATGTTAGGAGTTACAATAATTGCATGTTAATATTGGAATATTTAATACGCAGAAGGATATCCTTCGTACCATGAAAGCTAAACTGTTACAACCATTTTTGTGAAGAGTATATTTAATTAATATGTAGGTACAGAGATTATGAAATAACAGACCAGAGAGTATACCAGTCTGTTATTCGCCTGAATTTTGGTTGCGGTGAGTTGGACTTGGAGATGTCTCCGACCACGAAAACAGTGTACGCAATCTTAGTTTTTCCTTTTTTGGTCTGATATCATGCTTTGGACATGGCGGCATTGATCCGGGAAAAGTAGGAGTAAACAATGCGCTTGAAAAGGATATTAATCTGGCGATTGCGCTAAAGCTCGAGAGAAATCTTAGGGAAAACGGCATCAATGTGGTTATGACGAGAACGGACGATAACGGGCTGTATGAGGAAAGTGATTCCAACAAAAAGGTGCGCGATATGAAAAACCGTCTTTCTATTATAGAAGAGGCAAAACCGATGCTGGCAGTAAGCATCCATCAAAACAGTTATCCGGATGCCTCGGTCAGCGGAGTTCAGGTATTTTATTATAAGGATTCCGTAAAAAGTAAGGAAGCGGCAGAGATTATGCAGAAGCGCATGATTGCTTCCTTAAAGCCGGAAAAGGAGCGGACTGCGAAGGAGAACAGCAGCTATTATCTGCTGAAAAAAACCTCTGTTCCGATTATGATTATAGAATGTGCATTTATGAGCAATCCCACAGAAGCGGAGCTTCTTGTGCAGGACGACTATCAGGAAAAGGTTGCATGGGCGATTTATATGGGAATTATGCAGATTATCCATGCAGGCAGCTGATGAGAGGGAATGCCCGATTTTAGCCGGGACGAAGGGCGGCAGTCCTGTAACGGTTCAGCCTTTTATGTATTCCTATCCGGACGAAAACGGCAGCTAGTATCCCTCCGGCTGCCATTAGTTTCGAATGGGAATTTCCTAATACGATGAATTAAGGTTTTTGAATGAGGACGGAGCCGGCTCGAGTCGGCATCCATGCCTCCGTCTCGCCTAAATTTGCTTCCGTGCAAATTTACTCCTGAGTATCAATCATCATATAAGGAAATATCACCATTCTCCACCGAGGCAGCCTGCAGGATACTAGCTGCCGTTTTCTGTTCAGTGAAACCATAAAATGGAACAGTTGCCGCCCTTCGTTCCGACTAAAATAATCCATAAGGCTGAACGATTACTGTTTTTTGCATAATTATTATTTTTTGTCTTTATAAAACCTCACATTTATGCTAAAATATACGCGGACACAATGAGCGAAGCGAGTATTTGGCGAGTGAGCGCGAATCATGCAGGAACGAAGAGAAAGCATGACTGAAAGCGCGGACACAATGAGCCAGGCAGGAACGGGGCGGCAAAGATGGAAACGGAGATTGTCAGCATAAATCGGACAGACACGCCGGAAAGCATAGACCGGAAGCTTTCAAGGGCGGGAGAGATTATTAAGCAGGGCGGACTGGTGGCATTCCCTACGGAAACGGTATATGGACTTGGAGGAGATGCATTAAATCCACAGTCCTCTCGGAAAATATACGCTGCGAAGGGAAGACCCGGTGATAATCCGCTGATTGTGCATATTGCAGACATGGAACATCTTGGCAGGATTGTAAGCAGGATACCCGAAAAAGCAGAAAAGCTTGCAGAGGCATTCTGGCCGGGACCGCTTACCATGATTTTTGAGAAATCAAAGCTTGTGCCCTATGAGACGACAGGCGGGCTTGATACGGTAGCGGTGAGAATGCCAAGCCATCGGCTTGCCCGGCTTTTCATTGAAAAAGCCGGAGGGTATATCGCAGCGCCAAGCGCCAATCTTTCCGGAAAGCCAAGCCCGACAACTGCGAAATATGTCATACAGGATATGGATGGCAGGATTGATATGATTATAGATGCACAAGGTGTTGAGATTGGTCTGGAGTCCACGATTGTGGACATGACAGGTGATATTCCCATGATTCTGAGACCCGGATATATAACGCAGGAAATGCTGTCCAGGGCAGTCGGAGAAACTGACATGGATGTCACAATTTTTGACAGCAGCTCTGCACAGGCGCCGAAAGCACCCGGCATGAAATACCGCCATTATGCGCCCAAGGGAGAGCTTGTGATTGTCGAGGGAGAACCGCAGAAAGTTGTCCGGTATATTAATGAACAAACTGCTTTTTATCGTGCACAGGGCAAGCGGACAGGCATTATCGGGACAGACGAGCTGATTGCAGACTACTGTGCGGACAGCATCAAAAATGCAGGCAGCAGGAATGACAGCAGGGCAGTTGCAAGGCAGCTGTACACATTTCTGCGCGAGTTTGACGATGAAGGAATTGATTATATGTATGCGCAGTCTTTTGCCGAATCCTTTGAGGACAGAGGATTTGGACAGGCGGTCATGAACCGGCTGTTAAAGGCGGCAGGACATAAGGTAGTAAAGGTATAGTGGATTAAGGAGGGCAAGTGTCATGATAGCAATAGGATGCGACCATGGTGGAATAGGACTCAAAGAAAAGGTGATGGCATATCTTGACAAGAACGGCATCGCATACAAGGATTTTGGCTGCAGCAGCAGAGAATCCTGCGACTATCCTGTTTACGGGAAGGCTGTCGCGCAGGCAGTGGCAGACGGGGCATGTGAGAAGGGGATTGTAATCTGCACGACGGGCATCGGTATTTCCATAGCTGCAAACAAGGTGAAGGGCGTGCGCTGTGCGCTGTGCAGTGATACGCTTTCTGCAAAAATGACAAGACTGCACAACAATGCAAATGTTCTGGCACTCGGCGCAGGCATTATCGGTGAGAATCTTGCCCTCGGGATTGTTGAGACATTTTTAAATACGGAATTTTCAGGCGAAGAGAGACATCAGAGGCGAATCAATATGATTGAAGATTAGGGGATAAAAATATGGCAAAAGTAGTAGTGATGGATCATCCGCTGATTCAGCATAAGATTGGCATGATCCGGCGCATTGAGACAGGTACAAAGGATTTCAGACAGACCATCGGAGAAATAGCAAACCTTATATGCTATGAGGCGACAAGGGATTTGAAGCTTGCGGATGTGGAGATTGAGACGCCGATCTGCAGGACCACGGTTAAGGAGCTTGCAGGCAAGAAGCTTGCGATTGTGCCGATTCTGCGTGCAGGACTTGGCATGGTGGACGGTATGCTCCAGCTGATACCTGCCGCAAAGGTAGGACATATCGGACTCTACCGCAATCCGGAAACGCTGGAGCCTGTAGAGTATTACTGTAAGCTTCCGGAGGACTGCGGACAGAGAGAGGTATTTGTGGTTGATCCGATGCTCGCAACAGGCGGTTCTTCATCGGCAGCGATCAGGATGCTTAAGGAAAGAGGCTGTAAAAGCATTCATTTTATGTGTATTATTGCGGCGCCTGAGGGTGTTGAGCGCATGAAAAAGGATCATCCCGATGTGGATATTTATATAGGCGCTCTGGATGAGAAGCTGAATGACCACGGGTATATTGTTCCCGGGCTTGGAGATGCAGGGGACCGGATATTCGGAACCAAATAATGCGTGGAAGGAAAGAATATTCATGAAATCGTTGTACAGACGATCGGCGGCGGTACTGTTGGCATCGGTGATGGCTTTGGCGGCTGCAGGAAGCGTGTCAATGCCAGTGCATGCGGAGACAACGCTGGAGCGGCTGCAGAAGGCAAAAGCTGAAAAGGAAAAGACAGAGGACGCCAGGGAAAATACACAGGATCGGAAAGAATCTCTTGAAATTACGAAAAATTCGCTGTTAGGACAGCTTAGCACGCTCAATGATGACCTTGCGCAGGTCAGTACAAATCTTGAGGAAATTGAGGCGGATATCGAGGCAAAGGAAATACAGATTGAGCAGACGGAAGCAGAGCTGGAAGAGGCTATCCGCATACAGAATGAGCAGTATGAAAATATGAAGCTGCGCATCAAGTCCATGTATGAATCCGGCGGAAACGACAGTTATCTGAACTTCTTATTCTCTTCATCGAGCTTTTCGGATTTCCTGAACAAAAGCGATTATATAGACCGTATCAACCAGTATGACCAAAAGCTGCTGCGGCAGTTTGAAGAGAGCCGGGAGCATGTGGAGGAGACGAAAGCACAGCTTGAAGAAGAGCTTGTGGCATTGAATGAGCTTAAGGCGGAAGCGGAGACGGAGAAGAGCCGTGTGGCAGGACTTGTCAGCAGGACTTCGGCGAATGTGGCAGACTACTCCAGCCAGATTGCAGACGCGGAGGCTACGATTGATGCCCTGGAATCCATGCTCAGCGAGCAGGAGCAGGATATTGCGGCACTTCAGAAGCAGTATGAGGAGGAGCTTGCAAAATCGCGTCTGGCTGCCCAGTCAAAATGGCGTGACATCTCAGAGGTCAGCTTTGAGGAGGGAGACCGCAGGCTTCTGGCAAACCTCATTTATTGCGAGGCAGGCGGAGAGCCGTATACCGGTCAGGTGGCTGTAGGCGCAGTGGTAATCAACCGTGTGCTGAGTTCCGTCTATCCCAATACGGTAGTAGGCGTTATTTACCAGAATAAGCAGTTTTCACCGGTGGCGAGCGGCCGCCTTGCGATGGCACTGGCAAATGACTCGGCAACACAAAGCTGCTATCAGGCAGCAGATGAAGCAATGGGCGGGGTAACCAATGTCGGACAGTGCGTATATTTCAGGACTCCGATACCGGGGTTAGAGGGCATACGGATCGGCGGACATATCTTTTATTAAACAGCTTGATAAACGGATATATGCCGTCTTAACAGTAGTGGAAAGGCGTTGGTAATATGTACAGAATCGGAATATTGGAAAAGGACGAGGCATACGCAAAGCAGCTTGCAGAGTTTCTGCAGAAGCATCATCAGGACAGCTTTGAAATACATACGCAGAACCCTTCTCAAGATGAGGGTCTGGAGAATGCCGCACAGTATGATGCGCTGTTTTTGGGAGACGGCGTGGACATGGAAGAGAAGCTTCCGGCAGGCATTCCGGTCGGCTATCTCACGGAACAGGAGGAAGTAAACGACCGGTGTATCAGTAAATATCAGAGCCTGGAGCAGATTTACAGGCGTATGCTTGCGCTGTGCGAGCAGGGAAAAATGCATGCCCACGCGCCGGATGAAGCGGCAGACAGCAAGCCGGACGGACAGCAGTGCAGTACTGTTTTCGGGATAGGCGGAGATTTCAGTCTGGAAGCACACGAGCTGCAGGAGGACGGCGAGACTTACAGGGTCTATCACATGGATGATAAAGTGATTGACAGGCTTGCGGTGAAGATGCTGACCGGAAACCGGATTGAGGGGCTGCTGCAGATTTCATATCACGATGGTGAGCTGAAAGCCTGCATTACAGGATTAAAGAGTCTGTATGCATATGTTCAGGAGAACAATGATTCCAAGGGCAGGCAGCAGCTTATCAAGCTTTTCGCCAGTATGTTTGAGACAATGCTCAGCCTCGAGGAATATATGCTTTCCTCAGATAAGCTGATGCTTAATCCAAGAGAGATTTATGTGGATGAGGAAAAAGGAACAGCAAGGCTTCCTTACATTCCTGTAAAAAGCAGTGAAAATAAGGATGCCGGACAGTGCCTGAAGGAGCTTCGGGGATTGTGCGATGTGCTTCTTGAGGGAATCGGCAGCAAAGCAGCAGAGGTTTTGGTAAAAGAAGATATTTACGGCAGCACCGAACATTTTGAAAGGCTGCAGAAAAATGCAAAGGACAGTCTCAAGCTCAGGGAAAATACGAAAACGCTTGATGAGGAGAAACGGGTTCCATATCTTATCAGAAAACGTACAGGTGAGCAGATAGTTATCAACCGCAATATTTTCAAGCTTGGAAAGGATGCGTCCTATGTGGATTACTGCATAAAGAATAATCCTACCGTAAGCAGGAATCATGCGGATATTATCAGAAAGCAGGACGGATATTACCTGACGGACAAGGGTTCGCTGAACCATACCTTTGTAAACGGCAGAAAGCTGGAGTCTGACGAATGCAGAAAGCTTGAATCAGGCTGCCTGATGCAGCTTGCAGACGAAGTGTTTGAATTTCATTTGAAATAAAGTAACAGTGAATTCCTCCGGGAACTGACAGGAGATTGACACATGGAATGGCATTATACGGTGGCGGCACAGACAGATGCGGGCACGACAAAGACTGTGAATCAGGACAGCCTTACCGTAAAGGTGGCAAACACGAGCCGCGGTGAAGCTGTTATTGCCGTGCTGTGCGACGGTATGGGAGGTCTTGAGCAGGGCGAGCTTGCCAGCAGTGCAGTGGTTCGTGCGTATGAGAAGTGGTTTTTGAAAGAGTTTCCGCATATGTTCAAACGGGGCTTCTCCGGGAAGGCGCTTGAGGAGGCATGGCGTCGGCTGGCAGACGAATGGAATGGGAAAATTGTGGATTACGGCAGAAAGCGCAGGGCAGCGATGGGAACGACGCTGACAGTGATGCTTTTGTTTCAGGGACGGTACTATATTCTGCATGTGGGAGACTGCCGCATCTATGTAATGGGAAACGGAATGGAGCAGCTTACGGCGGACCAGACTTATGTGGCAAGAGAGGTTGCGCTTGGGCATATGACGCCGGAGCAGGCAGCAAATGATGTCCGCAGAAATGTACTGCTGCAGAGCATCGGCACGGCAGACAGCATCAACCCCGACTTCCTTAGCGGCGAGCTGTATGACGGCGATACCTTTTTAGGCTGTTCAGACGGTTTCCGGCATGAGCTGGCGGAGACAGAGCTGTATGAATACTGCCATACTGCACTGGAGAATATGGATTGGAGTGTAGAGAAACGACTTGAAAATTCCCACATTATGAACGAACAGCTTCGATATCTGATCGGACTGAATAAGGAACGCGGAGAGAAGGATAATATTTCAGCCATTCTTGTCAAAGCGGCAAATACAGGACATATCTTGTAAGATATGTCTTTTTTATGCACACAAGCCTGTAAGGAAATCACAGCAAAGCGGCACAGGCCCGGTGCGGCGAGGCGAGGGGGGTTTCTAAAGTTTGTATTAATTCATCTGCAATATAATTGACTAATGGTCATTTTGCGGTATAATGAGTGCAAGTGAGCCGGGGTAACTGTACTTTGGCGAACGGGGAACGGCACGAAAACCGATGCGGCATGCGGAGCGGTGCGCTCCGTCAGGAAAGGAGAACAGGAATGGCTAATAAAAATCACGTAAAGCTTGGAGTGGCAGCAGCAACAGCGGTGGCAGCGGCAGCGACAGCAGGCGCGACGGCAATTGTATCAAAAAATAAAAAGGAAGCCCGTAAAAAGGCGGTTGCTGAAAAGGTAAACAATTTTCACAACACAGAGCGCGGGCGTTTCGAGAGAAACAGCAAGGGAATATATTACAGCAATGGCAATTATGAAGCCTTTGCCCGCCCTTTAAAACCGGACGGCGTGGACGGCAAATCAGCTTATATCGTAGGCAGCGGACTTGGTGCGCTTGCAGCAGCCTGCTTCCTCGTAAGGGACGGACAGATGAAGGGGGAACATATCCATGTGCTTGAGGCAATGGATTTACCCGGCGGTGCATGTGACGGCATATATGATCCTTCAAGAGGCTATATCATGCGCGGCGGACGCGAGATGGAAAATCACTTTGAGTGTCTGTGGGATTTGTTCCGAAGCATTCCTTCCCTTGAGACACCGGGGGCATCGGTGCTTGATGAATATTACTGGTTAAACAAAAAGGACCCCAACTATTCCTTGTGCCGCGCCACAGTAAATCAGGGAGAAGACGCACATACGGACGGCAAATTCAATCTGAGTCAGAAGGGCTGTATGGAGATTATGAAGCTCTTTATGACAAGAGATGAGGATTTGTATGATAAGACCATAGAAGATGTATTTGACGAGGAAGTCTTTGATTCAACCTTCTGGCTGTACTGGAGAACCATGTTTGCCTTTGAAAACTGGCACAGCGCGCTTGAGATGAAGCTTTATTTCCAGCGCTTTATCCACCATATCAGCGGACTTCCGGATTTCAGCGCATTAAAGTTTACGAAGTATAATCAGTACGAATCACTGATACTTCCGATGGTGAAGTATCTGGAGGCGGCAGGCGTTACATTCCAATACAAGACAGAAGTAACCAATGTCATCTTTGAGAAAACAGAAGACGGCAGGAAGATTGCAAGGACGATTGAGTGCAGGACAGACGGTGAGGAAACAACCATACCGCTTACGGAGAATGACCTTGTATTTGTCACAAACGGAAGCTGTACCGAAGGAACAATTTACGGCGACCACACGCATGCGCCGACAGGAGATGCGGAAGTCAGAACAAGCGGATGCTGGAGCTTATGGAAAAATATTGCAGCGCAGGACGAGGCATTCGGACATCCTGAGAAATTCTGCTCGGATACAGACAAGACAAACTGGGAGTCTGCTACCGTGACCACCTCCAACCAGCAGATTATTGACCGGATTCAGCAGATTTGCAAGCGCAACCCGCGCACGGGAAACGTTGTTACAGGCGGCATTGTAAGCTGTAAGGACTCGAAATGGCTGCTGAGCTGGACCATCAACAGGCAGGGACAGTTTAAGGAGCAGAAAAAGGATGAAGTATGCATCTGGGTGTACAGTCTCTTTACGGATGTCGAGGGTGATTATGTGAAGAAGCCCATGAAGGAATGCACAGGCGAAGAGATTACACAGGAATGGCTGTATCATTTAGGAATCCCGCAGGAGGATATTCCGGCACTTGCAAAAAATGAGGTTGTGACCGTTCCTACGATGATGCCGTACATCACAGCCTTCTTCATGCCTAGAAGAAAAGGAGACAGACCGGATGTCATTCCTGACGGCTGTGTGAACTTTGCATTTCTGGGACAGTTTGCAGAGACGCCGAGAGATACCATCTTTACGACAGAGTATTCTGTAAGAACGGCAATGGAAGCAGTATACGGACTGCTTAAGGTAGACCGCGGCGTGCCGGAGGTCTGGGGCAGCGTCTACGATATCCGCGAGCTGCTTGACAGCACAGTGAAGCTGATGGATGGCAAGTCGCCGCTTGACATTGAACTTCCGGGACCGCTGAACGCGCTTAAGGCGCCGCTTCTGAAGGCAATTAAGGGAACTGTGATTGAGAAGCTTTTAGAGGAACATAATATCATAAATAAATAAACCAGCCTTTTATGCATTCCTATCCGGACGAAAACTGCAGATAGTATCCCTCCGGCTGCCATTGGTTTTGAATGGGAATTTCCTAATACGATGAAGCAAGGCTTTCTAATGAGGACGGAGCCGGATCGAGTCGGCATCCATGCCTCCGTCTCCAACCTGCTTTGCATATCATCGTATAAGGAAATATCACCATTCTCCACCGGGGCATTCTACGGGATACTATCTGCAGTTTTCTGTTTATCGAAACCGTAAAGCCGGACAGTTGTCAGTACGCAGAAGGACGGCAGTCCTTCGTCCTGATTAAAATATCCATACGGCTGAACTGTTACATCTGGCTGTAAAAAATTATATAAAAAAATGGCGCAGACAGTATAATAGTGATACAATAGCAGGTATAAGCGCCTGATACAGCAAGAAATCCTAAGCAATACGAGAATCCGGAGGGAAAACTGTGAGAACAAGAGAATATGAAATAATATTGGATGCACTTCAGATGACAGCAGTTTACGTCATACGGGAGGACAATCATAAGATTTTATATTATAACAAGAGAGTCAAAGAGGTTGCGCCGAACATTGAGGAAGGCATGGTCTGCCATGAATTGTGGAAGGGGACATGCTCGAACTGCCCCCTGCTCCACATCGGAGATAAGAAGGAAGCACGTGCCGTCAATTATGACGATCCTTTTGGAAAGGCGGTAGAGATTGCTGCAACGCGGATTCTGTGGGAGGATACGGTTCCTGCCTTTATGATCGCAGTAACTCCTCATGCGGAAACGACAAATTACATATATTATAAGGTACTGCGCGCCAATATCACCACAGACAGCTTTGAGATTATCAAATCAGACGGAGAGGATGTTTTGGATGCAGAGGAAGCGCCGCGTTCCCTCTCAGAGTGGTTCGAGAGCATTGCTTTAAAGGGATATATTTATGAAGAAGATATAGAACGGTATCGGAAATTTGTAAAAAACGAAAGGCTCAGGAGGAAACTGCAGGAAGGCAGGAAAATGCCAAGCTGTATTTACCGCCGCAAAGCAGGGGACCGGTTCCGGTGGCATACTCTTGAGATTGTGCCGGATTATGATTACACAGATGAAAATCAAACGGTTATGATTTATGTAAAAGATGTGCATGACGTTTTTACGGACGGTCTGGAACGGGAAGAAGTCAATATCCGGAATATGGAAATCATCAATTCGTTAGGAGAGACTAACTTTGCCATTTATGTGGTTGACCTGCAAAGCGGCGGTGTAAACATTGTGCGGACAACGGATAGGGTCAGACAGGCTGTCGGGACAGATATTGTCTACTGGGAAAATATGTTCCGGGGCAAGGCAATTGACTACATAGCCGGAGAGGATCAGAAGGAGCTTGTAAATAAATTTTCCCTTGCATCGATGAAGCAGGCCTGGAGGGCAGGAGAAAAGAAGAGGACTCTGGTATGCCGTGCGCTGCTGTATGGGGTGTGGAGATATATCTCCATCTCTGCCTTTTTCAGGGAAAGTCCGAAAGGCGGATATGCGATTCTGGCATTTCAGGATGTGGATGAGCGGACCAAGAGAAGTATGGAACGCACCCGGAATGACCGGAGAATGGCTGCCATCATCAAATCAAGATACAGCATTCTCAATACGGTGGATTTGGATACCGGCATATGTGAGAGGGTATATCTGGGAGACGGCGGCAGGCGGCAGGTGGGAGATTACAGCCTTTATATCCAGAAAGCGCTGGAGCAGTCTGTCGTAGAAAGGGATAAAGAAAAATTCCGGAGTGTGTTTCTGCTGGAGAATCTTCGCAAAAAAGCAGAGAGCGCCCAGGATTATTACGAAGAGATGTTCCAGTATCAGCATAAAGGAACGCCTGCCCTGTGGGTGGAGGAACATGTGCTGTTTATACGCCAGGGTGACAAAACGGTTGTCAATATTCTGGGGCGTGACATTACCTCCGAAAAGCTGATGGAGGAGTATGCCCATAGGGAATCTGCAGAAAAAGCATCAATTATCAACAGCCTGAGCAGTATGTTCTTTGCAACATATTATATTGATTTTGAACGGGATTCCATCAGACCCATCATGCAGAAAAAAGAGGTTGGCAGTGTCCTTGGCGATGAGCGCAATTATGTAATGGCGACCCATATGTATGCACAGAGCTTTGTGCATCAGGAAGACAGGGAAGAATATCTGAAGTTTGTCAGCAGGCAGAATTTATTTGATGTTCTGAGCAGGGAACATCCGCTGAGCGCCTTTGAATATCATATGATGCCTGACGGGAACGGACGCAGGGCTTGTATTCGTGCGACAGTGGTTCTGGCGGAGACGGCAAGCGACGGGAAGCCGGGGAAGGCATTGTATGTGGCACAGGATATTACAGAGAGCAAGCTGAGGGAAGAGCAGGAGCATCAGGCATTAAAGGAAGCCTGTGAGGCAGCAAACCACGCCAACGCGGCAAAAAGTGAATTTATGTCAAGGATGAGTCATGATATCAGAACGCCGATGAACGCGATTATCGGAATGACAGCGATTGCGGGCAAGTATCTGGAGGACAGCGACCGCGTAAAGGACTGTCTGGGGAAAATTACGGTTTCCAGCAGGCACCTGCTGTCGCTGATTAATGAAGTGCTTGACATGAGCAAGATAGAATCCGGAAAAATTGATTTGGCTGAGGAAGAAATCAATCTTTCTGATTTAATCGGAAATCTGGTGACCATGGTCCGCCCCTCCATGGAACAGAAGAAGCAGAATTTTGACGTGCGCATTGCAGATGTGGAGCATGAGCATGTGATTGGCGACTCCATGCGGATGCAGCAGATTTTTACGAATATACTGGGAAATGCGGTGAAATATACTCCGCAAGGCGGCAATATTGAGATGGAGATTTATGAGAAATCCTCCAGCATGTACGGCTACGGCTGTTATGAATTCCGCTTTCGCGATAATGGAATCGGTATGAGCAGAGAATTCCAGAAAAAGCTGTTTGAGCCTTTCAGCCGCGCTGAGGATTCGCGCGTCAGCAAGATTGAGGGAACCGGACTTGGCATGACGATTGCCAGAAATATCGCGCGGCGGATGAATGGCGACATCATGGTGCACAGTGAGATTGGAAAGGGCACACAGTTTATCGTGACACTGTCGCTTAAACTTCTGAATGCGCCTATGCCGGATACGGAAAGGCTTGCGGACCTGCCGGTGCTGGTAGCGGATGACGACGAAGCGGCGTGCGAGACAACCTGCCTGATTCTGGAGAATATCGGCATGAAGGGCGAATATGTCCTGAGCGGAAAAGAAGCGGTAGAGCGCGTATGGGAACGCCGTCAGATGAATGAGGATTACTTTGCCGTGATTCTGGACTGGAAGATGCCGGATATGGACGGAATCGCGACAGCGCAGGCAATCCGCCGGAAGGTCGGACCGGATGTCCCGATTATTATCCTGTCAGCATATGACTGGAGCGGCGTGGAGGAAGAGGCGCGTGATGCCGGCGTGAACGGATTTATATCCAAACCGTTGTTTAAGTCGCGGCTGGTATACCTGTTCAACCAGCTTGTCGGAAACGACAAGGACCAGACGCATCCCGAAACAGAGCAGTCCGGCAATATGCTGTTTTCTGCGAAACGGATTCTTCTGGCGGAGGATAACGAGCTGAACCGGGAAATTGCAGAAGAGATTCTCAGCCAGACCGGAGTGACTGTGGAAAGCGTTGAGAACGGGCAGGAAGCTTTGGAACGGTTTCAGGAAATGGGCGAGAACTACTACGACATGATTTTTATGGATATCCAGATGCCGGTCATGAACGGCTATGAAGCGACCGAGGCAATCCGGAAGCTTCCGCAAAAAGATGCCGCCACGATTCCGATCCTTGCAATGACTGCGAATGCCTTCGCAGAGGATATCCAGCAGAGCAGGAATGCCGGCATGAACGAGCATCTGACAAAGCCGCTGGATATCGAGCAGTTGATGAAGTCTCTGAATAAATGGCTGGGAGGGAATGACTGACACGCTTATTTATGCTGATTTCTCCATTCTCTCGGCGAAATGCCGTAAATAGTTTTAAATGCACGTGAAAAATGAAGCTGATTTTCATATCCGACAGCAGAACCGATTTCTGCGATGGACAGGGAGGTCAGCTTTAATAATTCCGCAGCCTTGACCATGCGGTAATTCATTAAAAATTCCTGCGGAGAACGTCCGATAGAGCTGCGGAAGATTTTTCCGAAATAGCTCCGGTTGATTCCGCAGACAGCAGCAATTTCCTCAATCGTGATGTTATTCTGAAAATTCTGTTCAATATAGTTGATTGCTTCTTTGATGTAGTAATCACTCATCTTGCTGCTTGGCGCCAGCTCTTCTGCTTTGGAAGAACGGGTCAGATAGTCCAGAAAAAGATAAAGATGCCCGATTAGATGAAAAGGCGGCTCTTTTGCATGTTGAACAATATACAGCATCTCATTCATCATCTGCTCTCTGAGGTCTTTAAAACGGGGGCGGTATACAGGCATGTTTATGGAAAGCCCCGTCAGGTCCAGCGCTTCCTTCACTCTCAGCCCGTCAAATTCAATCCATACGTATTCCCAGGGAAGCTTCTGGTCGGCATAGTAGGTGTTAATCTGCCCCGGGAAAATCATAAAGCCCTGTCCGCTTTTAATGGAATACGTCTGCGTTTCTCCCTTCGCATTGTCTGCCATAAGGATACCGGTACCGGAGATGACATAGTGAAACAAATAATGGTTGCGCGAAGCAGGTCCGAAGGAATGACCGGGAGCGCACTGCTCATATCCATACTGATACATATCTAAATCGATATAATTCTCATTCGGAAAAATATGAAAAGAAAAATTGCTCATTTGTAATCCCCCATGCATGAAATATATCAAAATGCGTCATGATATGATAGTATAGCACAAAAACAAGCATTATGGTATAAAAAATGAAAAATCACGATATTTATAGATAGCAAATTGGTATGTTATAATTTGTTCATTCAATAAAGAAAACGAAAACGAACCGAGAGGAGAGGGAAATATGGCAAAAAGAAAGATTTCCGGAAGACTGGCATTGTGCGCAGGAATGCTGATAGGAATGTCAGGTCTTGCAGGATGCGGACAGAGTGCTTCAGATGGTAAGGTCGAGGTAGAGCTTGTGTCCTATAAGCCGGAGGCGGTAGCTGCTTTTGAGAAAATAGCAGAGCGCTTCAACGAGACACATGATGATATCCGCCTGACAATTGATTCGCCAAACGAAGCCATGACCATTTTAAAGACACGATTTATCAGGGAGGATTATCCTGACATTGTAGGAATCGGTGGGGACATCAATTACTCTAATTTCCTGGATGCGGATTTGTTTATGGATATTTCTGACCTTGAGGAAATCACAATGGTAAAGCAGTCTTATCTGGATATGGATAAGGAGCTGGAATTTATTCCGCAGGAGGGAGTCTATGCACTGCCCTATGCTGCCAATGCAGCAGGCATTCTCTATAATAAAGACATGTTTGAGGAACACGGCTGGACGATACCTGCGACATGGGACGAGTTTATCGCGCTGTGCGAAACGATTGAAGCGGAGGGGATTCAGCCATTGTATCTTGGATATAAGGATACATGGACGTGTCTTGCGCCCTGGAATGCGCTGGCAGTAGGCTTGTCGGATTCTGATACCTGCAATCAGGTCAATATGGGGTATACCACATTTACGGAAGCTTACGGTGAGATTGCACGAAAAATAAGAGTGCTGCTTGACTACGCGGAACCAAATCCGTATGCGTACGGATATAATGATGCATGTACTGCCTTCGCAAGGGGACAGTCAGCGATGTACCCAATCGGAAGCTATGCGATACCTCAGATTAAATCGGTAAATCCGACGATGAATATTGACTCCTTTACCTTTCCGGCGAATGAGACGGAGGAACGCAATGTCCTCAATTCCGGCATTGACCTGCAGTTTTCAGTCATGAAAAACTGTGAAAACAAGGAAGCAGTGTACGAGGTGCTTCGTTTCCTGTATGAAGATGAGACAATTCAGATTTACCTGGACGATCAGGGAGGAATTGCCTGCAAGGAGGGGGACTTTGCGATTCCGGCAGAGCTGGAGGGCATGAGGGCTTATATCGAAAATGACAGAATGGCAGATTATCAGGATCATCACTATCCCAGCGAGATGAGTGTCGATGCCATGATACAGACCTTTTTACTGGACAGCAGCGAAAATTCCGTTGATACTTTTCTGACACGGTTTGACACGGACTGGAAACGCTATAACAGGGATTTAATCCGCAAGGTACAGGAATATCAGAAGGAAATGGGGGATGCACAATGAAAAAGAAGATGACAAATCGGGACAAAACGTTCTGGGCGGTGATGATACCGGTACTGGTTTTGTTTTTCACCTTTAATACATTGCCGATGATTAAGGGCGTGGTTTACAGCTTCACAAATTACCGGGGCTATGGAAGCTACGATTATGTAGGGCTTCGAAACTATATTGATCTTTTCACGGATGCCAGAGTCGGAAAAAGCTATCTCTTTACATTCAAATATGCGCTGGCCGGAACGGTACTGGTCAATGTGATCAGTCTGGTTATGGCGCTTGGGTTAAACAGCAGAATCCGCTTTAAGAGCGCGCTTCGGGGAATTTACTTTGTTCCCAATATCCTTGGAGGATTGGTCATCGGTTATATTTTCAGCTTTATCTTCACATATATTCTTCCGGCAGCCGGCAGCGCCCTTCATATCGGCTTTCTGCAGAACAGCATCCTTGCCAGTGAACGCTATGCATGGGTCGGTGTGCTGATTGTCGGCGTATGGCAGGCTGTTGCAATGAATACGATTATTTACATTTCAGGTCTTCAGACGGTTCCCCAGGACGTGTACGAGGCAAGCATGCTGGACGGGGCAGGCAAATGGAAAGAATTCTGGCAGGTGACTTTTCCGCTTGTAATGCCGTTTGTGACCATTAATCTGGTACTGAGCACAAAAAATTTACTGATGGTGTTTGACCAGATTGTGTCTTTGACAAAGGGCGGTCCGGCGCAGAGTACGGAATCGATCTCCTATCTCATCTACAAGAACGGAATGGACGGAGGCCAGTTTGGGTTCCAGAGCGCCAATGCAGTGATTTTCTTCCTGGTGATTGTAGCGATTTCCATTTTCCAGATGACCGTCATGAATAAGAAGGAGGAGCAGTTATGATAGAGAGAAAGCAGAAAACAAACTGGGTGCTGACGATTGTGCTGATATTAGGGACAGTCACCGTATTTTTTCCGCTGTACATGGCGCTTATCATTGCTTTTAAGCAGCCGAGCGAGATGACAAATGATGTTGCCGGAGCCTTGTCCTTTCCTGAAAAATGGAGCTTAGATAATTTCAGGCAGGCAATGGAGGTCACGGACTTCTGGCATTCTCTTGGAAACAGCCTTTTGATTACGCTGGCAACCATCGCGCTGGCGATTGTGATTCATTCCATTGCAGGCTATGTCATCGGAAGAGGCATGGCAAAGAAAAAGAGCTTTCGGATTATTTATCTGTACATTGTCAGCGGTATGTTTGTTCCGTTCTCCATACTGATGATGCCTCTGGTAAAACAGACCGCGCAGATGGGGCTGGGAAACCGCGCAGGAGTCATTCTGCTGTATCTTGTCTTTTATATGCCGATGAATGTGCTGCTTTACACGGGCTATCTGAAAAATATTCCGATGGCGCTGGAGGAAGCGGCGGATATTGACGGGGCAAGTACATGGAAAACATATTGGAATATTGTTTTTCCGATGATGACGCCGATGCATGCTACCGTTGCCATTCTTACGGCACTCGGAACATGGAATGACGTGATGACGCCGCTTGTGATTATGTCCGGTACAGGACAGAACACGCTGCCTCTGGCACAGCTTAATTTCCAGACGCAGTTCGGCACGAATTATAATCTGGCGTTTGCATCATATATTCTGGCATTGATTCCGATTTTGCTGTTCTACATCATCTGCCAGAAGCAGATATTAAATGGTGTTGCCAACGGAGCAGTTAAGGGATAATATAATAGTCGGGAAAGGAAGGAAAATATGGCTATCAGAGTAGAAAATGGTGTTTTTCAGTTAGAAACAGCAAATACGCTTTATCAGATGAAGGCAGATGCCTTCGGGGTATTGAACCATTTGTGGTATGGCGCCAGGACGGACTGCTGCATGGATTATCTTCTGGATTATCCTGATGTCGGATATGCGGGAAATATCTATGAGGCAGGGGATAAGAGAACATATTCCCTGAATACCCTGCCGCAGGAGTATGCCGCATACGGTGTGGGCGATTTCCGCATTCCTGCGGTGTCTGTGACGCATGAAGACGGCAGCAGCGCCCTTGACCTTCGGTTTCAGGAGTATCATGTCCGGAAGGGAAAATACGGGATACCGGGACTGCCTGCAGTCTATGCGGATGAAAATGACGCTGAGACGCTGGAGATTGTCTTAAAGGATACGGCAACCGGGGTAGAAGTCGTCCTGCTGTACGGCGTGATTGCGCAGGCAGATGTGATTACCAGAAGCGTTATCGTTAGGAATAATGGGACTACATCTATAGTTATTAACAGGGCGCACAGCCTGTGTATCGATATTCCCTATGGGGACTGGGAATGGGTGCATTTTCACGGAAGGCACACGATGGAGCGTCAGGTGGAGAGAGTGCCTCTGATCCATGGCATTCAGGAAAGCAGCAGTACCAGAGGCACTTCCAGCCATCAGCAGAACCCGGCTGTGCTGTTATGTGAGAAAGGCTGCACGGAAACAGAAGGCTTCTGCATAGGGGCGGCACTGATGTACAGCGGAGGCTTTCAGACACAGGTGGAAAAGGATCAGTTAGAGCAGGTGCGCCTGGTGATGGGAATCAATCCGGATACGTTTGCATGGACGCTGGAGGCAGGAGCGTGCTTTCATGCACCGGAGGTCATTTTATCCTGTTCTGAGCACGGCATGGGCTTGCTGTCGCACCGCTTCCATGAGATTATCAGAAATCACGTGTGCAGGGGCAAATATAAGCTGTCCGGGCGGCCGGTATTAATCAACAACTGGGAAGCAACATACTTTGCATTTGATGAGGAGAAAATAGAGAAAATCGCAAAGCAGGCTGCCGAACTGGGAATTGATATGATGGTGCTTGACGACGGGTGGTTTGGAAAACGGGATTCCGATACATCAGGTCTTGGCGACTGGTTTGTCAATGAGACAAAGCTCAAGGGCGGTCTTGGGAGGCTTGTAGAGAGGATTAACCGGATGGGCATGAAGTTTGGCATCTGGTTTGAGCCTGAAATGGTTTCTGAGGACAGCGAGCTGTACCGCAGGCATCCGGAATGGGCAATCCGCATTCCGGGAAGAAATCCGATGAGAAGCAGGTACCAGCTTGTGCTGGATATGTCCAACACAGAGGTTACGGAGTATCTGTATCAGGTGATGAGCCAAATCCTCAGAGAGAACCATATTGAGTATGTCAAATGGGATATGAACCGGAGCATCTGCGACTGGTATACCCGCACCCTCCCGAAAAACCGCCAGATGGAGCTGCCCCACAGGTATATCTTAGGTCTATATGGCTTGCTGGAAAGACTTACGGGAGAATTTCCGGATGTGCTGTTTGAAGGATGCAGCGGCGGCGGCGGAAGATTTGATGCAGGCATGCTGTATTACTGCCCTCAGATATGGTGCAGCGATGATACGGATGCACATGAGAGAACCTTTATCCAGTATGGAACCAGTTTCTTTTATCCGGTTTCAGCGGTTGGCTCCCATGTTTCCGCAGTGCCCAACCACCAGACTGGAAGAATGACCTCTATCAGGACAAGAGGAACGGTGGCTATGGCAGGCAGCTTCGGATATGAACTGGATTTAAACAAATTAAGCCCTGAGGAGAAGGAAGAGGTTGCCGGGCAGGTGCGCGCCTACAAAGGATATCAGGACCTTATCTATAACGGTTTCTATTACCGGTTAAGCAATCCGCACGAGGAAAACAGGTGCATATGGGCATTTGTCTCTAAGGATCAGACTGAGGCGCTGGTTCAGGGAGTGGTTTTCCGGGCAGCTTCCAATACACTGCGCGCAAGAATCCGTCTTGCAGGCTTGGCAGCTGACGCAGAATACCGGCTTACGGAGAGCGGGCATGTCTTTACCGGAAAGGCGCTGATGGCAGGCGGAGTGCTGCTTCCGGTGATTCAGGGAGATGATGTGTCTGTGGAAATGCATTTCAGGCAGGTGCAGCAATAACATCCGAACGAAAACGTAAAATCGAACTTTTACACATGCAGGTAACAGTTCAGCCTTATGGATAATTTTAGTCGGGACGAAGGTCGGCATACGACTGCCGACCTTCTGTGTACTGACAACTGTTCCCCATGCATAGTAAAAACAAAATATTTTACTGGAAATTGGAAAGAAGGTATGTTATAATAAATATATCCTTTCAGCAGATATAGTATATCGGTAGTACATCAGCTTCCCAAGCTGAGGAGGCGGGTTCGATTCCCGTTATCTGCTTTTATAGAGCCTGGTAAATGCCGGGCTTTTTATTTTGTATATTTCGCGGTAATCAGCAGCCTGTTTCATGGGGTATAATCAATGTCTTTATGGATTAAGGCAATTTTTCGGCGTTTCAGCAGGATTGGACAAAATTTATTTTCATATTTGTAATATTTTTTTCGCTAAAATATTGCAATAAATGCAAAAATAAGTTAAAATAACTATGGCATCAGTTAACTACAAGAATAATATTTGAGAGGTGCAGAGATGGAACAAACAATAGAAAACATAACGCTGGAAGAGCTGACAGACTGCGAAACCCTGGTCATGAAGGTGATATGGGAAAGCGAAGAGGTCATGTCGGTACAGGAGATAACCTCCCGGATTAACCAGAGATACCACCGGGACTGGAAGATACAGACTGTCTCAACATTTTTGAGCCGTGCTGTCAAAAAAGGTTACCTCGATATGAAAAGAAAAGGAAGAACCTTCCACTATTATCCCAAGGTGACCGAGGAAGCGTACGGAAGGCGTGAAATCACGAAATGCGTAGACGTATGGGGAGGTGGAAAGCTCGAAAATCTGATTGCGTCCTTTGCACAGGCAAAGAGACTTACAGAAGAAGAAAAAATGCAGATAAGGAGTCTCATTGATGATATGGATTAGGCTGTGGCTGTCATGCATCGCCCTTCTTACCATATCAGGAAGTCTCTCATTCGGCATTCTGGAGCTGGCAGAAAGACGGCTTTCCATCAAAAATCCGGAACTGCTGCTGACACTGCAAAAGCTGGCGCTGGTCCTGTATTGGCTGCCAATACCGTTTCTGGGTGCATGTATGCCGAGAATTTCCTATGAAAATGAAGAATTCTCATTTAACGGCGAATTTTTGTGCTCGACGGGTCCGACGCTGACAATTATTTTTAAAATATTCGGCTTGGTTTGGCTTGCAGGCTTTTTGTTTTCTCTGGCGGCAGCCTGCGTCAGAAGACAAGGGCTGTCAAAGCTGAAACAAGGGAATGTTCCGGCTGTACACCAGCAGTACGCTGACATTTTTGAGGAATGCCGGAAGATGTATCACTTAGAGCATGTGGAACTCTTCCAAAACGATTTGCTCAGCTCGCCGATAACCATAGGACTGGTTAAAAGGCAGATTATCCTGCCGTTTGATGATTATACGGAGAAGGAGCTTTACATGATTTATGAGCACGAGCTGACACACATCAGAAACAGGGACCTTCTCTGGAGAATGTTCGGGCTTGTGACCTCATGCATTCACTGTTTTAATCCGGTTATCCATTATCAGCAAAAGAAGCTTGCCTGTCAGCAGGAAATCCTGTGTGATTTAAGTATTGTGATAGACAATATTTATTTTACCAGGAAGGAATATGCTGTCTTTCTGGCAAGACTTGCAGACAATGAAATTTTTAGTGTGTATACACTTACAATCAGAAAAAATAAAAACCAAACGATAAGGAGAATACAAACAATGGCAAAAGTAAAAACATGGAATAAACCAAAGAAACAAATTATCGGTTTAAGCTGCGCATGTCTTGCAATGCTCACACTGGTGCCGTCAACGGCTGCAGCGGCTAAGGCTGCCGATATGCAGGAAGCATTGATAAAGACGGAGGAGTCTGAAAGTAAAGATAGAGGAAATTCAGGTACTACGGTTGAGCAGTATGGGTATGCAGACGGAAGCGTGACAGAGATTTATGCAGGTGAAGAGGGCATTATGCCGTACACTGATGTTGTTACAATATCAAAAACAATTAAAGCCAATACCAGATGCCTTTATCCGTATCGAAGCATGGAGGAAGGCGATAAGATTACAATCAGCACAGACTGTGACAGCGATGTCGAATATAAAATAGGCATCAAGAACCAGGCGACGGCAGAGGTCAGATATGTATCAGGTACAGGATATTTATCCCATACCTTTGATATTAAGGAAGATGGGAAGTACACAGCATTTGTTGAAAATATCAGTGATGAAACAATCACTGTAAAAGGTTCGGCAACATTTTTTAATTAGAATAATAGTTCCTGTTTTATTATATAGGGCAGATAACGGGAAATCAATCATAAAAAGGAATGTCATGCACTGAGATGCGGACATTCCCTTTTTTATGATTGTTTTCCTGTGAGAAGACATATCACAATGAACAATCCGCTCTTTTTTGCGCGAAAAATCAAATGCATGATTTTACCATGCTGCATCAATGTATTCTGTGGGTAAAATTCCTCCAAACTGCACAAACTGATAAGAAAACAGCCGCTTTTATAAGCGGTGCAGTCAGGAGGAAATACACATGCAGTCACTATGGAGCAAGACAATACAGCTTCCCCGAAGGGAGTCCCTGCAGGGAGATATCAGCGTTGAGAATGTTGTGATTGGAGCAGGACTGGCAGGACTGCTCACCGCCTATTTTCTGCAGAAGAAGGGGAAACAGGTGATTGTTCTGGAAGCCGCCCGGATTGCCGGCGGACAAACCCAAAATACAACGGCGAAGCTGACAAGCCAGCATGGACTGATTTATGATGAAATGATAAAAAAGGCAGGAAAGGACAGGGCAATGGGATATGCGATGGCAAATGAGTCTGCTGTCAATGCATATGAGAAACTGATAAAGGAGGAAGGAATTTCATGTGATTTTGAACGGCTTCCTTCTTTTTTGTATACGACGAATCCCTCAGAGGTCCATAAGCTCCGGCAGGAGGCGCAGGCAGCCGCCGCGCTTGGGCTTCCGGCTCATTTTATGGAACAAGATGGGAAAAAGGAGCTTCCGTTTGCCGTGGAAGGAGCCGTATGCTTTGAAAATCAGGCGCAGTTTCATCCGCTCAAGCTGATACAGGCGCTTGCTCCCAAGCTGACTATTTACGAAAATACAAATGTGCTGTCCGTGAAGCAGCATCGAATCATTTATCAGAGAACTGCTGACAGAGAACAGCCTGATAGTAAGGAAGGTCTTGATAACAGCAGCAGCCGGAAAACAGGCGTGATAACAGCCGGGAATAGCGTCTTTGCGACACATTATCCGTTTCTGATTATTCCGGGATTTTACTTTCTCAGACAGCATCAGGAGAGGAGCTATGTGCTGGCGCTCGAGGGAGATGGGGTTCCGCGCAGGCTGTCAGGAATATATTATGGCATCGGGCAGGGCGGTCTTTCGTTTCGAAGCGCAGAAGGAAAGCTGCTGCTTGGCGGCGGCTCCCGACGAACAGGAAAGAAGGAATGCGCCTGTGCAGAAACAGGCTATTCTTATCTCAGAAAACAGGCGCAGACCTACTATCCCAAAGCACAGGAAAAAGCATGCTGGGCTGCACAGGACTGCATGACGCATGACAGGATTCCCTTTATCGGAAAATATTCTGTATTCCGGCCTTATTGGTACACGGCAACAGGTTTTGGAAAATGGGGAATGACTGCCTCCATGCTTGCGGCATTAATCATCAGTGACATGATATGCGGCAGTCTGAATCCGTATCAGGGCATCTTCTCACCGCAGCGGTTTCTGCTTCGCGCAGGAATAAAAAATTTCTTAATAGACGCAGGAGAAAGTGCAGCCGGACTGACAAAAGGATTTTTCGGAGGGAAGCAGACGAGGTGCACCCACATGGGCTGCCGCCTTACGTGGAATGAGGAAGAGAGAAGCTGGGACTGCCCCTGCCATGGTTCACGCTATGACGAAAAAAAGAATGTTCTCGACAATCCGGCACAGCCGGAATCATCAACTAACTAAAAGTAGTTGCGAAAGCACTTGAAACACGCGGAGGGATATGATATAGTAATAAAACATGAAATGCAAGGGCTTGAAAGCAATGCATATTTTTATCATGAAATGCACGAGCTTGAAAGCGATGCATATTTTTATTATGAAATGCACGAGCTTGAAAGCGATGCATATTTTATCACGAAATGCACGCAATTAAAAGCGATGCATATTCTGTTATTAAACGCACTCTTTGCACTGCATACAATCTACAGTACAAACTGAGCAGGCCGGGGCAGTGCCCATGGAGCCGGGTCGCGCAAGCGGCAGTGGATATCACAACATCCGCGGGACAGTAGTTGCTAATACTGATACGTGGGTGTTTTTCTTTTACCGTTTCACACGCTGCAATTCCCACGATATCAAAGAAGCAGCTTCTGCCCGCCATAATGTTTCATTTGATTGGAAAGGCGGGGAACATATGGAGAATCATTTTGAGAAAACAGCAATGAAGGTGTCTTTTGTGAGCATTGTAATCAATGTTCTGCTATCCGTGTTTAAACTCCTGGCAGGGATTTTGGCGCACTCGGGAGCGATGGTCAGCGATGCCATTCACTCAGCGGCCGATGTGTTCAGCACGATTGTTGTCATCATCGGGATTCGGCTGGCAGGGAAGGAATCCGATAAGGAGCATCCCTATGGCCATGAGCGCATGGAATGCGTGGCAGCGATTGTACTGGCAACGATTCTGGCAGTGACAGGACTGGGAATCGGCTACAGCGCTGTGGTCAAAATTGCGTCAGGAGATTACGCAAGCCTTGAAATTCCAGGTCTGCTGGCACTGACAGCAGCGATTGTTTCTATCGCAGCGAAGGAAGGAATGTACTGGTATACCAGAGGCAATGCCAAAAAGATTGACTCCAGCGCATTGATGGCAGACGCATGGCATCACCGTTCCGATGCACTCTCCTCAGTCGGCGCACTGGCTGGTATCGTTGGAGCGAGAATGGGATTTCCGGTGCTTGATGCCGTGGCAAGCCTGTGTATCTGCTTTTTTATAGAGAAAGCGGCTTATGACATTTTTAAAGATGCCATAGACAAGATGGTTGACAAAGCATGTGATGAAACCATGGAGAGCAAGCTGAGAGAATGCGCTCTTGCCCAGGAGGGCGTGCTCGGAGTGGATTTGCTCCGCACAAGAGTTTTTGGAAATAAAATCTATGTGGATATTGAAATCAGCACAGATGCCAATTCGACCTTAAAGGAAGCGCACAGCATTGCGGAGATGGTTCATGATTCCATTGAGAAGAGCTTCACAAAAGTAAAACATATCATGGTACATGTCAATCCGGCGGAGTAAATTACCGCCGGATTCTATTCTTGTATCCATTTTTCTATTTTGGCAGACAGTACGTCAAATTTATCATCATAAATCAGATTTAAAAGACTATCGAGCTTTCTTAAGGCGCGGGTGATTGTTTCGGGTTCGCACAGCTTTTTCTCAAGGGCAATTGCAAGCTCATTGATATCCAGCACCTTGATGTAGCCGTCAGGATAGATGACGACATCGGCAAGCAGGTCAGTGACCACCAGTGCATGTTCTGTCTCCTGATAATCATAGTCCACAATATCACAGTACCAGTATAAAAGAGTATTGTCCTCACGGTAGAATTTACTTACTTTATAACCGAATTTCAAAAAGTAGCAGGAATATCCGTGATGAAAATCACGACGCGGCTTTAAGGTTTTCCAGCTCGTGATAATGAAGTCATCATTGGTCTCAAGAATGATGTCATCCTTTAATAAAATGCATTCATCGGGTATCATACGTCTGCGGTAGATTTTTAAACTATCCATGGCGTTTTCTCCTTTCGCATCAGGCAGATTCATTTTTTGAATTTATTTTAACTCATTTCAGGGACAAGGACAATAGGCAACGCCAGTTTAGGCTTTCTTCCAAAACCAAAATCTGAATGACGGCAATACCGATGAAGCCTTCAGGGCTGCACATACCATAAAAGGAATGTGCCAGAATATGGCGTTTACGCGTCTGTATGCTTCCAGTCACGATATTACGGAAGTACTGCGGGGAAAGGATTTAGAGGGCGCCAGACAGATGATTGAGAAAGTGGGAGAAGATTACAACACGGTGATTGCAGGGATAGAAAAACTGCTGGCACAGCCATAAAAATGGCGCGGTAAATGAGGGGACGATTTGATGGAAAGAAACACGATATTAATAGCAGATGATGCTGAATTAAACCGTGAGATGATTAAGTTCATATTTGAAGAGCAGTACAATATTCTTGAAGCTGGTGACGGAGAGGAGACCATCAGCCTTATCAAAGAGCATGGCAGCAGCCTGTGTTTGCTGTTTCTTGATTTGCTGATGCCTAAGAAATCAGGACTTGATGTTCTGAAATTTATGAACGAAGAGAATTATATCAACTATATTCCTGTCATTATGATAACAGGTGAATCAACGGACGAGAGTGACGAGAAGGCATATGAATACGGCGCGTCGGATATCATTTATAAACCGTACGCGCCCAATGTTGTTATGAGACGCGCAAAAAATATCATGGAGCTTTTTGAGAACAGGATAGATTTGGAACAGAAACTCGAGGAGCGTACCAAGGAGCTTGTAGAACATAAGGAAAAGCTTGAGCAGAGTAATGATTTCCTTGTAAACGCGCTAAGTTCCGTTGTGGAATTTAGAAGCTTTGAATCCGGGGAACATATTAACAGAGTAAAATATTTTACGAAGCTTTTTTTGAAATATATCCGGAAATTTTATCCCAAATACGGCATTACAAAGGAGCAGGAGCAGCTGATTGTCAATGCGTCCGCGTTGCATGACATAGGAAAGATAGCCATACCGGACAGTATTCTGCTAAAGCCCGGAAAGCTTACCAGAGAAGAATTTGCCGAGATGAAAAAGCATACGCTATATGGCTGTGAGCTTTTGGAAAAGTTTAAGCAGGAAGAGAACGAATTTTACCGTTACTGCTATGATATATGCAGATATCATCACGAGAGATATGACGGCAACGGATATCCTGACAGGCTCAAGGGAGATGACATACCCATCTGGGCACAAATTGTTTCGATCGTAGATGTGTATGATGCACTTGTAAGCAAGCGTGTGTATAAAGACTCTTATGCGGTAGAAGAGGCTGCAGGTATGATTATGGAAGGGGAATGCGGTGTATTTTCACCGGAAATTCTTGACTGTTTCCAGCTTGCACAGCCTGAACTTTTTGCTGCGACTGCAGGAAAGCTTTCTTTTGTTGATGAATAATAAGACAAATAATGTAGCTGTGGTTGTAACAGTTCAGCCCAGAGGTTTGCACTCGCTGCAAACCTCGTAAAAAACGCAGTGGCTGAAAGACTCAAGGCACCACGAAGTGGTTCTGCATGCCTTGAGTCCTGTAACAGGAAGCCGAAGGCTGAACTGTTACCTGCAGTTGGGAGTTAATACTAAATTTACTAGACAATTTTGGCTGAATTCTGTATAATTGTCATTAGGTATCATTAAGACTGGATAGCGAAATACTATTTTTACAATAGTTTCGGCATATGGAGGCAGGGAAATGGGAAAAAATAAGAAATATAACAGGTCAGTTTATCAATCGCTGGCAGTCATTACCCAGTTCGGCATTAATATGCTTGTTCCAATCTTTTTGTGTTCCTTTGCGGGGCTGTTTCTTGACCGGAAGCTGGGAACCGCATTTTGGTTTGTTTTGTTATTCTTTGTCGGAGCACTGGCCGGATTTCGGAATATCTTTATTCTGGCAAGGAAAATTTACGAGGGAGAGAAGAAAGATGAGAACCAGACTTAGGGAAATCAATATGGCTTTGCCGGGGCTGCTTTTGGGAATCATTTTATTTGGTGTCTTGTGCCAGATAGCAGGTCTTTTTTTCGTAGAGGATAAAGCAGGCTATAGTATAGGACTCTGGATAGGAGTTCTTACAGCAGTATTTATGGCGCTTCACATGGCGGTTACATTAAATTCGGCCGTAGAAAGAGATGTAAAGGGGGCGCAGGCAGCAGCAACGAGACAAAATATCATCAGGTATCTTATCGTGGTAATCGTCCTCGGGATACTGATGCTCACGGAAATCGGCAATCCGCTGGCTGCTTTCGCGGGAGTCATGGGTCTTAAACTATCGGCCTATGCGCAGCCGTTGTTTGCGAAATTGTCTCACACAAAAGGGGAGGAGAATCCCTCAGAAGTACTAATCGATAAGTAAAACTGAATAAAGAAATTAAATAAGGAGGTGAGTGTATGGGAGCAGGAGTTTTGTTGTCCGGCAGCGATGATATTGACTTTATGATACACGGAGTGTTTCAGTATGAGCTGTTTGGTCAGAAGCTGTGGATAACAACGACGCATGTATGCCTGTTTATCGTCATGGCGATTATCGTTATCTTCTGCCTGTGTGCGAACAGAGCTATCAAACATGCGACAGAAGTCCCCGGAGCTTTCCAGAATGTAGTGGAGCTGGTGGTCGAAAAGCTTGACGGCATGATTCAGGGCGTTATGGGTAAAAATGGTGCCGCCTTTGCAAACTATATCGGTACTTTATTCATTTTTATTCTAATCAGCAATATTTCAGGCCTGATGGGACTGAGGGCGCCTACTGCTGATTACGGCGTGACATTTGCGCTTGGCCTGATTACGTTTACGCTGATAACCTTTAACAAATTCAAGTATCAGAAGGTATCCGGCGTTATCAAGGGCTTGTGCGACCCGTGGCCGATATGGGCGCCGATTAATATTATCGGCGATATCGCAGTTCCAATTTCCCTGTCATTACGTTTGTTCGCTAACGTTTTGTCAGGAACCGTTATGATGGCATTGATTTATGGCCTGCTTGGGGTTATCGCTACAGCATGGCCGGCAGCACTGCATGTGTACTTCGACTTGTTCTCAGGAGCAATTCAGACATATGTATTCTGCATGCTGACAATGACATATATCAACAATGCAATTGAAGGGTAAAAACCATTAAAAACAGGAGGAAAACAGATATGGAATTTAATTCAAACTTTATATTAGGTTGTTCAGCAATCGGCGCAGGTCTTGCGGTTATCGCAGGTATCGGACCCGGTGTAGGACAGGGTATCGCAGCAGGACATGCAGCAGCAGCAGTCGGCAGAAATCCGGGCGCTAAGTCAGACGTAACTTCAACGATGCTTCTTGGACAGGCTGTTGCCGAGACAACAGGTCTTTACGGACTTCTCGTGGCCATGCTGTTATTGTTTGTAAAGCCTTTAGTACCTTAATCATATACAGCAGGATGTATTGAACAGAAACCCGAAAAAATCATAAAGGAGGCTAAAGGTATGATACTTGCTACCGAGGCAGAGGGATTGAGCCGGCTGTTTGATCTGGACTTCCAGCTTTTAGCGGATACCGTTCTTATGATCATCGCAATGTTTTTCCTGTTTATGTTTGCATCGCATTTCTTATTTAATCCTGTAAGAAAAATGCTCAATGACAGACAGGCAAAGATTAAAGGCGAGCTTGACCAGGCTGCACTGGATCAGAAGTCAGCAGCCGAGACACGTGCCCTCTATGAGCAAAAGCTGAATCAGGCAGGTAAAGAGGCGGAAGCAATTTTAGCCGATGCGCGCAGGCGTGGTATGGAGAATGAAGCAAAGATTGTTGCCGGGGCAAAGGAAGAGGCAGCTCGGATTGTAGAAAGAGCCAGAACGGAAGCAGAGCTTGAGAAGCAGAAGATGGCTGATGAAGTAAAGCGTGAAATGATAGCAGTCGCTTCTGTCATGGCTGCAAAGATTGTTCAGGCAAACATTGATACAAACGCCCAGCATGAACTCATTGAAGAGACTTTGAAAGAAATAGGTGATAGCACATGGCTAAGCTAGTTTCCCAGACATATGCGCAGGCGTTGTTTGAGCTGGCAGTGGAAGAGGATAAGACCCCGCTGTTTTTGGAAGAAGCGGCAGCGCTTCTCGAGGTAATCCGTACCAACGGGGAATTCGGCAGGTTTATGAACCACCCGAAGATTCCCAAGGAGGAAAAAGCCGGTGTGGTGAAGAACGTGTTTGAGAACAGAATCAGCAGTGAGATGACTGGTTTTCTCATCACGATTATTGAGAAGGACCGCTACTGTGAAATCGAGGCGATATTGAAAGAATTTATCGGAAAGATAAAGGAGTACAATAATATCGGCACGGCTTATGTCACAACAGCCATCGCATTAGAGGACAAGGAAAAAAATGATATTGAAACGCGGCTGCTTGCTACCACCGGATACAAGACTATCGAGTGCCTCTACGACGTAGATGAGGGACTGATAGGCGGCATGGTCATTCAGATGGGTGACAGGGTAGTGGACAGCAGCATTCGCACAAAGCTGGAAAAGCTTCAGCGCGAGCTGCTGGCAATTCAGCTATAAAAATAATAGGAAGGTGCAGAACCATATGAATTTAAGACCGGAAGAAATAAGTTCTGTGATCAAGGACCAGATAAAGAGATATGCCTCTGATTTGGAAGTATCGGATGTCGGTACGGTTATTCAGGTGGCTGATGGTATCGCACGTGTACATGGATTGGAGAAAGCAATGCAGGGTGAGCTGCTTGAGTTCCCGGGAGAGGTTTACGGCATGGTCATGAACCTTGAGGAGGACAACGTAGGCGCTGTACTGCTTGGAAGCTCCAAGAACATCAATGAAGGCGATACCGTAAAAACGACAGGACGTGTAGTGGAGGTTCCCGTAGGCGACGCTCTGCTCGGACGCGTCGTGAACGCTCTTGGACAGCCGATTGACGGCAAAGGTCCTGTCGCAGCGACGAAATATCGTCAGATTGAAAGAGTAGCATCAGGTGTTATCACCAGAAAATCTGTTGATACACCGCTTCAGACAGGCATCAAGGCAATTGATGCGATGGTTCCCATCGGAAGAGGACAGCGTGAGCTGATTATCGGTGACAGACAGACAGGTAAGACTGCCATTGCCATTGATACCATTATCAACCAGAAGGGACAGAATGTAAAATGTATCTATGTTGCAATCGGTCAGAAGGCATCGACCGTTGCAAGCATCGTCAAGACGCTGGAGGAGTTTGGTGCGATGGCCTATACGACAATCGTAGCTTCAACTGCCAGTGAGCTTGCACCATTACAGTATATAGCGCCGTATGCCGGCTGTGCAATTGGCGAGGAATGGATGGAGGATGGACAGGATGTACTTGTTGTCTATGATGACTTAAGCAAGCATGCAACCGCATACCGTACACTCTCTCTGCTTCTGAGACGTCCGCCCGGCCGTGAGGCTTATCCCGGAGATGTATTCTACCTTCACTCAAGACTTCTCGAGAGAGCGGTGCGCATGAGTGATGAGTACGGCGGAGGTTCTCTGACAGCACTGCCAATTATTGAGACACAGGCAGGCGACGTTTCTGCATATATTCCTACCAATGTTATTTCTATTACAGATGGTCAGATTTATCTTGAGACAGAGATGTTCAACTCCGGTTTCAGACCGGCTGTTAATGCAGGCTTGTCCGTTTCGCGTGTAGGCGGTTCCGCTCAGATTAAGGCGATGAAGAAGATTGCAGGACCGATTCGTGTGGAGCTTGCACAGTACAGGGAGCTTGCCTCCTTTGCACAGTTTGGTTCCGAGCTTGACCCGGATACGAAGGAGAAGCTCGAGCAGGGTGTCAGAATCAAGGAAATCTTAAAGCAGCCGCAGTACAATCCGATGCCTGTAGAATATCAGGTCATTATTTTGTATGTAGCGACCAAGAAATATCTGCTTGATGTACCGGTAAGTGAAATCACCAGATTTGAGTCAGAATTCTTTGAGTTCCTCGATACGAAGTATCCGCAGGTTCCGGGCGCAATCAAGGATGAGCAGGTTATCTCAGAGGAAACCGAGAAAACGCTTATTGCAGCAATTGAAGAATTTAAAGGACGCTTTTAGCAGTCAGAAAGGAGACTTATTATGGCCTCAATGAGAGACATAAAAAGGCGTAAAAGTTCCGTACAGAGTACGCAGCAGATTACAAAGGCCATGAAGCTTGTTTCCACCGTCAAACTGCAAAGGGCGAAGGGACGTGCAGAGAAATCCAAAACTTACTTTAACTGCATGTATGACACGGTGGTTTCCATGCTTTCTAAAGCAGGGGATATCAACCATCCATACCTTAAGCCGAGCGTTTCCGCCAGGAAAGCAGTGATTGTGATTACTGCCAACAGAGGACTTGCAGGAGGCTATAATTCCAATATTGTTAAGCTCGTCAGGGACAATGACTGGAATAAGGAGGATTTGATTATATACCCTGTAGGAAGTAAGGGCAGAGACGCATTTGCAAGAATGGGCTATGAGCTTGGCGAGGATTATTCAGCTGCCATCGAGGAACCGATCTATGCAGATGCCATGAAAATCAGCAATCAGGTTTTGGAGGATTTTGCGACCGGCAGAGTAGGTGAAATTTATGTTGTTTATACCGGTTTTAAGAATACCGTGACACATACCCCGACTCTGTTAAAGCTGCTTCCCGTTAAGATAGAGGATAAGCGCAGTGAGGAAGACAAGGCAGTGCTTGACTTCGAGCCGGAGACAGAAGACGCTGTAGACCTTATCATTCCTAAGTACATCACCAGTCTGATTTACGGAGCAATGATAGAGTCCGTGGCGAGTGAGAACGGAGCCAGAATGCAGGCAATGGATTCTGCGACAAGCAATGCGGACGAGATGATAGGAAAGCTGTCATTACTCTACAACAGAGCGCGCCAAAGCTCTATTACACAGGAATTAACAGAAATTATCGCAGGTGCCGAGGCAATATCATAAACAGGCACCCGAGGAATAAAAAATAGAGAGGAAACAAAGAGATGGCAGATAAGACAATTGGTAAAGTTACCCAGATTATCGGTGCAGTACTCGATGTGAAGTTCAATGAGGGGCAGCTTCCTGAAATCAATGAAGCGGTTAATGTCACGAGAAGTGACGGCTCCAGGCTTGTCATCGAGGTTGCACAGCATTTGGGTGATGATACAGTAAGATGTATCGCCATGGGTCCTACTGACGGACTGGTAAGAGGTATGGAAGCTGTTGCGACCGGCGCACCGATTACAGTTCCCGTCGGCGAGAATACACTTGGACGTATGTTCAATGTACTTGGCGAACCGATAGATAACAAGCCTGCTCCTGAGGCACAGGGTTATGAGCCGATTCACAGGCCTGCGCCGGAGTTCAAGGAGCAGTCGACAGAGACAGAGCTGCTGGAAACAGGCATCAAGGTTGTTGACCTGCTCTGCCCTTATCAGAAGGGCGGTAAGATTGGATTGTTCGGCGGCGCCGGTGTTGGCAAGACCGTATTGATTCAGGAGCTTATCACCAATATCGCTACCGAGCATGGCGGATATTCCGTATTTACAGGTGTAGGCGAGCGTACCAGAGAGGGGAATGACCTTTATCATGAAATGACGGATTCCGGCGTTATCAACAAGACCGCCATGATTTTCGGTCAGATGAACGAGCCGCCCGGAGCCAGAATGAGAGTAGGACTTACCGGTCTGACAATGGCTGAGTATTTCCGGGACAAGGGCGGAAAGGATGTGCTTCTGTTCATCGACAATATTTTCCGTTTTACACAGGCAGGTTCCGAGGTTTCCGCACTTCTTGGACGTATGCCTTCAGCCGTAGGCTACCAGCCGACCCTTCAGACAGAGATGGGTGCGCTGCAGGAGCGTATCACTTCTACTAAGAACGGTTCCATTACCTCCGTTCAGGCAGTATATGTGCCTGCCGACGACTTGACGGACCCGGCACCGGCAACGACCTTCGCACATTTGGATGCGACGACCGTTCTTTCCCGTTCCATCGTTGAACTTGGAATCTATCCGGCGGTAGACCCGTTGGAGTCTACTTCAAGAATCCTTGATCCGCGTATCGTAGGTCAGGAGCATTATGAGGTAGCGCGCGGTGTACAGCAGATTCTCCAGAAGTACAAGGAGCTTCAGGATATCATTGCAATTCTTGGTATGGACGAATTGTCAGAGGACGATAAGCTGACCGTTAACCGTGCAAGAAAGATTCAGAGATTCCTGTCGCAGCCCTTCCATGTAGCAGAGCAGTTTACAGGCTTTGAGGGTAAGTATGTACCGATTGCCGAGACGATTAGAGGCTTTAAGGAAATTCTCGAAGGAAAGCATGACAGCATACCGGAAGGACATTTCCTCAATGCCGGAACAATTGATGACGTAGTAGCAAGAGTGAAATAATCACCCGCTCAGTAAATAAGGAGGTGCTGCTATGGCAGAGAAGTTCAAGCTCACAATTGTCACGCCTGACCGTGAATTTTTTAACGAGGATGCGGACATGGTGGAGTTCAATACAACAGAGGGTGAAATCGGTGTCTATGCCGGTCATGCACCGCTTACTGTCATCGTAAAGCCCGGAATCCTCACGGTAACACAAGGTGATACCATAAAAAATGCAGCGCTTCATGCAGGCTTTGTACAAATATTGCCGCAGGAGGTTACAATCCTTGCGGAAATTATAGAATGGCCCAGTGAGATTGACGAGGAGCGTGCAGCTGCCGCAAGGCAGAGAGCGGAGGAGAGGCTTGCAGAGCATGGCAGCAACGTTGACATTGCCCGGGCACAGGCAGCCCTTATGCGTTCCATTGCACGTATTAATGCTGCGAAGCTGAAATAAATAAACAATGAGATTGTAAGAACCGCTGTCCGGGAGAATGCTGTCAGGAATCCCGGACAGTGTTTTTGTGTGTGCAGGCGTCCTTGTAAACGGAGGATACATGCTGGAACATATGTTTCTGAAGCGGTGCATGGACCGCGCGGCACGATGCACTATTTGCCTGAGAAATGCATATGATAATGATAAAAAGCGAGGAACGCGAAAAATGGATTATTATAGAGCATTTCCTTTTTATATGGGGTATCAGGGATACGGGCAATGGGCGCAGCCCGGAATGATACCCGAGGACCGGATACTGGAAGACCTTGAGTATCTGCAGCAGATGTATCCGACCTATGCCAAAAAATACCAAAGTGTAATCAGCAGTGTCGTAGATAAGGTAGATTATGATGACAGCTTTATCTATGACCAATATCCCGACAAGCTTACGATACAGCGCATGGTTGCAAGCGTGATGGCAGTCATTAAGACAAACGAGGAGAAAGAAAACAGAAGCGGAAATATGTCCAATACAATGCCGCCGATGTCCGGAATGTCCAATGGAATGATGTCAATGCCGAATCCATCCAACACAATGACACCGATGTCCGGAATGTCCAATGGAATGACCTCAATGCCGAATCCATCCAACACAATGACACCGATGTCAGATATGCCGAACGAAATGACCTCAATGCCGAATATGCCCGGCACAATGACACCAATGTCAGATATGCCTGGCACAACAATGCCAATGTCCGGTATGCCCAACACTGCAGCGCCGACATCGGAGGTAACGAACAATACTCTTACGGAGCGCGCTCCGTGGAGCGAGAAAGAGCCATGGATACGCGAGCTGGTAACCGTGCTGATGTATTATGAAATACTTGCACGCAGACGGAAAAAGAATAAGCAATGGCAGAATAATGCAATGGGAAACCGTTATTATATCTAAGCCGTAACACAAGAGGGTAACAGTTCAGCCTTTTATTTATTTTTATCCGGACGAAAACAGCAAATAGTATCCCTCCGGCTGCCATTGATTTCGAATGGGAATTTCCTAATACGATGAATCAAGGCTTTCTAATGAGGACGGAGCCGGCTCGAGTCGGCATCCATGCCTTCGTCTCGCCTAAATTTGCGTCCATGCAAATTTGCTCCTGGATATCTAACATCGTATAAGGAAATATCATCATTCTCCACCGGGCAGCCTGCAGGATACTATCTGCCGTTTTCTGTTCAGTGAAACCATAAAATGGAACAGTTGCCAGTACACAGAAGGGCGGCAGTCCTATGCCGGTACAGGCTGGCGGAGAATGCTGACATTTTCTTATGGGTGATTTGATACATCAGCGAAAATCCGCACGGACGCGGATTTAGGACGAAACGCATCCATGGACGGCGCGTAGAGTCCGGTCGCGGACGCATTTTAAGACTTTGACATCACCCATTAGAAAATTCGCATTTGGAGTCCAATTGCCTGTACCGGAATAGGACTGCTGTCCTTCGTCCTGGCTAAAATAATCCATAAGGCTGTCCTGTTACACAAAATGATTAAAAAAATATGAATGGCATTGACTTATCATCACTTCTGAGGTTATAATAGAAGCACCGTGCAGCCGGGGCGTCAGCGGTGCCTTGTACCTGCAATCCGCTATAGCAGGGGTGATGGACGGCAGAGGGTCTGCGTTTGTGCAGCTGCCCTTTATAAGTGGCGTTGAAGTTTGGGTCTCACGCAATATGTGCCATTGAACCGTGTCAGGACAGGAATGTAGCAGCACTAAGGTGGATTTCGTATGTGCCGTGAGGGTGCCTGGCGGAGTTAACTGTAAAGGTAACGTGCATGGGCATAGGATTCGAAGTCGTCCGCATGGTAATGTGAAAAAGAGTAACAGTTCAGACATGCAGACATGTCCGAAAGGTTGCAAAGCAGGTACTAATTGAATTGGAAGAGAGTGACAGCACGAAGGATCAGGCTTGAATGTGCTAAAAGGGAGAAAGTATGAAAAAAAGGAACATAAAAGTGAAAAATAAAAATGCAGCATTATTTTTGACGATTGCAATGGCAGCTGCTTCCATGACAGGATGCGGCGATAAGAATGAGACACAGGAGCCTGCAGCAGAGGTGAATTTTTCGGATATTACCGGAAATAATTCAACTGCTGAGACAACGCCCGAGGTTGAGAGCGAAGAGCAGGAGACTTCTGCCGAGCAGGAAACACAGGAAGAATCACGTGAGGGAATGTACCGCAGTGAGATTACCAATGAGTGGATTGATGAGAGCTTAAAGGATCAGCGTCCTATCGCAGTCATGGTTGATAATGAGTCAACAGCGCTTCCTCATTACGGACTGACTGAGGCAGACGTTGTATATGAGATTATGAACAGTACTGCAAACGGCAGAATTACACGTCTTATGGCGATTGTGAAGGACTGGGGGAAGATTGAGCAGTTCGGCAGTATCCGAAGCACAAGACCGACGAACATTATGCTGGCAGCAGAGTGGAATGCAGTGCTCTGTCATGATGGCGGTCCTTTCTATATCAATGACTGGATTGCAAAAAAATATTCTGCAAATTTCAGCGGCGGATTTTCGCGCGTAAACAATGGTAAATCAAGAGAATTCACAGAGTACATCTGTGCAGGAGATCTTGATAAGAAATTCAGCAGTTCTAATTATTCTACGGAATATAATGAGTACTATCCGGGTCAGCATTATTTCTTCTCTGATACAGAGATTGATTTGTCAGAAAACGGTGATTCCTTTGACTGTACGGAGATTGAGCTTCCATTCCCGCATAACAGCTCAAGGCTCCAGTACAATGAGTCAACAGGCACTTATGATTACTATGAGTACGGTAAGGCGCATACAGACCCGCAGCATGGCAATGCACAGCTTACTTTTAAGAATCTGCTGATACAGGATACCACCTTCTCGCAGTTAGATGAGAACGGCTATATGATTTACAATGCCATTGATTCAGGACGTGATGCATATTATATCACAAACGGCAAGGCGGTAGAGGTGACATGGATTAAGTCCGCTGAAAATGAGCCTACCATCTATCTTGACAAGCAGACAGGCGAGCAGATTGAGCTGAATACAGGAAAGACATATGTAGCGCTTGTTCCGTCCGATTCATGGGATGATATCGTGATTAAGTAATAATATATGATTTTTTCAAAAAGGAAGGTCCCTTTAAGGGAGCTTCTTTTTTTCTGCACACAAGCCTGTAAGGAAATCAGCAGTAAAGCTGCACAGGCTTGGTGAGGCGGGCAGGACAGAAACTGCTCGCCTGCTTGGGCGCGCAGGCTGTTCGGTTAAAATTCGACTAAAATCTGAATATATTACACCTTTTATGAAAGTTAACACCTGTTAATGTGTCATTTCAAATGCTAGAATATACCTATCAACAAGAAAAGTTCACTTTCCGGAAAAGAACAAATTGTTTGTAATAAAATCAATGTAAACATACGGGAGGGTTAATCTAAGATGAAGAAAAAAGTATTATCCTTAATTATGGCAACAACGATGGTAGCAGGACTTGTAACAGGCTGTGGGGACAGCAGCAAGACTGCATCAAACAACAGCAGCGCTGACACAGCAGCAGTTGATACATCATCAGCAGACAATACAGCAGAAGCTGATACATCATCAGCAGACAATACAACAGGAGACAATGCAGCTACAGAGAGCACAGAAGATATCACGATTAAGCTGTTCTCCAATCTGCCGGACCGTAAAAATGGTCAGGGATTAGTAGAGCAGATGATTATTGATGAGTACATGGATGCAAATCCAAATGTCAGCATTGAAGTAGAAGCATTGGACGAAGAAGCATACAAGACAAAATTTAAGGCATATGCAATGGACGGAATGCCGGATGTAGTAAGCATCTGGGGTCAGCCTTCATTCTTGGACGAGGTGCTTGATGCAGGCGTACTCGCAGAGCTGAACGAGAGCGACTATGCAGATTACGGCTTTGTATCAGGTTCTCTGGAAGGCTTCAAGCGTGATGACAAGTTATACGGACTTCCAAGAAATACAGATATCATGTTATTCTACTACAATCAGAAAATGTTTGAAGATAACGGATGGACAATTCCATCAACATATGATGAGCTTCTCTCACTTGCAGATACGATTAATGCAGCAGGCATTACACCTGTAGCGATGGACGGAGCTGACGGATGGGTGCTTGCATGTTATCTTGAGGACTTGCTTACAAAGGTAAATGGCGACTGCCGCGGAATAATCTCAGATGCAGTCTCAAACGGTGATTTTTCTAATCCGGTATTCGCAGAGGCAACACAGATTCTTGTAGATTCTGCTGCAGCAGGCTTATTTCAGACAGGCTATGACTCACAGGATTATGGAACGGCTATGAACCTCTTTACAAACGGTCAGGCAGCAATGTTCTACATGGGAAGCTGGGAAGCATCAATGGCATTAAATGAGGATATTCCCGAGGAAATCAGGACAAATATCCGCGCATTTACAATGCCTGTTGTAAAGGACGGTGTTGGCACAGCTACGGACATTGCGGCATGGAACGGCGGCGGATATGCAGTATCAGCGACTTCCGAGGTGAAAGACGAGGCAATTAAATTCTTAAATTTCATGTATCAGAATGACAAGTTATCAAAATACGGCTGGGAAAATGGTGTAGGTATGTCCGCACAGGATCAGTCGGCGTATATGACAGGCAATGAGACAGAGCTTCAGTTACAGATTCTTGACATCTTAAACGGAGCATCAAGCGTATCAGGAACCCCGATTAACGATTGCGGTCCGTCTGCATTTAAGACTTCAATTGAAACAGAAATTCAGAGCGTAGCAAATGGAACAGAGAGCGTAGAAGATTTCCTGTCAACAATTGGACAGTCCTGCAAATAAGGCAAAAACAGGATAGATTGACAACGAACAGCTGCATTTTCACAATGAAAATAGCAGCTGTTTTAGAAAGGACGGCATATGAAAAAATTATACAGTAATAAGCTGGTAATTCTGAGTCTGGTGTTTCCGGGGCTTTTGGTATTTGTTTTTGCAATACTTGCACCGATTATATTGAGCGTTTATTATGGCTTTACGGAATACTCCGGAATGGGAACCGCAACCTTTATCGGGCTTGAAAATTACAAGACATTGTTTCACGACAAGGCATTTGGCAGGTCACTTTTAAACTCATTACTTTTGGCAATTGGTTTTATCTGCATTCAGCACCCGATTGCGATTGTGGTTGCAGCAGTACTGGACAAATTGCAGGGAAAAGCAGAAGGATTTTTCCGCTGCATATATTTTATCCCGAATGTAATTTCTGTAGCGGTAATTGCCTATTTATGGAAATTTATCTACAATCCTGACTTCGGCCTGTTAAATAATATACTTCATATATTTGGCGTACAGGAGAAAATTAACTGGTTTTCCGCTGACCTTGCTATTTGGTCGGTATTGATAGTACTAATCTGGCATGGTTTTGGCTGGGGTATGCTGATTTATTATACAGGCATTAAAAACATTGACCCTGTACTTTATGAGGCAGCATCCATTGACGGGGCAGATGCAAAGACTACATTCTTTAGAATTACGCTGCCGTTAATGAAGCCGGTCATTCAGGTGAACGTGACAATGGCTGTCATCTCAGCGTTAAAGCAGATGGAAACGGTTTACCTGCTGACAAACGGCGGTCCCGGAAACCGTACGCAGTTTGCTGCAAATTACCTTTATCAGCAGGCATTCAAGGCATTTAAGTATGGTTATGGCAATGCAATCGGTGTCGTATTTATCATAATCTGCCTGATTATTACAGTTGGGCTTAACACATTGTTTGCAGACCGCGAGAAAAAGGCATAGGAGGTAGAGGATTTGAGTAAGCAGGCTGATAAAAACGTAAAAGTTAGTAAGAAAAAAGATTTTAGTCCGGCGAATATCATATTATGGATTATTTTAATATGCGTTGCTGTCGTTCAGATTTTCCCGTTAATCTGGCTGATTGATTTCTCTCTTGCAAGCAGTAATGAAATGTTTACGACGGGACTTCTGATTATTCCCAATAAAATTCAATGGGGCAATTATGCCAAGGCATTTGTGGACGGTCATTTCCTGCACTATCTGAGAAACAGCATCCTTATTAACGGACTGGCTGTTATCTTGGTTGTTGTGATTTCCATAATGGCAGCATTTGCCTGCAAGAGAATGCAGTGGAAGTTGAATAACTTCGTAAAAACACTGCTGCTGCTTGGAATGATGATTCCCATTCATGCGACGCTCCTGCCGAACTATAAGATTTACAGTTATTTGCATATGACAGATACAATATGGGCGCTGCTGATTCCATACGTTGCATTCTCCCTCCCGCAAGGATTATTTTTAATGACTGGATTTTTGGACGGAGTTCCGGTAGAATTAGAGGAGGCGGCAGTCATGGATGGATGTGGTATTTACAGAATCGTATTCCAGATTGTGACGCCGATATTAAAACCATCAATAGCGACCGTTTGTATTATGACCTTTTTGAATAACTGGAATGAATTTATGATGGCAAGTACATATTTAAGCTCTCCAAAGTGGAAAACACTTCCGTTCTCTATCCTGGAGTTCACCGGTCAGTATTCTTCCAATTATGCAGTGCAATTTGCAGTTATGGCGCTTACTGCTGCTCCAGCGGTGATTGTTTATATTGTATTGAATAAGCACATTACGAAGGGTGTTGCAATGGGCGCAGTTAAAGGATAAGAATGAAAATTGCAAATAAGCTGAACCTGCGGAAAAAACTGATATTTTACTGTTATGCGACAATCGCGCCTGTGCTGCTCTTTATCAGTACGATTCTGACCATAAAAAATTATGAGGACAATCAGGAAAAGAGGATACTGACACAAACACAGTCGGTGCAGACTCTGGAAGACAGTATTGATGTACTCAGGAGTGACATACAAAATATCTGCACATATCTCTGCGTCAATGAGGACATCTTAAAGATTTTAAGAAGCAGTCAGGCTGAACAGTTAAACCAGAACTTTCAACTGTGGCTTGATGATGCTCCTATGAACATTGTGCTTGACATACTTGCTGTGAAAGGCAATATCAACACAATTGCGATTTATCCGGAAAACGGGGTAAATCCATACTTGAGGTGCCTTGATTCTGCTTCTTATATAAATGATATCGGGCAGGTGAGAAGCGGAAGCTTTTATGATAAGGCAGTGCAGGCGAATGGTACGGTTTGCTGGTCCTATGTGGGCAAAGGCGCCAATGAGATTTATCAGACAAACAGAGCGGATAAAATTGTACTGTACCGGGAAATGTTCGACTTGTCAAAAAAACACAGGCTGGGATTTCTGGTGCTTGGCACAAATGCGGATCGGTTTGTAGAACTATGCAAAAATGCAGTCATCCAGAAGGATGAGTGCATTTTGGTGCTGACTCCGCAGGGGGAAAAGCTTTTCTCCTATGGCAGCAGTGCTGAAGAAGCAGAGACAAGGCTGCTGTCTGACTTTTCCTGGAAAACGAAAAAGTCTTTTGGCATGTTTGGAGAGGACGGGTATGATGTCTTTTGGTCCCAGAATACAAAAAGCAGCTTTGTCATATGCAAAATTGTCCCTCAGACGGGCGTTGGCATGTTGATCAAGGAAGCGGTAGGAACGCCCATTATTTTACTGGCAGTGCTTCTTATCGGTTTGTGTCCGATATTTTTATTTATATCAAAAGTTATCACAGATCCGCTGCACAGGCTTACCATTGCCATGGAAAAATTCCAGCAGGGTGATTTCACGCAGAAAATTTCGATTGAGTCGCAGGATGAGCTTGGAATGGTCGCTGGCTGCTTTAATAAAATGGTAGAGAATATTAAAGAGCTGATTGACACAAATTATGTGATGGCGCTTCAGGAAAAGGAAAGCGAATTAAATGCGCTGCAGGCACAGATTAATCCGCATTTTCTGTATAATACGTTAGATGCACTTTACTGGAAGGCAGTTGAAAGCGAAAACAAGGAGATTGAAGAGGATATCCTTGCACTGTCAAATCTGTTCAGGCTGCTGCTTGGCCAGGGAAAGGCGATGCTGACACTTTGCGAGGAAAAAAGTCTGATAGAAGCATATCTCCATGTTCAGAAAATGAGATTTTCCAAGCGCCTTGAGTACGAGATCAGGATTTCAGATGACATAGATGAGGTGGTTATTCCGAAGCTGATTTTACAGCCCTTTGTCGAAAATGCAGTAGTTCACGGATTTGAAAACGTGGAGACGAAGTGTCTTTTGACAGTGGAAGGTCATGAGCTTAAGGATAAACCCGGATACATCGAATTTCGGGTGAAGGATACGGGAAACGGAATGACACAGGAGCAGCTTGCAGATATCTGGAAGACAGCGGAGACAAAGCAGTATGCAAGCCAGCGCATAGGTCATTATGCGATTAGAAATGTAAAGGAGCGGCTTGAGTTGAAATATCATGGCGATTATATTCTGGAGATTGCCAGTGAGATTGGAAAAGGAACTTGCGTTCGAATTGTGATACCAAAAGAGGAACGCAGTCGTGTGTGAACAGAACATGGGAAAGAAAGGCGGCAGGTATGAGTGTAAAGCTGTTGATTGCTGATGATGAGGACATTATCCGAAACGGAATAGGTAAATATGTGAAGCTCCATACAGATCGTTTTGAAAAAATATTTCTGGCGGAAAACGGACAGGAAGCAATTGATCTTATGCTAAAGCACCATCCGGATATCATGCTTTTGGATGTTCAGATGCCGCTAAAAACCGGGATTGACGTGATGAGGGAGGCGAAGCAGGCAGGCTTGGAGCCGATTACAGTCATACTGAGCGGCTATGATGAATTTAAGTATGCACAGCAGGCACTAAAGTTAGGTGCCAGGGATTATGTTTTAAAACCGGTTCGTTCTTCTGATATACTGGAGATGCTGCTTTCGTTTGCGGATGAAATAGAGGAACCTGAGGGGGAAGTCCGCGAGAAAAATGAAGGTATCAGCCATGCGGTTGCACTTGCAAAAGAGTATATCGAAGAAAATTATTATGAGAGTCTTACATTACAGCAGGTTGCAGAACAGGCTGCGATTTCGCCAGGATACCTCTCCACGCTGTTCAATCAGGAGCTTGGAATCGGAATCATAGACTATCAGAATCAGGTACGCATATCACACGCGTGCATTTATCTGCAGCAGAATTATTTTAAGACGTATGAGATCGCATATAAAATCGGATTCAATGATGAAAAATATTTCTCCAAAGTATTTAAAAAGGTGATGGGAGTCACTCCGAGTGAATATAAGAAAGGAAAGAGGAGTTAACAATCCTCTTTTTTTGTATGCACATGTATGTCTGATGTAAGCAGCTCCCTAACAGTGGGGAAAGGTTTGCTTACTGTTTAAAATTTCGTAAAATTTCGTTAATATCGCCAAAAACAGGCTGCGAAATTTTACGAAAATCCCAATAGCTTTTTCAGCAGCAACAGGATATAATAAACCCATCAAATAAAATGTAATGGGGGTTAAAGGTTTTATGAGAAAAAGAATCACGGCGGGATTCATGGCGATGCTCATGATTCTTATGACAGTAGTGTCAGTTTTGGCATCCGGCATAACGGCAGAAGCGGCAGGAACGACACTAATCGTTCATTATGGCGGAAGAGCTGACAACAGTTATGATGGCTGGAACCTGTGGATATGGGAGGAAGGCAGAGAAGGTCAGCAGGTTGACTTTACGGATGAGGACGATTTTGGTAAGGTCGCAGTCTATCAAACCAACAGAAGTCCTTCCAGCATCGGGTTCATTGTGCGGCTGAACCAGTGGGAAGACAAGGACATCAGCGATGACAGATTTGTTGCCATGGACGGAGACGTTGTAGAGATATGGGTCACCAGCGGCGAGGCAGAGTTTGCGACAGCGGCGCCTGACGGTGCAGCGTCCTATGATATTGCAGCGCTTGAGGAGGCAAGGCTGAATGTGTACAATGAGGAAGGTGCAGCAAAGCTCAATGTACATTACTACAACTTTGACCAAAAGTACAGTGCAGACAGCGTAGAAGCCTTTGCATGGGCAGGCACCGAGGCCGGAGGAAGCTATCCATTGTCAGAGACAGATGATTTCGGCGCATTTTTTAAGGTCGGCTTACAGCCCAGGGAGGGTGTGACAACTGCCGGAGTAAAGGTAATACAGGACGGGAATGCCGACACAGCGGTAGAGTATGAGGTCGATTTGACAAAGGCAGCCGATAACACAATTGATGTATACATAGTGGAAGGAAATCCAACATTGTGGTATGATATAAATGAAGTGGTATATAATCCTGTAATCGCTGAGGCGTACTTCTCAGAGACATCAAGCAAGGAAATATATGCGACATTGTCACGTGCACCGAAGGATTATGCAGGCTCTTTGGCGGCACAGCTCAAGGTAATTGACGAAGACGGCGCAGAGTACGCTGTAGCTGCAGCAGTCTGTGAGGATGGCAGAAATGTTCAGCTGGTATTAGAGGAGGAATTGGAATTGTCAAAAGCATATGATCTTTCAATGGAAGGATACGAGGGAACAACCGTATCCATGAACAAGATTCTTGGCTCAGAGTATTTTGATGAAGCGATGGCATATGACGGAAATGATCTTGGAGCAACCTACACAAAAGAAAAGACAAGCTTTAAGGTATGGGCACCGACAGCGTCAGAGGTTTCCCTGAACCTGTATGAGCAGGGTGACGGTGACAACCTGATAGAGACGCTTCCTATGACCGCAGAGGATAAGGGAGTATGGTTCTGCGAGAAGCAGGGCGACTTGAATGGAGTATATTATACATATTCCATTAAGATAGGAAATAAGACAAATGAAGCAGTCGACCTCTACGCCAGAACGACAGGCGTAAACGGCGACAGAGGTATGGTTATCGATTTAAGCGCTGCCAATCCGGAGGGCTTTGAAAAGGATGTAAGACCTGCATTTGAGAATCCGACGGATGCGGTCATCTATGAGATTCATGTAAGAGACCTCTCATCAGATGCATCATCAGGAATTGCCAATACGGGAAAATTCCTTGGCTTTACAGAGACAGGGACAACCAACAGTGATGGTCTTGCGACAGGTATTGACCATATTAAGGATTTAGGCGTAACACATGTACAGATACTTCCAAGCTATGACTATGCGACTGTCGATGAGACAAAGCTTGACACAGCGCAGTTTAACTGGGGATATGACCCTAAGAATTACAATGTTCCGGAAGGCTCGTACAGTACAGACCCGTACCACGGAGAGGTTCGTGTCAAGGAGATGAAGCAGATGGTACAGGCGCTTCATGCAAACGGAATCCGTGTCAATATGGATGTGGTATATAATCACACTTTTAATATAGAAGGCTCATGGTTCCAAAAGACGGTGCCTGACTATTATTACAGAAAAGCAGGAGACAATTATTCCAATGCATCAGGATGTGGAAACGAGACAGCTTCAGACCGTGCAATGATGCGTAAATATATTGTGGATTCCGTTGTTTACTGGGCTACAGAGTACCACATTGACGGTTTCCGTTTTGACTTGATGGCAGTTCATGATGTTGATACAATGAACGCTGTCAGGGCAGCGCTTGATGAGATTGACCCGACAATCATGGTATATGGTGAAGGCTGGACTGGCGGAGACTGTGCAATCTCTTCCTCAAGACAGGCATTAAAGGCAAATATTTCCAAGATGGACCGTGTAGGCGCATTCAGCGACGATATCCGTGATGCGATTAAGGGAAACGTGTTTGACGCACAGGATAAGGGCTTTGTAAATGGAAACGACGGCATGGAGGAGAGCATTAAGTTCGGCGTTGTTGCTGCAACTCCCCATCCGCAGGTTATGGTTTCACAGAATGAAAAAGGCAGCAAAAGCTGGGCAAGCCAGCCGGGACAGAGCATTAATTATGTTTCCTGCCACGACAATCTCACCTTCTGGGATAAGCTTGCCATTTCCAATCCGGATGACAGCGAGGAGACGCGCATCAGGATGAATAAGCTTGGAAGCGCCGTACTGCTTACTTCGCAGGGCGTGCCGTTCTTCCAGGCAGGCGAGGAAATGCTCAGAAGCAAACCATCTGCCACCGTGGAGGGTGGTTTTGATGAGAACAGCTATGCATCGCCTGACTCTACCAACAGCATTAAGTGGTCGAATAAAGCAAATGTGGCAGACACTTATGAATATTATAAAGGATTGATTGCATTCCGTAAGGCGCATAGTGCACTTCGCATGACGACTGCAGCAGATATCCAAAGCAATCTCACCTTCATGAGCGGACTTGACGCAAATGTGGTAGCATATACAATAGCAAACAATGCAAACGGTGATACTGCTGAGAAGATTACAGTGATTCTCAATGCCAATGAGGGGACCGTTGATGTGAAGCTTCCGTCAGGTACATGGGAGATTTGTGTCAATGATACGACAGCAGGTACCGCATCTGTAGGTACTGCGGAAGGAATCGTCTCCGTAGCAGGCATATCCGCAATGGTACTCGTGCAGGGTGATGACACGATTGTGAAGGCTGACAGTATAACAGAGGATAAAAATGACACAAGTGTCAGCTCAGACAATACGGAAAATACAGAAAAAACTTCAAGCAAAGCACCTCTGATAGCAGGTGGTGCGGCAGTGGCGGCAATTGCAGCTATTGCGGCAGGCATCTTTGTAAAGAAGCGGAAGAAATAGGCTAATATTAAGATATCAAAATAAGATATAGAAGCATCAGTTGACAGGAAGTGTGTCAACTGATGCTTTTTTCTATTGCGGCAGATATTCCTCTACAGACGATTATCCAAAGCGCGGTCATATGACCGCACTTTTTCTTGACAATCGGAAAGTATAGAGTATAATATAATGTACAAGGAGGTGGCTGGGTGAGTAATCAGGTGAGTACGTCGGACATTGCAGCCTATCTTTCTGAGATTAAGAAGTTGCTGTCCGCAGGGAAATATGATTTTGTTCCAAGAAGGAAAAATATGCAGGCATTGGCGCAACATGGCCTTACAATCACTGATGCAAAGAATGAGATTTTAGGGCTTGTTGTTGATGATTACTACAAAGGCCCTAAGCAGGATATGGATTCGAATCGCTCCGGAGATATATGGGAATTTAAAAAGGATATTGATGGGATACAGTTTTATGTGAAAGTTAAGATTACGCAGGAAAACGGAGAAGATATTCTGAAGTGTCTTGGGTTTCATGAGGATGATTTTGCTTAGGAAGGGAGATGGCGTCGATGAGAACGTATTGCGAAGAATGCGGAAAAGAAGTTGAAACACGAATAATAACAAAGAGAGAATCATATGACGTGTGCGGAGAAACCATTGAGGTTGATGCACAGGTATTGGTGTGTGCGGAGTGTGGCGAAGAGTTCTATTCTGAAGAACTGGATAATGCCACATTAGTCTGGGCATATAATGAATATCGTAGAAGGCACAAATTGCTTCTTCCAGAGGAAATTAAAAAGATACGGGAGCAGTATGGGCTTAGCCAGAGAAGCTTTGCTAAATTACTGAATTGGGGTGACAAGACCATTTGCAGATATGAGAATGGATCAATTCAAGATAAAGCACATAATAGCTTATTGCTTTTTTTGCGTGAGCCGGAGAATATGAGGACATATCTTACGGAGAATGAGGTTGCCCTCAATGAACGGCAAAAGGGTAAACTGCTTGCTATTGTTGAAAAACTTGAGCAGAACGAAGAATATCGTGCGGGAAGAAGGTTCTTGAACCTTTTCTTTACGAAAGTGCCATGTGAAGAAAATGGATACAGGGCATTTGATTATGATAAGTTTTGTGCGATGGTTCTCTTTTTTGCGCACAGAAGTACAGAGCTGTTAAAGACAAAGCTGATGAAGCTTTTGAATTACTCTGATATGATCTTTTATAAGGAAAATGGGATATCAATATCTGGTGTGAGATATGCACATTTGCCTTATGGCCCGGTACCGGAGAACTTTGACATACTTCTTGGCACGATGGCGGCAGATCATATTGCTTATATTGAGGTCTTCTACGATAACGGCTATGAGAAGCATCAAGTAATTCCTGAAGAAGAAATGCCAGAAGGTATTCTCTCCGAAAATGAGTTAGCGGTATTAGAGCGGATATACAATAAGTTTGCAAGTTTTGGATCAGTTGATATTTCCAATTATTCGCATAATGAAAAGGGTTATATGGAAACAAAGAAGGGCGAGATTATTTCTTATGCATATGCAAAAGACATTGAACTGATTTGAAACTGATGGTTGAGCTGTGGCGGTCTCCGGCGGTGTGCTCCGGAATCCGCTGTTTTTGTGGTCAGCACACTGGAAGTGTCTGGCGCAGCGGATAGTGGAGAAAGATTTTTCCTTATTTGATTTCAAGCAGGAGGAATAGTTGCCTATAGGTATCAGGGGGCATTGACATGACATAATAATTCGATACAATAAAATTGTAAGAACATACTGTTTTTCGTACGAAAAAGGAGTGGTTTTATGTTGGCAGTTAAGAGTATGGATGTCAGAGATAATTTTAAGAATTTATGTGATAAAGTTTTTCATGGTGAAACACTGATTATATCAAGACCAAAGAATGAAAATGTAGTAATGCTGTCTGAGAGTGAGTATAATGAGATGTTAAAAGCTAAGAGAAATGCGGACTATCTTGAGCATCTTGACAAAAGTTTTGTACAACTGGAACGCGGTGAAGTCGTTGTAAAGTCTATGGAAGAACTGGAGCGTATGGCAGATGAATGATTTTACCTTTACGAAAGAAGCGTTTGAAGATTACTTATATTGGCAGAGTCAAGATAAGAAGACATTAAAACGTATGCGTTGCTAAGGGATATTAGGAATAATGGAACGTTGGAGGGAATAGGAAAGCCGGAAAAATTAAAATACAGACCAGGTTATTCGCGAAGGATTGACGAAGTGAACAGATTGGTATATGAGATTGATGAACAGAACGATATTAAAATTTTATCATGCAGAGGGCATTATGAGGATTGAGCATCGGTGTTGAGCCGATGCTTTTGTTGTACTAGTGCAGGGGCAACAAAAGAGAAATTGCAGAATACTTATTTTTATAATATACCTTGACAGATGAGGTATCTATGGTATATAGTATACATCAAGATGATATATATTTTGCCAAGTATCAAACACATGATGCAGGAATGCAAATTCAGGCGTTTCTGACCGTATTGTATTGCCCCCTGTACACTGACGCTATGTTTGGTCATTGGAGAAAGGAGGTACACGATGTCAATCACATCAGATATTTTGAGAGGACATACAGAGGCGATTATACTCTCACATCTTCTCGAACAGGACAGCTATGGATATCAGATTAACAAAGATATTTTGAAAAAGACCAACAACACATATGAATTAAAGGAAGCAACACTTTATTCGGCGTTTCGGCGGCTGGAACAGGCGGGATATATCAGAACCTACTGGGGAGATGAGACGGTTGGCGCCAGACGGCGGTATTATGCCATAACAGATGAGGGCAGAAAGGCATATCAGGAATATAAGAAGGAATGGCAGGAAGCCAGAGAAATGATAGACCAGTTGTTAAAGTAATGGAAGCAGAATCCTATCGCGTCAGCGATTTTGCATGGATTTTGCCTGTTACCGGTCACATGTGAACAGTAACATGGATGGAAAGGGAATGGAGACGAATATGAAAGAAAAAATCAGACAGCATTTTAATCAAATATTTGCAGATGCACCTAAGACACGAAAAGCGCTTGATTTAAAGCAGGAGATGGTGCAGAATGCCATGGATAAGTATGATGATATGGTGGCAGACGGCTATTCGGAGGAGGATGCATACCAGAACGTGATTGAATCCATAGGTGATGTGAGCGAGCTTTTCACGGAAGTGGAAGACAAGAACCTTCTCACGCTGCCGGAAAAGGACAGGAAGAAGAAGGCGATGCTTACGGCAGCTGCAGTGGGTTTATATATCTTTGCGGGCGGAGTGTTCATGTTCTTTGCAATGTTCAATGATATCTTCGGCAGTGTCGGAGTAGATTTCGCATCACTGGGGTTTGTACTGGCAATATTAATCTGTATTGCACCGACAATTATGCTTGTATATGCGGCAAATATGTATCCTGATTACATAAAAAAGGAAAAAACAGATATGGTAGAGCAGTACAAGGAGGTGAAACACAGCATGAATAAGGAAAAAGCAGTGAAAAGGTCTATTGATACAATCATATGGACGATGGCATTGATTCTCTACTTTGTATTCAGCTTCGCGACCTACTGCTGGCATATTACATGGGTAATCTTTTTGATTGCCGGCTGTATACAGGCTATTGTGGGATTACTCTTTGCGCTCAAACCAGAAGAAAAGCACTTGTAGTTTCCGTATCGCAGTTGAGGCATCATTTATTTGATAATGCATAGGAAGCAAGGTAACAGTTGAAATAGGAAGCTGTAAGGCTGAATTGTTGCAAAGAAAGGGCAGAATATGAGAAGGTTAAAAATTAGTTTGATTGTGGTGCTGAGTATCATCACACTTGGTTTGTGCGGAGTGCTTGCATATGGAATGACGGGGCATCCTGTCTATGAAAACGCAAACAAGGATTACACCGGAATGTATCTGGTACTAGAGGAGGAAATTCCTCTTGACGGAATAGATAACATTTCTGTATTATATGGAATGAACAGCAATGATATTTTTTTGTATGAAGGTGAGGGCGATTCTCTAATCGTAAAGGAGTACTGTACATCTGAGCCGGATGATGAGGAGCTTTCTACGGTAACGGTAAGTGAAAAAAGCCTGGAAATCAAAGGAAAAAAGAGAAATCACATAGTTTTTTTTCAGCCTTTCAGCTTTGGATATGCGCACGGTTGCGTCAAGCTATGGCTTCCTGCTTCCTATAAGGGAAAGCTTACGCTGGCGACAGCAAGCGGCGATATCATTTCAGAGCCGGAGCTTGTGATAGAGGAGGATTTTGCGGCATCAAGCGTAAGCGGTAATTTGAAAATTTCTGCAATATCAGCTGAAAATGTTGATATTGCCAGCACGAGCGGCGATGTACAGATATCTCAAATCAACACCGACGGCAAGATGAATATCGCTACAACAAGCGGTGATATGCAATTACAGCAGCTTAACGGTTCGGCGGATATCAGTAGTGTTAGCGGTTGTGTCAGAACGGAAGCAATATCAGGAAACATACAGCTTGCCACCACAAGCGGAAATATCATTCTTCAGTGTGTTGACGGCAATGCGGATGTATCCACGACAAGCGGAGATGTAGAAATCCAAGAGGGAAAAGGAGACAGAAGCATTTCGTCAATTTCCGGCGATATCCTTGTAAAGGAAATGGAGGGAAGCTTTGATATCAGCACAACCAGCGGAGAAATACGGGTTCAGGCTCAGGAAGGGCAGGGAAAAGCGGAGACGAGCAGCGGAGATATCTCTGTGGAGCTGTCCGGGCTTACCGGAAACCTGAATATGAACAGCACCAGCGGAGATGTAAATATCAAGCTGCCGGAGAGCGATTCTTTTGACTTTGAGGCGGATACGACCAGCGGAGACATTAATACCTTTTTCGATGATAATCTTAAGTTTTCCAAAAAGGGGAATAATGCTCAAGGAACCTATGGGACCAATAGGAACGGCAGCCGCATTGACATTGAAACGACTAGCGGAGATATCAAAATAACAAATAAATGATAATAGCCCGGTCACGCAGGAAAAGCAGTATTACTTGGAGTGTATATAAAAACGAAATTTATCCTTTATATGAGGGATAAAGTATGTTATAATCATAACCGTAATTTATCACTTTAACGAATTAAATGGAGGAAGTATGATATGTACATAACATGTTTGGACTTAGAAGGCGTATTGGTTCCTGAGATTTGGATTGCTTTTGCTGAGGCAAGCGGAATACCTGAGCTTAAGAAGACAACCCGTGATGAACCGGATTACGATAAGCTTATGACGTGGCGTCTGGGCGTGCTCAAGGAGCATGGACTTGGATTGAAAGAGATACAGGAAACGATTGCAAAGATTGACCCGATACCGGGAGCAAAGGAATTTTTGGATGAGCTCCGCTCTTTTACACAGGTAATCATTATCAGCGATACATTTTCACAGTTTGCAACGCCTCTTATGAAAAAGCTTGGCTGGCCTACAATTTTCTGCAATTCGCTTGAGGTTGCTGACAATGGCGAGATTACAGGATTCAAGATGCGCTGCGAGCAGTCTAAACTGACAACAGTAAAGGCTTTGCAGTCTATCGGGTATGAGACGATTGCGAGCGGTGACAGCTACAATGACCTTGACATGATCAAAGCAAGCAAGGCAGGCTTTCTGTTCAAGAGTACAGACAAGATTAAGGCAGACAATCCGGAGCTTGCTGCATATGAGACTTATGATGAGCTGATGGCAGCGATTAAGAAGGCAATGGAATAGGATAAGGAAAGAGCTTCAATAGAACAAAAGGACTGTGCAGCAAAATGCACAGTCCTTTTTCAGCTCTGTTGATTCACTTTCTTAGTTTTCTTCCTTCAGATATTCCTTACTTGAGACATTTGCCGTACTGTCGTAGCATTGAAAGATTTTTGTCAGAAGCCCGCTGTTAATCTTCGGTGTAATCAGACTGACAACAGGTGTCACAATCAGTCCTGCAATCATGGCAGCCGCACCGGCGTTAATCGGTGAAGCGATAAACTTGAAGAACATATTGGACACGGTGATGCCGACACCGCAGATAAAGCTTGCCCATACGCCTGCTTTGGTAACGCCCTTCCAGTACAAGCCGTAAAGGAACGGGGCAAGGAATGCGCCTGCAAGAGCGCCCCATGAGATACCCATAAGCTGGGCGATAAAGGTAGGCGGATTGAGCGCCAGCACAACGGATATGACAATAAAGAATACAATCAGTACTCTGATATAGATTAACTGCTTCTTATCGTCCATGTTTTTTACGATATTTCCCTTGATAAAGTCAAGTGTCAGCGTGGAGGCAGAGGTCAGCACCAATGATGAGAGCGTTGACATGGAAGCGGAAAGCACCAGTACAATCACAATACCGATTAAAATATCAGGCAGTGTAGAAAGCATGGATGGAATAATGGCATCATACATTACGGAACCATCCGCATTGTATAGAGCAGATGAGTCAAACAGACGTCCGAAGCCTCCAAGGAAATAGCAGCCGCCTGACACGATAATTGCAAAAAAGGTAGAGACAATCGTACCTGTTTTGATTGCCTTCTCATTCTTGATGGCATAGAACTTGTGAACCATCTGGGGAAGCCCCCATGTGCCAAGCGAGGTCAGGATAATCACGCCAAGCAGATTGAGCGGGTCTGTACCAAAAAAAGATGCAAAAGCTCCAGGCTGTCCAAGTGTGGCAGGCACATCAGAGGGAATCTCGGAAAGCTTTCTCACTGCCTCAAGAAATCCGCCCTGACCTGACAATACAGCAGCGATAACAGCCACGATACCAATCAGCATGATAATGCCCTGTATGAAATCATTGATGGCAGTCGCCATATATCCGCCAAGGATAACATACACACCTGTCAGCACAGCCATGGTAATGACACATACTGTATATGGGATATCAAAAGCCATGCCGAAAAGTCTGGAGAGTCCGTTATATACAGATGCAGTATACGGAATCATAAATACAAAGGCAATGGCGGAAGCGACAACTCTTAAGACATTACTGTCATACCGTTTGCCAAAAAAGTCAGGCATTGTGGCAACCTCCAAATGATGTGTCATGACTCTGGTGCGGCGTCCCATTACGACCCATGCGATTAAGGAACCAAGCACAGCATTTCCAAGTCCGATCCATGTGGAAGCCAGTCCGTATTTCCAGCCGAACTGACCTGCATAGCCAACAAAAACAACTGCAGAAAAATAAGATGTACCATATGCAAAAGCCGAAAGCCACGGTCCTACGCTTCTGCCGCCAAGCACGAAATCTGTAGTGCTGTTGGCGCTTCTTCTTGCGTAGAGACCGACTGCAATCATACATCCGAAAAATAAAAGCAACAATAAAATTTTAATCAGCATAACAATATGCCCTCCTCTGGTAGTTACAGTATGTATCATTACTTTCATGCATAAATACTTTAGGACTTCAACGCTTTTATGCACTAAAGTGATTCCATTATATCTTAATGAGGGGAGTGCTGTCAATATATTCGCTGTTATGGTTCTGCTTTTTTGTAACAGTTCAGCCTTCGTCCTGGTTCAAATAATCCATACGGCGGAACTGTTACGCTTTTTTTGTAGTACCGCCGTATTTATAGTGAACCGGCAGCAGAGTCAGACTTGGAAGCATATTTTTGTCTTTTGACAGAACCATATTGACACAGGTTTGAGCAAGCTCAGGAATCGGCTGGCAGATGCTTGAGACAAACAGCTCATCGGAAATACTGAATTTGCTGATTCCGTCAAAGCCTATAATCTGCACATCGTCGGGAATACGGTAGCCCATATCCTTTAGGATGCGGCATGTGAGATATGCATTATAATCGGTATTTACAAATATGCCGTCAAAGTCAAGACTCTTGTCAGGATGCCGGTGATGTTTTATAAAATCCGCAATGTCTTCTTTCATATTGCTGCTGCTTAGTTTACTTAGATAAATCGGAGAAATGTTGTGAAGGCTGCATGCATGGAGATATCCGTCTTTTCGCTTATCTGCTTCGCCCGGATAGGGAGAATGAAAGGTAATAAAAGCAGGGTGCCGGCAGCCGCATTCCATCAGTTTCTCAGCAGCCATGACACCGCCGGCAAAATTGTCCGATGCAACTCTTGGTGTAAAATTGTTGCTGTAGATTCTGTCGAATGAAATTAAAGGAAGATTTTGAGGTACATATTTCCCGATATCATTATAGGTAAGGGCAATAACGCCATCAGATTGATTTTGGGAAGCCATATTCAGATATTCCACTTCTTTTTCAAGAATACCGTCAGAACAGCACAAAACCATAAAGTGCCCTTCTTTGTAGAGAGAATTTTCAATATAGTGTGCAAAAGAAGAGTAGAAGGGATTGAGCGCGTCAGGAATAATCAGGGTTACTGTGTTGGATTTCTGCATTTTCAGTCCCCGCGCATAGGTATTCACTTCATAATTCAATCGTTTAATTGCTTCCTCAACCTTCAGACGGTATTCTTCACCGACAGGAATACCATTGATAACCTTCGAAACAGTGCCAAGCGCCACACCTGCCTCTCTGGCAACATCTTTCATCGTAGGAGCACTTTGCTTTTTCATTACAGACCTCTTTTCCAATAAAATGTAATTTTGTATTAACAGTCAATACGGATTCCTGTCTGAACGCAACAGTTCCGCCTTCGGCTTCCTGCTGCAGGACTCAGGGCATGTAGAACTACTTCGTGGTGCCTTGAGTCCTTGAGCCGCTGCGTTTTCTTACGAGATTTGCAGCGAGTGCAAACCTCTGGGCGAACTGTTGCGTCTGCACAGCAATACTGATTCAATACTGCTGTTCAGCTGTCCGGAAATGTAATACCGAATATTATTATAATATAAATGGTGAAACGTTACAAGAAATAAAATGTAGCAATTCGCACTATTATTTTTGTGATTTTTTAATAAAATATAGAAAATGCACATAGAAAACACAAAACATGTATTGACGAATGGGAAAAAATAGGGTAATATCAAATCAAGATAAATGAAACGTTTCACACAAATTAACACATTCAATAAAAATGGTAAAAATATCAGCATTAATACGCTGATTTAATTAATAAATTTGCGTGAAACGTTACACGAACTTATGATGATATTGAAGGGAGAGAAGCGCGTGAAAAGTACGAAGAGTTTTAAAAACAATTTAAAAATGGGTGAGAAGCTGAACTACATGAAAACAAACTGGCAGCTTTATGTGATTTTCCTGCTGCCGGCGGTGGTGCTCACAATTATTTTCAAGTATCTGCCAATGGGAGGAGTCTTAATTGCATTCAAGGACTACAGCGCCATACTTGGAGTGATGAAAAGTCCATGGGTCGGATTGAAATATTTTGAGCGCTTTTTATCTTCTCCGGATTTTATGCGGTATTTGCTGAATACTTTGAAGCTGAGTGTATATGGACTGCTTTGGGGATTTCCGGTGCCGATTATTCTGGCATTGCTGCTGAACAGAATCAGACAGGCAGGGATAAAGAAAAAGGTTCAATTGCTGATTTATGCACCCAATTTCATATCGGTCATTGTTCTCTGCGGTATGGTCAGAATCTTCCTGTCCCCTGTCGGACCTGTCAATGAGCTGTTCGGAACAGAATACAATTTTATGACAATGCCGTCAGCTTTTAGAACGATTTACATTGCAAGCGGTATCTGGCAGGGAGCCGGCTGGGCCTCCATTCTTTACACAGCAGCTTTGTCCAATGCCAGTCAGGAATTGACAGAGGCGGCAATCATCGACGGCGCGAACATATTCCAACAGATAAAGAATGTTGATTTGCCTGCAATAAAAAATATAATTGTCATTCAGTTTATCCTGCAGGCAGGAAATATTATGAGCATTGGCTTTGAAAAGGCATATGCACTGCAGACAGATTTGAATATTCCGGCATCAGAAATTCTTGCTACGTATGTATACAAAATGGGTCTTCTGAATGGTGATTATGGATTTTCCACAGCGGTGGGTCTCTTTAACTCCGTGATCAATATTATCTTACTGATACTTGTAAACAAGATTGTCGCAAAAATGAACGATGGACAGGGATTATAGGAGGTGCGCAATGAAAAAGACAAAATTCAGCAGAATGTCGTTTTCGGATAAGATGCTGTTATCGATGGGATATCTGCTTCTTGCAATATTTGTAATGCTGATTATTGTACCGCTTATCTATGTGGTCGTAGCATCCTTTATGGACCCTACGACATTGAGCAACGAAGGGGTGAGCTTCGACTTTAGCAGCTGGACGTTGATGGGGTACCAGAGAGTTCTTTCCAACAATATGATCTGGAGGGGATTCCTGAATGCGATTATCTATTCGGTAAGCTTTACTTTTGTTTCAGTGCTGGTTACGATTCTGGCAGCATACCCCATGTCAAAAAAGGATTTGGTCGGAAAAGGATTTTTCAATATCTTGTTTTTGATCACGATGTTTTTTAACGGAGGACTGATTCCTACATACCTTGTAATCAATAATTTGAATATGCTCGATACGATTTGGGCCATTATCCTTCCAAATGCATTTAATGTCTGGAATATGATTCTGGCAAGAACCTATTATCAGTCTGTTCCCTCAGAGCTGAGGGAGGCTTCTGCAATGGATGGTGCATCGGAGGTGGTACATTTCTTTAAGATACTAATGCCTGTCTGCAAACCGATATTTGCGGTGCTTGCATTGTATCAGTTTGTAGCAATGTGGAACGGCTATTTCGATGCGATGATTTACCTCAATGATGCGGATAAGCAGCCGTTACAGCTTGTACTTCGCTCGATACTGATACAAAATACGCCGGAGGCAGGTATGATTGCAGATATTCAGAGCCGGGCTGAGATGGCTAAGCTTGCAGAACTGCTAAAGTATTCAACAATTGTTGTATCATCTATTCCATTATTGATGATGTATCCATTTTTCCAGAAGTATTTTGACAAGGGAATTATGGTTGGTTCCGTAAAAGGCTAAGTATTTATTTAAAGAAGGGAGAAATAACATATGAGAACAACATTTTTAAGAAAGGCATTATCTTTAACACTTGCAGCATCAACGATTTTTTCGCTTACTGCATGCGGCGGAGGCTCAAACAAAGCGGCAAATACGTCAGGGCTTGATGAAAGCGGTCAGGTAAGGGAGATTACATTTCCGCTTGAGGAAACAGCAGAGCTTTCCTTTATCACAAGCGCACCTGCCAACTCAACGCAAAATCCGAATGAACGAGTCATTTTTCAGCGCTTAGAGGATGCTACCAATGTGCATATTAACTGGACTTGCTTTGTGGAGGATCAGTTCAATGATAAGAAGAATCTTGCCTTATCACAGGCAAAGAGTCTTCCTGATGGTCTATTTAATGCGGGCATGAGTAATTATGATTTGCTCCGTTATGCAAAACAGGGTGTTATCATTCCCCTTGAGGATTTGATTGACAATTATATGCCGAATTTACAGGCAGTGTTTGAGAAATATCCTGAGTACAGAACGATGTGTACTGCACCGGATGGACATATTTATGCATTTCCATGGATTGAGCAGCTTGGCGAAGGAAAAGAGGCAATCCAGTCAATCGGAGGTATGCCGTTTATCAACAAAAAATGGCTTGATGAACTGAACCTTGATATACCTGAAACAACAGATGAGCTGACAGAAGTATTAAAGGCTTTTAAGGAAAAGGATCCGGCAGGAAATGGCGACACGATACCCATGTCCTTTATTATAAATGGAGGGAATGAGGATTTACACGAATTGATGGGTGCATTTGGCGAGGGCTACGGAGATGTTCCTGACCATATTGCAGTTACCAACGACAAGGAGGTTATTTGGACAGCAACACAGGAAGGCTATAAGGAGGCAATTGAGTGGCTTCATGAGTTATATGAGGCAGGGCTGATGGACCCGGAGGGATTTACACAGGACTGGAGTACCTATGTAGCAAAGGGAAAGGCAGACCGTTATGGTTTATTCTTTACATGGGACGCTGCTAATATCGGATCGAATCTGGAGGATTATGTTCCTCTGCCTGCACTTTCCGGTCCCGACGGCATGAAAAATGTCTGCAGACAAAGCGGTTCTGCTACAAGTGGATTTGACAGGGGACGATGCGTGCTGACAAGCAACTGTAAAGATACAGCATTGGCAGCAAAGTGGATTGACCAGATGTATGCACCATTACAATCTCCGCAGAATAACTGGGGAACATATGGAGAAGAAGGAAAATTCAATATATTTGAGCTGTCACAGAATGAAAATGGTACAGAAATGCTCAAGCATATGGATTTGGGAAGTGAGTCGCCTGTCGAAGTGCGTCAGAATCAGTCTGTAAACGGACCGCTTGCAGTTTTGAATGATTATTATAATGAGTACGTTACATGTCCGGATGATGCGCAGTATCGATTAGACTGGATTAAGGATATCTATGTACAGGATATGAACAATGAGTATGTATATCCGAATGTATTTATGAGTCAGGAGGACACAGACCTTATCAATCAATATGAAACAGACCTGAAGCAATACACAGAGCAGATGAGAGCAGACTGGATTATGAACGGCGGTATTGAGGAAGGCTGGGATGCTTATCTTACTAAGCTCGATGAGTATGGATTGCAGAAATATCTTGAGATCAAGCAGAGATATCTGGATGAATATTTTGCAGACGGAAATGAATAGCATAAAAGAGTGAGGAATAAAATGCAGGAGACAAGGACAGAACAATTAAGCCGGGCAATCGCATATGAGACTGAACATTGTGCTCCCAAGGAAGCAAAGCCGTTATTTCATGTGACCCCTCCGGTCGGATGGATAAACGACCCGAATGGTTTTTCGTACTATAAGGGAGAATACCATCTCTTCTATCAGTATCACCCTTACAGCACGCAATGGGGACCGATGCATTGGGGGCATTGTAAGACAAAAGACTTTGTGGTCTGGGAACAGCTTCCGTGTGCGCTTGCCCCTGACACAGCATATGACGGGCAGGGCTGCTTCTCAGGTTCGGCTGTGGAGCATGAAGGAAAACACATTTTGATGTACACAGGTGTATCAGAAAAACAAAGCAGTGACGGCAGAGTAGAGGTTCTGCAGACACAAAGTATTGCGGTGGGAGATGGTATCAGCTATGTCAAGTATGAGAACAATCCTGTAATCACCGCAGAGAAGTTACCCAAAGGCAGTTCGGCAGCGGATTTCAGGGACCCTAAAATTTGGAAAGAACAGGATAGCTTTTACGCAGTAATCGGCAGCAAGGATACAGACGGAAACGGCCAGATAGCATTATTTTCTTCAAAAGATGCATATGATTGGAAATTTGAAAAAATGCTTGATTACTGCAAAGGTGAATATGGAAAAATGTGGGAATGTCCGGATTTCTTTGAACTGGATGGACATCATGTGCTGCTGGTATCGCCGCAGTTCATGCAGGCGCAGGGGCTTGAATTCCACAGTGGAAACGGTACGGTGTATTTTATTGGAAACTATGACAGAGAATCGTTTGAATTTACAAGAGGGAATGGCTGTCAGGTTGATTATGGCATGGATTTTTATGCACCGCAGACCATACAGGCGGCAGATGGCAGACGCATCATGATTGGCTGGCTGCAAAACTGGGACAACTATATCACACCTGAAGAGTCGGAATGGTCAGGTATGATGACCATTCCAAGGGAACTTTCTGTAAAAGACGGGAAACTTGTGCAAGTACCTGTCCGTGAGTTGGAAAACTATCATAATAACAGGATAAGTTACCGGCAGATTAAACTATCAGAGAATCAAAACAGGATTTCGCTTGACGGGATAAAAGGCAGATGCCTGGACATGACAATAGATATCGAAAGCGGAGATTTTGAGGAGTTTCATATTGAGCTGGCAGCAGATGAGAAGAACTGCACCAGACTTAGCTATGACAGGAAAAAGAAAATCATAACAACGGACAGGACATATTCAGGACTTAGAAAGGATGTCATCACAAGCCGCAGCATGTATGTGCGTGAAACGGATCATGGACTCAGACTGCGTGTACTGCTTGACAAATATTGTATTGAACTGTTTGTAAATGATGGCGAGCAGGCTATGACATCATTGGTCTACACACCATTATCTGCGGAAAATATATACTTTTCATGTGACAGCAATGCAGTATTTTCCATAACGAAATATGAGATAAAAATGCCTGAGTAAATTAAATTCATATCATAATATCAGGGTCAAAAGGTCATGTATGGGTCAAAATACCTTTTGACCCATACATCATATCATAAAGGAAGGTATCGGAATGAAAAAGTTGGATGTTGTGGCGTTGGGCGAACTATTAATTGATTTTACGCAAAATGGCCTGAGCGCACAAGGCAATGTGTTATATGAGGCAAATCCGGGAGGGGCGCCTTGTAATGTACTGGCAATGCTTAGCAGACTTGGCAGAAGCACTGCTTTTATCGGCAAGGTAGGAGAAGATATTTTCGGCAGCCGTTTGAAAGATACCTTGGAGGAAGCAGGCATCGGGACTGCAAATCTGGTTATGGATTCGGAAATACCGACTACACTTGCATTTGTCCAGACATCCGATGATGGCGACAGGGACTTTTCCTTCTATCGGAATCCGGGAGCAGACATGATGCTGTCCGCAGAAGAGCTGAACCCTGAACTGATAAACAATGCCAGGATATTCCACTTTGGCTCGCTGTCCATGACACATGAACGTGTTTGTCAAGCGACAAAAAAGGCGATTGAGCTTGCAAAGCAAAGCGGCGCTCTGATTTCCTTTGACCCGAACCTGAGACCGCCCCTGTGGAAATCATTAGAGGACGCTCGCAGGCAGATTTCATACGGACTTTCACAATGTGACATACTGAAAATTTCGGACAATGAGATACAGTGGTTCACTGGAGAGGAAGATTTTGACACCGCAATAAAAAAGCTTCGTCAGGAATACGACATTTCCTTAATTATGCTCTCCATGGGTAAAAACGGAAGCCGCGCATATTATCGTGATTTGTGTGTAGAAGCCGCTCCTTTTCTGCAGGAAAATACGATTGAGACAACAGGAGCCGGAGATACCTTTGGAGCGTGCTGTCTGCACCATGTCTTGAAATATGGTATTGCAGACCTTGACAGACAGCGTCTGGAAGAGATGCTTACTTTTGCAAACGCTGCCGCCTCAATTATTACAACGAGAAAAGGTGCACTGCGCGTGATGCCGTCGTTGGAGGAGATTGAGAGCGTCATGAGAAGAACCGCCCGATAGGCAGTCTGCCTTTTTTGTAACAGTTCAGCCGTATGGATTATTTTAATCCGGACGAAGGTCGGCAGTCCTATGCCGGGACAGGCTGCGATTGTCAATAAGTAATACACTGTCGGAAATGCGATTGCAATAATATTAAAATCAATAAACTGCTCTTTATGTTTCGGCATAAAGGGCAGTTTTTTTCGACTCAATATTTCATAAAAATAAGATGCTAAAACAGATAGAAAATCGGAGAAATAAATGATATACTTAGCTAAAAAGCAAGAGTGGCAGATTGGTAGTTATGGAAAAGGAGTGCAAAAATGCAGATTGTACCTACGCTAAATTTTGGAGGAAATTGCCGGGAAGCGATTCATATGTATGAGAAGGCATTTAATGGAAAAATCAGTTGTCTCATTACATATGGAGAGGCAAATGACCCTGAATATAATTCATTGCTTAAAGAAAATCAAAAAGAGTATATATATCATTCGGAACTTGTATTGGACAATCATAGAATTATTATGAGTGACCATGTGGATATTGAATTTCAAACGTGTTATTCAAATTTTCTCACCGTTATGTTTGATACGAAAGAGGAAGTTCAACGGGCATATGAAATTATGAAAGAAGGAAGCAAAACAATATATCAAATGGAAGCTACCCCTTATAGTTCCTGTCGGGTAGTTTTTGTAGATAAATTTGGAATTCGTTGGGGAATTATGACTGAGCAGACAGAGCGGTAAATTTAAGTAAGAAAGGCAGATAGTAATATGTCTATGATAGGATATCATGGACTATTTCCAAGCGTTTGCTTCGGCAGAACATGGAGACGTATGAGGTGCTTGCAAAATGATTACTTTAACAAAGGAACAGGTGAAGGATAGTTTAAATGTTTGATTATAAAAAATTTGAAAACGATATTGTTCAGCAAATGATAATTACTTTTAATAAATTGATAGCAGAAAATGAAGACCTTTATATCTTTTCTTTAGATTGTACGAGAGCAATGGATTCGATTGGTGTTATGGCAAATACAATACACAATTTAGAAGAACAAGCCGAAGCAGATTCGGAAGATTACTGGTATTATAAGTATTGTGAAGGCGAATGGGAGTTATTTGATACTTTTGAAGCTGTTTCCAAAGATATGCGTAAATACTTATAATCGTTTTTCAATAGAAAATAAAATTGATAAATCAGGAAGTGCTTTTTAAGGAGTTTGTATGGTAAAGAGATTTGATGATGTGAAATACGATACCTTTTCATTATGGACAGACATGGTGGTTGTCTGTCCAAAGTGTGGAAAAGCAGGAATTGTTCACTTTGATAAAGAGCATAATGTCGCAATTTTTCAATGTGAGGCATGTTACGCTAAAAAGGAAATAATGCCATGCGCAAACTATGCTTTTGAAGTAACTGCTCAATGCACATCAACCGGAAAATATTTTCGGCTGTCAATGCCTGAAAATAAAATTCATGGTTCAAAAATTAAAGTCAAATGTCCTTATTGTGAAGAAGTTGTTATTGGAGATGTTTTTGATAATCGAAATCAGCAGCATATAGTATATAATGATATACGCCATGCAGAAGATCCATATTTTCAGTATGCACTTTATTTTCAAGCGCGTTTTAGAGGAAAAACAATATGGGCTTTAAACAGAGAACATTTACAGTATTTGATTAATTTTTTATCCGCAGATATACGTACAGTTCAACCAGATTTTTATAAAGTATACAAGACAATGCATTCTCAATCTGATATACTTCCAACTTTTATGAAAACGGCAAAGAATAGAGATAAGATTGTAAAACTGCTTATAAAGCTGCAAATAAAGGCGTAACCAACAAATGGAATTGTCATGGGATTACAGCAAAGACATAGATGGGTATTACGATTGGGAAAATGGACTTCAACCGGATTTTCTTTACCAACCTCTTGTAGATGTGGTTGAAGCTTGTGAAGATATTGATTTATGCAATCCGTCAGAAGAAAAGTGGGAGTTTGCGCAAACCTTACTTGCTGTATTGGAAAAAAGTATTAAACAAATTCCGGATGAAATATTTCAAAAAAACAATTTTAAGAGAGAAGATATTCTTTTCTTTGCAACAATGGGCAGCGGTGACTATATTCAGGAAATGATTGACACATCTGTAAAAATGTTTAATACATCGGAAACACTTGAAACATATGGAGTTATATAGTAATTGTCGTTTTCGTCCGGTTCCCCTTTTTTGAAAAAATTAACAAAGCCTATTGACATAGTAGGAAAATAGGTGTATGATACGAACATGTTTAAATCATACTAATCCCACAGGAAATAGTAATAAAGTATGAAAATAGTTAATGGGATTGGAAAGGAGACCTGATATGTTTCAATCAATGTCCTGGCGAATGTGTTGTTGTTAAAGAAAAGGAGCTTTGTTCAAACGCAGAAGAAATCAACAACGAAATATGAAAAAATGAATATATAATACAAAAATATAGTACAAATACGAAAATAAAATGTAATTGTTCAGTACAGCACTACGCACTTGCTGCGGAGTGCGTGAGAATGCGAAAATTGCGTTAGGCATCAAGTCACCACGAAGTGGTTTTGCATGACTTGATGACATAACTGAATCATTACAATAAAATGAAATATCAGGAGGAATACAGCATGAGTAAAAAGAATTATGCAGATAGAGAATTAAAATTTGAGACATTACAGCTTCATGTAGGACAGGAAGCGCCGGACCCGGTGACAGATGCAAGGGCGGTCCCTATTTATCAGACTTCGTCCTTTGTATTTAAAAATTCAGCACATGCGGCAGCACGATTTGCATTGCAGGATGCAGGAAATATTTACGGCAGACTGACCAATCCGACAGAGGATATCTTTGAGCAGCGTATCGCTAAGCTTGAGGGAGGTGTTGCGGCACTCGCCGTTGCATCAGGCGCGGCAGCAGTTACCTACGCGATTCAGAATCTCGCACAAAATGGCGGTCACATTGTTGCAGCCAAGAACATTTACGGCGGTACATATAACCTGCTTGCACATACGCTTGTCGATTACGGTGTGACAGCGACTTTCGTAGACCCGCTTGATGTCAGCAATTTTGAGAAGGCAATTCAGGATAACACGAAAGCGCTTTATATTGAAACGCTTGGCAATCCAAATTCAGAAGTTTCTGATATTGAGGCTGTAGCAAAGATTGCACATGCACACAACATTCCTTTGGTGGTGGACAGCACCTTTGCAACGCCCTATCTGGTAAGACCGATTGAGTACGGCGCAGATATCGTGGTACATTCTGCGACAAAGTTTATCGGAGGACATGGCACGACCATCGGAGGCGTGATTGTCGATGCAGGCAGATTTGACTGGAAGGCAAGCGGCAAGTTTCCGCAGTTTACGGAGCCGAATCCAAGCTACCATGGCATCAGCTTTGTCGAGGCGGCAGGAGCAGCAGCATTTATCACCAGAATACGCGCTATCCTTTTAAGAGATACAGGAGCTACGCTTTCACCGTTCCATGCATTTATATTCCTGCAGGGACTTGAGACGCTTTCGCTGAGAGTGGAACGCCATGTGGAGAACGCACTCAAGGTTGTTGATTATCTCTCAAAGCACCCGCTGGTAGAAAAGGTAAATCACCCTGCAGTAACGACAGACCCGGAGCAGCAGCGTCTTTATAAGAAATATTTCCCGAATGGCGGCGGCTCTATCTTTACTTTTGAAATCAAAGGCGGAGAGCAGAAGGCGAAAGATTTTATCGATAATCTGGAACTGTTTTCACTGCTTGCAAATGTGGCGGATGTGAAATCGCTTGTCATTCACCCGTATTCCACAACGCATGCGGAGCTGAACGATGAGGAGAAGGCTGACCAGGGCATCAAGCCGAACACGATTCGCTTGTCTATCGGAACAGAGCATATTGATGATATTATTGAAGACTTAGAGGAGGCATTTAAGGCGATATCATAAAAGATGGCAATGGTGATTGAAATGCAGCGCATTTAGGTATATATTGGTAATAGTAAAATATGAATGAATAAAGAAAGCCTGAATACAGCATCAGCATAAAACAGTAATAATATATCTCATAAGGAAAGGAAACGATAAGGATGGCAGTATATAGGGGATTTACGGAAATCATAGGAAAAACTCCGCTTGTGGAGGTGGCAAATGTAGAGAAGGCACATCAGCTCAAGGCGCGGGTATTGGTAAAGCTTGAATACCGCAATCCGGCAGGAAGCGTAAAGGACAGAGCGGCTCTCTATATGATTCAGGCAGCAGAGGAGAAAGGACTTTTAAAAGAAGGCTCCGTTATTATTGAGCCTACTAGCGGAAATACCGGAATCGGACTTGCAGCGATTGCAGCCTCCCGGGGCTACAGAACAATCCTTACGATGCCTGAGACTATGAGTGTGGAGCGCCGGAATATCTTGAAGGCTTACGGTGCAGAGATTGTACTTACAGAGGGCGCTAAGGGAATGAAGGGCGCAATTGCAAAGGCTGAGGAGCTTGCAAAGGAGATTGAAGGAGCATATATTCCGGGACAGTTTGACAATCCGGCGAATGCACAGTCACACTATGAGACAACAGGACCGGAGATATGGGAGGATACAGAAGGAAATGTTGATTTGTTTGTCGCTGGCGTGGGAACAGGAGGAACGATAACAGGCACAGGAAAGTATCTTAAGGAAAAGAATCCTGATATCAGGGTTGTGGCGGTAGAACCTGCAGGCTCGCCCGTATTGTCAGGAGGCCAGCCGGGCGCACATAAGATACAGGGTATCGGAGCCGGTTTTGTTCCAAACGTGCTGGATACAGCAATCTATGATGAGATTATTCAGATAGAAAATGATGATGCGTTTGCAGCGTCAAAAGAGCTGACGAAGAGAGAGGGCATTCTCACGGGAATTTCCTCAGGTGCAGCGCTCTATGCGGCGATAGAGCTGGCAAAGCGCCCTGAAAATGAAGGGAAGACGATTGTAGTTCTTCTTCCGGACAGCGGCGACAGATATTATTCGACTCCGCTTTTTACGGAATAAAAAAGAAGAGCGCCTCATCAGATGAAGCGGAATGAGAGTCCTGATATAAGCTTGGGATGAAGCTTGTATCAGGATTTTTATGTACTGAAAAAACATATTTTGGCGGAATGTGCAGGAAAAAAAATGTAATCGTACAAAACTACTGAAAATTATATAATTTCTTTTTTGTATACAATTAATTTATTGTAAAAAATCACAAAATATGATAGCATATAAATATCTGCAATAAACAGATTTCGACAAACAGAAAGGCGGTAGACATATGAAAAGGAAAGGATTAAAGCTTACACCGAGGCTTTTGCTTGTAGCTGCGGCTCCGATGGTTCTGATGTTTGTGTTGGCGATACTGGGTATAAAATCCTCTTGCGAGAATGTGACAGAGGCGATGGTGAAGCATGAACTGAGTGCAGCGCAATATGCTTTTGAGGTGTCAGTCGGAAACATTGCACAAGGCACCTATATGTATACAAACGGCAAGTTTTATAAAGGAAAACGAAACATAAGTGATAATACGGACTTTTTTGATAATTTCAGCCAGGAGGTAGACCTGCAGGTAACTGTTTTTTACGGCAGTAAGAGAGTTGCAACCAGTCTGGTTGACGAAGAGGGAAACCGCATGATTGGCACGGAGGCTGATCCGGAGATATATGATTTGGTCGTAAACCAGGGGCAGGACTACTATTCGGAGCATGTAGTGATAGGCAATTCGGAATATTATGCCATGTACAGTCCATTGTACCAGACCAATACAGATGAGATTATTGGCATGACGTTTGTCGGGCTGAAAAAGGATACGGTTAATGAGATTTATATGTCCAATTTTGTGAAGAATTCTACAATTCTTATCGTTATATTTGCACTTGGCATATTGGGAACGCTGTTATCTGTCAGAATTGTGATAAAGGGAATTAAGGAGGTAATCAGCAAGCTTGACAAGGTTGCTGACGGAGAGCTTCATATAGAGGTTGAGGCAAAGCTTCTCAGAAGGGCGGATGAAATCGGCGGCATTGCCAACAGCGTAGGAAAGCTCGTACATAGTCTGCTGGATATTGTTCAGAAGATTAAGGGGGCAGCCACGAATCTTGATGCAATTTCAGAAAGCTTTTCCGGCTCCTTTGGCGATATGGCGGAAAATATCGGAAACGTTGATACGGCAGTAGAGGAGATGGCGATCGGTTCCACACAGCAGGCGCAGGATACGGCTGAGGTGGGAAACAAGGTTCAGTATATGGGTGATGCAATTGATACAACCGCACAGAATGTAGAGAACCTTGTCGGCAACACGGAAAAGATGCGTGAGTACAACAGGAGCGTTGATAATACACTGGTAGAGCTGATTCATATCAGCAATGAGACAAAGGAAGCCTTCGACGTGGTATACAAACAGACCAATATGACCAATCAGTCAGCACAGGATATCCAGACAGCAGCAGACGTCATCACGGACATCGCGGAGCAGACCAACCTGCTTTCACTCAATGCAAGCATTGAGGCAGCACGTGCAGGCGAACACGGCAAGGGCTTTGCAGTGGTAGCGGATGAGATCAGAAAGCTTGCAGAACAGTCTGCGGAATCGGCAAGCCGCATTACCGGAATTATAGAATTGCTGATCCGAAACTCCAATACGACAGTTGATACAATGAAAAATGCGACAGAGATGATTGATAAGCAGAGCAGTGAGCTTGACAAGACCAAGACGGTATTCAGCAGCCTGAACAGTGAAATCGGCGAGGTGAGCAAAGCGGTTGCAAATATTAGAAGCGAGGTGGATAAGCTCAATGACCTGAAGGGTACGGTACTCAGCGCAGTAGAGAATCTGGCAGCTATTGCGGAGGAGAATGCTGCAAGCACGCAGGAAACCTCAGCTTCCATGCAGGAGCTTCGAAAGATTGTCAATGTATGCAGCTTGGAGGTTGACAAAATTATGGAAACCTCAAAAGGTCTTGCGGAAAATGTATCAGTATTCACGCTCGAAAAAAAGTAGAAAAGAAAAGACTATTATAAAAAGGCTCGGGACAATTTTTACTTGCCCGGGCCTTTTTATGTATTGGGAATAGAATTTACTTTTCTGACTTGCCGACAACGGGAAGCAGTCCTGCCTTTTTCAGTGCGGGGCGGAGTGCGTTGTAGACAGCTACCGATACAATAGCAGATGTGACTGCATTAATGGTGGTTGCCGCGATATTGGGCAGTAATGTAAGCTCGGCAGCAGGTTTTCCGAGAATAATCAGCTTGTAGAAGTAGCTGAACAGCGGGTCAAATACCATATTGAAGGCAAGACCGCAGACAGCGGCGATAAGAGACCACTTGAAAGCCTTCTTTGAATCCGTGCATGCGGAAAGCCTGCCGAATTTGTGTGCAACAAGTCCGGTAATAAGACCGATGCAGAGCTTTAGGATAAAGGTTTTAGGCGCAGACGTGATATAAATCGGGTCAAGCAGGTCTCCGATGGTCATGCCGACAGCGCCGCCGATGCCGCCTAAGGGACCGCCCAGAAGCAGTGCGCCAAGTACGCATACTGCATTCCCGAGATGGATACTGGTAGCGCTTTCTGTTCCCGGTATCATAATTTTGATCTGAAGGAAGGTAAATACAACATAGGATAATGCTGCGATAAGACCTGTCAGAGCAATTTTGTAAGCAGTTGAATTTTTTTGATTCATAATATTTCCTCCTCATGTAATGCTGAAATGAATTTGTATTACAGTATATCGCAAAGTGTTATTTTAGAAATATACAATTTTAATAATTTTTTTGTGGACAGTTTGCTCCGGAGGACGCCCGGAAACTTATGAATGAGCATGGCGGAATTGTTGCAATGATATTGATTTTTCACAGGAAATAGGCTTTAATATAAGATAGAAACATTATCATTGTCCGTCAGGAGGTATTATTGTATGAACGAAATAAAGGGTGAATATTGCAGGGGAACTGCGGAGGACACGGAAGATATCCTTGACTTTGCCAATATGGTATTCAGCATGGATTACAAGAGCATTCATTTTGCATCGCTTCTGCCGAAGGCATATTCCAAGGAGCGCTGCGGACTTCCAAGACATCATATGATCAAAGAAAACGGCAAAATCAGGGCGCTGATTGATATCTATCCTGTCACGATGAGATTAAACGGCGAAACCGACAGGGAACTGAAAGCAGCTTATATAGGAACCGTTTCTGTCCATCCCAATACCAGAGGTAAGGGATATATGATTGAGCTTATGAAAAAGGCTGAGGAGGACGCTGTAAAGGAAGGCTGCGCACTTATGATTCTTGACGGAAACAGGCACAGATACCAGTATTATGGTTTTGAGCGTGCAGGCATCAGATACCGTTTTCAGGCAGAGATAAACAATATCAGGCATTGCTGTGCAAAGCTTTACGGCAAAAGCGGCATCGATACCTCTGTGTACAGCTTTGAGGAGGTTGACAGGGAAAGCCCGTATTTGGACAAGCTGTATGCATTGTATCAGCGCAGAAATATGACTGCCAGAACAAAAGAGGACTTTTTGCTGTGCCTGCAGAGCAGCTATGCGGTGACCTATGCCGTATTAAAAAATGATGTACCGACAGGGTATATCAATCTGTCAGCTGATGAGAAAAATGTACTGGAGTTTGAAATGGATGAGACAGCGGAGTTTCCAAGAGTAATCTATGACCTGATGATGGGGCTTGAGCTTGACGAACTCGGCTTCAGCGCAGGTATGGACGAAGGCAGGAAAATAGAGTATCTGGAGAAAATGTGTGATTACTGCAATGCAGCTATGTCACATCAGATTAAGATATTGGACTATGAGAAGGTTCTTGCGTTTTTGCTCCGTTGGAAGCAGAAATATGACATGCTTGTCACAAATGAGTACGTTTTGGGGATACAGAGCGCTGAAGGCGGAATAAAAAAGTATTTGCTTTCTGTTAAGAATGGAGATATCTCAGTGACAGAGACACAGAGGGAAGCAGATGCGGTGTTTGAACCGCTTGAGCTTGTGCGCACGCTCACCACAACCATGTTTTTTGCGGAACAGCAGAAGGGTGAAAAAAGCAAATTGAAAAATGCACCGCAAGGCTGGTTTCCGCTGCCGTTTTACCTGCCGGATGCGGATGCATTTTAAAGGTACAGCATTAATCCATATACTTCCATGAGTACATATTGACATTTCTGCATTTCGGGCATACGACATTGCACTGGTCAAAGATAAACATTTTGATCTTGTCATCCGTAACATTTGTGGTGACAATGCGGCTTTGACCGCATTTGCACAGAAAGAGAATTTTGCGGTTCAGGCGTACTGCAAGGCTTTCGCCTCTCAGGCTTAATGATTTTTCAATGTACTTAAGCTGTTCGTCATTGTGGACGCCGCACTCCTCAAGAGCCCATTTGTACTCGTCGCGTATAATATGAAGTGCATCAGACGGTATGGATGCATAGTGCTGTTCTAATTTCTGTTCAGTGAACATAGTCTGGTCATTCCTCTTTTCCGAAAGTTTATTGATGTAATGACACATTTCTTTTGATTAAGCGGCACAGAAATGCAGGCACGCTATTAATCCGATGCTGAAAATGTCAGTACATTCGCTATGCTTTAAAGTATAGCATAAATTGACGGAATATGGAATAATTACATGGAGAAAAATATAAACAAAACAGCTCAGCCTTTTATGCATTCCTATCCGAACGAAAACGGCTGCTCGTATCCCTTGGGCTGCCATTGGTTCCGAATGGGAATTTCCTGCCAAAAACTTTCTTCGCCGATAAAAAATTCATAAGTTGAAACTGCTGCTAAATGATTCGGGGTGTTGTGCCGATATATATTATAATCAGGTAAAATGGATTTTACTGTTGGATGGTTCATCCGGACCCCAAAAGATATCCGTCACACGGAGGTGACACATATGAACAGAAAACGAGAGCTTGCCCTGCAGAGAGTTTCCCGCATCGGCAGCCTTGCCGCCATGGAAAGCGCCGTCAAGAATACAAAGTTTCGGGGCAGACCGCCGGGCGCGCTTACCATAGAAGCTGCTATAAGCGCGTATATGGAAAAAGACAGCAGCGTATTCGACATGCGTCAGCAGAAGGATGCCTATATCCGTACTGCAGGGAATTCAAACAGACAGGAGAAAGAACAGCTGTCCCGGCAAATGACAGAGTACATGTCAGCGCTTGAGGAGAGCCGGCCTGCCGGCGCCAAATCAGGACTTGCAAACAAACATGCACAAGAGCATGTTAATATGGAAAAGTTTGAGAAAGCGCTTGCGAATGACCCAAGTGCGCAGTATCAGCTTAAGCATTACAAAACAAAGAATAATGAGACTGGCCGGACAGATTTTGACAGGCTTGATGCCAACAGGTGTTCGGGATTTCTGCTGTATTCTTACAATAAAAAAGGAGTGCACAGTGTCCTGGGGGAGCATATCACGCCCGGCGGCTGAAAAGGAAAAAGAGCTTGAAATCAAGTGATGAATCCGATATAATATAGCTGTATTTCAGACATTTGGCAGCAGCTTCGATTAGTCCGGTGTCAATACACTAGTGATATTTTATGGAAAGCTGCGTATAGAATAGGGAAGCGGTTCAATGACAAAATGGTTCATGAAGAGCGGTAAAAGAATAATATGTGATTATGAAGGCACCTGAACAGGATTCAGGTGCTTTTTTATTGTTAAAAATGTAACTAAAAAGCGCGGCAGCGGCATAAAAGCCGGTGTTTAGCAGTTGATAAAAGGAGATAAAGAGAGGCAGCTATGGATACCAATAATCTGAATCAAATAACAGACGAAAAAATGAAATATTTAAGGCTTCTGGCAAAGGAATACCCGTCAATCCCGTCAGTTTGCCGCGAGATTATCAACCTTAAGGCGATTTTGAATCTGCCTAAGGGCACGGAGCATTTTATGAGTGACATTCACGGTGAGTATGAAGCTTTTTACCACATTATGAACAATGCGGCAGGCGTCATTAAGGAGAAGGTGGATATGATTTTTGCAGAGCGCATGACGCCGAGGGAGCGGCAGGAGCTTTGTACGCTTGTATATTATCCTGTGGAAAAGATAAAGCTCTTGAAAAAGCAGAACGTAGTAACACCTTATTGGTATAAAATTAATCTTAAAAATTTAACAGAGCTTGCCAAGTTTCTGTCATCAAAATACACGCGTTCCAAGGTTAGAAAGGCGCTGCCGCCCGAATTCAGCTATATTATTGATGAGCTTCTGCATGCGCAGCCGGACGAGGATAACAACCAGTATGTGTATCATGAAAAGATACTCGACACCATTATTGATATTGACAGTGCAGATGCGTTTATCGAAGCGCTTGGCAGGCTGATTAAAAGACTCGCAGTCGACCATCTTCATATTGTAGGAGATATCTATGACAGAGGCGCCAATGCGGATAAAATTATGGATTTGCTGATGAATCATCACTCTGTGGATATCGAGTGGGGAAATCATGACATTCTGTGGATGGGAGCCGCCTGTGGAAATGAAGCGTGCATTGCCAACGTTCTCAGGAACAACATCAAGTACAACAACATTGAAATCCTTGAAAATTCCTATGCCATCAGCCTTCGCTCCCTCACGCTGTTTGCAGAGAAAACCTATCCCCGCATGAAGCCGATGGAAGCGGCGCTCAAGGCAATTTCCGTGATTCTGTTTAAGCTGGAGGGACAGATTATTATGCGCCATCCGGAGTATGATATGGTGGACAGGCTGCTGCTTGACAAGATTGACAAGGAGCGCGGAGTCGTGAGAATAGGAGACAGGGAGTATGCGCTAAATGACAAGTATTTTCCGACCTTAAACGAGAAGGATGCCTACACGCTGACCGACGGGGAGCAGCATGTGATTGATGATCTCAAAACGGCATTTGTCAACAGCCATATGCTCAGAAAGCATGTCCGGTTTCTGTATGAAAAAGGAAATACATATCGGTGCTACAATGGAAATCTGCTGTTTCACGGCTGCATTCCGATGACGGAGGAGGGCGGCTTTGACGGTATGAAAATCGGCGGTCAGATTTATAAAGGAAGGGCATACATGGATTATGCCGCAAAAGTTGCAAGGCGCGCATATTTCGGGACAATGAATCAGTCCGATATTGATTTCATGTGGTATCTGTGGTGCGGAAAGAAGTCGCCTCTGGCAGGCAGAACCATGAAGACCTTTGAGCGGACCTTTGTGGTGGACGAGAGCACCTATGATGAGCCGAAGAATCCCTACTACCGATTCTACCAGCAGGAGGAGTATTGTATCAGGATACTGCATGAATTTGGCTTAGACAGCGCCATATCGCATATTATAAACGGCCACACGCCGATTAAGGTGGCAAAGGGAGAATCACCCTTAAAGGCGAACAACCGTCTTATCGTAATTGATGGAGGGTTCTGCCGCGCCTATCAGAAGACAACAGGCATCGCAGGTTATACGCTCATCTATAATTCCCACGGAATGCGGTTAAAAGCGCATCAGCCCTTTGAGAGCATCGCTAAAGTACTGTCGGAAAACAAAGATATCGAATCCTCCTCGAACTTCTTTGAAACGGAGACAGAGCGTGTAATGGTCAAGGATACTGACAACGGAAAGGTAATCATGGATACCATCCATGATTTGGAGCTGCTGCTTGCAGCGTATAGACAGGGATTGATTGTTACGAAATAGTGTATAAAGAAGGGACTGCGCACGGAATGCTTCCTGTGCAGCCCCTTTTGGTGTATGGTCTGATTGATATCCGGAAAACGGTTATGCTAATTTTGCTCTGATTTTAATTTCATCTCCTGCTCAGCCTGAATATCTTCAAATGCTGAAAGCATGGGTTTTTCTGCAGAGCCTTTAAAGGTACGTGAAATATAGTTGTTTGTAATCCGGATTACAGTGCCGGAAAGCGTCAGCACACCGATTAAGTTCGGAATAGCCATCAGTCCGTTGAAGGTATCGGAGATGTCCCATGCAAGATCAAGGCTCATGGTGGCGCCGAATACGATGAATACTACAAATACAACTTTATAGATGATAGTAGCCTTGGTACCGAATAAAAACTCCCACGCCTTGGTGCCGTAATAGCTCCAGCCAAGCACGGTAGAGAAGGCAAACAGCAGAATGGCGATTGCGATAAAAGCGCCTCCGATGTTGACACCGCCGAAGTTAAAGACCGTGCCGAATGCCTCGCTTACAAGTGCAGTCTGCTCATTTGCGGATAACATTTCACCTGTCTGCAGGTCGATTAGTCCTGTGGAAAGAATTGAGAAGGCAGTGAGCGTACAGACTACGATGGTATCCGCAAATACCTCAAAGATGCCCCACATACCCTGTTTTACAGGCTCCACGACATTGGAAGCAGAGTGAACCATGACAGAAGAACCAAGTCCGGCCTCATTCGAGAACACACCGCGCTTAAAGCCCCATGTAACAGCATTTTTTACTGCAAGTCCAATGGCAGCGCCGCCGACAGCGCGGAATCCGAAGGCAAAGGAGAAGATTGCGCCGAACACTTCGCCAGCCTTTCCAATGTTTGCGAAAAATACGATCAGTGCGCCGAGTATGTAAGCACATGCCATAAACGGAACAAATTTTTCAGTAAACTGGGCAATTCGTTTAATGCCGCCTACAATTACAAGCCCTGCAAGAATCATCAGACAGATACCGACAATTAAAGCATAGAGATTAATTTCAACAGAGCCGACCAAAAAGCTGCGGTCCAGCGCCTGGATTTTGAACACAGAGGTAATATTGCCTGCAATGGTATTTACCTGACTCATATTTCCGATACCAAACGAAGCGAGGATACAGAAGATGGAAAACAGGACGGAAAGTACTTTTCCGATTGCAGAACAGCCCTTTTTGGAGCCAAGGCCGTCTCTTAGATAATACATGGCGCCGCCGCACCATTCACCATGACGGTTTTTCCGGCGGTAATAGATGCCAAGGACGTTCTCCGAGTAGTTTGTCATCATTCCGAAAAACGCGGACAGCCACATCCAGAAAATCGCACCCGGACCGCCGGCGGCAATCGCAGCGGCAACACCGGCAATATTGCCGACACCGATAGTAGCAGCAAGTGCAGTGCACAAGGCCTGAAACTGTGAGATAGATGCTTTTTCCTTTGATTGTGTGACATTGCTTTCCTTTTGAAAGACACCGCCGATAGTTTTGGAAGTTACATGCCGGGCATGCGTAATCTGGAAAAATTTGGTACGGATTGTCATATAAATGCCAGTACCGATGATTAAAATAAGCATGGGAATTCCCCACACTACGCCATTGATGGCGCCATTGACTTTAGCTATAATATCAAGCATAAAAGACCTCCTTCGAATATTGTTTAGGCTTCGGAGCCTGCAAGTCCGGACAAACTGCAACATAAGCTCCTGCCTGCCCTGATACGCTTTATGTCATACAAAGCACATATACAGAAAAAGAGAATATCCCATACTGGCAGTCCTTTCTGCCTTAAGTGGAATATTCTCTTTTTTACAGGATACTTATATTTATACATGGAATGACAAAATAATGCAAGAAAAAAATAGGATACCAATATAAATTTGTAAAATATTTATAAACAGAAAGTGAAAATTAGGATAAATCTCATAAAAAGGGAGGATGCCAAGCAATCCTGAGACTACTTGGCATTATTATGAAAAAGTTATTATAAAGTAATATTATCACTTGTTGTCTGTAAGGTGTTTTTTTTGTATCACCTTATGTTTATAGTATAGAGTGTTTTCATGTCTAAATCATGTTGTTTTATTGAATAAATTTTCAAAGAATTATGAACGAATTATGAACGCACTAGGAAAGCTTTTCAGGTTCAGGATAGTCCGTGCCAAAGGTATCGACAGTCACCTTTTTCATCATCTGCCTGCTGAGCGGACGGTCTGAGTAGTCGGTATTTGTGGATGCAATTTTGTCCACAATATCCTGTCCTTCAATAATTTTTCCAAATGCAGCATAAGCGCCGTCAAGGTGCGGGCTTGTCTTGTGCATGATAAAGAACTGGCTTCCGGCTGAGTCCGGCATCATGCTTCTTGCCATGGAAAGTACGCCTTCCGTATGTTTTAAGTTATTTTCAAAGCCATTCTGGGCAAACTCGCCTGCGATAGAGTATCCGGGACCGCCCATGCCTGTGCCGTCAGGACAGCCGCCCTGTATCATAAAGCCATTGATGACTCTGTGGAAAATCAGCCCGTCATAATAGCCCTTGTTTACCAGATGGATAAAGTTATTTACCGTGTTTGGAGCGATTTCAGGATAAAGCTCTGCTTTCATGATATCGCCGTTTTCCATTTCGATTGTAACAATAGGATTTTGTGCCATAATATTGTCTCCTTATTATATGCTTTTTATATTTTAGCGTGTCCGAAATACGCTTTAAGCTTATTCTATAGGAAAATTGTGCGATAGTAAAGACCTTTCGTCTGCCGGCTGTTTAGAATTTAGTAACCGTTCAGCCTTTTATGCATTCCTGTCCGGACGAAAACGGCAGAGAGTATCCCTCCGGCTTTGCATATCATCGTATAAGGAAATTCGCATTTGGAGTCCAACCGCCTGTTCCGGTGTCGAACTGCTACCCTTCGTCCTGTATAAAAAACTAAAAGGCTGAACTGTTCCCCCTGCGTCTGTTATAGGCTTCACTGCTTGACGAACCGGATATTTTTTTATATAATAGTTAAAATTGTACGAAAAAAAATACAAAGACAAGGGAGGGCAGCAGATGGAGCAATTATATTATAAGGCAAGGGCAAAAATTAATTTGGGGCTTGATGTCTGCGGGCGTCTTGGGAACGGATACCATGAAGTGAAGATGATCATGCAGACAATTGATCTTTTTGATGAGCTTGAATTTAAGAGAAGAAATGATCCGGATATTATTCTGTCGGTTAGCAGCAGGGACTTTCTGGGAGATTTGGAAAATAATCTGATTTTCAAAGCGGCAAAGCTGATGAAGCAGCGGTATCACATACGTCAGGGCGTGGAAATACGGCTGAAGAAAAAGATACCGGTTGCAGCAGGCATGGCAGGCGGAAGCACTGATGCAGCTGCCACAATGCTTGCCATGAATGAGCTGTATGAGCTTGGACTTAGCAAAGAACAGCTTATGGAGGAGGCAGTCAGATTAGGAGCTGACATTCCTTTCTGCATCATGGAAGGCACTGCGCTTGCGGAGGGAATCGGTGAGAAGCTCACGCCGCTTCCGGCGCCGCCCAAGGCATCGCTTCTTGTAGTGAAGCCTCCGGTTATGGTACCGACAAAATGGGTGTATGATAATCTTCATGTCGATGAGCTTTCGAAGCACCCTGATATTGACGGCATGGTGACTGCCCTGAAAGAGGGAAATTTAAAGGGAATAACGGACCGGATGGAAAATGTGATGGAGTCTGTCACAGAGAAGAGGTGCCCGATTATCATGGATATTAAGAAAATGATGCTTGGAAACGGGGCAATGAATGCTGTGATGAGCGGAAGCGGACCAAGTATATTCGGCGTATTTTTGGAGGAGGATGCGGCAAGGGCAGCTGCAGTGTATGTAGACCAGACACTTAGGACAAAGGGAATTGAGGCGCAGGTAAATGTTACGGAGTTTTATAATCCGCAGCCAATTGGAGGACAGATATGAGCATGATGAATGATGAAGAATATTTACCGCTCCGGGATGTAGTCTTCAATACATTGCGGCAGGAAATCCTTACCGGAAAGCTCAAGCCCGGCGAGCGGCTGATGGAAATTCATCTGGCAAATAAACTGGGAGTGAGCCGTACTCCGATACGAGAGGCAATCAGGAAGCTGGAGCTGGAAGGACTGGTAATCATGATACCAAGGCGCGGAGCGGAGGTAGCACAGATTACATTGAAGAGCCTTGAGGATGTCATGGAGGTAAGGCGCGCGCTTGACGTGCTTGCGATTGAACTTGCCTGTGAACGTATGGGGCAGGACGAGCTGAACAACCTCTTTCAGGCATGTGAAAACTTTAACAATGCGGTCAAAACGAAGGACACGAGGAAAATTGCCGAGGCAGATGTGGCGTTTCACGATATTATTGTTTTGTCAACCGGAAATGCCCGGCTGATTCAACTGGTCAATAATTTGTCCGAGCAGATGTACCGCTACCGTTTTGAATATCTCAAAGACGCCGCCTCGCATGAGATGCTCCAGCAGGAGCACAAGGAGATGTATCAGAGCATTGCCGGAAAGAACAAAACTGCGGCTGCCAATGTGGTGAGGAAGCATATCGACAATCAGGAGGAGGCTATCATCAGGCAGCTTCGCCTTGAGAAGAATGACAAAAGAAGCAAATAAAAAGAGCAAATAAAAGGCGGCTGCTTACTCCGTTCCGGCAGCAGGCCAAATCCGTGCAGAATTTGCGGTACGGACGGCTTCGTGATGCAGAAGGAAATCTCTGCAGGAGAAAAAGCTGCAGATACAACGGTATAGATTGGAAAAAACTGTCCATACTTACTCATATAGATGAAAATGCTATAGAAGACGGGAGTGTGGATTGATGTATCTGTTAAAGCAGAGCAATTTAAAAAAGATATTAAAAAATATGATTCTTGCATTTGGGGTTATTCTGTGGCTGGGCGCGCTCAGTCCGGAAATATTTATCAAAGCAGGAACAGGCTGCATTCTGGACGAGAATGGCGAGGAGCTGACTGCAGAGGAGGCAAAAGATTTTATGGAGGCATATTTTTATGGAGACAAGGAACAGGAATGTGACGCTCCGGTCAAGCTCAGATACAGGCTTGCGATACTGGAAGCCTTTGAGTGACGGAATGAGATTAACAGAAAAGAACAGGAGGCAGCAGTATGACTAGAGATGTGCTGATATCCATACAGGGGCTTCAGTTTGCAGACAGCGAGGTAAAAAATGCTGCTTCGGACGAGGAGCTGGATAGGATTGAGACAATCTGTCCCGGAGAATATTATTATAGAAATGATGCGCATTTTGTGCTGTATGAGGAGCTTATAGAGGACTTTCCGACGCCGATTCAAAATATGATCAAGCTTAGGAATAAGGAGTTTACACTGACGAAAAAAGGACCTGTCAACGTACAGATGGTATTTTCGGAAGGAAAAAAGACCATGACGGATTATGCTACTCCTTTCGGAAACATACTGATTGCCCTCGACACCAAAGAAGTCGGTTTGGAAGAGAGCAGCGGCAGCATGAAAATACATATCGCCTATGGTCTGGAAGCGAACTATCAGTTCATAGCGGACTGCAATATTACTGTAGAAATCAAAAGCCGTGTACAGGGCTACTGCATCGGCTCCTGAGGATTGCCTTTTCGGATTTCATCTAACAGATGCTTCATGCGCCGTTCCATCTCGGAAAGCTCCTGCGAATAATTTCTGAATGCATCGGCTGTTTCGTCAGGGGTTTCGCCCTTGTAGCAGATACGGTGCTCCATGCTTGCCCACAAATCCATGGCGAGCGTGCGGAACTGTATCTCAACCGGATAATACTGCATTCCCTCAATGCGGTATACCGGAATGCCGAGCACCATATGGTAGCTCTTGTATCCGCTTTCCTTTGGATAGTGCACATAATCACTTTCCTTCAGAATCAGCAGGTCCGTCTGCGCCTTTACCAGTGCAAGAATGCTGAAAATATCCTCAACAAAATAACAGATTACGCGAATGCCGGCAATATCTGTTAAATTATCCTTGGCGGTGTAGGCGGTAATCGGCAGGTTTTTGGAAGCAAGCTTTTTCTCGATGCTTTTTCTGCTCTTGATACGTGCCTGGATATTATGTATGGGATAATCCCTGTATTTTTTGCGGTAATCTTCATTTAAACCGTTCATACGGACTTCCAGCCTTGTCATCGCTTCACGGTAAGGCTCGACTAACTGGTCGTACTCTTCCTGGGGAATCCGTTCAGTCTTGGAGGATGCAATAAACGACAGAGCCTTTGGCGGCTCATATACACCTTCACTGTTCATTTCTTTTAAGATATCATTCTGCAATTCAGTTCTCTTTGCTATCAAAATGTTCGCCCCCTGCTGCATATAGGAGTATAGTTTATCGTAACGATTCAGTACCCTAGTTACGTTATCAAGTCATGCAAAATCACTTCGTGGTGACTTGATGCCTAACGCAATTTACGCATTCTCACGCACTCCGCAGCAAGTGCGTAGTGCTGTACTGAACAATTACAGTTTATCGATACTTTAACTATAGCTCAAAAAGATTGCCAGTGCAATGAAAAATGGATAGAGTTCACAAAAAAATAATAAAACAAACACACTTTTTGTCTACAATTATGATATACTATACTCATATATTAATTCTATGATGGAAGGAAAGGGTTATTCAAATGAAAATTGCATTAATTAATGAAAACAGTCAGGCAGCAAAAAACGCCATGATTTATGACACGCTGAAAAAGGTTGCGGAGCCGATGGGACATGAGGTGTTTAATTATGGAATGTACTCAGCAGAGGACGAGCATCAGCTTACCTATGTGCAGAACGGTATTCTGGCAGCAGTGCTTTTGAATTCGGGCGCGGCTGATTATGTCATTACAGGCTGCGGCACGGGAGAAGGGGCAATGCTGGCATGCAATGCGTTTCCCAAGGTGCTCTGCGGACATATTGAGACACCGCTTGATGCGTATCTGTTTTCCCAGGTAAATGATGGAAACTGCGTAGCGCTTCCCTTTGCGGAAAATTTTGGCTGGGGCGGAGAACTTAATCTGGAATATATCTTTGAAAAGCTGTTTTGTGCGCCCGGGGGCGGCGGATATCCGAAGGAGCGCGTGGTTCCTGAGCAGAGAAACAAAAAAATTCTTGATGAGGTAAAAACCGTGACGCACGCTGACTTATGCGACATTCTGCCGAAGCTTGACCCACAGCTGTGCAAGGGGGCTTTGAGTGGAGAGAAATTCAAAGAGTACTTCTTTGCAAACTGTAAGTGTGACAAGCTTGCGGCTGTGGTTAAGGAAATCATCGGAGAATAATTTGAGGAGCATTACAGGAAGCCGTAAGGCGGCACTGTTACAGGGGGACAGAGATGTTATTGGATAAGATATATTATACAGTGAACAGTCTTGAAGGCGATTATGCGTATCTGAAGAAGGAGGGCGATGCGCCGGAGGAGCTTAAATGCGTGGCGCGCGCTCTGCTTCCGCCGGAAATCATGGAAGGCTCAAGGCTGGTCTATGAAATGATGGAATACAGTATTGCAGATTGAACGGTTACAGTTTAGCCTTATGGATTATTTTAGTCAGGACTGCCGTCCTTCTGTGTACTGACAATTGTTCCGTTTAACGGTTTCAATGAACAGAAAACGGCAGATAGTATCCCATAGACTGCCCGGTGGAGAATGGTGATATTTCCTTATATGATGATAGATATACAGGTTGGAGACGGAGGCAAGGACGCCGACTCGAGCCGGCTCCGTCTTCGTTGGACAGCCTTAATTCATCATATTAGGAAATTCCCATTCGGAACCAATGGCAGTCGGAGGGATACTATCTGCCGTTTTCGTCCGGATAGGAATGCATAAAAGGTCGAACTGCTACACAATATTGAGATATTCTTGATTTTTGTCAGGCATAATGTTAAAATGAAGCACATACGAAGGCGTATGCAGTGAAGGAGGATTCACTGTATACGCCTTTTGTCATATGCAGCAGAAGGAAATCAGCAGAGCTGCCATATGCATTTGGAACGGCAGGCAGGATAAGGATTATTTGATTCCGAAAGGACCAAAATGAAGAGGAACGTCAAAGAGGGGAGATAAAACAATGAAACGTATGGAGCTGGATGAGATTGATATGCAGATTTTAAATATTTTACAGAAGAATGCACGAATGCCGCTGAAACAGGCAGCCGCCGAGGTTAATCTGTCGTCGCCGGCAGTGTCAAGCAGAATCCAGAGGCTTGAACAGGAGGGCTATATCTTAGGATATCAGGCGCAGGTAAACCCGATTGCACTGGGATTGTACACGAAAGCCTTTATCAGCCTTGAAGTTGCACCGGTACAGAAAAAGGAGTTCTATCCTTATATAAAGAAGTGCAAAAATGTAGTTGAGTGCAACTGCGTTACGGGGGATTATTCGATGCTGCTTGAAGTGCTTTTTGAAAATACGATGGAGCTTGACCGGTTCATCGGAGAGCTGCAGCATTTTGGAAGAACCAAGACGCTGATTGTATTTTCAACCTCGGTGGAACACCGCGGAATAACATTGTAGGGCATATCCTTTGAGAGTAAGGATATGCCCCGGTCCTGTGTGGCAATAGAAAGCTTAGCTGATTAAAAAATCATAAATGTGCTTTCTATTGTCTGGAAGGTATATGATTATAGATGCATAACAGTTTCGCTTTGCAAAACTGCTGCTTATGATATAAGCGCTATTATTTTAAGGGAAAATTCCCTTAATTTCTTCTGCATAAATCAGTTTGCGCAGGGCTACGATGTAGGCGGCCATTCGATAGGTGCATTTACATTCCTCAACAACGGCTCTTAAATCTTCAAAGGATTTGGTCATAAGCTTCTCAAGCATATCGTTGACCTGCTCTCTTTCCCACGTCAACTCCTGAATATTCTGTACCCACTCGAAGTAAGATACGATGACGCCGCCGCTGTTTGCAAAGATATCAGGGATAAGAGTAATGCCGCGCTTTTCCAGAATTTCATCTGCGCCATCGGTGGTAGGACCGTTAGCTGCTTCTACGATATAAGAGCACTGCAGCTTCGGAGCGATGTCTTCATGAATCTGATTTTCAAGAGCAGCAGGTACGAGCACATCACATTTGCAGGTGAGAACCTCGGTGTTTGAGATATGTGACACACCTTCTTCCTGATAATCGCAAAGAAGGGAATTCGGCTTTTCCAGATAGTCTGAGATTTTATCAATATTCAGTCCGTCAGGGCAATATAAGCCTCCTGACACATCGCTGACTGCGACAACCTTTACATTGCGGTGATAAAAGATACGGGCTGCATTGCTTCCGACATTTCCCATACCCTGTATCGCAACGGTGGTTCCTTCAAGCTCTTTTCCTTCTGCAGCAAGCAGAAGCTTTGTGCTGATGACCACGCCGCGTCCGGTAGCGGAATTTCTGCCTCTGGAGCCGCCAAGCTCGACCGGCTTTCCGGTTACTACGCCGGGACAGGGCTTTCCCTTTAACTGACTGTAGGTATCAAGCACCCATGCCATTGTCTGGGCATTGGTATTTACATCAGGAGCAGGGATATCAGTGTCCGCACCGATAATCGGAGCTATCGCAAAGGTGTAGCGTCTTGTCAGATTTCTAAGCTCTCGCTGTGAGAGTGTTCTGGGGTCAACCTTAATTCCGCCTTTGGCGCCGCCATAGGGAATATTTGCAACAGCGCATTTCAGGGACATCCATGTTGCAAGCGCCTTAACTTCACTGAGCGTACAGTCCTGATGGTACCGGATACCGCCTTTGAAGGGACCTCTTATGTTAGAGTGCTGCACCCTGTAGCCTTCAAATACTTTTACGGTTCCGTCATCCATTTCGACCGGAAGATATACTTTTGTCTCGCGCTGGGGATTTTTGATAATCTCAAACATTGCTTTGCTGATGTGTCCGATTTCCATCGCCTTTGTCATGGTTTCTACTACGTTTTCATAGGGATCATAGATTTTAGCTGCCATATTACATATCTCCTCTCTTTTGACTGCAATCATAGATTTCCTTTTTCAAAAAGTCAATAAAGTTTCAGCAAAACCATTTTATATTCAAAAATTAAGGAAAAATGTTGATTTAATTAAGAATAAAGCAGGAAATACTTAATAAAATAAATAATCGCCTAATGGCGCTGCGAGGGCTTACATAAGATACCGGGTCGGACTCCTTGTCTGCTGCCACCCTGCCAAGGGGTTGCATAAGAATCTGAAACTGATTAAAATAAAGTATAGGCATCAGAAGAAACGTTGCTATGAGGAAGGAAAAATGGAAAGAGGCGAAAGAGGTTGAATAAAACGATGGATACAGAAGACAAGGTACGGGGTAAGAATGTCAGGGAAACACTGCGCATGGCATGGCCTGCGGTGTGCGAGTCTTTTTTTGTAGCCCTTGCGGGTATGGTCGATTCGCTGATGGTAAGCTCCATAGGTTCTTATGCAGTGGCGGCAGTAGGACTCACAACGCAGCCGAAATTTATGGGCATGGCTCTTTTTATCGCAATGAATGTGTCTATATCGGCGCTTGTGGCGAGGCGGCGCGGCGAACAGAAAAAGAAGGAAGCAAACCGCATACTTTTGGCGGCGGTTCTGTTCATTCTTGTTTCTGCCGTAGTCATATCCACGCTGTGCGTGACATTTGCCAATCAGATTATCCGGTTCTGCGGCTCGGCGGAGGACACACATGACACGGCTGTCATATATTTCCGCATTATTATGGGCGGCATGATATTTAATGTCGTTTCCATGGGAATCAACGCGGCGCAGCGTGGAGCGGGAAATACAATTATTGCGATGAGAACCAATATTACATCAAACGTTGTCAACATTATCGGCAATTACCTGCTGATTAACGGAAATCTTGGATTTCCGGCGCTTGGTATCCGCGGGGCGGCGATTGCCACGGTATTCGGCACGATGGTTGCATGCGTTATGAGTATCTGTTCGCTGCTGAAAAAGGATAATTTTGTCAGCATACCATATATTATAAAAGAGAAAATCAAACCTGCTGCCGCACCGCTTGTCAGTATTATCAAGGTCGGCTATTCCGTATTTATCGAACAGGTATTGATGCGTGTCGGCTTCATGTCAACCGCAATGATGGCAGCAGGCATGGGAACCGATGCTATGGCGGCGCATCAGGTTGGCATGAATATCCTTTCGCTGACTTTTTCCTTTGGGGACGGCATGCAGGTGGCGGCAGTCGCATTAATCGGAAGAAGCCTCGGTGAGGGTTCTCCTGACAGGGCAAAGGAGTATGGCAGAATATGCAGGCGCATCGGCATGTGCATTTCCATAGCGCTGGCGGTCATTTACTTTTTGGGAGGGGAGACGCTTTACCGTCTGTTTTTTGAAGAAGATAACATTGTGGCATACGGCGTGCAGATTATCCATGTTATCATTATCATTGTACTATTTCAGGTATCCCAGGTTATCTATATGGGGTGTCTTAGGGGAGCCGGTGATACGGCGTATACGGCAGTTGCATCAACCATCAGCGTCACCCTGATCCGGACGGGATTTTCTTACCTGTGCGGCATCGTGCTCGGGTGGGGAATCGCAGGTATCTGGCTTGGCATTCTCGCTGACCAGATATCAAGATATCTGTTTGCATCGATACGCTTCCAGACAGGAAAATGGACAAAGATTAAGATATAAGCTTCCATACAAAGGCATCAGCATTGCAAAAGCTGTTCCATTTCCAGGATGCCCTGCTGCTGTGAGGTGATGATGGCGTTGAGGATTGGTACAAGCTTGGGACAGATGCAGTAGCGGAGCGCATTTTCGGACATGCGGATGGCGCCACGGTGATGAGGAATCATTTCCCGCATAAAATTATCGCTGATATCGTTGTCAGAGTAGGCGGTATTCATCTGTGAAAACATGGCATGTGCGATATTTTGAAATTCGCGCCGGTACAGACGCAAATCCTGACAGGAATTTGTCATACGCTGACAGCTTCCAAGTACGGCTCTCATATCGCTGATGCTTTTTGTCTGTGCCGTGATGATATTGGAAGCAATCCTGCGCACAGGAGTATCTGCAGTATATTTCAGAACATTTTCGGACATGCGGATAGCTGCCCGGTGATGAGGAATCATCTGCGCGATAAAGTTTTGGGAGATGCTGTTCATAAGACAGGCGCTTTCCATTCCCAGAATCATTTGATCCAGGATTTCATAAAATTTGGACAGATAATCTTTTGTGGAATTGCTGAAGCTGCAGGGTTCCTGCATGATAAAACCTCCCTGTTAATGAGTTGTTGCCATATTAGTCTTTGTGTATCATATGCGCTAGTGCACAACCGGTTACTGCTGATCAGTACTGCCATATTGGTAACAGTTCAGCCATGCTCATTCATAGGGAAAAGACAATGCATAAAACAATATCAGAAAAATCAAAGAAAGGATTAACACAAACGAATTATGAATCTTCAGCAAATGAAATATGTTCTCTATACAGCAAAATACAATTCATTTTCCAAAGCGGCAAAGGAGCTTTTTGTGACACAGCCCAATGTGTCAAGCGCGATAAAGGATTTGGAAAATGAGCTGAAAATACAGATATTTGACAGGAACAGGGGAAGTGTTGCCCTGACCAGGGAGGGAGCAATGCTCGTCAGCCAGATAACGCCTATCGTGGAGCAGATGGGCTTTATCGAGAATTATTATGCGAATGAAGTCAGTGTGCAGAATATTCTGAGCATTGCCTGCCAGCACTGTGTGATTGCGTCGGAGGCGCTGGCGAAGCTTTTAAAAGAGATAACGGCAATTGACGATTATAAAATACAGTTTCTGGAGGTGCAGACAAAGGAGATGCTTTCGTATGTTCAGGAGGGAACCTGTGAGCTTGGGATTCTGCTGAAAAATAGAAACAATAAGGTGATGGCATGGGAGCTTGAACAGCGGAATCTGGAATTTACGCTGGTGCAGGAGCGTTCGCCGTTTGTCCATATTAACCAAAAGCATCCGCTTGCCGGAAAAATGAGAATCACCAAGGAGGACTTGGCGCCCTATCCATATATCAAATATTATCAGGGACAAAACAGCATGCAGTTTTTCTCAGAGGAGATGGTGGAGGATCATGAAGCAGCAAAGACGATTATCGTGACGGATAATATGACCGTATCAAATATTATGTCTATGGGAACCGCTTATACGATAGGCAGCGGTTATCAGGGGAAGCATGGCGTCCACCAAAACGGTGAGTCGGTGGCGGTACCCTATGATTCCGATGAAGTGATTGAGCTGGGATATATTACCAGAAGGGGCGCGAGACTCAGTGATTTGTGTACAAAATATATCACAATCTTTGAAAAATATGCTAAAAGTTAGTTAAAATGACAGAAAAATTACTAATATAAGCAAAATTTATAAGTTTTGATAAAAAATACCAATTTGCCATTTATATTTTCAACTGCTATACTGTGACCTATCAAACAAAACAACATACAGAACTTGTAAACAAAGGCGTTTGTACAGGCGGATTATCCGCCGGGACAAGCGCCTTTTCCTTATGCATATGAGCCGGTAAAGGACATCAGCATCAGGAAAGAAGCCGTTCGATTATATGAGGAGGACATTATGATGAAGAAATTACATGTATCAAAGAAAATGGTAAAAAGAACAGGTTGTATCGTATTAACAGCTTCCATGATGGCAGCGCTGGCAGGCTGCGGCAGTACGGCTTCGTCAGAGCAGGGAACAGAGGCTTCCGGCACAGACGGCGTTGAGAAAATTGTAGTGGCGACAGGCAATTCCTTTGCTCCCTACTGTTATCTGGACGAAAACGGAAATGCAATCGGTTATGATGTAGATGTCTTAAAGGCAATTGATGAGAGGCTTCCGCAGTATGAGTTCGATATTCAGGCAATGGCATTTAATACAGCAGTCGTATCAATCGACTCCGGTGCGGCAGACATGGTTTCCTTCCAGTTAGTGCCAAGTGATGAACGGAAGGAAAAATATTTATTCCCTGAGAAATCTTATTTCTATAGTCCGCTTGCGCTGTGCGTTAAGACAGACAGCGGCATCACAGGCTTAGAAGATATGGGAGGAAAGACAATTTACGGCACGCCTACAACTTATGAATACGCACTGCTGTCTGCATATAACGAGGCACATCCGGAGACAGCTTTTGAGATTGTAGCCGTTACGGATATGGAGATTGCAGATATGTACAGAGGCGTTTCCAACGGAAGCGTTGACGCATCGCTGACTTATGAGACTGCGTTTGCAACGACGGTACCGGCAATCGGCGTGGATAATCTGATGCTTACGGATACAGCGATTGTGGAAGGCTCTTACCATATGATTGCGAAGGACAAGCCGGAGCTTTGCGAGGCAGTCAACACAGCCTTGACGGAAATGCTTGAGGACGGCACGCTTTCGGAATTGTCTGTTAAGTACTTTGGAGACGATTATTTTACAAAATATGCTGACATGGTAGATAACTCAAATCTGAACTAATGTTCTGCTTGCTTTGCCGTCTGCTGCGTTGTCGTCAATCGACGATGCCGCCTCATTGCTCCGCCATGCAGAGGAACAAAACATCAAGCACTGTTAGTTCGAAAATAAGTGTGTCAATACATAGACAAAATGAAAAAGATAGGAGTGAGGGTGTATGAACTACACATATGATTTTGCCTCAATCCCGGGATTGATTGTAAAAATTCTGGCGGCATTTCCCCTGACAATGGAGATACTGCTGATATCACTTGTGATAAGTCTTGGAATAGGAGCGTTAGTCACGGTCGGTTCACTTAGTAAGAATCAGGTTGTCAAGGCAATAAGTAAAGGTTATATCTCATTTATGCGGGGAATTCCGACGCTGGTATTAATCTTCCTGCTGTATCTGGGACTTCCGCAGGTGCTCAAAAATTTTGGCATTGACATTGGAGGCTGGAATAAGGTCATATTTATCGTTGCCACGCTGTCGCTCAATACCTCTGCAAATATGGCTGAGATGATGAGGGCATCGTATCTTGCAGTCGATAAGGGACAGAGAGAAGCGGCATACAGTGTAGGCATGAAGCCCTTTACCGCCTTTCGGCGCATTATTTTTCCGCAGGCGTTTGGTATTGCGATACCGACACTGGGCAATAACATTATTTTATTATTTAAGGAAACATCACTTGGGTTTACCATCGGCGTCATTGATATCCTCGGAAAAGCAAGGGCAATCAGCGCCGCAAGCTTCGGCGCCAATAAGCTTGAGGTCTATATTGCCAGTGGTATTATTTACTGGATTATCTGCATTGTGCTGGAGCAGGGAAGCAAGCTCGTAGAGCGGCAGTACACGAAGGGTAGAAAGAAAGCGACAAGCTAAAGGAGGAAAATATTATGGATATTCGATTTATCATAGAAGCGTTTCCGCAGATTTTAGCTGCCATACCAATTACCCTTCTTATGGTATTTGTGTCGGTGGCAATCGGCTGGATACTGGGACTTGTCATAGCGCTGGTGCGAAAAAATAGAACACCGGTTCTCTCACAGATTCTTGCAGTGTTTATCTCTTTTATGAGAAGCGTTCCGTCAGTAATCGTGCTGTATATAGCATATTATGTTATGCCGGCGGTAATTTACAGTTATGGACAGAACATTGGCTGGAATATTAACATCAATGCGATACCGCCTGTGGCATATGCGATTTTTGCATTGACGCTGGGGCAGGCGGCGTACTCCTCAGAGGTATTTCGTGCAGCGATATCGGCAGTGGATGAGGGACAGATGGAGGCGTGCTACAGCATCGGCATGACAAAGACGCAGGCGTTGTTCCGCATTATTTTTCCGCAGGCATTTGCAACGGCAATGCCCAATCTTGGCGGATTGTTTGTCGGTCTTGTTAAGGAGACTTCACTTGCATATTACGTAGGAGTGTATGAGATTACAGCGATGGCGAACCTCTTGTCCATTCCGAAGTTAAACTTTATTGAGGCTTATGTCATGACAACCGTTATATACGAAATCTTAAGCTTCATATTTAATAAGTGCTTCCGCATGGGTGAGAACCGTCTCAAGAGATTCCGCTCAAATGCAGCAGTATAGTAACAGGAGGGAGACTGGCTATGGAATATATGGTAAAGCTTGAAAACATACATAAATCATTTGGAGACAATCACATTTTAAAGGGTGTGGATTTGGATATCAAAAAAGGAGAGGTTGTGGTAATTCTTGGTCCCTCCGGTTCCGGAAAAACGACACTGCTCCGCACGATTAACTTTCTTGATGCGGCAGATGAAGGCTCTGTCACCGTCAATGATTTTAAGGTCGATGCCAAAAAGCATAATAAGTCACAGGTCATCGAGCTTCGCAGAAAGACCGCGATGGTGTTCCAGAATTATAATTTGTTTGCGAACAAGACGATTCTTGAGAACGTTATGGAAGGTCTGGTGACTGTAAAGAAATTCAAGAAAAGCGACGCTGAGGAGATGAGCAAAAATATTCTCAACAAGGTGGGGCTTTCTGAGCGGTATGATTTTTATCCGGCACAGCTTTCCGGCGGACAGCAGCAGAGAGCAGGTATCGCAAGAGCATTGATTCTGGATCCGGATGTGATTCTCTTTGATGAGCCGACCTCGGCGCTTGACCCTGAGCTGGTAGGCGAAGTACTGAACACAATCAAAAATGTAGCGCAGACAGGCATCACGATGATTGTGGTAACGCATGAGATTGCTTTTGCCAAGGAGGTTGCTACCAGAGTGATCTTTATGGAGGGCGGAAAGGTTGTAGAGCAGGGACCGCCTGAGGAAATTCTCGTAAACCCCAAAGAGCCGAGAACACAGCAGTTTTTGAGCAGAATTACAAATACAAACCAGAAAGACGAATAAAGCGAGGTATGGCGTATGATATCATCAGTAAATATGATTTGGATATTGTTCGGTACGGCATTGGTATTTTTCATGCAGGCCGGATTTGCGATGGTTGAGGCAGGCTTCACCAGAGCAAAAAATGCAGGCAACATTATTATGAAGAACCTGCTGGATTTAAGCATTGGTACACCGCTTTACTGGTTCCTTGGTTTTGGAATCATGTTTGGCGGAGCAAGCGGAGTATTTGGAGGCATTGACTTTTTCATAAACGGAGATTACAGCGCGGTATTGCCTGACGGCATTTCTCTCTGGGCATTTGTTATCTTTCAGACGGTGTTTTGCGCGACTTCGGCTACAATCGTCAGCGGAGCGATGGCTGAGAGAACGAAGTTTTCGGCATACTGCATCTACAGTGCAGTGATATCGCTGCTCATCTATCCGATATCAGGTCATTGGATTTGGGGCGGCGGCTGGCTGTCACAGCTTGGATTTCATGATTTCGCAGGCTCTGCAGCAGTGCACACGGTAGGCGGTGTTGCAGCGCTTGTCGGTGCGAAGATTCTCGGTCCCCGTATCGGCAAGTACACAGAGGATGGGAAGGCAAAAGCGATTCCCGGACATAATATTACCATCGGAGCGCTCGGTGTCTTTATCCTGTGGTTCTGCTGGTTTGGATTTAACGGCGGTTCTACAGTGAGCATGGAGGGTGCGGCAGCCGAGACAGCAGGACTTGTGTTCATGAACACGAACCTTTCAGCGGCAATGGCGACAGTCACAACAATGTTGTTTACATGGTTCCGCTATAAGAAGCCGGACGTATCGATGACCTTAAACGGAGCGTTAGCAGGTCTTGTAGCAATTACAGCAGGATGCGACCTGGTATCGCCTGCGGGTGCAGCAATCATCGGTATTGCAGCAGGTATCGCGGTGACGCTTGCAGTTGAATTTATAGACACGAAGCTTAAGATTGACGACCCGGTTGGTGCAATCGGCGTACATGGTGTGTGCGGAGCGCTTGGAACGATTATGACCGGTCTGTTTGCAACAGAATCCGGTTTATTCTATGGCGGCGGCGTCAGATTCCTCGGCGTACAGTGCCTTGGCGTTGCAAGTGTTATCATATGGGTAGGCATTACGGCGTTTATTACCTTTAAGGTTGTGGATAAGACCATCGGCTTAAGAGTCAGCAAAAGAGAAGAAATCGAAGGACTGGACTCATCAGAGCATGGTCTTTCCAATGCATATGCAGATTTCCTGCCGTCTATCACGCCGGACAGCATGACCAATACCGTATCACAGGTGCTTGGCGTTGCGACAAAGGATATTCCTGTGGATGAGGCGATTCCGATTAATATGGCAGGCATACAGGCAGATACACATGCCGGAAGCGTGCTTACAAAGGTAGATATTATCTGCAAGCAGTCGAAGTTTGAGGAGTTGAAGACGGCGATGAACGATATCGGAGTAACCGGTATGACCGTAACGCAGGTGCTTGGCTGCGGCGTTCAGAAGGGCGCTACCGAGTACTACCGCGGTGTTGCAGTGGATGTACAGCTTCTCCCGAAGGTAAGGATTGAGATTGTCATTGCAAAGGTTCCGGTATCGGATGTTGTCAATACAGCAAGAAAGGTACTTTATACAGGACATATCGGAGACGGAAAGATTTTCATATACGATGTGCGTGATGCCGTGAAGGTTCGTACCGGCGAGACCGGTTATGATGCGATGCAGGGATTAGACATTGTATAACAGGAAGGAGTCGGGACAGCATGAAAGCAGTAGTATGCCAGGGCACTCCCGTAGGGGGAGCGCCTTCAAGAGAGGCGATTGTTGATTATTGGAGGGAACAGCTGGCGGCTGTTCCTGAGATAACACAGGTAGATTATAAGGATAATTTTTCAGCCGCTCAGCTGGATGAGATAGCAGCAGATTATGATGTGCTGATTGGCGTGTGGATTGGGGACGACATGTTTGACAGAGCCTTTTATGAGAAGCATCCGAACCTCAAGTATGTATCCACGCTTGGACATGGCTTCGGGCGCATCGACCATGAGGCGGCGCATGAGCATGGCGTTACCTTTACCAACACCATATACGGCGACATGACAATTGCCCAGTATGCAATGGGACTTTTATTAAATATATGCCACCATGTTGACAGAGAGGCAGTGTACTACAAAGAAAGTCTGGAACATCACGAATCCCTTTATCAGAAGCAGCATGTTGTGACAAGACAAATTGAGCTGTACGAAAAGACGATAGGAATTGTAGGACTTGGAGCCATCGGACTGTGGATGGCAAAGATGGCAGCAGGCTTTGGCATGAAGGTCGTTGCCTACAGCAGACATAAAAAAGAAGGCGCGCAGTACGACTTTATCGAGCAGGTATCGCTTGACGAGCTTTTGACCCAAAGCGATGTGATATCAATTCACTGCCCATTGACAGACGAGACAAAACATATGATTGACGCGGCGGCTATTGACAAGATGAAGGATGGCGTGATACTGATTAATACTGCCAGAGGCGCTATCATTGATGAGGCGGCGATGGTGGAAGCGCTCAAATCAGGAAAAATCTATGCGGCAGGACTTGATGTTGTGACAGGCGAGCCGCTCAGCGAAAAGACGCCAATCTTTGACTGTGCCAATGCGGAGATTACGGCGCATATCGCATGGGCGCCGGCAGAGGCAAGATACAGGACTGTGCGTATTGCAGTAGAGAATCTGAAGAACTGGATTGCAGGAAATCCGACAAGCGTCATATAGCAGAGTAGGAGGATAATGTTATGAATAGAGAAAAAATTTTCAGCAGAAGTGTATTGGAAAAGCCCGAATCAAAAAGAGCAGCACGCTCGAATGCCACACTTGATTTATCAAGACTCATCAGAATGGGATGGAATGAAAACCCCTACGGAATGTCGCCAAAGGCAATGGAGGCAAACCTTGCGGCTGCAAAGAAGGGACATTTTTATCAGGACTTTTGGTGCAGGGATATGAAGAACGCCATTGCCGATCTGTATCAAATCAGCACCGCTAATCTTGTCGTAGGCGCAGGCTCAAGTCCTTTAATCGAGATTGTGGGGCAGGCATTCCTGAATCCCGGAGATGAAGTATTGATGTGCCCGACCTTTGCGGCATTTATTGATATGGCGGAGATTCGTCTTGACAATATCGTGACAGTGCCTCTGTGTGAGGATATGAGCTATAATCTTGACGGTCTTGCGGCAGCAGTGACAGATAAGACAAAGATGATAGTAATATGCAATCCAAACAACCCGACAGGCGGCTATCTGCCGTATGATAAGATTGTGGAATTTGTCAATAAGGTTCCCAAAGATATCGTTTTGCTGTTTGACGAGGCATACATCGAGTTTGCGACGGCGCCTGACTGCAAGAGTGCGCTTCCGCTTGTGTTTGAGATGCCGGACAGACCGATTCTTGTGATGAGAACCTTTTCCAAATATTATGGCATGGCAGGCGTGCGTGCAGGCTATATTGTTGCAAACGAGGAAATGGCGGCAGGCATCAGCAAGATTCCGGGAAGCTGGATTCCGGCGGCAGCGCAGGCGTCTGTTGTGGCAGCGCTCTCTGAGCCGGAGTATTATGAGGAATGTAAGGCAAAGATTGTGGAGGGCAGGGATTATATTACAGAGGAGCTTGGAAAGCTTGGCTGTACCGTATATCCTTCCCAGTCCAACTTTATCATGTTTGACCCGCATACGGACTGCGCGGCAGTAAGGGACAAGATGATTGAAAAGGGCATTATGATAAGCACTCCCATGTTCTGCAGGGTTTCTGTGAGCACAAAGGAAAACAATGAGCTGTTTATCCGGTACATGAAGGAGATTCTGAGCGAGCTGAAGGCAGCATAAAACAAAGGCGTTATCCCGGTCGGATAGCGCCTTCTTATGCGCATGAGCATGCGAAGGAAGCTTGTCAGCAGAATTGACATTACGATAAGCAAAAGGGAGAAAGGAAGGAAGAATGTGGCTTCGACAATAACAACAAATAAAGAGGAGCTGTTTTCGCGTGAGAAGCTGCTGCGGCTGATACTGCCCTTGGTGGTGGAGCAGCTCCTGGCAGTGACCGTGGGAATGGCGGATATGATTATGGTCTCCGGCGCAGGCGAGGCGGCAGTGTCAGGAATCTCGCTGGTCAATACCATCAGCAACCTGATGATTATGATGTTTTCGGCGCTTGCGACAGGCGGTGCAGTGGTATCGGCGCAGTTTTTGGGCAGCAGGGATAAGGACAATGCCTGTAAGGCTGCAAACCAGCTGGTGCTAATCTGCGCCGGATTTTCATTCGTTATCATGGCAGTTTCGATTCTGTTCAACCGTCAGATGCTCAGCCTCATCTATGGAAATGTAGAGAAGGCGGTTATGGACAACGCTGTCGTATACCTGTATATTACTGCAGTATCATTTCCGTTCCTTGCCGTATACAATGCATGTGCGGGATTGTTCCGCTCTATGAACAATTCCAACATTTCCATGAAGGTTTCTGTGGTGATGAATGTGCTCAATATCGGCGGAAATGCAGTTTTCGTCTATGGATGCCATATGGGCGTGGAAGGCGTCGGATATGCAACGCTTATCTCAAGAGCAGTGTCTTGTATCCTGATGCTGGCGCTTATCAGAATGCCGAAATATGACATACATGTCACATCATATCTAAAGCTTGGCTGGCATCCGCAGATGATAAAAAACATACTGACAATCGGCGTGCCAAGCGCGCTGGAAAACAGTATGTTTCAGATAGGAAAGCTGCTGACCCAAAGTCTGATATCAAGCTTTGGTACGGCTGCCATAGCAGCCAATGCCTGTGCAAGTACCGTGGAGACACTGGCGGATATTCCGGCAATCGCTATCGGACTGGGGCTGGTGACCGTAGTAGGGCAATGCGTGGGGGCAGGTGATTACAGGCAGGCAAGAAGCTATTCAAAGAAACTGATAGGCTATGCGTATTTTTTCCTGCTGATTGTAAATGCTGTAATTTTCCTGATGGCGCCTGTTATCTCAGGCTGGTATAATCTGACCGAGCTTGGTGACATGTATGCGGTGCAGCTGATCAAGTACCATTCAGTATGCTGTGTTCTGTTATGGCCGATTGCCTTTACCATACCGCAGGTGTTAAGGGCGGCAGGAGATGTGAAATATACCCTTGTTGTCAATGTGGTATCCATGTGGATATTCCGTATCGGTCTGGCATACCTGATTAGCTATATGACCGACCTTGGAGTGCTTGGCGTATGGATTGCCATGACGATTGACTGGGCAGTGCGCGCTGTCTTTAATGTAACGCGCTTCCACGGGCATAAATGGGAAGGGAAGGCAGTTGTGAAATAAATGTAACAGTCCGGTCCGGAGGTCTGCACACGATGCAAACGAAGGCTGAACTGCTGCGAATAAATAAAAATTATATATAAAATAAATGTGATTTATAATAACCCGAATGCCCTGATGACATTCGGGTTATTTTTATGCACATGAGCCTGTAAGATAAATAGCAGCGGAGCTGCACATATTTGTTCTATAATCTTCAAAAACTGTTTAAATTGTGCGAAAAAGTGCACTTAGCTGCAAATTCGACAAAATTTTCGGAGGAATCAAAAAAATCTTTTCAACATTGTCACAAAAAAGGGAATTATAAGAAAAAGTTATTGACTTTTATAAAAAATAATTATAATATGTGTGATATCAACTGAACAGATTTACATGACGAAGGCGTTATTCTTGAAGGAATAGCGCCCTTTTTGCATTTAAAAATTTATTTCATTGTCTGTTATGAGGAGAGGAGTAGAGGTTATGAAAGCAGTTGTATGTCAGGGAAATCCTGTTGGAGGAGCGCCGTCCAGAGAGGAAATCATTGATTATTGGAAGCAGCAGCTTGCTGCGGTTCCGCAGCTGACGGAGATTGAGTACAGAGATAATTTTTCGCCGGATAAGCTCGATGAGGTTGCTGCTGACAAAGATGTCATAATCGGCGCATGGATTGGAGACGACGTGTTCGACAGGGCTTTTATGGAGCGCCACCCCAATCTGAAATATGTCGCCACACTGGGACATGGCTTCGGGCGTTTTGACAGAGAGGCGGCGCGTGAGCTGGGAGTCACCTTTACCAATACCATTTACGGTGATATGACAATCGCGCAGTACGGTATGGGGCTTCTGCTTAATATCTGTCATCACATTGATGCGGAAGCAGCCTGTTACAAGGAATCGCTGGAACAGCATGAAGCCATGAACCGGAAAAAGAAGCGTGTCGCGACCAGACAGATTGAATTGTATGAGAAGACCATTGGAATTATCGGTCTTGGTTCTATCGGCTTCTGGATGGCAAAAATGGCAGCCGGCTTTGGAATGAAGGTAGTTGCTTACAGCAGACACAAAAAGGAAGGAGCACAATATCAATTTATTGAGCAGGTTTCCTTTGATGAGCTGTTGGAAAGAAGCGATGTGATTTCGATTAATTGTCCGCTCACGGATGAGACAAGAAACATGATTGATGCAGATGCCATCAGCAGGATGAAGGATGGCGTTATCCTGATTAATACGGCAAGAGGCGCGATTATTGACGAGGCGGCAATGGTGGAGGCGCTTCGGTCGGGAAAGATTTACGCGGCAGGGCTTGATGTCGTTACAGGAGAGCCGCTAAGTGAGAAGACACCCATCTTTGACTGTGGGAATGCTTTGATTACTTCACACATTGCGTGGGCGCCGGCAGAGGCAAGGTACAGGACCGTCAGGGTTGCCGTGGAAAATGTGAAGAACTGGTTAGCCGGCAGTCCGACAAGCGTTATCTGATGAGATAGGAGGAAGGGAGAATGAAGCGGTTAGAGATTGTGATTAAGCCGGAGAAGCTGGAGGAGCTCAAGACGATTTTAGATGAGTGCAGGGTGCATGGCGTCATGATTGCAAATATCCAAGGCTACGGAAATCAGAAGGGAAATGTACAGATGTACCGGGGAGCGGAAATCAACACGAAAATGCTTCCCAAGGTCAGGGTGGATACCGTAGTGGATGATGACATCGCGGAGCAGGTGATTTCGCGGGTTGTGAAGGAGATTCAGACAGGGAACTACGGCGACGGTAAAATCTTTGTTTCCACGGTGGAGGATGCAGTAAGAATCCGAACGGGGGAGCATGGAACAGAAGCATTGTAGAAAGAGGAGGTAAGGATTATGGACACACAGCTTTTAATGAATATCATGTGGACCATGCTTGGAGCATTTTTGGTTTATTTTATGCAGGCAGGCTTTGCAATGGTCGAGACCGGGTTTACCAGAGCAAAGAATGCAGGCAATATCCTGATGAAAAATATGATGGATTTTGTACTTGGTTCACTGTTTTTCTTTCTGATTGGCTTTGCAGTGATGTTTGGAGGAGACGGCGCGCTGATAGGAACGAAGGGCTTTTTCCGCATTGAGAGCCTTGCGGGAGCAGACGGAATGTTCAACGGACTTCCGATTGGCGTCTTTATCTTTTTCCACACCGTATTCTGTGCAACATCAGCAACTATCGTCAGCGGAGCAATGGCAGAGCGGACAAAATTCATTGCCTACCTTATCTATTCGGCGGCAATCAGCATCTTCATTTATCCGGTGACAGGTCATTGGATATGGGGCGGCGGCTGGCTTGCTGATTTGGGATTTCATGATTTTGCAGGCTCCGCGGCAGTACATATGGTAGGCGGTGTCTGTGCACTGATAGGCGCTAAAATCCTCGGAGCCAGACATGGAAAGTATGACAAGGCAGGAAAGCCGAATGCAATACCGGGACATAATCTTCCGCTTGGCGTGCTTGGCGTCTTTATCCTGTGGTTCTGCTGGTTTGGATTTAACTGCGGCTCGACTACGGTAGCGGCAACATCGCTTGGTGCGATTGCGATGACAACCAATCTTGCGGCAGCGGCAGCGACACTGGCAGCATTGGCGCTTACATGGATTAAGTATGGAAAACCGGACGTGTCAATGACCTGCAACGGTTCACTCGCAGGGCTTGTGGCAATCACGGCAGGCTGTGATGTCGTCAGCAGCTATGAAGCGATTCTTATCGGATTGATTGCAGGAATCGTGGTGGTATTTGCCATCGAGTTTATTGACAGGGTAATCAAGGTTGATGACCCGGTCGGTGCGATCGGCGTACATGGTGTATGCGGCGCACTCGGCACGATTCTGACCGGAGTATTCGGTGAGGGATGCAGCTTTCCAGCACAGCTTTTGGGTGTTGCGGCAGTTATCGCCTATGTAGCAGCAGCAGCCTTTATTATCTTCAAACTGATAGATAAGACAGTCGGTTTGAGAGTATCGGAGGATGAGGAACTGGAAGGACTCGATATCAGGGAGCATGGCTGTTCGGCATATGCAAACTTCCATTTCCACAATGATAAATAAGGAGCGCTTATGAAAAAGTTGACAGTAATTGTAAAGCCAAGCCGTAAGGGTGAGGTAATCAATCTATTTGAATCCTGTGCGGTATATGGTGTGATGGCAGAGGATATCACAGGGTACGGAACGCAGAAGGGCTATACCACATCCTACAGAGGCATTAAGGGCGGCATCAATGAGCTGATGAAAACAAAGCTTGAGACGGTTGGAGACGATGAGACGATAGCGCTTCTGACAGGGCTGCTGGAGGAAAAGCTTCGCACAGGGAAAATCGGAGACGGCAAAATTTTTATCGAAGAAATTGATGATGTGATACGGATTCGTACCGGTGAGCGTGGTGAAAGTGCTTTATAAAAAGCATAAGGTATCTTCGATACCTCGTAACTATGAAGGCACTGCATAGTTACACCTTGGAAAGGAAGGCAGGAATGAACAAATCAAATCGTACGGAAAACAGCGCGGTCACGGCACGCAAAAACACAGAGAGAATGGGAAATGCCCCGATATTTCCGCTGCTGTTATCAATGGCGGTTCCGGGGCTTCTGGGAACACTGACCACCTATCTGTATCGGACGGTTGACCAGATATTTGTCGGAAACTTTGTCGGAAGAAATGCTCTGGGTGGTATATCAGTGCTCTCGCCATTTAACAACGTGGTCATCGCATTGACCTTGTTTATCACGGTCGGAGGAGCATCAATGCTGTCGCTGGCAATGGGGCGTCAGGATTTTGATAAGGCAAATAAGCTGTTTACCAATATCATTATACAGGCGGTTGGAATGGCAGCAGCAGTATCAGTACTGTTTTGCATCTTTGCAGAACCCTTCGTGGGGATGTGCGGTGCAAAGGAGGGTTCACAGGTATATGATTACGCAGTCGTCTACCTGAGGATTACCTCTATCGGACAGATATTGAATATGCTCAATGTCGGTCTTGCGGCGGTAATCCGTTCGGAGGGAAATACGAAGTATTCCATGTTTGCCAATATGGTCGGCGCAGTGCTTAATGTCTTCCTAAACTTTCTGCTGATGGTGGTATTTCCGCTTGGAATTGCAGGCGCGGCAATCGCCACCGTCGGAAGTCAGCTTGCAGGTGCGGTATTCAGCGCAGCATATTTCTTCAGCGGCAGGAGCAATTTGAAGTGGGCAGGTTTTGGAGTAGTCGATATCAGGCAGATGGTGACCATTGCAAAAATGGGCATTGCCCCTTCTATCTTTCAGATGTTGAGCTTTGTCACCAATATCATGATTAACAAGTCGCTGCAGCATTATGGAGATTTGGACCCGTATTACAGTCTGATTGGCGGCGGAGAGCTGTGCATCTCGGCGCTGTCCGTAGTCAATACCGTCGAGCAGTTTATCATATCGACGGCCTCCGGCATCAATCAGGCGGCGGCTCCGGTCATCAGCTATAATTATGGAAGAAAAAGCTTTCGGAGAGTGCGGAGGGCGGCGCTTACATCACAGGCAATGGCATTTGCATTTGCTGTCGTCATATGGACAGCCATGATGCTTGCACCGGAGTTTGTGATTCAGCTTTTCAGCAAAAATGACGCACAGCTTTTGGATTATGGCATGATGGCGATGCGGACCAGCAAATGTCTGGCATTGTTTGGAGGCTATCAGATGCTTGTCAGTATGTATTTTTCTTCGATTGGAAAGCCTGAGGTTGCGACACTCGTGTCACTTTCCAGACACGGCATCTTCTTTATTCCGGCACTGATACTTCTTCCAAAGTTTTTCGGCCTGATGGGAGTGCTCTATGCGACGCCGGTTTCGGACGGCTGTTCTCTGATTGTCGTCACGACAATGTATGCAAGGGAAATGCTCCGGCTTGGCAGGCTTAAGGAGGGCGAGAGCTTTGATGACAGAAGCTGGATTGCCAGATTCTTCAGCAGGGATAAAAGGATTTATAAAAAAAGTGCATAAGAATTGGAAATGATTGCGAGGAGGCAACAGATGAACGGAGAAAATCTGACTGCCTCCTTTTATGCACACGAGCCTGCAAGGAGCTCAGCAGCAAAGCTGCACAGGCTCGGCACAGCAAGCAGGGGAGAAGGCTGTTTTGCTGCTTGATGAATCAAAAAGGAGGAGAAAACAGATGCTCAGATATATCATAAAGAGATTATTGGTGGGTATTGTAACCCTGTGGGCGCTGATTACATTGACATTTATTCTGGTGCACAGGATGCCCGGCAGCCCGTTTGAAGCAGAGAATTTGTCGGGAAGTGCAATCGAACAGTTGGAAAAGGCATACGGATTAAATGAGCCGGAGTGGAAACAGTATTTGATTTATATGGAGAACCTGCTGCATGGAGAGCTGGGAATATCCTACAAGAAAAATATTTCAGTGAATACACTCATTGCAAGAGGCGCTCCATATACCATAAAGGTCGGGCTGCTTGCGTTTGCACTGTCAGCAGTCATCGGCATTACCATCGGAATCTGGATGTCCGTGACAAAGAGTCAGATCGTCAAAAATATTCTGCTGGCGTATGCCACGCTCGGAGTCAGTGTTCCGGCATTTGTAATCGGTCTGTATCTGATGCTGGTATTTGGCGTATGGCTGAATGCAGTTCCGGTTGTCGGGTTAAGCACACCGCTTCATTATGTATTGCCTGTTGCGGCGCAGGCGTTCGGACCGATTGCAACGATAGCGCGGCTTACCAAGAGCACCTACACCGAGGCAACACAGATGGATTACGTGATTATGGCAAAAGCAAAGGGATTAAGCACTTTTCAGATTATGTTCCGTCATGTGCTTAAAAATGCATTGATACCGGTTGTTACATATTTTGGTCCTGCAATTGCCTTTACCATAACCGGAAGCTTTGTGATCGAGCAGATTTTTTCCATTCCGGGTATCGGAAGGGAATTTACAAATGCCATAACGAACAGAGATTACACAGTCGTTCTTGGATTCAGCGTATTTATCGGCGCGTTGATTATTGTGGCAAATCTGGTGGTAGATATCCTTTGCTCACTCATCGACCCAAGAATTAAGCTTACAGATTAGGAGGTGCTTCGATGTCAGATTGGTTTGAACCGCTTCCGGCGGAGGAAAAGAACAGTGAATTTATCGCAATGCAAAGTAAAACGTTCCTGCAGGAGGCGTGGGAGCGATTTAAGAAAAATAAAATGGCAGTTGCAGGTCTTATCGTCCTATTGATTTTTACCCTGCTTGCCATATTCGGACCATTCTTTAGTCCCTATGATTATGATGCACAGGATACATCAAATGCTTATGCAGCCTTTTCTGCACAGCACCTTCTGGGAACGGATAAGTTTGGACGGGATGTATTTGTCCGGCTGTGCTACGGCGCGAGAATCAGCCTTTTGATAGGGTTTGGCGCAGCGCTGATTAACAGCTTTACCGGTGTTATCATCGGAGGTTTGTGCGGCTATATCGGCGGGAAATTTGACACGATTGTCATGAGAATCGTGGATATCATCTATGCGATGCCGTCTATGCTGTATGTCATATTGATTATGATGGTCAACGGAGCAAATGTCAGAAGTATTCTGATTGGCGTTTGTATTCCCGGATGGATTGGCATGGCAAGGCAGGTAAGAGGACAGATTATCGGCCTGAAGGAACAGGAATTTGCACTGGCGGCTCTGGTGCTTGGAGCAAGCGATAAACGGATATTATTTAAACATTTGATTATCAATGCAATCGGACCGATTATCGTACAGATGACGCTGCTTGTCCCAAGCGCCATCTTTACGGAAGCATTTTTAAGCTTTATCGGTATCGGCATATCAGCGCCGATGGCAAGCTGGGGCTCCATGGCACAGGATGCCAGACAGGTCATCACACTGCATCCGGTACAAATGCTGCTTCCGACACTTTGTATCTGCCTGACTATCTTCTCTTTGAATTTCCTGGGAGAGGGTATCGGTGATGCCTTGAATCCTAAGAAGAAATAGCAGGAAATGCGGGAGGAATCGTTATGAGTGAAAATTTACTGGAGATTACCCATCTTACAACAGAATTTGCAACGCCAAACGGTACAGTTCGTGCGGTCAGAGATGTATCGTATCATCTGAAGGAGGGCGAGGTGCTTGGGATTGTCGGCGAGTCCGGCTCAGGCAAGAGTCAGGGAATGCTGACGCTGATGGGACTGCTTGCAGGCAACGGCAAAGTCGTAAACGGCAGGATTTTGTTTGACAGAAAGGATATCTCGCCGGATTATTCCAACAAAAAGGCAAAAAAGAATTATGAAAAAATGATGCGCACGATACGCGGAAATGAAATCGGCATGATTTTTCAGGACCCGATGACCTTTTTAAATCCGATTCTGAAAATCGGAACACAGCTTACGGAGGGAATCAGGACTCATACAAAGTGCAGCAAAAAGGAAGCAAGGGAGCGGGCAGTCGAGTTGATGAAGCAGGTGGGAATCCCAAGTCCGGAGAAGCGTCTTGACCAGTATCCCTTTGAATTTTCAGGCGGTATGCGGCAGCGGATTATTATCGCGAGCGCACTTGCCTGCAATCCGAAGCTGATTATCGCAGATGAGCCGACGACCGCGCTTGATGTGACGGTACAGGCGCAGATACTTGAGCTGCTGCAGAAGCTTACGAAGGAATCGGGAGCAAGCGTTATCATGATTACGCATGACCTTGGCGTTGTTGCGACGATGTGTGACCGTATTGCGATTATGTATGCCGGGCAGATTGTTGAGGAAGGCACGACAGACGAAATTTTTTATGAGGCAAAGCATCCATATACAAAGGGGCTGCTCAACAGCATCAATAATTCGGAAAAAGAAGATGATGAGCCGTTAGTTCCGATTCCGGGAACTCCGCCTGATTTGACAAACCTTCCCAAGGGCTGTGCATTTATGGCAAGATGCCCGTATGCCATGAAAATCTGCGCAGCGCAGGAGGCACCGGTTACAACCTACAATGAGACGCATTTTTGCAGATGCTGGCTGGAGCAGATGGACGAATCACTGATTACGGTAAAAGAATAAAGGGTGGAGATTATGATGGAAGAAAAAGTGTTAGAGGTAAAAAACTTATGCAAGTTTTTTGAGGTGAACCGGGGATTTCAGGGAGCGCAGGTCGTTCAGGCAGTAAATGATATCTCCTTTGACATTAAAAAGGGTGAGACACTTGGACTTGTAGGGGAATCAGGCTGCGGCAAGAGCAGTCTTGGCAGAACCATTTTGAGAATCTATGAACCCACAAAGGGACAGATTCTCTTTCAGGGAGAGGATATCGCGGGATTTTCAAGACGCCAGATGCTTCCATACAGACAAAAACTGCAGATGATTTTTCAGGACCCTTATGCGTCGCTCAACCCGAGATTTACGGTGGGTGAGATTATCGGTGAGCCGATGGATATCCACAATATATTAACGCCGTCCCAGAGAGAAAAAAGAGTGCAGGAGCTTCTTGAGACGGTTGGCTTAAAGCCCGACCACATCAGGCGTTATCCGCATGAATTTTCGGGAGGGCAGCGGCAGCGCATCGGTATCGCAAGGACACTGGCGCTGAATCCGGAATTTATCGTATGTGATGAGCCGATTTCCGCACTCGATGTATCGATACAGGCGCAGGTAATCAACCTGCTGGAAAAGATTCAGAAGGAACGGGGAATCAGCTACCTGTTTATTGCGCATGATTTGGGAATGGTGAAGCATATCAGCCACCGTATCGGTGTCATGTATCTGGGCCATATGATGGAGATGGGAATGGCAAATGATGTCTACAAGAAGCCGCTGCACCCTTATTCCAAGGCGTTGTTATCAGCAGAGCCGATACCTGACCCGAAATCCGCAAGAGCCAGGAAGCGAATCCTGCTTGAGGGTGAGATTCCAAGTCCGATTCATCCGCCCAAGGGCTGTCCGTTTAACACCAGATGCCCTTATGCAGTAGCGGAATGCTTTAACCAGATGCCGGCAGCCTTTCGGGTAGACGGCAGACAGGTGGCATGTTATCTGTATTCTCCCAAATATCTGAGAAAAAGGGAAAGTCTGAACATAGAACCGCTGCTAAGCAAAGAGGCGTGACAGAGGGATTCCTTGATATTGTGTCCGATCAGGACATTGATATAGAGAAACAATGAGGTAAGGAACGAAAGGAGAGGAAATTATGAAAAAATTATGGAAAAAAGCATTGTCAGCAGTTGTTGCGGCAAGCATTGCTGCAGGACTTACGGCGTGCGGCGGTTCTTCCGGCGAAACGGCAGAGACAAAAGCAGACGGTTCGGCGTACAAGTCTGTGACGACGACAATGAGCATGGAGGGCGGTACACTCGATTCAGCAGGTATTATTTCATACTGGTGGTGGACCTACAACGGATATGCGACAGGCTCTCTGGTAGAACTGGCAGAGGACGGCACCTTTAAGTATATTCTGGCAGAGAGCGTGGACATCAACGACGATATGACGGAGTATACCTTCCATATCAGAGAGGACGCAAACTGGAACAACGGCGATGCGGTAACTTCAGAGGATTTTTATAATACCATCACAAGGGCATTGGACCCGAACTGCGGAAACGGTTACTCCAGTATGCTGTTTTCGATTGAAAATGCGCAGGCAATTTATGATGGAGAGGCAGATATGAGCACGCTCGGCGTGGAATGCGTTGACGAAAAAACCCTGAAATTTACCCTTGCAACATCGACACCGTATTTTATGGATTTACTGACCCTTCCCGTCTATATACCGACACACCGTACACTCCAGACAGAGACAAACGGGGCATGGTCGATGGGAGAAGATATGGACGCGCTGGTAAGCTGCGGTCCGTTTTATCTGGCGGAGTATGTGCCGAATCAGTACTGTTTATTCAAAAGGAATGATACATATGTATTGAAAGATGACATTAAGCTTGACGAGGTCAAGACGCTTGCAATGGAAGACACACAGGCGATTATCAGTGCATACAAGACCGGTGAGCTTACATTTGCACAGGCAGACTATACGGTGCTTGGCGAGTACAAGGACAGTCCTGAGCTTGTAACGCTTGATTCGATTGTGAGCAATTATGAGCTTTTTAATGTGAACAAGGCGCCGTTTGATGATGTGAAAGTCAGAGAGGCATTTTCCATTGCAATCGACCGGGACGCTGTTGCGGCTGCCTGCGGTGAGAATTATACAGGCTCGACCTTCTTCGTGGCAAAGAAGCTGATTTCCAAGGCAAGCGGTAAGACATGGGATGAGGAAGCAGGCGGAGAGCTGCTGGAATATAACGTGGAAAAGGCAAAGGAGCTTCTGGCGCAAGCCGGCTATCCGAATGGAGAGGGCTTTCCTGCCGTAACCTACAAGTATCCGAGTACGCAGCTTGAATCAGACATTGCACAGGCTTTGCAGGCACAGTGGAAGGAGAATCTTGGCATTGAGGTTCAGCTTGAGGCACAGGAGACACAGGTCAATATTTCGGACAGAAGAAACGGAGACTTTGATATCTGCCGTATGCAGTGGATGGCAGACTTTGCGGACCCTTTTACCTATCTTGCCATGTATATGAGTACAGATGCCTACAATGACAATAAATGCGCATGCGACGCGTATGATGAGCTGATGAATCAGTCCATGACAGAGACGGATACAACAAAACGATATGAGCTGATGCATGAAGCGGAAAAGGTATTGGTATCCGAGTATTTCTGGGGAATTCCGGTCATTAACAGACAGCAGGTTTATCTGATGAATGACAATCTTGTCAATCGGGTAATCGACCCGTCAAGAAATACAATCCGTACCAAGTATCTTGATATTCAGGAATAAATTCAGAGAGGAGAACGTGATGATGCCAACAGTGAAGGAATTAATGAGAAAAGATTTGCAGGAGTTCAGTGCGTATGCAGCAGGCGGCATGCAGGTAAAGCCGGTGCCGGGGAAAGAAATTGTGAAGCTCAATGCCAATGAAATGCAGATGGGTCCAAGCCCCCGGGCAATGAAGGCTATGGCGGATGAGCTGCAAAGAGGACATCTTTATCCGATGGAAATGGTTGGAAAGCTTAAGAAAAAGCTTGCTGAATACACGGGAAAAGAGACGGATCATATTACTGTGTTCGGCGGTTCGGGTGCAGGAATTCAGTGTATCGCGGAAACCTTTATTGACAGGGACGACGAGGTATTGATTTGTTCCCCGACTTATATGGCGTATTACCGGCTGGCATCGCGCTTTGGCGGAAAGCTGGTTGAGGTAGAGGCAGACGACGGAGTGAGTACGGATTTGGACAAGCTTTCCGCAGCAATCACAGACAGGACAAAGCTTGTTGTAATCTGCAACCCCAATAATCCTACGGGAACAATCCTGTGCCCGCACAAGCTGGACGAATTTATCAGCAGGCTTCCTGAGCATGTCATCTGTATTGTCGATGAGGCATATATCGACTGGGTATCGATTCCTGATTATCCAAGTGCGCTGAAGTATGTGGAGGAGGGAAAGAATGTGATTGTCCTTCGCACCTTCTCTAAAATATATGGCATGGCAGGCTGCCGTGTAGGGTACGCGGTTGCCAATAAGGAGCTGACAGAGTGCCTTGGCTCGATTGCCAATACCTTCAGCTCCAACAGAATCGGACTTGCAGGCGCCGCCGCTGCGCTGGAGGACGAGGCGTTTAAGGAGGCAGCTTATCAGAATAATACACAGCAGAGAGAATATCTGACAAAAGAGATGGAAGCTATGGGAATCACGGTTGTTCCAAGCCAGACAAGCTTTCTCTATTTTGCACCGCACTGCGATACGAAGAAGTGTATGGAAATATTGGAAAGCGAGGGTGTGTATATCCGATATTTCAGCGAGGAATATATCAGAGTCAGCATCGGTATGCCGCATCAGAACCAGCTTTTCCTTGCGGCGCTCAAGAAAGCTCTGCAGCAGTTGAAAAAAGAGTGCGCTTAAATAAAGAAAGAAAAAGAAGGGAAAAGCATTGTTTTCTTAAGCGGTTCGGGATAAAAATAAATATTCTTTTGTATTTTGTGTGAAATGTTTACAAAAGCATCTGTTCATGTTAGATTATTGCTTAAATAAAACAGTACACAGTAGTGGTAAACAAAGGCGTTTATCGGGCGGTGCAGCCTGATAAGCGCCTTTGTTGATTTTTCCTATGAGGAAAGCGGAGGAGAAAGTTATGGAAATATCGAAATTACTATGCAAAAACCTGAGAGAGAAACCGGAGACAAGACGTGCAAGCAGAAAGCTTGGAAACAGGGACATCAATAAGCTCATCAGAATGGGTCTGAATGAGAATGTCTGGGGTGTGTCGCCAAAGGCGCTGCGTGCCATGAAGGAGACGGCGGAGCTGGGCAATTACTATCAGGACTGGACGCAGAAGGAAATTAAGGGTGCGATTTCAGAGCACTATGATGTACCGACGGATTTTATCGTGACAGGCTGTGGTTCCAGTTCGCTTACTGATGCCTTGGGAACGGCATTTCTCGAGGAGGGAGATGAGGTGCTCTTATGTATGCCGACATTTCCCGCTATTATTGATACGGCGCAGATGAATGGGGCGACACCGGTAATTGTTAATATGAAGGAAGACTTAAAATACGATATGGACGCACTGCTTGCGGCGATTACGGATAAGACAAAGATGGTATATATCTGCAATCCCAACAATCCGACAGGAACATATGTACGCCATGAGGTTCTGCTGGATTTTGCAAAAAAATGTCCGGACCATGTCATTCAGGTATATGATGAGGCATATATCGAATTTGCGGAAGCTTCTGATTGTATTGAGATGGTTGGCGCCATGAAGGAGCTGCCGGAGAAACCGATTGTGCTGTTAAAGACCTTTTCGAAATTTTATGCGATGGCAGGTATCAGAATGGGATATGTCCTTGCACAGCCTGAAATTATCGAGTGGCTGAGCAAGTGCGGCACACAGTTTGCGACCTCAAAGGTATCACAGGCAGGCGCCGCGGCGGCAATCAAAGATACAGAGCATTGTACATACGTTAAAGAGCAGAATGCGATATGGCGCAAATACCTTACGGATGAGCTGATAAAGCTTGGCTGTGATGTATATGATTCCCAGACAAACTTTGTATTTTTCCATCCGCATGTTGACCCCGGTGCAGTTGCGGAGAAGATGGCGGACCGCGGCATTATGATTAGCGCGCAGGCAGGAGCAAACCGCGTGTCGGTAGGAAAGCCGGAGCACTGTAAGCTGTTTATCCAGTATTTGAAGGAGATTATCGAGGAGCTGCAGTAAGGGAGTGCTGAGATAGTTCAGCCTGTTATGCATTCTTATCCGGACGAAAACGGCAGATAGTATCCCTCCGGCTGCCATGGATTTCGAATGGGAATTTCCTAATACGATGAATCAAGGCTTTCTAATGAGGACGGAGCCGGCTCGAGTCGGCATCCTTGCCTCCGTCTCGCCTAAATTTGCTTCCGTGCAAATTTACTCCTAGGTATCAATCATCGTAAAAGGAAATATCACCATTCTCCACCGGGCAGCCTGCAGGATACTATCTGCCGTTTTCTGTTCCTTGAAACCGTAAAATGGAACAGTTGTCAGTACACAGAAGGGCGGCAGTCCGATACCGGAACAGGCTGGC
>JAGAQJ010000049.1 GCA_017622845.1 Lachnospiraceae bacterium | reverse complement strand
CTAGTACAAAATAAATTAAATAACTGCCATATATCTTTTCGGAATAATGTGTGGTAAAATAGTGTCATCTAAGAAGGGATGAACGTTATGAAAAGAACATATCTTGCTTTGTCAGATGAAGACAAAAATTACCTTAAATCATTATCCAAAAAGAGAACTATTCAGGCACAAGCCGTAGACCGTGCCAGAATTCTGTTATATAAAGCCGATGGACTGACCTTCATCGAAATTGCCGAAAAACTTGCAATCAGTACTTCAACTGTACGCCTTTGTATTTCTAAATATAATGAAGGCGGGATTGAAGCGGCTCTTTTTGACATCCAGCGTACGGGCCGTCCGCCAGAGATTACGGATGATGCAAAAGCATGGATTATCAGTATTGCCTGTCAGAGACCAGCCGAACTCGGTTATGCGCAGGAACTTTGGACTTTGACATCTCTGCACAAACATATTCAAAAGCATGCAGCAGATGCCGGTTATCCAAGACTCGCAACAGTTACCAAGCCATATATTCAGAAGTTTCTCAAAGAACAGGACATGAAACCATTTAAAATCAAGTATTATTGTGAAAAACGTGATCCTGATTTCGAATCAAAAATGCATGATGTGCTGCTGGTTTACAAGCAGATTGAAATGCAGTTTGATGAAAATGGTAACCTCATTGTTCCAGATGACTATAAACTGACAATTACTGTATCGTATGATGAAAAGCCCGGCATTCAAGCAATCTCCAATACAGCACCGGACTTACGTCCTACAGCAGAAAATGGAGAAGTATATCGTGACGCAGAATACAAGCGCCTTGGGACGCTCTCTTTATTGGCTGGTATTGATCTGCTTACAGGAGAAGCTATTCCGTTGGTAAGTGAGACCCACAAGAGTTCTGACTTTATTGAGTTTCTTAAGATACTGGACAAAAAATATCCATCACAAGATACAATTAGAATCATTCTGGATAATCACTCAGCACATACTTCCAAAGAAACACGGCGCTTTCTGGACACCATGCCAAAGGGACGTTTCAAATTTGTATTTACCCCCAAGCATGGCTCCTGGTTAAATATGATTGAAAGCTTCTTTAGCAAGATGACCAAACAGATGCTTCGTGGGATTCGTGTCAACTCTAAGCAGGAGTTGGAAGAACGGATTTACAAGTACTTTGAAGAAGTCAACCGCGAGCCTGTGGTTTATCACTGGAAGTACAAAATGGATGAAATCAGCGAAGATGAAGCCGCATCGGTATAATATAGCAATTATTTATTATTCAATGTACTAGTTCAGTATTAGAAAAAATATTTTCATCTCCTTTTATTTGTTTAAACAAATTTAATAATTCATCTTTTCCTGTTCTTCCTAATGGAAAAGAAGTTTTTAACTTTAAATTTTCATTAACAATCTGTTCATCTTTAAAGATATAGTCTATGCTTAAAATATACTTTTCAATTTTCTGTCTTGTATCCTCATCAAATTTATTATGTTTTGATAAATTAACAAGTGCATTATTGACAACGTCAATTTTAACAGAGTTCAGTTTCATATACAACGGCAATCTCTTATATTGTATGTGATTAATTTTTATTAAATAAACAAACTCTTTTAGTACACTTTCTACGAACACTTGAAACTTGGTTACCAATGAAACAATTGATAATTTAAAAAAAGTCTCTTTCCTAATATCGTCTTTTTCTTGTGCAGTTTCTAATAAAATTTTTATCTCATTTTGACGCATTAGAAAATCTTCTGTAGCATCAAAATGATATTTCATTATTGAACTCCTTAAACCAATCTGATATTTTTCCATTCATAACATCTTTATCAGATGTCTTAATCAACAACCTACTTTGTGTTATTTCTTTTGCAAGATAACTCTTAGTTTTTTCATATAATTCCAGCCTATGATTGTTGACATAATCTAAACTCATTCGCTCAAAACTTGGCATTATAAAATCTGCAATAGTTTTATAAACTTTGACATTATCAGTTGATATATCTCTAAAAGCTTCATCTACACCATATACACTACTAATTTTTTCTATTGTTTGATTAAAACGTTCTTTATACTTCGCTTTCTCCTCTAAAGAGCAATCTTTGTTTTTATCCATATATTCATTCAAAAACGAAACCAATTTACCTTTATAGCCCAAAATATATATGTTATTTTGAGAATCTTTTACAAGATTATCTGATATAGCAAAATATCTTATGATAAACTCAACATCAAGATATCTGGAATTAGGTTCTTTTTGTTTTAATATTTTCATAAATGTGTGATTTTCTTTGCATAATTCTTTTGCAGCGTCATTTAAATTACCACGGTATAAACAATTGCGGAGTTCTTGATAATTTAATGTTACTGCTCCTCTATTCAACCTCATAAAAATATCGTATTTGATATCCCTATGAGAATCTTTTTTTATTATATTTACCCTTAGCAATCCATCATCAAGTAAACTTTTTGCTTTAGGTGGTAAATCCTTATATTTCATTTTTTGAAGTTCCTCTAAAACTTCAACCTTACTTAATGCAAACTCGTTATCATAGAAATTTAATATACTATATAGTCTTTGTAAACCATCTAATACCAACCATTTCCCATCTTCCTCCTCAGCAAAATACAACGGAGGAATAGGAACATTCATAATAATTGATTCAATCAGCATAGAAGCTTTATCATTTTTCCAAATATGCTTTCTTTGAAAAGGTACTTCTAAAACAATTTTCCCTTTTTTTATCAAATTATATAAATATTCAACTGAATAATCATATGCAGCAGTATTAAGAAAACGATTTTCCTTTGGTATATCTAAACTATAGCCTTCTTCTTCATTAGCAAAAACATCTGCCATATATCTCTTTCCTCCAATTTTCATTGCAGTCACCTCCACTATCATTTTATCCTTAAGGTGATACAATATTCTTATTAATACATCATATTATTACTGTAAAATGCATTTTGCTTATATATTTTTTGAAAATATTTAATTTCATTTTCTAATATAAGATTATATACTCTAACATTTATTGCAAAATATCTATTTGTCTCTTACATATATTTTATTATCTGCTCTGCAATCTCGTTCTGTTTAATGCCGTCAACCTGTATGATATGTTGAGCAGCGCTTTCGTAAACCGGACCGCGCACTGCAAGCATTTCTTTTATCCTTGCAAGCGGATTATCGCACTGCAGAAGCGGTCTTTTGGTATCATCCTTGATTCTATTGTATACTGTTTCCGGCTCGAGCTTTAGGTAGAATACCACTCCAAGTCCGGCAAGCAAAGTCTTGTTTTCTTCTCTAAGCGGCATTCCGCCTCCGGTGGAAATTACAAGCCGTTCCTTTTTTTCTTCAAGCATCTGCTCCAGAAGCTTCGTTTCCATTTCACGAAAAGCTTCTTCACCATCTGCAGCAAATATCTCACTGATTGTCCTGCCCTGCTGTTGTTCAATCAGTTCGTCGGTATCCATAAACGTATATCCCGTAAGCTTTGCAAGCTTCTTGCCGATGGTTGTCTTGCCGCTTCCCATGTAACCTGTCAGAATAATATTTTTCATGATATTACTTCCTCACATTCTCCATGACCTTTCTCCGGTGCAACTGCGGCTACAAGCTTTTCATATACCTTGTAAGCGTTTTCATCAGACACCTTACAGTCATTCCATCGTTCAAAGGCATCAATTCCCTGAAACAACAGCATTTTCAGTCCGTTATATGCCTCACCGCCGTTTTTCCTGACAAGCTTCATGAATTTGGTCTCCCACGGAGAATAAATCAAATCATACCCATACTTCACACAGCGGTAAAATGCTTCATCGTCAATCACAACATCTTCAATATTGGGCGATAAGCCAACGCTTGTACTCTGTATTACCAGGTATCTGCGCTCCCCATCCTGTGACAGCTCCTTGTATGCGGATAGCGGCATAGCCGTTACACAATCTGTTTCCAGCGCTTGACTGACCTCGGCAGCCACGCTTTCTGCCTTTTGTACACTTCGGTTGAGCAGATATACTTTAGATGCGCCGTTTGCCGCACACATAAAAGCAACAGCACGCCCCACACCGCCTGCTCCGAGTATGATAACTTCCTCGTCCTTTATCATAATACCGTCACTTTTCATCGCGCGCAGCAGTCCTGTGATATCTGTGTTATATCCCTTGTAGCCGCTCTCAGTGCGCACCAAAGTGTTGACTGCACCTATCTTTCCTGCAAGCTCATCAATATCTGACAAAAACGGAATCACATCATTTTTGTACGGTACTGTCACGTTCATGCCAAGAATATTTAATGCAAACGCTCCCTTTACTGCTGCCTCAAGCTGTCCTGACGGCACATGAAACGGCACATACGCCATATTGATGTTGAGCTCTTTTGCCAGAGTATTATGTATCACCGGTGACTGAGTATGCTCCACCGGATTGCCAATCAGTCCACAGGTTCTCGTCTTTCCGTTTATTTCCATCCGTCTTTTTCCTCCATCTTTTTGGTATATCTGCGATAACAGCATAAAACAATCCGCTCAAGGTATCGTTTCAGAACAATCTGTATTTCCTCCTTAGGGTGAATTGGTTTGACCAGAATAGAATAAATGCCGGCTCTGTTTGCTCCCCATATATCCGTAAAAATCTGGTCACCGACAAACAGTGTGCTTTTTTCATCAGTTCCCATATTTCTCATCGCCATTTTATATTTGTCAGGATTTGGTTTTCCAGCCTTATAAATATAAGGGGCATCAACTTCATCACAAAACATTTTTACGCGCGGCTCCTTGTTATTTGAAAGCATCGTGACCTTGTATCCGACCTTCTTAAGTCTCTCAAATAACGCAGCCGCACGCTCGTCTGCAGGAAGCCCATGTGGTACAAGTGTATTGTCAATGTCAAAAATAATACCTCTAAAGCCTGATTCATACATTTTCTCAAAATCTATCACATAAGCGGAATCAAGATATTCCCTGGGATAAAAGCATTGAAGCATCAAAAAAGTCCTCCTATAGATTGGCGGCATCAAGCAAAAGCTTCGTATAGTCGGAGAAAGGATTGCGATAAACCTCCTCTACGTTTCCCTGCTCAAGAATTACGCCGTTTTTCATAATCATGACCCTGTCGCACATCTGATATACGACTCTCAAATCATGTGAAATAAAAAGAATCGATATGCCCAGCTCTTTGTGGAGCTTTAAAAGCAGTCTGATAATCTGTGCCTGAATCGTCACGTCGAGCGCAGACACCGGCTCATCTGCAATCAAAAAATCCGTATCGCATAAAAGCGCCTCTGCGATGGCTATCCGCTGTCTCTGACCGCCTGAAAGCTCTGCCGGATAATGTTCCTTGAGTTTCCCATCCAGTCCGACACGCACAAGCATCTCGTCAACTCGTTTGGCGCGTTCCGCCTTTGTCAGCCTGTCACTGCCTTTTTTCATGCGGAGCGGTTCTTCCAATATCCAGCCGATTTTCTTAGAGGGATTGAGGGAAGCGTACGGGTCTTGAAACACCATCTGCGGATTGGGACAGTCCAGCCATATCTCACCGTCATATTGCTTCTGCATACCAAGAATCGCTTTTGCAAGCGTTGTCTTTCCGCATCCGCTCTCTCCTACCAGTCCGAGCACCTCTCCCCTTTTCATATCAAAGCTTACATCCTTTAAAACATGCTGCCGGCTTTCACCGGACTTTCTCTTTAATTTCTTTGCCAGACCTTCGTTATTTGTATAATACACGTTTAACTTGTTGACTTCCAGTATATTTTTCATAAAAGTATCCATGCCCTTTCAGAAATATTTGCTGATACATGCTTTCATAACTGTTCAGCCCAGAGGCTTATACCTGCTGCAAACCTCGTAAGAAAATGTAGTAGCCGAAAAACCGAAAGGCAGAACTGTTGCCTAAAATACTATCTTTTCAAGCCGTGGTATTGCACGAAGCAGTTCCTTTGTATAATCCATCTTCGGATTATGAAATATTTCCTCTGTAGTGCCTGTCTCCACCATATTTCCGTTATGCATTACGACAATTTTACTGCACAGACGCTTTACCAGACTTAAATCATGGGAAATAAACAGGATTGCTGTATGTTTTTCCCTGTTAAGCCGCTGCAAAAGCTTCACAATCTGCAGCTGTATCGTTACATCAAGCGCTGTCGTCGGCTCATCTGCAATCAAAAGCTTTGGCTCGCAAATCATAGCTGATGCAATCATGACACGCTGTCTCATGCCGCCCGAAAGCTCATGCGGGTACTTTTTATAGACAATCTCCGGATTTTCAAGCTCCACGTCGGTCAATACTTCGATTGCACGTCTGTAGCGCTCATCCTTGCTCATATCCGGTCTGTGTATTCTAAGGCTTTCCTCCACCTGCCAGCCGATGCGCTTCACGGGATTGAGCGACGTCATCGGCTCCTGAAATACGATGCTGATATCATTTCCCTGATACTGCCTGAGCGTATCACGTTTTGCATGCAGCAGTTCCTCGCCCTCAAATAATATCTCGCCTTCCGTCTTCATATCATGACGCCTTAAAAGTCCTGCAATCGCCATAGCTGTCATGGATTTGCCGGAGCCTGACTCACCAACGATTCCAAGAATATCGCCTGCTTCCAGTTCCATATCAAGCTTGTTCACAACACGCTCCGGTACATCATGATCATGAAATTCTATACTTAATTTTTTTACTTCTAATAACATGCCGTATTCACACCCTTTTTGTATTGCCGTCTGCCAGCAGTGAAAAGCCAAGTACCATAAGAATAATCATTAGTCCCGGAAAGGCTGCGTACCATGGCGCCGAAAAAAGATATGTCTGTGATTCCGAAAGCATACTTCCAAGACTTGCGTCAGGCGGCTGTACGCCGATTCCAAGATAGCTCATGCCTGCCTCGGCAAGTACTGCATTATTGAAGCCAATCATAATAGAAGACATCAAAACAGGCATCGTGTTCGGCAGGATATGCACAAAAATGATACGCAGCTTTGGTACGCCTGCAAGTCTTGCGCTCTTGACATAATCCATATCCTTATACTTGATAAATTCTCCTCTGACAATGCGCGCAAAGCTCGGAATAAAAGCAATACCAAGCGCCGCTACAACATTATACTTTCCTGTTCCGAATATGCTGACAAATACCAATGCCAGAAGAATACTTGGAAATGCAAATACCACATCGTTGATGCGCATTAATACTTCGTCAAGCCAGCCTCCGAAATATCCGGTAAATGCACCTATCAATACACCGCAGACAGCGCCGATTGCCACAGTAGCTACTGCAATTGTAAAAGTATTTCCCATACCCTTCAGCACGCGCGAAAAAATATCACGTCCGAAATTGTCACAGCCCATCAGATGCTCCAGCGAAGGCGCTGCCAGCTTTGCCGTACTGTCCATCTTCGTTATATCATACGGCGTATGTATGAAGCCTGTCAAAATAAGTACAAGCATCACACCTGTTATGACGGCACCGATTATAAAATTCAGGGAATATGCCCTTTTCTTCTCCATACAAGCACCTCCTAATCCTGTACACTGATTCGCGGGTCAATCAGCTGATAGATAATATCAACACAGAAATTTGACACGATTACCACAAAGGCAATCAGTATGATAATCGTCTCTACCACCGGATAATCGCGATAGGATATGGAGGTCAGAAGAATACGCCCGATGCCCGGTATATTAAATACCTGCTCTATGACAATGCTGCCCACCAGCATATCTGCCAGCGTCATTCCCCACAGCGTAACCACCGGGATTATGGCGTTTCGAAGTACATGTCTATATAAAACCTTATTGGTATTGTTTCCTTTGCTGTATGCCGTTCTTACATAATCCTTCTTCGCCTCCTCAATGCAGGAGCTTCGAAGCAGCTTTACGGACATTGCTATCTTGGGAATCGCTATTGCAATGCATGGGAAAATAATATATGCAAGAAATCCGCGAAAATCTGTCTCATAAGATACAAATCCTCCGGGTGTAAAAAGCCTTAATACAAGCCCGAAGAAATACGTAATCATAATGCCCATAAAAAAATGCGGTACTGACATCATCACCTGATTCACTGTCATAATCAAGTGATCTGCCCACTTCCCACTGTGTTTTGCCGTATAAATGCCAATGGGAAGCGATATCACTACCATAATGAAAAAAGAAAGCATTGCCATAATCACTGTAATCGGAAGCTTTGATACAATCATATCCGCTACAGGAATATGGTACTTGTATGAGGTGCCGAAATCACCCCGGATAAAATTGAAAAGCCATTCAAAATACCGCTGTAAAAACGGTCTGTTCAGTCCAAGCTGCTCTCTCAGAGCCTCCAGACTCTCTGGTGTAGCATCTGTCCCGAGTGCGGCAAGTGCGGCGTCTCCCGGTATGATGTCAAAAGCAAGATAGACGAGAAACGAAATACCCAGAAGTGTTATCAGCATTGTTGCCAGCTTTTTACCGATGTATTTCATATTCCCGTCTCCTTTTATAAAACAAATATTGTATGAATTATTCCACTATATAAAGCTTTGAAAAGTCCTGAATATAAAGCGGATAGAAGGTATAGCCTGCAAAGCCCTTTCTGACAGCTACAAGCTCGCACATATCCTGAATGTAAACATTTGCCGCTGTCTGTGCAAGAATTGTTTCACATTCCTTATAATACTCTGTCGCCTTGTCATCATCGGATGCTGCTTCTGCTGCAAGTGCATTTGCATATGCTGTATCATAATCCTCATTGTTATAGTTTGTAAAGTTGTTATGTGCATCAGAACGGAAACGGCTGAGCATTGCTCCTGCTGTCAGAGTCGATGCATCGACACCGACAAGCGTAGCCTCAAAATCACGTCCCTGATATACGTCGCTTAGCCATGTCTCCCACTCAATCAGCTCGATATTCGCTGTGACACCAATCTGCTTTAACTGCTCTGCTACAACCTGTGCCGTATCAATATGCTGCTGATAGTTGGATGGCACCCTCATCGTAAAGCTGAAGCCGTCAGGATATCCTGCCTCAGCCAAAAGCGACTTTGCCTTCTCAATATCTGTTGTATAGATATCGTTCAGCTCATCAATATAATACTTTCCGAATGCCGGAAACATGCTGCTTCCTACCGGAGTACCCTTGCCTTCTGATACAAAATCAAGAATCTCCTGCTTGTTTACTGCATAGCAAAGCGCCTGACGCACCTTTTCATTGTTAAACGGCTCTACGGCATTATTTAAATACATTGCTTGTACCAGATTCATCGTTCCTTCAAGAACCTCAAAGTCATCTCCAAGCTCTGCCGCCTGTGCAGTGGAAACTCTGGCAACTAAATCAACCGCACCGCCCTGGAGATTCATAACGATAGAGTCCGTATCCGCAAGCACCTTTAAGGTAATATTCTGAATATGCGCCGGCTCTCCCCAATACGCATCAAAACGCTCCAGCTCTACATTTTCCTGCAAAGAACGCGAAACGAATTTGTAAGGTCCTGTACCTACCGGATTATTTTGAAGGTCATCTGCATCAGCAGGTACAATTGCTGCCTCAACAGTCGCCAAAATCGCCATAAAGGAACTGCTTGACTCCTTCAGGGTAATGACGATTGTCTGCTCATCAGGTGTTTCTACACTCTCAATATTAGAAAACGCCGATATAACAGGTTCTCCCCCATTAAGACCGGCGCAGGTTTCAATCGAATACTTAACATCCTCTACGGTAACGGGATTTCCATTATGGAACTGTATGCCTTCTCTTAATGTGAAGGTGTAGACAAGTCCATCCTCTGTCATGGTATAACCGCTTGCTACAGCAGGGATTAGATTGCCTTCACTGTCCGGCTTATATAAGCCCTCATAGATATTGAAAAGAACTTCCTGTGTCCCTGCCCCTTGTGAAAGGCTTGGCACCAGACTGTCCAAATCCTGCGGAATACCTATCGTGATGTGTGATGCTGCCTCCTCTGTGTTGTCTGCTGCCTCTGACGAGGTGCCTGTCTCAGCATTTGCATCACTGCTCTCTGCGGCAGTTTTGTCTGCAATCTGTGTAGAGTCTCCAGCCTCCTTATCACCTGAGCATCCGCCCAGTGCAACAGTCAGTGTAAGCAACATACTTGCAAAAAGAACCTTTACAAACCTTTGTCCTCTCTTTGTCATGTCTTTTACTCCTTTTATATTTTCTATATTTAATTGTTCCCGATATGCACTATCATAAACACAGCCATATCCCGAACCGGAGGTGCAGCCGCATATGACACTCACCGTACCACCCTCCGAGTTATGATAAATTGTATATAAATATCAAGAAAAAAGCAATACATTTTCGGAATAATCTTGTTCTTTATTGTATACAAGGTTACTGCTCGCTCTCCGTCAAAGCAGAGGGAATCGTGCGCCAAAAAGCTTTTCTTTTTGTACTTAAAATACAATAGGGGTGTGAACAGCAACTATGCAAAAAAAGGATGTACCTATGCACATCCTATTTATCCAGCACTTTTTTTAATTCGTCCATAAAAGTATTGACATCTTTAAATTCGCGGTATACGGAAGCAAACCGAACATATGCCACTGCATCCAAATCCTTCAGCTTATTCATAACCAATTCACCAATCACCCTGCTTTGAATTTCCTTCTCAGCGCGGTTGAAAATCTCCGTTTCCACTTCGTCCACAAGAACGTTGACGCTGGCAGCGCTGACAGGACGCTTATGGCATGCCCTGAGTACTCCCGCTTCAATCTTTGACCGGTCATAGACCTCCCTGTTATCATCTTTCTTTATCACAATCAATGGAATTGTCTCAACCTTTTCATATGTGGTAAAACGCTTACTGCACACATCACATATGCGTCTTCTTCGGATAGAATTATTTTCTTCGGCAGGTCTGGAATCAATCACTCTGGTATTTTCATGACTGCAGAACGGACACTTCATCTTGCTTCCTCCGTATAAAGTCTTTCTAATCAATCAGTTTATTCATTGCCACACAATCAGTATAATTTATGTTTTTCCTTAAGTCAACTACATTTATATGTCTACAAGAATTAAATCCGGTCCAATCTGTCTGATGCAGTTATATGGTATGACAATCACAGAATCATCGGTAAGCATTGACCAGAACCCTTTGCATCCGGGAACAACAATTTTACATATGCACCCTTTGCATTCGTCAATCTCCAAATCGCAGACATGTCCGAGCCTCCTGCAGTCCTTGATGCAAATAACTTCTTTCTTTTTCAGCTCCTTAAAGCTTATCATAAAAACTCCCCCTTCGGAAGCGGTGCATTTCTTTATTATATGCACCATCCTTCCAAGGGGGAGTCATTTTATGAATTATATTTGAACTTTTTCTGCACACGAAACTGTACTGCAGCGAAATTCAATCTCTGTTACATCTACTACTTCATCAGCATTCTTTGCCAGCAGAAGCATGTAGCTTCCGGCGTTGACCTTAAATCCGTGCAGTTCTTCATCATAGTATGTAAATGCATCATTCTCAAGGATCAATGTAACCTCTCTGGTCTCTCCGGGTTCAAGATACAGCTTCTCAAAGGCTTTCAGCTCCTTCGCAGGCTTTTTGACCTTCGGATATTTATCGGCAACGTAAATCTGTGCAACAGTGGCGCCTGCGCGTCTGCCTATATTGGAAATATCGAAGCTTACCTTTACACTCTTACTGTCCGCACAGTCTTCAAGCACCTCCGCCCTGATGCCGGTCATGACAAAATCAGTGTATGACAATCCGTATCCAAACGGGAAAGCAGTCGGTACATCATAAGTGTCATAATACCTGTATCCGACAAAGATATCCTCACCATAATGGACTTGATCTCCTCCCGGGAACTCGCCAAGCACAACCGCCGGGCATTCCCTCTCACTGATTGGGAATGTCTCAGGAAGCCGTCCTGATGGATTAACATCACCAAAAATTACCTCAGCAAGCGCAATACCGCCTTCCATACCTGCATACCAGCTATATATAAGCGTATCAGCCCCATCAATCCATGCGCTCATATCAACCGGAGAACCGGCCTCAAGAACGACAACGGTATCAGGTCTTACCTCTAGAAGCTCTGATATCAGTCGATCCTGCTCATAAGGAAGCTTCATATCCGTTCGGTCCTGTCCCTCCGTATCGTAATCATGGGTCAGTCCGCCCACATAAATGACTGCATCTGCATCCTTCGCAGCTTCTATCGCTTCTTTCTGGTACTTTTCATTCATTTCCTTCTGATGCTTCTGCTTCTCTTCTGACTTTATCTTCTTCTCAGGCTCCGGCGATGACTGTGTTGCCTCAGCGTCCTGATTGAGACTGTCTGCCTGACCATTCTCACTGTCTCCGGTGTTTGCCCATATATTTCCGACATCTTCGTTGAAATATCCTGGTTGGTATACAATCTCGGCATTTCCTCCCAAAAGCATATGCAGACCCATCAACGGTGTAATCTCATACAGCGCCTTAATCTCAGCGCTTCCGCCGCCCGGTGCGTGCTGTCTGTTGGCATTCTCTCCTACAACCAGCAGCTTTTTCACTTTCTTTTTATCAAGCGGAAGAATATTTTTCTCATTTTTTAACAGCACGACAGACTCTCTTGCAGTCTGCCTTAATGCCGCCTTGTCCTGATAATCATTGTATGTGCTCGCACTGCGCTCTCCATCAAGCATATGGAGTTCATTCATCACATAAAGGATATGACGCACCTTCTCGTCAATCTTTGTGCAGGCAGTCTTTCTGTCAACTGCTCCGCTTTCAATCAGCTCTAACAGCGGACTTGCCATATAATACTCATCATAGTTGTCTGTAACGGACATTTCCATATCAAGGCCATTCATCAGAGCTTCCTTTGTATCATGAACACCGCCCCAGTCTGACACAGTGATGCCTTTAAATCCCCATTCCTTGCGGAGGATATCATTTAACAGGTAGTCATTGTGGCAGCAGTGTGTACCCCGAAGTTTATTGTAAGCTCCCATAATGCCCTTTGCCTTGCCCTTTTTCACCGCTGCCTCAAAGCCCGGAAGATATATCTCACGAAGTGCACGCTCACTGACCTCTACATCAACATCAAGACGCCTCGTTTCCTGATTATTCACTGCAAAATGTTTCACGCAGGAAGACACATCATTTTCCTCAATACCTTGTACGACAGGCACTACCATCTCCGATGCAAGATACGGGTCCTCACCCATGTACTCAAAGCTTCTACCGCAGAGCGGCGAACGCATGATGTTAATTCCGGGAGCAAGAATCATATCCTTTCCGCGTCCTCTTGCTTCCTTACCAAGTATCTTGCCGGTAGCATAAGCAAGCTCTCTGTTCCAAGTTGCAGCAAGCGCAGAATTGCAGGGAAGATATGACACATAATCATAACTTAATCCGATATCCTTCCATTTATCATTCTCAAAATCCTTTCTTACGCCTCTTGGACCATCTGAGGTGATAAAAGGTGGAATGCCAAGCCGCTCCACTCCCTTTGTAGCAAAAAGTCCATTTCCATGTATCATGTCAATCTTTTCCTGCAAGGTAAGCTGTGATATCAGTTCCTTTATTTTGTCTTTGGTCATTGCTCCTTATCCTCCTTCTCTGTGCTATTGGTATTTTTCAATAATCGAAGCCTTACTATAACATTTAAAATCACTGCAAATATAAATAATGCAAGCCCAAGTACCTGCGACACTGCAATCTGCGTGCCTGGTATTAAAAGCTGGTCTGTTCGAAGTCCTTCAATGATAAAGCGTCCTATGCCGTAACCGCCGAGATAGAAAAGGCACATCTGACCATGATACTTTTTTCTTTTGTGATATAAGAGCATGACAATCAGCAGGCAAAGGTTCCACGCTCCTTCGTATAAAAATGTGGGATGTACCTGTATAAAATTCACATCTCCCATTGCTGCCATACCGTCAATATGCGACTGCGCCATATCACGAAAACGCACTGCATCAACCGGAAGTCTCATGGCAAACAGAGAATCTGTATAGCTTCCGAACGCTTCTCTGTTAAAGAAATTTCCCCATCTGCCGATAATCTGTCCAAGCACAAGACCATACACACCGCAGTCGCCAATCTGATAAGGCGACAGCTTTTTTATCCTGCTGTATACAAAAAGCGTAATAAATGCTGCAATGACTCCGCCATATATGGCAAGTCCGCCCTGCCTGATATTAAAAATACTCAATAGGTCGTCCTTGTACATATCCCATGAAAAAACCACATAGTAAATACGCGCGCCAATCACGGAAAAAATAACCGCATAGATGGCAAAATCCCATATGATATCCGGATTCATGCCCTCAAGCTTTGCCATTTTTACCGCCATCAGCACTCCCAGTATCACTCCGATACCAATAATCAGTCCATAAAATGCAATCTCAATCCCAAATACAGAAAAGCTTTTTGGCAAATTTTCTATATAAATTCCAAGATGGGGAAATGCAATATCCCTTGCTCCCATTATATCAGGCATATTCTCTACCTCGCTTTTATTTTCTGTACTACACGTTAAATCGGAAAAGAATCACATCGCCGTCCTTTACCACGTACTCTTTCCCCTCTAAGCCTACCAGTCCTTTTTCCCTTGCTGCCGCGAGCGAGCCATTTTCAAGCAAATCCTTATAATTTACAACCTCTGCACGAATAAAGCCGCGCTCAAAATCCGTATGAATCTTTCCTGCTGCCTGCGGTGCTTTTGTGCCGACCTTAATCGTCCATGCGCGGCACTCATCTTCTCCTGCCGTAAGGAAACTGATTAATCCCAAAAGCCTGTAGCTTGCTGCAATCAGCTTGTCAAGCCCTGACTCCTTTAATCCCAAATCCTCAAGGAACATCATTTTCTCATCATCATCAAGCTCTGCAATCTCCTGCTCAATCTGCGCACAAATTACAAAAACCTCAAAGCCTTCTCCTGCTGCATATTCGCGTACTGCCTTTACTCCTTCGTTGTCTGCGCCGTCATTTGCAAGGTCGTCCTCTGCGACATTTGCAGCAAAGATAACCGGCTTGTCTGTCAGAAGATTATATCCGTTTCTCCATACAATCTCCTCGTCATCTTCTGTCACAAAGCTCTTTGCCAGCTTTCCTTCCTCAAGGTGCGCCTTAAGCCGTTCTGCAAGAGCAAGCTCCTTCGCCTGTGTCTTGTCATTCTTTGCCCCTCTTGAAACCTTGGCAATGCGGCGTTCCAGAATCTCAATATCAGAAAAGATAAGCTCTAAGTTAATGGTCTCGATATCCCTTAAAGGGTTGATGCTTCCGTCTACATGGACAATATTGGAGTCCTCAAAGCATCTTACCACGTGCACAATCGCATCTACTTCACGGATATTTGCAAGGAACTGATTGCCAAGTCCTTCACCTTTCGAAGCGCCTTTTACAAGTCCTGCAATATCTACAAACTCAATCACGGCAGGTGTTACCTTTTTCGTGTGATACAGCTCGCCCAAAAGCTTGATTCTCTCATCAGGCACGGCAACAACGCCTACATTGGGGTCAATCGTACAGAAGGGATAATTTGCCGACTCAGCTCCTGCCTTTGTCAGGGAATTAAATAAAGTACTTTTTCCTACATTTGGGAGCCCTACGATTCCTAATTTCATTTTATCTTACACCTATCCAGAAATCCTTGGTTTTCAAGGGTTTCTGCCTTTCTATATATTTTTACTACACAAATCACTACACAATTTTTAAGGCACTTTCGATTCTTTCTACCTCTTTAACCTTCTCATCCCCGGTCACATGAACATATAAATTCATCGTAATACCTACATTGGCATGACCTAGAATCACCTGTAAGGTCTTAGGGCGCATTCCACCTTCAATACACCGGGCAGCAAAAGTGTGTCTTAGGACGTGCATAGAAAATCCCGGAATGCCAGCCTTATCACAGTAATAAAAAAGTTGTGTGTTGCAGCGAATATTTTCGCCTTTTACATTAGCGTCAGTGTACAATCCGTCTTTTCTCTGACTTACGCCAATGCCTAACTCCTTCCCTTTCAAATCTTTTCCCATTGACAAGTCTCCTTTCTCAAATATAAGAAAAGAGCCTTAATACAATATTATATATTATCATATAAAGGCTCAAAAGTCCATGTCATAATTCTATTGCATTGTTTATGTTTCTCTCAAATTCCGTTCTTTTAATCAGTTTTTCTTCTGATATAAAGTACAAATGGGCACTTAGGGTCTTTTCCAAAAAAGCAGTGGAGCCAGTACCCTATTTTCATTACAGGCTGTGATAATCTTTCATGATTCGTTGATAATGAAATAGACTTTGCATCTAAATTGTGGCATATTGTATTTAATCAATCTAATATCACAATTCCTGATGAAGTTGAGAGAGTGCATGAAATCTCAGATAAACACAAAGCAGATACAACTAAACATACGGCATAAAACTATATAAGTTTCGTGTCTCATATACTCTTTCTGCTAATTCACCTACCATTGCTTTGATTACAGGCTGTAATGATTTTTCTAATTCATTCATGCTGCTAATGTGTCTTGCCATTATTTTTCCTCTTCGTCCGGATATGACTTACTGCAGCAAAATTATGCGGCTCCCTGTTATTCTATCCTTCCTGCCAGTTCACCATAGCTGAAATATCCGGTATTACCCAATTCCAGTGTCCTATCCGCATAATACTCAAGCCAGTCCAGAAAACGCATCGCCCTGTTCGTCCCCTGATGAATCAAAGGGTAAATTCCTGCATCATTGGCAAGGTCATAAAACCAGACAGTTCCATAAGTATCCTCATCGTCCGTATTTACAATTAAAATACTATACATTCCACAGCCTTCATGACACAAAAGTACATATCCTGCATCGATATTCAGTTCTTCGGTCTCAAAAATAGCATCATACTCTTTATCAGACAGCTCTGCTACATTCAAAGGAGTCCTGACTGTATAAGGGAATTTTTCCTTTATGTCAGCCTTCGGCGCATATTGAGTTGATTCCCCAACAGGACTGTATAAACCATAAAAAGGCTGTGTACCGCTGCCTGCAACTGTTGTGATAAATCTTCTGTAATCCTCTGGCAGAGTTATTCCATTTGCCTTCTCATATCGTTCAATCATTTGCTCCTCTAAGGGATTGTCCCATTTTGGAGGAAACTCGCCGCAGCGAAACTCTGGCTGTATACTTGATAAATTTTTCATTTTATTCATAATTCTGTTAATTCTCTCATCAATGTCCATTTTTACACCTCTTATTTGTTATGTTTGGTAAATATATGTTTATTCAAGTAAGTACCAATGCACAATGGAAACACTGCCCCTTATACACTGACGACTAGCAATCCTCAATATACACAATACCTTCTGCTTGTTTAAAAAAATCAACTAACGCTTTATATACTTGAATAATGTCCTTTTTATAATCCTCTGACAATTCTGCCTGAAAACATTCCAAACTCTCTGCAATATCTAACCTTTCTAAAACTGCAAGCTCTTTTTGTGGAAATTTTATGATTGACCTTTCAGCGCCAACATCGCACCAGCCTGTTAATGTCTGATACTGGCCAACGACTCCAAACGCTTCTGTATATTCTTCTATTTCTTTGTCCAGCGCAATATTCATAATTGGAGCGAAATATCCATCCCATATGTGCAATTCTATATTGTCGGCATATAAAACGATTTCTCCCTCTCCCTCAAAACCAGAATAAAAATCAATCTTTTGGCCATTTTCTGCCTGGTTTGAACTGTCTGCACCGAATGTTTTCAACATGCTCAAATCCTCCCTGAAAGGCTTCTGTATCGCCTAACTTTACGCTCTCCAATAATAGCGTGTTATCCTTTCGTTAAGGTCCACACATCATTCTTTTTAGAAAAGGTTAGACTAAAATCCGTATTTACATAAATCCCAACGTATCCAATGATAACCTTATCAAGCATAATCTTCACCCATGATGGCTCAAACTGAAAACTTTGAACTCCAAATTGCGTATGCTTTTCATATTCCTGTCTGCTGTCATCTTGAGCAAGGTTATCCAAAATATTAAAGTTTTCAAGAAAATAAACGAAAGTATCTCTTGAAATAGTGCTTCCACCATAAAATTCTATCCCAGTTTCGTTATCAACAATCATCTCCGGCAACACTTCAGCTTTTTGTATGTATTCAATCAGATTTGAAAAATCAAACCGAGTTAGCGGAAAATCTGCACTCATATATTTTACCTCGAGTTCTGATACCACTTTCCATTCCCTCTTTAAATTCTTGCCCGTCTCCAATTTTCTTTGAAATCAAGCACTAACAATTATGACAAATCACTGCATTAGTGATTATTCCACCCAACAATGGAATTATCATTCTCTATATTTGCGCAGGCAAAACATACCAGTAATGCTTTCCACATATTCTTATAACTCATAAAGATACTTGTTTATATCCTTTTGGTATTTTACTTCTATATGCGGACATGTAAAATCAAATGCCTTCGCCGCCCATTCCATCATACCTGCAATAAGCCCTTCTTCTTGAAAATCACACAAGCTGAATTCAAGTCTTGTTATCACAATTAAAGTATTCTGATACTCCGTATTTTCTTTAATCTTCCCGGATACTTTTAACAATCCCTCAATCATATAAGAATAATCATCAACCTGCATCTGATTATAGGAATGATTGGGACCAACGTTTCTATTTTGTTCTTTATCAAAAAGCACATATAAGCCTTCACAAATCTTCGTAAGATGATTATTTTCCATGACATAGACTTTTGAATTGTACCTATCATAATCAAATACGTTTCCATATATATTAATTGCAATTCCCCAGCTTGTTTTACACAGCCTGTATTTATGTACTATCAATATTATCTTACTCCTGAATGAAAGTATTTATTAATTCAACGAATCATCAATCAATGCTTCCTGCAGCACTGGCAAACAGGCAGCTTTAGCTTGGGCTATATATTCCTAAAAAAATGTGTTTTTAATACATCCAAATAAAATTTTTGAATTATTTCCTCATGCTCATCCATCCAATTTACAATGTCAGGAAACATACTGCTGATTTTCTCTACTGCATATGGCTGTTCATCCAAAAACACCCGGTTATAAGCTGATGCAAGTTCTGTATATCCGGCTTGTTCCAAAAATAATCCGGCATTTCTTTATATTTCTCACAAATATACTCATAAATATCATCCAATACATACCAATCGGCTTTTATATTGGCAGAACCGCCATAAACATTTCCAACTTCACCTGATGCTTCTATATCCATAAATTCCATGCTTCTGTCTGCATTTATGCCATAGGAATATACATTTTATCTTCCGGTTTTTCATCAATATTTTCTAACATATTGTATAAAAGCAGTACTGTATTATCGTTTTGCCCGTCTAATCCTATATTATTACCCGTTAAAATTCTATATAAATACAGCATTGGCGCATTTGAAAAATATCCTTTCGGCGAAACCACACTGTGAACTGTATTTTCTTCGCTTTCTCCTAATTCCTTCCATTCCCAGCCATATCCGATACACAGTGCATTTCCAAAAACCGCTCCAAGACCTATTGCCACATCCATAATGTCCTCATATTCCTCCGGAAATTTACCTGTTTCCAGGATTTCATCTACGATTTTTCTCACCTGTGCTGCAATTTTCCTTCCGTCATCCAAATCCGTAATATGAAAAATACGAACTGCTGCTCCTGCTACCCTGCGGATTTCCTGAAAAATCTGATCATTCATTTCCCCAACATACTTGTAAAAAGACTCCATATTCTTTCCTCCTGTTTCTCTGTTATATGTTCCATTATCCAAAACTATATGCTGCTTTCATCTTGATATCTTTTCTGCCTATTTCACAAAAATATACCTTGAAACCTTCATATCCAATATCCCTATTAATAACATTGCTGAATCAGCCAAACCTTGTCAAAATTTTTGGCAGCCAAATCTTCCTTTCTGATGTAAAAGTAGATACTGCCACAATCTCCGAACATCAGTTCAAAATCTTCCTTTTCCACAGAATCCAATTGAAACAACAGCAGCCACTCATCAGATGAATGCTGCTTTGCATAATCTGCTTCCTCCTTCGGAATATCCTTCCATGTATTACCTAAATAATAGCCTCTTGAAACCAGCTCACATTCACAAGTCATACAATTTTGGATAATATTTGCCCACCCGAGCAGCTTCGAACACATTTCATTATCTATATGAAATTCCGCTGTCGCCTTTTCAAAATTATCCCACGTTTCTATATATTCTTTATCCGATAAACCTGCTGCGAAATCCTGATATTCCGGCAGACTTCTTTTCGCTTCAAATGTTATCTTCATTGCCGGAAATCTGAAATCCTCTTCTAACTCCTTTGGAAACATTCCCTTGGACAAGTTCTGAATATCCTCAAACCAATAAACTTTTGCGCATCCGGCATCCTTGGGATCAAAGCCCCATCTTTGTGAATTGGTTTCATAAAAGAAAGACAGCACTCCTGTTTCAGGCAGCAAGCCGTCTCTGTCGTATGCTGCAAGCTCCTGACAATTGAATTGTGCGATAAAAGACAGTGGTCTTGGCTTTATGGTTTTATCATCAAAGGTATCTGTTTCAAATACCGGCCAGACAAAATTGTCAGGGACATCCGGAACACCGCCGAAATGACTATTTCCTACTACATCTGTCATATCGCCTTCAATTTTTAGCTGTATGGAATAACGCTCCATTTTTTTAAGCCTGTCCTTTATTTCTTCGATTGTCATAAGCGAAGCTCCTTCCTCATTTTTGATAAAGCTTTCAGCAGAATATCCGCCGCGTATCTGCAGTCCGTCAAATGCAATATGCATATCCTCCGTTGACAATAAGCTAATCTAATCTCCCCTCCAAATATTCATGGTAATCCCAAAAAGCATCTTCCCAATCTTCTTCCAGCAAACACATCAAGCACTCCTCCATGATATCAGTCCATAATAAGAGCTGTTTTGTCTGTTCATTTGTCAGCAAATGATTTCTCCCTAACATCCCCTCCGGAGATGCCCATGCTCTGGTCAGGCAGGTTATTCCCACAATATCTGAGACGATCTCTTTATCGACAGTCGGTTTAGAAAATTCTTCCTTCAGCACATTCAGGCATTCCATTATTTCTATGAAATTTTCTTGATTTAACTTTCCTGCAAAGGGACGCAGACTGCCTAAAAAACCGTCTGTCCATTTTGGATTATGAATGTCCGAATTTCTGCATGAGTGAAAAGATAGTAGTTCTTTTGCTTCTTCTTTGTTCATTATAAATAATCACTCCTTATCAGAATATATGCCAATATGTAACAGTTCGGTCTTATGGAGCATTTTAGCCGACCTTCTGTGTACTGGCAACTGTTGGATTTTACGGTTTCAATGAACAGAAAACGGCAGATAGTATCGTACAGGCTGCCTGGTAGAGAATAGTGATATTTCCTTATATGATGATAGCGTCAGTGTACAGAAGTAAATTTGCATGGAAGCAAATTTAGGCGAGACGGAGGCATGGAGACCGACTCGTTCCTCATTAGAAAGCCTTGATTCATCGTATTTGGAAATTCCCATTCGGAACCAATGGCAGCCGGAGGGATACTTTCTACCGTTTTCATCCAGATGTTAATACATAAAAACTGAACTGTTACGGATTAGGACATCATCTTTAAAAAGTCCCTGACATTTGCCTCAATATCACCTTTAAACACAGCCGAACCTGCAACAATCACATTCGCACCTGCCTCAAGATTCATCTGAAGATTGTCAAGGCATACGCCGCCGTCAATCTCAAGCTTCACATCCGGATATTTCTCATCAATTATACGGCGTACTTCTTTGATTTTATCTGCGCACTCAGCAATATATTTTTGTCCGCCGAAGCCGGGGTGCACTGTCATCACAAGCACCATATCCACCATTCCCAGGTATGGCAGCACTGCACTTACAGGCGTCTCGGGATTGATGGCAATACCGGGCTTTGCACCAAGCGCCCTGATTTTAGCAAGTGTCTGTGCGACGCAGTCACAAGCTTCCACATGAATTGTTACACCGTCTGCACCAAGCTCTATCAGCTCCTCAACATACCGCTCAGGTTGTGCCACCATCATATGCACATCCATAAAAAGTCCGGAACGCTTTTTTACGCATTTGAGTATCGGCATTCCAAAAGATATGGAAGGGACAAACATTCCATCCATAATATCAATGTGCAGATAAGGCGCTCCTGCCTTTTCCACAAGCGCAATATCTCTTCCAAGCTCACAAAAATCAGCCGATAAAATTGAGGGCGATAAATAATTCATTTCAATATTTCCTCTTTTCTTTTTCTTTTAGTTCTTCATAAAATGCCGCATAATTATCGTATCGTATCTTACTGATACGTTCTTCCCCCACGGCATCCCTTATTCCGCACACGGGTTCATGAATATGCACACAGGTCATAAACCTGCACCGATTCTCATATGGTGCAAATTCGGGATAATACTCCTTTAATTCCTCCTTCTCCATATCAAACAAAGACAATGAGCTAAAACCCGGGGTGTCCATAATGTACGTATTATCAGAGATGGTGATTAGCTCCGAATGTCTGGTAGTGTGCTTACCGCGTTCGATTTTCTCGCTGATAGCGCCTGTCTCCATTTGCTTCTCTTTCTGCAGGCAGTTCACAATGGACGATTTTCCTACTCCGCTGGGACCTGCTACTGCTGTCGTTCTGCCGCGAAGTATTTCCATCAGACTGTCCATTCCCTCTTTTTTCACAGCGCTCACAAATAGTACCTGACAACCGCTATTTTCGTATATCTTTGCTATACGCTCACGTTCTTCTCTGTTGGAGATATCGTTTTTGTTAAAACATAAAATACACTCTAGTCCCTGTTTTTTCATCATAATCAGAAATCTGTCAAGCAGGTTATAATTCGGCTCTGGCTTTGTCATTGAAAAAATCAATAATGCCTGATCAATATTTGCCACGGCAGGGCGAATGAGGGAGCTTCTTCTTGGAAGTATTTCCATAATATTTCCCTCAAAATCCCTGGCATCTGTAATCTCAATCACCACATCATCGCCTACAAGAGGCTTAATGTTTTCCTTTCGGAATATCCCCTTTGCCTTGCACTCATAGATTCCCTTTCCGGCAACATGTACATAGTAGAAGCCGGCAATTCCTTTAATAATTTTCCCCTGCATTATGAATCCTTAACTATCAATCCCTTGCTACAGTTGAGCCTTCGGCTTCCCTGTAACAGAATCCCACTTATTTTTCAATATATTAATTCTTGGTAAACTGTACATTCTGCTGTGTCTGTGCCAGAGCCGGACTTACCTGCGTTGTCAGATTTCCATCCGCATCAGTTACTAACTCCTCCACATTTTTGAGGTATGAAATAATCACAATTCCGTAAGCTGACGGGCTTGTAAAATTATTGAGGTTGATGGATACCGGAAATGCAGTAACATTCTGCGAATACCACAGCTGCTCGCTGCCGTCTGCTGTCATCAGGATAACCTCTGCGTTTCCGCCCATATAATCTTCCGGCGCCTGTATCATCAGACTACAGCTATAAGTCGCGACTTCACTGCCGATACTAATCTTAAGGTCAACCGTTGTACCTGCACTTACGCTGGTACCCGGCTCATAACTCTGGTAGCATATTTGTCCCTCCGGATATTCCGAGCTATACGAGTCCTCGATTTTTCCGACAACAATCCCTGCTGCCTCCAATGTACTGACAGCAGCTTCTTTGGTATTGCCCAGTACCTCCGGCATACGCACCTCCACACTGTCGCTTCCCTTGCTCAGCACAATGGTAACCTCCGACTCAAGCGGCGCAATGGCATTTCCCTCGGGCGACTGTGAGATAATCGTTCCCTTTGCATATTCTGTTGAATACGCATCTGTTTTGATGACCCGAAAGCCTTCCTTCGTCAGCGCCGCTGTTCCCTCTGCCTCTGACATTCCTACTACAGAAGGCACATTGATGCCGTTAGCGCCCGCACTAACCGTAAGCACAATCGTGGTGTTCATCAGAATCTTATCATTCGGCAGTACTGTCTCACCATCCTCCAGTGCTGCTGATATTACCTGATTCTTAGGATACTGTGTTGACTCGATAAATGTAGTCCTGCATCCCAGTCCGGCTGAATTGAGTGCGGCTTTTACCTCCTCCACATCAATTCCTACAAATTCAGGCATCACAGCTCTCTCTGTCGTGTCACCGCTGTCCTGCTGCTCAGATGCCTGGCCAATCTGTTCAAAAATACCTGTCGCCTGTCCTGCAAAATACAAAACAATACAGCCTATAATAATTGCTGCCACAATTGTCAGAAATGTTGTAAAGCTTTCCGCCTTCGGATTGTAGTCATACTCCTTATTTCCATAATCATTTCGGTATCTGTCCGTCTCATATTCATAATCATTCCGGCGCACATTCTGCCGGTTTACAGTCTCCTGTGCATATCCTGCTTCCTCGTAGTAATCATACTCCCGACTGTTTTTGGATTTCTGCTGCTTTGCTTTTGTGTTATTATTCTTATTATTTTTCTTTGCTGTCTTTTTATTATTGGCGTTTTTTGTATTCGGGTGCTGTTCTCCTGACGCTTTTGCTGTTTTTTGCCTGCTGCTTTTAACAGGCTGTTCCATCACTGCCTCACTGTAATACCCGTCCTCCCCATAATACACATCACTGCCGTATTCGGATGTTTCCACCGTATTATCGTCATAATAATGACTGGTCCTTCTCTTAACAGGCTTCACCTGATTGGGAATCGCCTCCAGTTCTTCCTCGTCTGCATACGACTCTCTCTGCGGCACTCTGTCTTCCCATACGGTGTCAAGCACTGCCGGTATTGATCCTGGTGCTGCGGCTGAAGCGGATGCTGCTGTCTGCGTATTCACGGCATCACCCTGCATATTGGAGGCTGGCGGAACAATCTTGGTCTTTCCCGCATCATCAGCAGTATCAACCTGTGCAATCACTGCATCAGGATTAATCAGGGAATGCTTCAAGTCCTTAATCATGTCGCCCATATTCTGATATCTCCTGTCGGGACTTTTCTGGGTGCATTTCATAACAATATTTTCCACGCTGACAGGAATCTCAGGAACAAAATCTCTCATTGACGGCATCGGGTCCTGTATATGCTTGATGGCAATTGATACGGTTGTGTCTCCGTTAAAAGGCACACGTCCGGTAAGCATCTCAAACATGGTTATCCCCATGGAATAAATATCACTCTTTTCATCAGAGAATCCGCCCCTTGCCTGCTCCGGTGAGGAATAATGAACGGACCCCATTACGTTCGAAGTAATCGTATTGCTTGATGCTGCCTTGGCAATGCCAAAATCAGTTACCTTTACCTTTCCTTCCTTTGATATCATAATGTTCTGCGGTTTAATATCCCTATGTATAATATGGTTATTGTGCGCCGCCTCAATCCCCATAGCCACTTGTATTGCAATGCTGATTGCTTCCTTGGTCGTAAGTCTGACCTTTTTCTCAATATATTTTTTAAGTGTAATTCCCTCCACAAGCTCCATTACAATATAATGAATACCGTTTTCCTCTCCGACATCATAAACATTTACGATATTGGGGTGCATCAGTCCGGCTGCCGCCTGTGCTTCTACCCTGAATTTTGATACAAAATTTCTGTTTTCGGAAAACTCCTGCTTTAAAACCTTCACCGCAACAAATCGGTTGAGCTTCTGATCCCTCGCCTTAAATACGTCTGACATTCCACCGGTGCCGATTTTCTCAAGCACTTCATAGCGGTCTCCTATCAGCATTCCTAACTTAATCATTCTGACCTCCAAACGGTTCCACAAGAACCACAGCTATATTATCACGTCCACCGTTTGCATTGGCAGCCTCGATAAGGCGCTTCCCTGCCTCCTCAAGACTGCTGCTGCTATTGATAATCCTGTGTATCTCATCATCCTTAAGCATATTGGTAAGTCCGTCTGTACAAAGCAGCAGCTTTTCCTTTTCACTAATGTGCACATCAAAAAAATCCACAAGCACATACTCTTTTACGCCGACTGCCCTTGTGATTATATTTTTGTCAGGATGCGTCCTTGCAGTTTCTCTGTCGATACCGCCCATATCGACCATTTCCTCGACGAGGGAATGATCCTTGGTAATCTGTGTGATAAAGTCATTGATGACATACAGTCTGCTGTCACCTACATTTGCCACTGTCACGCGGTTATCCTCTACTGTGGCAGCCACAAATGTTGTTCCCATTCCTTTGAGCTTTTCATTCATCCTGGACATTTTATTGATATACGTGTTGGCATCATCAATCGCCTTCTGCAGGATATTTTCCGCATCATACTCCTGTGTGTCGTTTCCGATTACCTCCACCGCTTTCTCCACTGCATGTTTTGAGGCATAATCACCGCCGTTATGACCGCCCATTCCGTCAGCCACAATAAAAAGATTCGGAAGATGTCCAACCGGCTTATCCGAAGTGTATATATAGTCCTCGTTTATTTCCCTTCTCCTACCAACATCAGTTATAGAAAATAACTTCACTTTTTCTCCTCCAATCACAACCTTTGCGGCATAATCGCAAAAGAACGCCGCCCTTGCGTTCTTCCTGCATAAGTTCTGATTCAGCGTCCTTTGCTGAATTAGCATTGCGCTTCACACTTCCCTATATATTAGCACAAGTACTGCCCTAATTCAAGTTTTCTGCATGACGTAACAGTTCAGCCGTAACAGTTCAGCCTTCGGCTTCCTATTACCGGCATAGCAGGTGCAAATGTCCGGACTAAACTGCTGCCTCATGACGTCTGCGCAGCTGGCCGCATGCCCCGTCAATATCTCTGCCCATCTCCCTGCGTATGGTAACGTTGATGTGCCGCTTCTCCAATTTATTCTGAAAATTAAGAATATCTCTGCGTTCAGACTCTATATAGTCGCGCTCCTTAATCGGATTGACCGGAATCAGATTAATGTGGCAGTTTAAGCCGCCTACCAGTCTGCAGAGATTTTCCGCGTCCTCGTTTGTGTCATTCACTCCGCCTACAAGACTGTATTCAAAAGTAATTCGTCTGCCTGTCTGCTCAAAGTAATAACGGCAGGCATCTATAACCTCACTGATATGGTACTTGCCGGCAATCGGCATAAGCTCCTGACGCTTTTCCTGTGTAGAACCATGAAGCGACAATGCCAGTGTAATCTGGAGCTTTTCGTCCGCCAGCCTTTTCATATTTTCGACAATACCGCAGGTTGATACGGTAATATTTCTCTGACTGATATGCAGTCCGTTTTCATCTGTGATAAGCTGTATGAATTTTAGCAGATTATCATAATTATCAAGCGGCTCTCCTGTTCCCATTACGACAACATTGGATACGCGCTCCCCTGTGCTCCTTGCAATCGCATAAATCTGGTCAAGCATCTCAGAAGGCGTAAGACTTCTCTCAAGTCCGTCAAGTGTTGACGCACAGAAGCGGCAGCCCATGCGGCACCCTACCTGCGAAGAAATGCACACAGAATTGCCATGATGATATTTCATCCACACGCTCTCGACCAGATTACCATCTGACAGCTCAAAAAGATATTTTTTCGTACCATCAATTTTTGAGGTCTGTACTGTTATCTCTTTTAATGAAGTATAGTCACAATGTTCTGCAAGCTTTTCCTTGAGACTTTTGGGAATATTGGTCATCTCATCATAATTCCGCGCAAGCTTTCCATGCATCCATTCATAGAGCTGCTTTGCACGAAAGGGCTTTTCTCCCAGTTTCTCTATCTCAGTCTTTAATTCCTCTATTGATAAAGACTTTATATCTGTTTTCATACCGCTGCGTCTCCCAATATCATTTTAAATGCAAAAATTACTCTGATAGTATATTATTTTTTGTAAATACACTGATAAAAAATCCGTCTGTGTCATGTACTCCCGGCAATAACTGTAAATAACCTTTTTCTGTCGTATCTGTATGTAAGCACTCCGGCAAGCTGCCATTTAATGACACTGGTGTCAGTTTCTTTTCTTTTTTCAGCCATTCAAAATGTCTTTCATTCTCATTTTGATTGATTGTGCAGGTACTAAAGAGCAGTCTTCCTCCGGTTTTGAGGTATGATACCGCTGTTTCAAGTATCTGCTCCTGAAGTTTGATAATATCTTCGACTGCCTCCGGAGTGATATTGTACTTGATGTCCCTTTTTTTGCCCATCACGCCAAGACCCGAACAAGGTACATCGGCAATTACAATATCCGCCTTTTCAAAAAGTTCCTCGTCCTTTTGCAGCGCATCTTTTACAACCGCCTCCGCATGCCTGAGTCCGCACCTGTCAAAGTTTTCCTGCATCAGCTCTACCTTGCGTGCTGACACATCTCTTGATATCACCACGTAATTTACGCCAAGCTTTTCCAGCAAATCTGCCACAAGCATTGATTTACCGCCCAGTGCCGCACAAAGGTCTAAGACGAATACAGGCTCCTTTCTGTCTTTAAGGTTCATCTCCTTAAAGCCGATTGCCTCCACTGCAAGCATAGAGCTGACGTCCTGTATCACGAATGCTCCGGCATTGTAATACGGAAGTCTCGTAATATCATCTGTCTTTGATAATTGATATGCATATGGCAGGTACGGATGTTTTTCTATTTTTCCATCCTGACTAAAAAGCGCCTTTTCGACAGCCTTTACCGCGGTGTCCATATCGACCTCTGTTATCTCAGGAATATCTCTGAACCGAATTGTGACTGGGTGCTCCTCCAGCAGTCCCTGCAATACAAGCTCTGTCGTTTCCTTACCAAGCTGCTGCATCCATAAGCCAACAATCCATTCGGGCATGGAATATTTTACAGATAAGCTGTCATATGTGATATTTTCCTTATTGCGCACAATTGTCCGAAGCACACCGTTTACGAAGCCCTTCAGCGAAGAAAATCCCTTTTTTTGCGCAAGCTTTACCGCTTCATTGCAGGCTGCTGCATCAGGCACTGCGTCCATATACAATATCTGATACACACCCATACGCATAACAGCCCGTATAACAGGCTTCATTTTATTGACCGGAACCTTAGAAAATTGATTCAGCACATAGTCCAGCTCAATTCTTCTCTCTAAAGTTCCCTCATACAATCTTTTGATAAATGATTTTTCCTGCTGAGAGAGATAATTATGCTTATTGAGTACCTCTCTGACAATGACATGCGAATACGCATTCTCTGTCAAAAGCATCTCAAGCACAAGCATACGCAGATTCATTTTATTATTTTCCGTCACAGCCTGCATATTTTACACCCTTTACTTCCTGGTTTCATCGTCTCGTCTTCCATTTTGGAATCAAACGATCATAATTCAGTTTGCTTCTCTTTCTTTCATGGTTTTAATCGTCTCGTCTTCCAAACAGCATCACCAGTCTTAAAAGCTGCAGAATTGATGACGCTGCCGCTGCCACATAAGTATATGCTGCCGCTTTTAATACTTTCGCACTTTTCCTGCGCTCCTCGCTTGTGACAATACCATACTGCTCAATACAGACAAGCGCTCTTTTCGAAGCATCAAACTCCACCGGAAGCGTCACTAGCTGGAAAAGAACAGCAAGCGCAAATACCCAGATACCGATATGAATCAACAAAGAGTTGCTCCCAAGTATAATTCCGAGCAGAATAATAGGAATTCCAAGCTTAGAACCGATATTGGCCGCCGGGACAAGCGCCGTCCTGATGTTCAGCGGTACATATCCTTCATGATGCTGCATGACATGTCCGCATTCATGCGCTGCTACACCGATTGCCGCTACAGAAGTGGAATGATAAACGCTGTCTGAAAGGCGAACCACCTTTGCTGATGGGTCATAATGGTCCGTAAGGTTTCCTCTGATATGTTCCACACGCACATCATAGATACCTTTACTCCTTAAAATCGCCTCTGCTGTCTGTGCTCCGGTCATTCCTGACATACTTCTCTCTCTTGAATATTTGTTAAAAGTAGAGTTGACCTTTGCAGACGCAATAATACTCAGAACTGCTCCAATCAATACCAAAATATAAGTGGGATCAAAATAATATCCATAAAAATACGGCATAAAAACTCCTTTCTGAAATGTTCAAACAAGCTCTTATGATTCCCCTAAGCACATGCCCGCTTTCCACTGATTCCCAAGCAGAAAGCTTTTCGTATCCATACGCTTTTTTCCTTCAAGCTGCAATTCACAGACTCTCAAAATGCCTTTTCCGCATGCCACATCAAAGGAGTCCTTTGCAATGGAAACAATCGTGCCCGGCTTCTGCTCATTGATACTGTCCCCAGAAACAACATCGCAGCTCCAAAGCTTGATTGTCTTACCATTTGCCAATGTGTATGCACTTGGCCATGAATTTAATCCTCTGACCAGCCTCTCTATGGAGACGGCATCTTTGGTCCAGTCAATCCTTCCTAATGATTTGTCCATCATTTTTGTATGGCTGGAAAGGCTCTCGTCCTGTTTTACCGGAGTAATCTCTCCGCGCTCAAGCATTGAAAGCGTTTCCACAATCAACTCTGCTCCTGTCTGCGAAAGCTTATCAAAAAGACTCTCTGCTGTTTCCTTAGCATCTATTGTAACCTTTTTCTGTGTAAGTATGTCACCGGTATCCACTCCCAAATCCATCTGCATGATTGTGACGCCAGTCTCCTTCTCTCCATCTATAATGCACTGGTTAATCGGTGACGCTCCTCTGTATTTTGGCAGCAAAGAGGCATGAATATTAATACAGCCAAATCTTGGCATTTCCAATATTTCCCTTGACAAGATCTGTCCGAATGCTGCCACGATATAAACATCTGCCTCGTATTGTTTCAGCTCCGCTATCGCCTCCGGTGTCTTAATTTTTTTCGGCTGGAATACAGGGATTCCATGTTGAACGGCACACTCCTTAACCGGGGAAAACTGCAGATGGCCGCTTCTTCCCTTTGCCTTATCAGGCTGTGTTACAACTGCAGTAATCTCATGTCCGGCATGAATCAGTGCCTCGAGCGCTCCCACGGAAAAATCCGGAGTCCCCATAAAAACAATTTTCATTTTGTTCACACTCCTTTTTAGTCTCCGTAACGATTCAGTACTTCATCGTCACGAGCATCAAGCCATGCAGAACCGCTTCGCGGCGGCTTGATGCCTTACACAATTTATGTGTTCTCACGCACTGACCAGCTGCTAATCTTCATCATCAAGCAGCTCTACATCCATAAGCTCGCCTTCTACCTTCTCCACATAGAGATGACCGTCAAGATGCTCAATCTCATGGCAAAGCGCTCTTGCAAGAAGCTCCTCACCCTCAATCTCAAATTCATTAAGCTCCTCGTCCTGAGCCACTACCTTAACGTAGTTGGGTCTGGTGACAATGCCTGTTTTCCCCGGAACGCTCAGGCAGCCTTCATTTCCTGTCTGCTCTCCGCTTGTCTCTACAATACGTGGATTGATAAGCAGAATCGGGTCCTCCCCCGTAGTATCAATTACCACAATTCGTTTTAATATTCCCACCTGAGGTGCAGCAAGTCCGACACCATTTGCCTCATACATTGTCTCAAACATATCGTCAATTAAATCCTGTATCCGCGGTGTCACCTCTTTTACTTCCTTTGAAATCTTGTTTAAAACCGGGTCTCCTATTTCTCTGATTGTTCTGATTGCCATACTGATTCTCCTTACCTTTCTGTCTTTTTTGTTTCATCATAAATCATTGTTAATAATTGCTCATCGGATCAAAATCAAACTGCACGCTGTCTGTGCTCCACTGCAGTCTGCCAATGAAATCCTCCAGCTCATTCTTAATATCCACAAGTACCTGATAATCCCTGTGCTTCACGTAAAAAATATATCGGTAAACATCATTAATCCTTCCGATAGAAGCCTCCGTCGGACCTATGATTACCGGATTCTTCGCTCCGCATCTGTCTTTTGCCCTGTCGGCAAGCTCCTGCGCATGCTCTGCGCCGGTAAGCGCATCTGCCGAGAGGACAAGCACTGCCATCATATGTGCCACTGGCGGATACATCATCAAATCACGATAAGAAATCTCTTCCTCGTAAAAGCCCTCATAATCCTGATTGGCAGCGTGGATAATCGTGTAGTTCTCCGGCTGATATGTCTGTATCACCACTTCGCCTGCAAGTGCGCTTCTACCTGCTCTGCCTGCTGCCTGCGTCAGCAATTGAAAAGTGCGCTCTCCTGCCCTGTAGTCGCCTGCATGAAGTGACATATCTGCCGCAAGGATTCCCACAAGGGTAACCTTTGCAAAATCATGTCCTTTTACAATCATCTGCGTTCCTACAAGAATATCAGCCTCCTCATTGGCAAACTGTGACAATATCTGCTCGTAGCTGTCCTTGCTTTTCGTCGTGTCAGCGTCCATCCGCAGCACTCTTGCAGCCGGAAACTCCTTGTGCAGAAGCTCCTCAATCTGCTGTGTGCCTGCCCGAAAGCCTAAGATATATTTCGAACCGCATTGAGGACAATTGATGACATTAGGGGTCTCATATCCGCAGTAGTGGCATACCAGCCTGCTCGTTTTCCTGTGCCGGTCCGTATGCTCTGACAAGGATACATCACAATGCGGACATTTCATCACATAGCCGCACGCCCTGCACGATACAAAGCCTGCATATCCCCTGCGGTTGATAAAAAGCATGGTCTGCTCGCCCTTTTTCAATCTATCCTCAATAAGCGCATGAAGCCTCCTGCTGAATATCGAACGGTTTCCACTCTTAAGCTCATCCCTTAAATCCTCCACATAAACTTGCGCAAGCTCCCCTCCGGCAAGCCGCTCCTTTAGCTCAAAAAGCGTTATCTCACCTTTTTGAGCTCTGTAATAGGACTCCAGTGACGGTGTTGCCGAACCTAAAAGCAGGCTGGCATGCTTCATGCGGCAAAGCGCTTCTGCCACCTCCCTTGCATGATACTTTGGCATGCTCTCACTTTTATAGCTGCCCTCATGCTCTTCGTCTATAATTACAAGTCCCAATCTCTCAAACGGTGTAAAAAGAGCGGAACGGGGACCAATCATGATATCAATCGCTCCCTTAGCGGCACGCTCATATTGATCGGAACGCTCACCTGCCGATAAACGCGAATTCATCACGGATACCCTGTCGCCAAACCGCTGATAAAACCGCACAAGCGTCTGATACGTAAGCGCTATCTCGGGTATCAGTACGATTGCCTGCTTTCCCTGGGCAATCACATAATCAATCAGTTCCATATAGACTTCTGTCTTACCGCTTCCTGTCACCCCGTGAAGCAGATACGTCTGTCTGATGCCTGCCTGAAATTCCGCTGCAATACTGTCCACAATCGCACGCTGTTTTTCCGATAACTTTCCGGGCTGCTTTTTCTGCCACCCCTGCGAAACATTTGCAGGCAATGCGCTACGGTAGATATCCTCTGATTGTACCTCTATCAATCCTGCCTTCTCAAGAGACTGAATCGTCTGCGCTGTAATGTTTAACTTACCTGTCACCAGGCTCTGGGGAATGATCGGCTGTATAGAAAGCTCCCGCATGAGTCTTGCCTTTGCTTTCTGATGCTTTGCTTCAAATTCCTCTGCCTTTGCCGCTGCCGCATCTGCCTTGCAAACCAGCGTCTTTTTCACAAGCTGTTTCATCTTTTGCTTCACGGGAAGTACCGTCTTTAACGCCGCTATCATCGTAGAACCATAATTTTCCTTAATCCACCATGCCAGCCTGAGTGCGTCGCCCTGCGCACTGATTCCTCCTTTTACAACGGAATCAATCGCCTTTAACCGTTCCTCATCATATTCCGCCTTATCCGTAATCTCCATCACATAGCCTTTGATCAGCTTGTTTCCTCTGCCAAATGGAATCATCACCGCCGTTCCTACTGCGATTTCTTCCCTTAATGCTTCCGGTATGCGGTATTGGAATGGTCTGTCAACCTTTTCATGTGAAATATCTACTATAATATTAGCAAATCTGCCTGTCATTCATTCTTCATTTCCTTATATTATGTATTACTCGTTTTTGATGAAAGTAACAATTCATCTCTCCTGTAACCAAAACCACGGCACATTATTACTGTTACTATTCACAGACATCCCTGTACTCAACTGTTATCGCTGCCGCAATTGATTTCGCTTAGAATTTCCTGAATCAGTACGCGTTCATCCATAGGATGCTTCACGCCCTTGATTTCCTGATAATCCTCATGCCCCTTTCCTGCGAGCACAATAATATCGCCCTTCTGACCATGTGTGATAGCGTACCGGATTGCCTCCTTGCGGTCACAGAGCTCTACATATTTGCCTTCTGTTTTGCCGATGCCGATTTTAATATCTTCTATAATATCCTGCGGTTCTTCAAACCGCGGATTATCCGAAGTAATAATCGTAAGGTCTGCAAGTCTTCCGCTCACCTCGCCCATCTCATAACGCCTGAGCCTGGAACGGTTTCCTCCGCACCCGAAAAGGCAGACCAGTCGATTGGGCTGATACTCTCTAAGCGTAGTGAGCAGGCTCTCAAGCGCCATCGCATTATGTGCATAGTCAATCATCAGCGTAAAATCATCTGATACCTTGACCATCTCGATTCTGCCCTTTACCTTGGCGCCAGCCAACGCCTTCTTGATGTCGTCCTCTTTTACGCCGAAATGCCTGCATATGGCAATCGCCGTCAATGCATTGTAAGCACTGAATTTGCCGGGAATATCTGTCTCAATCTCCATATTCAGAAGCCCTGAAACTTTAAAATTAATCCCCAAAAATCCGGCGCCTGTCACCAGCTTCAAATCACTTGCCCTCAAATCAGCACGCTCGTCAAAGCCATATGTCTCAAGCGCACAGGTATGACCTTCCGTCACCTTCTCCCAGTGTCTGTCATCGCAGTTTACGATTCCTACTCTGCACTGCTTAAAGAGCATCGCCTTACAGGACAGATACTCCTCAAAGGAAGCATGTTCGTTAGGTCCGATATGGTCAGGCTCTATATTGGTAAAAATGCCATAATCAAACACAAAGCCCTGCGTCCTGTGCATCATAAAGCCTTGTGAGGAAGCCTCCATTACAACCACCTGACAGCCTGCCTCTTTCATTTCCCTGAAATATTTCTGGAGCGTATACGACTCGGGCGTTGTGTTGGAAGCAGGAATCACCCTATCGCCGATAATCGTCTCTATCGTTCCTACGAGTCCGACCTTATAACCTGCATTTTCAAGGATATACTTGACAAAATATGCCGTTGTGGTTTTTCCCTTTGTGCCTGTCACGCCGATAATCTTCATATCATCAGCCGGATTGCCAAAGTAATTGGCTGAGATAAATGCCATCGCATATCTGGTATCGGCAACCTTAATTACTGTAACCTCTGCATCCCCGGGAAGCTCCACCTCATGACTGATTACAAGCACTGCCGCTCCTGCCTTCACAGCATCAGACGCTGCATTGTGCCCATCAAAATTCGCACCCTGTATACATATAAAAAGGCAGTCCTTTGTAATTTTTCTGGAGTCGTTTACTACCTCAGATACATCCACATCCGCACTGCCCTTAATACATTCGTAGTCTATTCCCTTTAACAGACTTCTACATTTTATCATACCCTCACTCCATTCCAATATTTCTCTTATATTCTATGAAAATTGAACAGAAGAATGACCTTCTCTCCTGCCCACGCGCCGGACACCCGTCAGCTCTGCAGCCAATTTTCTTTTGGGTTCCTGTGTATATCAGCCTAACCATACTACACTCAAGAATATCATATCTGTTTTTTTTAATCAAGAGGGGTAAAAATAAACAGGTTATAAGTTTTTACCCTTATAACCTGTTCATACCGTTGTCTTTGAAACAATTAATCAATTAACTGTGAACCAAATACAGCATTTAAATACAAGCAGCCGCAGTATCCGTTTTCGTCCAGCAAATCCAGTACCGGATAGCCTGCAGGAAATACAATAAGGACTCGCCTGACGGTGAGTCCTTATCGCATATTTTCTTATGAGGGGGGAGATAGTGAGTGCTTCAACTATCTGTATATTAATATACCCACTAAATGTGTCAAAAATGTGTTTAAATCATAAAAATAGCATAATTTTTCTTAACAAAAGATAAACCATTTCCAAAAAATGTATATCCAACACCCTCGCCGGCAGGCACTATTGATAATACTTCATGACCATCTGCAAGGTTTTATTTCCTCTGAATTCGTTGATATCAGGATAATACACCACAGATAAAACGATATCGTCTGTCCTTGTCTGATAAAGCAAATTCACTGCCTTTTTTCCAAACCTCTGCTCCATATATGCGTTAAAGCCTTCGATATCTCCGAAGTAAATCAGCTCATAACTTCTTTGGTTTTCGTCTTCCACTGTATATTTTCCTACATTACGGTTCGCCCCAAGAATTTTCCCCTTGACGAAATGTACATTTTTCTGCGCAAACTGCGGCTTTGGATTCCCATTTCCGAAAGGCTCAAGCCTTGAAAGCTCTGCCACAAATGCAATGCTTGCATAACTCATCGGCATAGGAACATCAATGAGCACCTTTTCCTCAAAGTCATCCTCTGTAAGCCGGCAATTCTCATTAAGCCTGCGTCTCAGGACATCAACATTTTCCTCTGCAAGCGATAAACCTGCGGCAAGCTTGTGCCCTCCGTATTTTGTAAAAAGCTCCTTGCACTTTGTCATCTCGTCATACATATGAAACGCCTCGATAGAACGTCCCGAGCCCTTCACACCGTCCTCTGCTTTGGTAAGGACAAAGGTCGGTTTGTAGTATTTCTCACGGATTCTTCCTGCTATGATGCCGGCAAGGCTCTCATGTACGTCAGGAAGATAAATGACCAGCACGCGGTCCTTATCAAGTCCTTTGTCCTCAATCTGCCTGACGGCTTCCTCCACGCCTTTCAGCGTAAGCTCCTTCCTGCTGTCGTTCATAGCCTTAAGGTCTCCTGCAAGCTTCACTGCCTGCTCTGCACTTGCAGATTGAAAAAGCTCAAGTGCATTCACAGCCGTATCAAGCCTTCCCGTAGCATTCAGGCATGGACCAAGCACAAAGCCTATCGTATAAGGCTTTATCTGCGAAGAGTCTGTTCCGGTTACCTGCATCAGCGCTTTCAGACCTGCATTTCTTGTATTTTTCATAAGCTCAAGTCCGCTTTTCACAATAATGCGGTTCTCGTCCCTTAGCTCCATCACATCACCAATTGTTGCAAATGCGGCAAACTCCAAAAGCTCAAGCCCGATTTCCGATTCCATAATCTGCTTCCAGTCCACATTATTTTTTTTACCAAGCAATGCAAGCACCAGCTTATATGCCACCACTGCGCCGCAGATTTCAGAGAAGGGATATTGGCAATCCTCCTGCTTTGGGTCTACTACTGCCTTCGCCGGCGGCACTTTATACTGTCTGACACCCTCTTTTTCTTCATATGGCACCTCATGATGGTCTGTCACAATCACGGTCATTCCCAGAGTATTTGCAAACGCTATCTGGTCATATGCCGCAATTCCATTGTCACAGGTAAGAACGGTATCCGTACCTGCATCATACGCCTCCTGTATCAGATGTTCATTCAACCCATAGCCGTCATGGATTCTATGCGGAATCGCAGTGTCAACATGTGCCCTGCACTCCATCAGCCCTCTGTATAATATGTAGGTAGAACAAATCCCATCAATGTCATAATCTCCTATAATGCGGATATGCTTTCCCTCTGCTGTCTTTTCAAGCAGCAAATCCACCGCCTTATCCATGTCCTTTAGAAGCGTTGGCGCATACAATTGTTGTCTTGTTCCATTCAGGAATTTGTCTATGTCTCTGTCTTCCACGACATCTCTGTTTCTGATAATGCGTGCAAGCACAGGACTAATCTCGTATTTTTCAGAAATCGCATTAAAATCAGCCCGCTTAGCAGCTACCATCCATTTACTCATGGAAACCTCCTATTACATACTTTCTGCAAATCGTTTATACTGCGTACTGGCCACTTGTAATTTATGGCAATCAGCGTCAGTGTAAAGATAGTCAATCCACTATTTTTGCCAGTGTAAATTCAACAATGGCATAGATTTCTTTGTCAGAAGCTTTCAGCACAACCTGATGCTTATTGTCCATCACAGCTACTTGAGCCATTATCTCATCACCTGCATGAGCTGCTTTTTTGTATTCTACCCTCAATTCCTTGATGGAAGCCTCCTTGGGCAGCGTTTCCATGGCAAGCTTAACATATTCCACGTTATTCATATGGCGGTTGGAATCAATCTGGTATTTGCGCACCTGAAAACGCTCTGCCTCCGCTCCGTCACCAAGAAGCGCTATCTTGCGCGGCGCGTAGTTCATGTCAAGCTTTTCGCCTATTTGATACCCATTGATTAATTCCTGTGTCGGCTTTACCGGCAGCAGCTTATTTGTATCTATCAATGTCCATATTGACGCTCCCTTCACAATTATCCTGCCGTCTTCCCCTGTAAGCGTAAAATTCCGGTAGCCCAGAAATCCTCTGAATTCATAGGGTACTGTGGCAATCCTGATTCGCTCATTAAGCCTTGGGCGTCTCTCTATCACTATCTGCCATGAACTAAGAAGCCATGCAATCTGTCTGTCATACAGATACTCTACCGTAATCTTGCCGTTTTGCGCCTCAAAGATTGCTGCATCCTGAAAGCAGTCCAAAATTGCCGGTATCGTCATCTGAAGCGACTCGTCCATATCACTGTAGCCTGCGTTCATTTCATATGTATACATCTCTTATCTTCCTTTCTAACAGATATCATCTTTGTTTTTCCTGATTATCATTTAACCGGTAAATGCTCTATCATGGTTAACAAATAACACTGTTATCCCTTAACCGGTTAAAGTCCCATTCATATACAGTCTAATCAGTCCAAATATCAATAAATGCACCGGATAAACCGCATAAAAAAAATATTTATGCTGCCTGCCGCGCTTTCCATTATAAAAATGCAGCGGGATAAACGCAAGCGGCGCCGTAATCTCATAAGCAAATGCACAGACTCCGATGATGTTCCGCGCCCACTCCTGCATATCCCTGGTATAATAAAACATAATGATAAACAATACACCCTTCCAGTGATAATCCACCGCAAGCAGTTCTCCTGCATATGCGAATGCTCCGATTATGCATAGCTTCATCAGCAGGTATTTTATTTTATATTGGTATCGAAGCTTGTCAAGACATATAAGCGCACATAAGCCCAGACAAAGCGTAAAATAAATGTTTTGCCCATAAGGATACCATACTCTGCCAAATATTGCCATATTGAAAGGAATTTCTGATATCACAGCAAACAGAAGGCAGTTTCGAAGATACCAGTACACATTTCTTGTATGGAAAAAGCCCTCCACCAGCAAAAAACAATAAATCGGAAAGGAAATTCTGCCGATTCTTCTCATAAGCTCATAGAGTTCTCCATTTCGGTCTGCCATCTGCCAGTAAATTGCCGCTGCAAAATGGTCTATGATCATCGTTCCCACCGCAATCCATTTCAGAACAGCCGCCGATATTCCCTGATTCCTGTGCAATGCACGCATCTTATCTCTCCTTCCTCCTCCTTACTAATGAAAAATGATTCTGCGGAGTTTTCCCAAATATCAATCAGCCAGTACAATCGTGTACTGGCTGAAAATTTGTTTCCATCTATATCATCTGGCAAGGAAATGATAGTTTCACTTCCCCACGCTCCGACACCCGTCAGTTCTGCTGACATTTTTCCTTTGGATGCCACATGCACCGTTCATTCGTTACAGCCAGCCTTTGCGAAACGATTACGCTTATTTTGCAGCCTTTTTTACAAGCTTTGTACGAAGTACATACCAAAGTGCACCAGTGATGCATACAGAGGAATATGTACCGCATACGATACCTACCATAAGCGGCAATGCAAACTCTTTGATTGAAGTAACGCCAAGCACATACAATGCAGCAACCATGATAAAGGTTGTTAATGAAGTGAAGATACTTCTTGAAAGCGTCTGGCTGATGCTTCTGTTAACCAGCTCCTCCAGGGAATCCTTCTTAAGCATGGTGCCAAGGTTCTCTCTGATACGGTCAAAGATAACGATTGTCGCATTGATTGAATAACCTACAATCGTAAGCATACATGCAATAAACGTACTTCCCACAGATACTCTTGCAACTGCATAGAATGTAAGTACAACAAGCACATCATGCAAAAGCGCTGCGACAGAGCTGGCTGCAAATCGAATATCCTTAAAACGGAACCAGATATAAATCAGCATACAAATTGCAGAAATGATAACTGCCACAACGGCGTCGCTTTTCATCTCTGAGCTGATGGTAGAGCTGATCGTCTCAGCAGTAATCAATTCCTTGTTGACACCGAAATTCGCTTCCAATTCATCTGCTAATTGCTGTCTCTCATCAACATTCAGCTCTCTGGTCTTGAAAATGACCTCATTCGAGCCTGCAACCTTCTGCACCTGAACCGCACCGTCACCGGTCACACTGCTGAACACCGGAACAACATCTGCATCAATTTCTGCAAGGTCCATGTCCTCATTAAAGGTAACATTTGTAGACGTACCGCCCACAAAATCAAGGCTGTAATTAAGCGCTCTGCCTGTTGAAGCATTGTTTATTCCCATAAATACAAATCCAAGTACAATCACAGCGATAGAGCATGCAAAGAAAATATTTCTCCTGCCTAAGAAGTTCACAGTCTTTTTTTCCTTGTTCGTACCATAGAACTTCACATCCTTTAAGCCTACAGCAAAGAGTGACTTGAGAATCATTCTGGTTACCACAAGCGCTGTAAACATGGAAAGCACAATACCAAGTGCAAGCGTATATGCGAATCCCTTAACTGTACCGGACCCCTTCAGGGCAAGCACAAGCGCTGCAATTAATGTTGTCACATTTCCATCTACAATTGCAGAGAGAGCCTTCTGGAATCCTGTATCAATAGCACTTCTTACAGTCTTTCCTGCTGTAATCTCCTCTCTGATACGCGCAAAAATAATAACATTTGCATCAACTGCCATACCGATAGAAAGAATAATACCTGCAATACCCGGAAGTGTAAGGGTAATCTCAAATATATTGAGACAAATTACAATCAAAATCGTATAAATAATCAATGCAATGACAGAAGAAAAGCCCGGTACACGATATACAATAATCATGAACAAAGCAATAATGATCAATCCAATCAACGCTGCCTTTAAGCTGGTACTAATCGCTTCCTCACCAAGCTGGGCGCCTACCACATTCGAACGCAGTTCCTCAAGCTCAAGCTTTAATCCGCCGATACGAATCTGACTTGCAATCCGTTCTGCCTCCTCAAAGCTGCTCATGCCTGTAATCTGCGCCTTGCCATCCGTCAATGCAGCCTGTACACGCGGCACACTGATGAAATCCTCATCATAATAAATACCGATAGACTCGCTATTTGCATATGCCTTTGTAGTAGCCTCTCCAAACTTTTGTGTCCCCTCCTTCGTAAAAGTAAGGTCTACAACGAACTGGCTGTTGCCAAGGGAATCGCTTGCCGAACCGCCCTGTGCAACGCTTACGTCTGTGCCTTCAAGCACAATGCTTCCGTCAGCTTTCAGTTCCTCAATCGTCTTATTTAGTGAATACCCTGTCGCTCCTGCACCTGTATAAGAATAATTCTGATTTCCGTCCGCATCTGTCTGCGCTATGAAATACAACGCTCCGGGTCTTCCCAAATCTTCAAGAATCGTATTCGCATCAGATACTCCGGGAATCTCAATATTGATACGGTCATCACCCTCCTGATATACCTGTGCTTCCGTACTATAAGTCTCGACTCTCTTTTGAAGCTTGTAGATTGTATCGCTCATATCCTCGGCAGAAGGCTTTTCATCGCCCTTTACCTGATATGTGATGCTTACACCGCCCGCAAGGTCAAGCCCCTGCTTAATCTTTGATGCTGACCCTGCCTTTTCCGTGCCAATTCCCCATATTGCCACATACCCCAATGCCGCCATAATCAGCACAGTCAGAATCAAAGTAATAATACTCTTATTCTTTTTCATTGTCTGTATACTCCTTTACTTTCCTTTGCTTATTTCCTGTTACAGTTCAGCCATCGGCATTCCTGTAAGCTTCGTTACTGTCCGCTCCGCCCCGGTGCTTTTTCTTCTTCCTCAGCTAAGGCAGCCTTAATCATAATCGCACATTCTACACGTTTTCTCTGCAGCTCACAGCCCAAATCATATGCGTCATTAATGTTTCCATGAAAATTATAAGAATTTGCTGCACAGCCGCCGCTGCAGTAAAACTTTGCAAAGCAGTTCTTGCATTTTTCCTTGGAATACACATTGCATGCCTTAAATTCTTCGCGGATATCAGTATTGGTAATACCTGTATCCACATTTCCCATAAGGAATTGCTCCTGCCCTACAAACTGATGACAGGGATAGAAATCTCCCCACGGCGTCACAGCCAGATATTCCGTACCGGAACCGCAGCCTGAAAGTCTCTTGTATACACAGGGACCACCCTTTAAATCAATCATAAAGTGGAAAAAGTTAAATCCTCTGCCTTCTTTATGTCGTTTAATCATCTCAGCCGCAAGCTTATCATACTCTGCAAGCAGCTCAGGGATATCTGCCTCAACAAGTGCGTAATCCTCATTCTCAGGCGCCACTACAGGCTCTACCGATATCTGCTGAAATCCCATATCCGCTAAATGACAGACATCTGCCGCAAAGTCCTTATTGAAATGCGTAAAAGTTCCCCTTACATAGTAATTTGTCTGGTTTCTGCTCTCAGCCACCTTTTTGAACTTCGGCATTATGATATCATAGCTTCCCTGTCCTCCTGCAAGAGGACGCATCTTGTCATTGACTTCTTTTCTGCCGTCCACGCTGAGCACAATATTTGCCATTTCCTTATTGGCAAATTCTATGATGTCATCATTTAAAAGAACTCCATTCGTTGTCAGGGTAAAACGGAACTTTTTGTTGTGCGGCTTTTCAAGGCTTCTGCCATATGCTACCAGGTCCTTTACAACCTGCCAGTTCATAAGCGGCTCTCCGCCGAAGAAATCTACCTCAAGATTCACGCGGCTTCCCGAATTTGCCACAAGAAAATCCAATGCCTTTTTGCCGACCTCATAGCTCATAAGCGCACGCCTGCCATGATATTCGCCTTCTTCTGCAAAACAATATCTGCACTTCAGGTTACAGTCATGGGCAATATGTAAGCAAAGCGCCTTGACTACCGTCTCGCGGTTTTTGAATGCACCAATGCTCTTTTCGTAAATATCTTCGGTAAATAGCATTCCGTCTTCCTTAAGCTCATATATCTCATCGACAAGCTCAGAAAGCTCCTCTGTCTTGTCTGCAAATTTCTCTCCCAAAATCTTCAATGCAGCAGCTTTATCCGCATTTTCAAGATTATTTTCCACCATGCAGGCAATTACATCATATACGATATCATCAACCACATGTACCGAACCACTGTTCACGTCCAGCACAATGTTATAACCATTATTTTTATACTGGTGTATCAACTTATCTCTTTCCTTCCTAAACATTGTAAATATGTAGCCGGGCAGGAAAACGCCCTTCTCTGCTGCCCGTGTGCATAAATAAACAGCGATTCTCAAAAAAATCGCTGCTTACCTACACTTCTTCTATTGTGTGAAATCCTTTAAGCAATCTATTAATGCCAAATCTGCTTATGTAGAAATTATTTTACATTCTCGCAGCTCTGATTTCCAACTGTGCATGATGTCTTGCAAGCTGACTGGCAGGATGTCTGACACTCTCCGCATCCACCTTTTTTCACAGACTCTTTATAGTCTCTGGTAGTCAATGTCTTAATGTGCTTCATACCAATTGCCTCCTTGAAGTTATTATAGTTTAGAGTAGTATATCACATATTTATTCATTCGAAAAGTATTTTTTTATTTTTTTGCCTGCAGCTACATTACTTTTTTCAGATAAGATGTGTATGCATACAATACCTGATTGTTCAGAAGGACCTTGGACCAGCCGTTATTTCCGATTCCTACCCGGTATACCATGTCTCCTGCATTTATCGGAACTACGATTGTGTCAGGGCTGTCTGTGCCCGGCACTGTTCTGAGATTTACTGTCGTCGTGGCGGTAACCACCTCAAGCACTTCGCTGTACTGTACATTTGCGGCTGCCTGTGCACTTACCGGTACTGCCCCGCTTGCGTCCTTCGGCTCCGCGATGCCGTCATAATTAAAATAAGAAACATTCATATCAACTGTTCCTGCAATTCCCGGAATTACCGCATTACAGGTATACTGCCACATAGCCTGCACTCCTGCATAAGTGCTTGCCGGCGTAATCGGAAAAGGCTCCGTCGGATATTGTGATACCCAAACCTTGTATTTGTTAAGCACACTCATATCCCAATCAGCACTGTCTGTCATCTCATTTTTGGAGGCATAAAACATCGGCGTATATCCTCTGGCTGCAATCGTATCCAGAAATTTCACCGCAAGCGCAGTTCTCACAGCCTTGCCTAAGCCATATTGCCTGCTTGATGTGCTCCGAAAACCTTCGCAGTCATATGCTACAGGAAAAGTTATTTTGTACTTATCGATAAGATTTGCCGTGAAAACAGCTTCCTCAACCGCCTCAGCCTCATTCACTGCGGCAGAGAAAAAGTACGCTCCTACTTTAATTCCTACTCTTTGTGCTTCCTGAAGATTATACCTCGCATAAGGGTCTTCATTCAATACACCGGTGCCCTGTGTGCGGTATCCGACTCTAATCATCGCAAACTGTACGCCGGAGGCTGCTACCTGATCCCAATTAATCTGTCCCTGATAACGTGACACATCAATTCCAAGCGCTGCCTGAATGACCTCATTGGGGGCTGCCTGCACCGTAATCTGCGGAACAGCCATTGATAAAATTATAATCATCGTCATCAGAAGTGCTTTGATTCCCGCTGTTTTCTTGTGTAATGTGTACTTCATACTGCTATTCTCCTCCTATTTTATACTTTACCGCTTAACCATACATTCAAAAGCCGTCAAACAACCATCTCCTGCATAAAAATTTTTCTGATTCAGGAGGTCTTTGTCAAAAGCTTATGATAACCGCGGCACAGTCTGAGTATAACATATTATGACAGAAAATACAGTTTTTTTCAAAATATCTTTTATCCAATTATTGTTACTGCGGTCCTATCCCAGCATCCCGCCCAGCATTCCACTGCCAAGGCAGATGAAAAGCGTAGTGATGCAGGAATTGCTGATTGGATTAAAACCAGGCTCCGTCACAGCCGATACCGCACATATAATTAAAAAATATGCCGCGCCGGCTGCCATTCCCCATAGAAATCTCCGGCTGGACGCTCCTTTTGAGAAAAAAAGTCCTGCCAGAAGCGAAGATACACAGTAAATTACAATGATACTGATATCAATCGCATTTTCTCCAAGGGAAAACTTGTACAGCAGTCCTGCCACCGCGGCAAGCAGCACCCCTGTGATCAGATATGCCGCCATCAGACATTTCAGCAAGGCTACCAGCCTCTCCGTACTTAATGCACTTTTCACAATACACTACCTCCAATTTTTAACAGATTGTCTTGTATTATTTCACCAACACTGTTATAATCTATGCTAATACGCGTAATAATATGACTTTTATGCTGAAAGTAAAGGAAGGAATCTTTTTCTAACAGTCATATTCACAGCAGTTGCAGAATAAGAATTTATAATTTTAAAGGAGTGATTTTGTTTTGGATACCTCTGGTGTCATACAACTTGTTATTCTCGCAGTACTTCTGGTACTGTCAGGCTTTTTCTCATCGGCGGAGACCGCCCTCACCACCATCAGCAGCGTAAAGGTACGTGCAATGGCAGATGAAAACCCCACAAAAAGCGTTATCACGCTTCAAAAAATTCTTGATAAAAAAAGTAAGCTCATCAGCGCAGTACTTATCGGCAACAATATTGTTAATATCAGCGCTTCTTCTCTCATGACCTCACTCGTTATACGTATCTTCGGAAATGCGGCTGTCGGTATCGCAACCGGTGTTCTCACACTGCTCGTACTGATTTTCGGTGAAATCGTACCGAAGACATGGGCAATGTGCAACAACGAAAAGCTATCCCTTGCATATGCACGGGTAATCTATTTCCTTATGCAGGTATTGACTCCGATTATCTTCATCATAGACAAAATTGCAGGCATTTTCCTTGGTCTTATGCACATAGACCCTTCCAACCGTGTTGTAATGACAGAAACGGAGCTGAAAACTTATGTTGATGTCAGCCATGAAGACGGCGTTATCGAACAGGAAGAAAAGAAGCTCATCTATAACGTGTTTGAATTCGGCGACTCCGTGGCAAAAGATATCATGATTCCGCGCATCGACATGACTACTGTCGATGTCAATGCATCCTATGAAGAGCTGCTGACAATATTCCGCGAATCCATGTACACGCGCCTTCCTGTCTACGAAGATGAAATCGACAATATTATCGGTATTGTTATCGTGAAGGATTTCCTGCTGGTCAATGACAAAGAAAGCTTCAGGATACGCGATATCATGCGTGAGGGCTACTACACCTATGAGTACAAAAAAACTGCTGATTTGCTTCTGGAGATGCGTCTTATCACGACCAATGTCGCTTTCGTATTGAATGAATACGGCGCTACTGTCGGCATGATTACGGTTGAGGACCTTCTGGAAGAAATCGTAGGTGAAATCCGCGATGAGTTTGACGCCGACGAAGCTGAGCTTCTGAAAAAGCTGAGTGACAACGAATATGAGGTAAGCGGAAGCATGAAGCTTGATGATATCAACGATGCGCTTGGAACAAAATTTGACTCTGAAGATTACGACTCCATCGGCGGTATTATGATTGAACTGCTGGACCGCTTTCCTGCCGAGGGAGAATCTGTTATCACACAGGACAAAGTCACGCTCACTGCCAAGAAGGTAGAGAATAATCGTATCGAAACGGTCACAATACTTCTTCCTGAAAGTGAAGAACCTGCCGATGAACCATCTGAAGCACACGATGACGAGTCAAAAGCAGAGGAATCGTAAAACGTTTTCATAAATCATTTCAAAAGACCGGCAAACTAAATATTTTGCCGGTCTTTCAATATTTTCAATCATCTGGTTTTGCGGTTATCTGACACAGCACCCAAACCGCCTGCTGCTTTCTTACATATCCGCATAGAAGTTATATGTATTCATAATCTCGTCCGGCACATCCGGCGTGACCTTCTGTATCGCCTTGATTTTCAGCTCGAACTCCTGCTTTTTCTTCTGCGCATTTCTGATGCTTCGCGCCTGTGCCACTTCGTATGGTCTTTGGGCATTAAGCCTGGTCCGGATTCCCTTCTCTAACGGACAGTAAGTAGCTACAATCTCCCTTGCCACCTTGTTCATCTTCATGGCGCCATTTGCCTCGTTCTTAATCCATGCCTCATAATCCATAAGAAAGATTTCCCTTGAATTATTCCTTGCCTTCTGAATCTGGAGCTTAATTTTATCGCGTGCCTCATCTGATAAATCCCTGTTTTTGCGGTAGAACTGAATGTAATCCATATACTCTGAGGTCAGTGATTTTACCTTTACATCGTTCCATGCCATGCCTTGTATGCAGCGGCAAAGCTCCCAGCGGAAGCGGCCGAACATTTTTATCATCAGGTCATCAATGTTGCTGCTTGTCATTATCGGAAAGCAGAAACGCCCCGGCGTTCCCTTATTCTTGCCGCCGACCTCCTGCCACATTGACGCGTTATTTCCAAATAACGGGAACAATATAACGTCCGGATATACATTTTTCATCACTGTTTCATTGATAATCTTAAGATCATTGTTTGAGTAAATGACCTCTCTGTAAAATACGGAGTAATCTAACTTCAGAAGCTTTTTTACACTTTCGTTAATTTTCTTTTTCGTGACAAGAATCTTGTCAAGATATCCGAATATCGCTTCTTTATACAAAATCGGCATATAAGAAGAAGGCTGCCCGTATACAGTACGTGAATTGCTCATCTGCATATTCATAATTTCGTACTCCACCCGCTTGTCCATATTATTAAGCAATACCTTCTGTTCCTTTTCCGTAATCTCCCCCTGCTTCTTGAGTGAACGGAGATTCTCTACATAATCCTCATCAAATTCACTCTTGGACGGCTCCCTCTTTCCTTCATAAATTAAGTCGAGCCATTCCATCATGGTGACTACTTTGCAGGGGCCTTCATTGACTTCAGGCTCTATTCCGCATAAAAATTCCAAATGTTCTGCATCAAGCAGCCGCTCGTCAAGCATGCCGAAATTCATAAAAAGCTCTACTGCCTTGGGCGGTTCTATCAGTCCCTCCTTGATTCTGCGGTAGCATGCCAGATAAAGCTTGAATACAAGCGGAGTAATCGCTTTCTTTGCCTTTTTCACATCATCTTCAATAGACATTCTGTCAGGTGCATGTACAAGATGCTCTACATTTACCCTGAGCGTCTTATTATCCTCATCGCTGAGTGCCCCATACCGGAGAATTTGTTCCATGGAACCCTTCAGGGATTCCAAATCCCTCTTAATATCCGCTTCCTTTTCTTCCTTGGATTTCTGCTCTCCATTGGATATTTTTCCGGAAGCCAGGCTGTCCAATTTACTCCTTAATTGTTCCATGTCAAGATCAGGCATATTGGCAGACTGGCTTTGCAGCTCTTTGTATTGAAAACCTGTTTCCTCAATAATACCATTCATAAACATATGGAGTTCAATCGGTACATCGTCTTTTTTCTTGATTTCCTGCGCTTTATTGTACATGTATTCATACAGATTGATTCTTGGTCTTAAGCATAAGGCATCAAGCAGACTCTTGATGTATTCTGCTGCGGCAGTACAATCCTCGCGCAGCACTGCCACAAACTCCATAATCTCATGGACCTGAATGCTCACCATCTCTTCGCTGTATGAAAAATATGTCTTATTGGCAGGCAGAGGAATTTTTGCTCCTTCCTCATAATAAGTGACTTTGTTCTCATCAATATCCTGTGCACTTTCATAAGGGCTGAGGTCTTCAAGCTCCTCTATTCCCATCACCGGAAAGCCAAACGCCCTGCACATATTCTTATATTCCTCGTAGCTCCGCTGCGCAAAGGCATAAATTCTCTCCGTACGCTCATTCAGGCTTAATTTGATCCGGTAAAGCTCTACTGCAGTCCGAAATTGCGATGATATCATAATGGCACGGTAATCCGCATTTTTTCCGATAATATTTTTGAGTGTCGCTTCTCCCTGAACCGGAAGCACATACACAACCGAATCTTCCAGTGCCGTATAGGTCGCACTGTAAGTCTCCTGCCCCAATTCATTTAATGCAAGATAAGAGCCCTGCGTTCTCATCATTTTGATACAGTCTCCCTGCATGATTACCTTTCCGGAAAGAACAATTCCAATCTGGCTCAGCGCCTCACCCACTGTAAAGATTACTTCTCCTTTTTTAACTGGATTTTTTCCATACTCCTTTAGCATCTGCTTTCCTCCATTTGGCCTTTATCCCATGTTCGTAATATTAATCAATTCAAGTTTTTTGGGAAAATTTCCTGACTCACTGCATACACAGACGATATATCCTTCCAGTTCATCATATTGTTTGATATGAATTGTTTCATTTGCAGCTTCGTCATATACACATTGAAAATCTTCTGTGGTCACATACCTGCTGACACCGGCTCCAATCCCTCTTCCGGTCCGCTTCACCACGCTTTCCTTTGCTGTCCACATACGATAAAACGCTCTGGTCTGTCTGTCTGTATCCATCTCCCCCAATGCAAGGAGCCTGCTGTATTCCTCTCTATGGTAAAACCTTTTTGCCAGCTGCATCTTCCATGGCTTCATTTCCTGTACGTCTGCCCCCACCGGCGCCGCATCTGCAGCACATACAACCCATTCCCCGGAATGTGACAATGAATAGTGGAAGTCCGGATATTCTTTCATCTGCGGTTTGCCGTATTCCCCTTTTTCAATCTCAATTTGCTGCCATGCGTTTTCATGATAGCCTGCCTGCAGAAAAGCATACCGAAGCAGCAGTCCTGCGCATATACTCCGTTCCTTCTCTTTTTGATGTTTCAATGTCCGTACCTTAACCATTCTGTCACTGTCTAACAGCTCACACAGCCTTTTCTCCTCTGCTGCCTGAATCGCACAGACTCTTGCTGCGTATATTTTCAACTTTGCTCCTTTTTCGTCTCTGTCTGCATGAAATACTACCCCGACATTTTATTGCCGGGGCAGAACAATTGCCTGTTATTTTTATTTAATATTTCCCGAAGTCTGATTCGAGCGAAATGATGCTTTCGTTATCTACATAGTCACTCTCTTCCTCAGCTTCCGTCATATCATCAAAGTCAACCTTTCTTCCCCTTTTGGCAAGAAGCTTATACTTGCCGACTGCATGCTGAAGCTGTCCTGCAAGGCTTGAAAGCTCTGCACTGGCGGCTGCACACTGCTCAGATGTGGCAGAATTTGTCTGTACAACATCCGCGATTTGTGTAATGCCTGCGTTAACCTGTCCTACAGAACTTGCCTGATTAACTGAAGCCTCTGCAATGTTGCTTACAATTGATGCGATATTCTCAACAGAGCTTAAGATTTCTTCAAGAGCCGCTGCTGTCTCCACTGCAAGCTTAGAACCAACCTCAACCCTCTTAATGGAATCCTCTATCATCTCAGCAGAATCCTTAGCAGCTTCCGCTGATTTGCTTGCCAGGTTTCGAACCTCATCAGCCACTACCGCAAATCCTTTGCCATGCACTCCTGCTCTTGCGGCCTCCACGGAAGCATTCAGTGCCAAAATGTTGGTCTGGAAAGCAATGTCATCAATTACCTTCATAATCTTAGAAATATTCTCAGAAGACTCATTGATATCCTGCATTGCAGATATCATCTGCTTCATCTGCTCGTTGCCGCGAATTGCCTCGTCCTTAGTATTCTGTACTAAATCATTTGCCTTATTGGCATCATCTGCATTGATTTTTGCACCATTTGCAATCTCTTCAATGGAAGCCGTAATCTCCTCAATCGCGCTTGCCTGCTCAGTTGTACCCTGCGCCAGGGAATTACTTGCACTCGCAACCTCGTTTGCGCCTGATGCCATTCTTGCTGCCGCATCGCGGATTACAGACAGATTCCTGTTATTATCATGCAGCATCTTCTTGAGTGCCTTGCCCATAACATCGGCTTCGCCTGCCGGCTTGCATGCTACTGTCAAATCTCCGTCAGCTACTTTTTCTGCAATCCGTGCCTGATTTCCTATATTCGCTATCATCATTGCAAAGTCATCGGTCAGGTCTCCAAACTCATCGTTTGTATCCCGTTCAACCTGTTGGTTAATATCTCCTCCTGCCAGCCTTTGCGCCACTTTCGACAGCTTTCCAATCGGCACAAGGAATCTTTTTTGGGTAACAAGCGTCGCAACTATCATGCAGAGAATATAGATAACAACGGATAAAATGACCAGAGCGTTAATTCTTACACTAATGTATGAAGTAACCTCCTCCTGCGACTTCCCTGCAAAAATCATGCCTACAACATTTCCTGTACTCAAATCCTTTACCGGCATGTAATATCCATAATAGTGCTTATTGTTTACTATCACATCTTCCGTATTATATTCCTGTCCCTGATCCAGTACGATTGACGCAACTTCAGAATCCGCTACCGTTCCCACGATTCTCTGTCCGTTTTCATTTTTGATCGTAGTCGCCCTTCTGGTGTCTCCGTAAAATATTGTGATTTCCACATCATTGCTGGAAGCAAAGTAGTCAATCGCGTCCATATTCTCCGTGACATTATAATCGCCCTTGTACAAATCTTCACCCACCAGACGGAAGCTGTCCGTAGAAACATAATCCAAAGACAGCAGCACGCCCGATGCGGAGGACTCCAGACCTGTTACCACTTCGTTCTTCAATCCGTCTTTCAAAATCCATGCTGAAAAAGTCGTAATTAATACACATGCGACCAAAAGAGGGACCGATGCGATTGCTATAATCAACCACTTAACACTTGTACGTCTGCCTGATTTATTCTTTTTCTGCTTATTCATAAGTAACTTCCTTTCGCACAACAAACTTTAATTACTTAAGAACTATTGTAAATTGTTTTTCGATTTTAGTCAATAGTTTGTATTGTCTGTCACTTCAAAATAAGCAGATTTTTTCTAAAAACTTCAAATTTAATAGACTAAATATTTTTTCATAACGCGCAGGGCATTTTTTTCAAGCCTTGATACCTGCGCCTGGGATATTCCGATATACTCCGCCACTTCCATCTGCGTTTTTCCCTCAAAAAATCTTAGCTGGATAATCTCATTCTCTCTCTCATCTAATCTTTTCATTGCCTCACTCAGTGAGATATTTTCGACCCAGTTGTCCTCTTTGCACTTTTTGTCGCTAATCTGATCCATCACATAAAGCGTATCTCCGCCCTCTGTATATACCGGTTCGTACAAGCTCATGGGATTTTGTATCGCATCCAGCGCATATACGATATCCTCCTTGGGAATGCCGATTTCTTCGGATATCTCCATGATTGTCGGCTCCCGGAGATTTTTCCTGGTAAGATTTTCCTTTGCATAGATTGCCTTATACGCAGTATCCTTCAGGGAACGGCTCACACGTATCGGATTACTGGAATCACGCAGGAATCTTCTGATTTCCCCAATGATCATAGGAACTGCATAGGTTGAAAACTTCACATCTAAGCTGGAATCAAAATTGTCAATCGCCTTAATCAGACCGATGCATCCTATCTGAAACAAGTCGTCTACATTCTCATTGGATTGTGAGAACCTTTTAATCACACTCAGGACCAGCCTTAAGTTTCCTCTGATATATTCTTCTCTTGCTTCCATATCGCCCTGTTCGATTCTCGCAAAGAGCGCCTCTTTTTCTTCATTTTTCAGAATCGGAAGCTTCGACGTATTTACACCGCATATTTCAACTTTACCAAGTGCCATTCTTATACCCTCCTATAGTCTATGCCCAACAGGCAATGAATGCCTGTACGGACATATGTACAAAGGGCGTAAATGCGTCTGTATGAATCCTGTCAGCTTACCATTTCCTTTTTCAGTCTTTTCATAATCTTTTTTTCGAGCCTTGAAATATAAGACTGGGATATTCCAAGATAGTCTGCTACTTCTTTCTGTGTCATTTCCATGTCATCAGGACTGTTGAGTCCAAACCGGAGCATGATAATCGTGCGTTCACGCTCTCCAAGCTTTGATATCGCTCTTTTTAACTGGCTGCGTTCCACCTCATTCTCAAGGTCCTTGTAAATCACATCTTCATCCGTTCCGAGGATATCTGATAAAAGTAGTTCATTTCCATCCCAGTCTACATTTAACGGTTCGTCAATGGAAACCTCCAGCTTTGTCTTATTATTTCTTCTCAGGTACATCAGAATTTCATTTTCAATGCATCTTGATGCATATGTTGCAAGCTTAATATTTTTACTGCGGTTAAAGGTATTAATTGCCTTAATCAGCCCAATCGTTCCTATGGAAATCAAATCCTCCACACCCACTCCCGTGTTGTCAAACTTCTTGGCAATATATACCACAAGCCTGAGATTGTGTTCAATCAGAAGCGCTCTTGCCTCGTTTGCTCCTTCTGTCTCCAGACCGTTAATCGCCTCGTTTTCCTCCTCTCCCTCCAGCGGAGGGGGCAGCACCTCTGAGCCTCCGATATAGTGTATTTCGTTTCCTGCGGCACCCTTATTGTTATGTTTGCCTAATGACAGCCTTACTCTTCCCGGCAAATATAATTTAATAATCATCATAAACCTCCCTTTGCTTTATATCAGATTATGGTTTAATATCATCTGAAAAGCTCCCTCGCCGGAAAGCCTTCCTTTATAGAGAGCTACAATTGTCTCCTTTTTTACCACCTGTTCCTCTTCCTTCTGTATGACCAATTCATCTACCACAATCCCTTCAAGGACCCCGTGTTCCTTTCCGACGCTCCGATAAGGAATCGCTTTATACTTCTGCGGATATTTTGTAATCCACTGCCTGATAATCTCCGTATCCTCCATTACCGAAACAGGCTTGCCCGATATGGGGTCTGTCAGAAGATTGCCTGTATCAAACAATGCCTTAAGCTCGACTTTCTCACCGTTCTCTGTCAGTGTCACCTTATAAATGCATCTTCGCTTCGCACGGGCGCGATAGACAAGCAGAAAGCATACAATACCTGTAATCCCGGCTGCCACCACAATCTGCGCCGCCCCTCCTGCCCCAAGTCTTTCAGCGCATTCCACCAGCTTTCCGTAGGCAAATGCCATACCATGCAGATAAATGACTCCTATTGCAATCCTCTGAAATGCCTCCTCCCGTCTAAGAATTCCCTTCATGCACACAAGAAGCATCACCATGTCAAGCACAAGCACAAGCAGAATGTAGCCGATGCCGAATCCGACACCGGACAAGAGAATCAGTACAGCTCCTATTCCTCCTGTCAGGGACGCTGCTGCCAGTCTCCGCGGCAGGATTTTTTCCTTCAGCAGCAGCATTGTCAGAATCAAAAGCTGCGCATCCATCATCCCGTTTTCTATAAAATAGATATCAATATATACCTCATAAATTCGTATCACCTCCATTTCAGGCAAAGCGTACTTCAAATATGTTTTAACAGCCCGGCACTGGAGCTGTAATCAAATACTTTTCAATACGCTATGGAACAGTATACAAAAAAATCCCATGCTTTTTTGTCAAAGCATGGGACGTATTCACATTTATTTTTCGACTTTATTTTTATTATGTAGCTTCGTATTATCTCTTTAAGAAATTGGGAATATTTAACGTCTGCTCCTTCACATTGCTTCTCAAATCCGCAGGAGGCTTGATGCCTGTCGCAGACCGTACCGGTGCGGCGGAAGCCTGTCCTTTTGACTGCATTCCGTTAATTCCGGCAGTTGGCTGCGGCCTTGGCCTTACAGGCGTATTGGGCACATTGCCCGGCTTAACGGAAAAATTGCTGTTAATCTTACCCATGTTGTTAATCGGCGAATTAGGAACAGACTCCACAATACCGGTAGCAATAACCGTAACCGAACAGGAATCTGCCATATCCTTATTGTACATCGCACCAAAGATAACATTGATATCCTCTCCTGCAAGCTCCTGTACATAGCTTGCAGCGTCATTTGCATCAAAGATGGAGATATCACCTGAAATATTCAGAATTACATCGGTAGCTCCGCTTAGTGTTGTCTCAAGAAGCGGTGACTCTACCGCCATCTTGATTGCATCGGCTGCCTTTTCCTCACCGGTACCGTAACCGATACCGATATGCGCGATACCCTTGTCCTTCATAACTGTCTGCACATCAGCAAAGTCAAGATTGATAACAGAAGGAACATTAATCAAATCCGTGATGCCCTGAACAGACTGCTGAAGCACCTCATCAGCCTTCTTTAAGGCATCCGGCATGGTTGTCCGCCTGTCCACAATCTCAAGCAGCTTATCATTTGGAATTACAATAAGCGTATCGACATGCTCCTTTAATTTTTGTATACCTGTCAGCGCATTTGTCATACGTGTGCGCGCCTCAAATTTAAAGGGCTTTGTGACAACACCGACCGTAAGGATACCCATCTCCTTAGCAATCGCTGCTACAATAGGCGCTGCACCCGTACCGGTACCGCCACCCATGCCGCAGGTGACAAATACCATGTCTGCACCCTTTAATGCTTCCTTTATATCCTCTGAGCTTTCCTCAGCCGCTTTCTCTCCTACCTCCGGCTTAGCGCCTGCGCCAAGCCCCTTGGTAAGCTTCTCGCCAATCTGTAAAAGCTTCTGCGCCTTACAGAGCTGTAAAGCCTGCTTATCTGTATTAACCCCAATAAACTCAACACCTGTTATCGTCTCATCTATCATTCGGTTTACGGCATTATTACCTGCACCGCCTACACCTACAACAATAATTCTTGCTGCGGCATCTGTCTCATTTGATCTAATCTCGAGCAAGTTTCCTTCCTCCTTCACACTTCCTATTAAATTCCATCTAACTTATCATATAATTTTTTTGGCAATTAATCAACCTATTTTTTGCTTTTCTTTTTAATTTATAGTAAACCTCTAATTTTCTCTCTCAAAAGTGATGCTTTTTCGGTCAGCCGTATAATTCTGCAGGTCAAGCGTCCCCTTTTTTCCCTCCAAAGATGGCAGAATCTTTGGCAGCTGCATCAATTTTTCGTCAAGATTTTCTAAAGGACCGATATTAACTTTTACGCTGTCATAGCCTAAGGTAACATTATAATTACTATCAAACTGTATTTTATCACAAATCACATCGTATTTGTTCAGCAGCTTTGTAATGGTCAGTATATTTTGAAAAATCTGGTCATTTTCCACCGGAAGCTTCTCATAAAGTACCACATGGTCAAATTTCAGTCCTGTCACCTGCGGAATGCCTTTTGTTGTAACCTTTGACGCTTCGACAATGACTCCTTCATTATCAAAATACATATACCTTCCAAGATACTGCACATAGCCTGCAAGAGCCTTTTCATATACGATAATCCGAATCGTGTCATTGGACTGGACCACTACATCCATTGTCTCTATAAACGGAACTCCCTCTATATCCTTGTTTTTATATTTGAGAGACAGATAGAGGGAATTATCCCCAAAATATCCGGTCATGATCATAGCCTTGATCTCTTCTGCGGAATAATGCTTATTGCCGTCCACCTGAACATTTTTGACTGTATAATGCGTCAATACAAAGTATGAAGCCAGCAGAAGCACATTGATGATGCCTAATGCGATAATAATACGCACCTTCAACCTTGTGTCAGGCATTTTCGCAATTGTACTGCCGCTTTTTTTCGTGATTCTCTTTGCTTTCTCTTCAGCCTTTTTCTTCATTATGACCATTTCCTTGTACCTGCGGCTTACCAGCCATCCAAATCCACCCTAATCCACATAGCCTATCCTGGCACCCAGTCCTGCCAAATCGCCCACAATGTCCTGATAACCCCTGCAGATATATCCGCAGTCTGCTACTGTCGTAATTCCTGATGCGCATAAGCCTGCAATCACCAGCGCTGCACCGCCGCGAAGCTCTCTGGCTATGACATTGCGCCCCTCAAGCTCTCTGCCGCCGGTGACTACTGCGGTATCCCTGTCTATGGTGACATCGGCTCCCATTCGCTGCAACTCCTCCACAATGCGGAATCTGCTTGAAAAGATTTTCTCCTTGAGTATCAGCCTTCCCTTTGCCATACATGCCGCTGCAAGCAGCGGTGACTGCAGGTCTGTCGGAAATGCTGGATATACATCAGTCTCTATGTATGGAATATTAACAATCCGGTCTCTGTCAATTGCATTGACTTGAATCGCTTTGTCTTCCGGACACTGCACAACTGCTGCTCCCATCCTTGTAATAATACCGCAAACGCTGTCCATTTGTCCTATGGGAATATTTTCCAGACGGACCTCTCCGCCTGCTGCCAGCGCTGCAAACAGATAAGTTCCTGCAACAATCCGGTCAGAAGGGATATCGTACTCCACTCCGTGAAGCCTTGAAAGCTCCACGCCGTGAATCACAAGCTTTCCCTGTTCCATAAAGGTATCGGAAAGTTCAATTCTTGCTCCTGCCTGATTTAAAAAACGGCACAGCTCCACAATTTCAGGCTCTCTGGCTGCATTTTTTATGACTGTCGTTCCCTTTGCCGTAACTGCCGCCAGAATCGTATTCTGTGTCGCACCCACACTGGAAAACGGAAAAGCAATTACTGCGCCTTTCAATTCGTCTGCATATGCATGAATGTGGTTTCCTTCTGTCCATATCTGTGCGCCAAGTCTTTCAAGACCGCTCAGATGCAAATCAATCGGCCGTTCACCGATTACGCAGCCTCCCGGATAATTCACACACACCTCGCCAAGCCGCCCAAGCATGGCTCCCATCAATACAACCGAAGAGCGCATTGCTGAAACATATTTCTCCGGCAGTCTGTGCTCCTTCACATTCTGCGCATCAATCTCAAGGCAAAGCCCTGTCTGCCCTGTTACGGGCTTTGCGTCCACCACAGCGCCGGTACTTTTCAGGAGACTGCACATGTATCCGATATCGGTAATATCCGGACAGTTCTTCAGCACGCACTTATCCGGAATCAGCATGCATGCTGCCAGTATCGGAAGCGCCGCATTCTTAGACCCTTGTATCCGTATTCTGCCGTTCAGCGCATTTTTACCCTCCATCCGTATAGACTCATTATTTCTGCCAAAACGGGTCATAGGCTTCACCACATAAAAACATGAATTATAATATTATATGCAGCGGCATTGTTAAAATTTCCATTTACCTGCAGTATTTGCTGACATTCAGCACAATGCCGATTTCCATCAGCAGAAACAGCGTCGATGTGCCGCCATAGCTGATAAACGGCAGCGTAATGCCTGTATTGGGTATCGTATTGGTCACAACGGCAATATTCAGGATAACCTGTATGGCATAATGCGCCATTACCCCCACCACCAAAAGAGAACCAAACCGGTCCATTGTCTTGTTGGCTATCACCATACAGCTCCATATCAGCACCACAAACAGCAGAATAATCGTAAATGCACCAAACAGCCCAAGCTCCTCACAGATAATAGAGAAAATCATATCGTTCTGCGCCTCGGGCAGAAATCCTCTCTTCTGCATGCTCTGTCCAAGCCCTTTTCCCCATATGCCGCCTGAGCCTATCGCATATAATGCCTGAAGCGTCTGAAATGCTCTGTCCGTACTGTAAGACTCCGGATCAAGCCATGCCTGAATACGTGCCAATCGAAAGTTTGAGCCTGTCGCATCAGCATTGGAAACTGCTATGACAAGCGCTGCCACGGCTGCTACGCCTGCCGCGCCGATTGCCACAAACCACTTGTAATCCGGCACAGCCACAAAAAGCATGGCAACAGCGATACCCATTACAATAATCGCCGAACTTAAGTTATTGGTTATCAGGTAAATTAATCCAGCTATAATTGTAGGTGGAACAAGGATAATCGCAAGCCCCTTGGGAGTACGTATTACATTTTTCCCAAGGCTTTCCAGTCTTTGAATAATACTGGCCAGATAAATAATAACTCCTATCTTGGCAACCTCCGCAGGCTGGAAGGTGATAAAGCCCAGATTAATCCAGCGGCTTGCGCCGTTTCTGGTAATGCCAAGCGGTGACTTCACAAGTATGATTAACACGGCAGACACCAGAAGCGCCATTACATCCATTTTCTGCAGTGCCTTGTACGGAAACTTTATCATCACAAACAGCCCGACAAAGCCAATCATTGTTGACTGCGCCTGATTTTTCAGATAATATGCCGAATCGCCAAACTCTACGCTCGCTTCATACGAGCTTACTGAGTATATCATTAAAAGTCCAAAGCCAACCAGGAACAGCACCACTGTCAGAAGGATATAGTCCATATTATGCTTACTGCTTCGGAATTTAATCGGTTCCTTTGCCACGATATCACTCCCTTAAATTCTTTACATATTCCTTGAACTGCTTACCCCTCACCTCATAATTCGGAAACATTCCCCAGCTTGCACAGGCAGGTGATAAAAGCACTGCATCGCCTGCCGCAGCCTCTCTCACACAAGTGTCAAGCGCCGCCTCAAAGGTATTCTCAAATATAATGTTTTCTTTAGGAAAGCCGCAATTTTCTGCACACTCCGCAATCTTTTCCCTTGTCTGTCCGATTAGGACTAATTTTTTGACCTTTCCATCAAAGCTGTTAATCCAGTCATCATACGTGCTTCCCTTGTCATAACCGCCTCCTATCAGTATTGTCGGCTTATCCATAGCCTTTATTCCCTGTATTGCCGCATCTGTGTTGGTTGCCTTGGAATCATTGTAGTACATGACTCCCTTTTTGGTTGCTACATACTCGATTCTGTGCTCTACCGCGACAAAGCGCTTTATCGCTGCAAGAATATTGTCCATCGGCACGCCGGCGCTCATGCTGATTCCGATGGCCGCCATCACATTTTCGATGTTGCAGATTCCGACCAGATTCATGTCAGTCTTAACATTCAAAAGCCGCTGCGGCTTCCCATTCCTTGCAAGATAAATCTCCTCGCCATCCAGATAAATTCCATTTTCAAGCTTCCTGGCAGAGGAAAAAAATACAACCGCGGCAGGACATCTGTCCCCAAATGCTCTGGTATACTCATTTTCATAGTTCAAAATACAGAAATCCTCTTTTGTCTGATTCATCGTTATTGCTTCTTTTGCCGCCGCATAATTTTCCATCGTATGATGGCGGTTCAAGTGATCCGGCGTGATATTCAATATCGCGGACACCTGCGGATGGAAATGCTCAATCGTCTCAAGCTGGAAGCTTGAAATCTCCGCAACAGACACCGTATCCTCCTTCATAAGCGGTGCGGCATCCGTGTATGGATTTCCGATATTGCCTACAATATACACACTGTCAAAATACTCCTGCATAATCTGTCCTACCAGCGAGGTTGTCGTCGTCTTTCCGTTCGTGCCTGTGATTGCAAGCACTCTGCCCTTTGCAAAATGATAGGCAAGCTCAATCTCTCCCCAGATGTGAATCCCCTGTTCCTTCATATACAACACAAAATCCGCATCTGCAGGGACGCCGGGACTTAACACGGCAAGCTCCACCCCCTCGGTTATCTCTTTCGGAAATGTGCCGGTATAAAGCTTTGCTTTTGTGTCATGCCCGAGCTTTTCCCGGACAGAAGCCTTTACCGTTTCCTCCTGCGCCTTTTCACTGCTGTCATAAATGATTGGCAGTGCGCCATTTTTTTCAAGCAATACAGCAGAACCAATACCGCTCTTTCCGGTTCCGACAATGATTACTTTTTTATCCTTTATATTAATCATTTTTACCTCCATTTAACATTAACTTATTTCAAAACTCAATTATAATCCATTTCCTCTAAATATGGAAGTATATTTTCAAAAAGCTGGCGCACAATCGGTGCTGCTATTTGTCCGCCATAGTAAGTTCCCTGCGGTGTATCTATGATGGCGAGCGCCATCACTTTAGGGTTATCCGCTGGTGCAAATCCCAGAAAAGAAGCGATGTACCTGCCGGTTCCTCTTGGAAGCGTCTGGCTTGTAGCCGTTTTGCCGCCTATCCGGAAGCCCTCCACATATCCGTTTTTGCCGCCGCCGTTTTCTACCACTTGCTCTAATACATACTTTAGCTTCTCTGTCGTTTCTGCAGATACGATTCCCTCTGACACCGGATAAGTAAACTCCTCAACCATTGTGCTGTCTGCGCTCATCGCCTTGACACCGAAATGGGGAGTTACCAGTCTGCCGCCATTTATCAATCCCGAAACTGTTGTCATAAGCCGGAGCGGTGTAATCTGAAAAGACTGCCCGAAGGAAATTGTCGCAAGCTCCACTTCGCCTATTTTATCCGGCTGATGCATAATCGTTCCCGCCTCACCTGGCAAATCAATCCCTGTTTTCTGCTTTAATCCAAACTTCGTGAAATATTCATAATAACGTTCCGCGCCAATCCTTAAGCCTACTGTGATAAAAACCGGATTGCAGGAATTCATAACTGCATGGGTAAAATCTTCCGCTCCATGTCCCGATATCTTATGACAGCGTATTCTCCTGTCATCTACAACGATAAAACCCGGACAGGAAAAGTTATCATTCAGGCTTACAACGCCGCTTTCAAGTCCTGCTGCCGCTGTAATAATTTTAAATGTGGAGCCCGGCTCATATGTATCATTAATACAGCCATTTCTCCACATCTTATTCAGCAAATCCTGTGTACTTTCTCTTGTTTCCTGCTTCTCTTCTGTCTGATTTTCCTCGTCCTGCTGTGTTGTCTGTTCTTCTGTTTCCTTTTCGATTTCCTGCACCTGAAATTCTTCAATCAGCGTGAACGGCTCATTGAGGTTAAATTCCGGCACATCTGTCATGGCAAGAATCTCCCCGTTATTGACATTCATGACAATAATGGATACTCCTGCTGCCTGTTTTGTCTCATATGCCTGCTTTGCCAGTTGTGTAGCATATTTCTGAATATTGATATCCAGGCTGATATACAAATCCTTTCCTGCCTCAGGCTCCTGCCTCCGCTCCCCCATGCCGTCCAATTCAATGCCCTTAGCGTCCGTGAGCGTCAATATCTGCCCCTTTTTTCCTGTCAGATATTCTTCGTAGGAAACCTCCAGTCCGATAATTCCCTGATTATCCCCGCCGGTAAATCCCAGCACTTTGGAGGCAAGCTCTCCGTACGGATAATATCTCTTGTAATCCTCATCAACCTTCACGCCTGCCATATCAAGGCTGCGTATTCTGTCTCCTGTCTCCTTATCCACATTGCTTTTGATGCGCTCTCTTGCGCTGTACTTTTCCACGCGCTTACGCACATACTCCTCAGAAAGTCCCAGTTCGCGGCTCAACACTTCAATCACCTGTTCCGGCTCTTTCACCTGACTATGTATAACGGATATGGTACACACGGTCTTGTTATCTGCAAGCACTGTTCCTGTAGAATCAATAATTCTGCCCCTTGCGGCTTTAATGTCACGCTCCCTCTCATGAAGCTGCGTTGCAAGCTCTGTATAATGCTCAGAGCACATAATCATCAAATATCCTACACGCACTCCTAACAGCAAAAGCGCTGCCACCGACATAACACACAGTACAAAGGTCTTCCTTTTCTGTACAGTCATGTTGCGTCTTCCCGTACTGTTTTTTGCTGCCATACTCTGCCCTCTGCATTGATTCTGTTATTATTATCTTATTATTGCAGAAGTGCATATATGTTTGATTACTTCATCTACGTAAGCATTTAATCCTCTAACGAAACCTCCTGCGATGTTCCTCCTGAATTTTCTCCTTCTGTGCTGCCGGACTCCTCACCGTCCTCTGCGCTGTAATTGTAGTCCATTTCTGCCTTTTCTCCGGTTTCCGGATTAACCAGTTCTCCGGTATCAGGGTCTACCACATAATTCGAAGTATTACCGCTCTCGCTGCTTTCTCCGCTTTCCGCCTCAGTACTTTCTCCGTTCTCCGTACCTTCTGCATTTTCGCCCTCAGCATTTTCATCTCCTGTCTCAGAGCTGTCCTCCTGTCCCAGATATCCGAGCACATTCTCGACTTCTTCCTGTTCCGCTATCGTCATTTCTTCTGTCTTACTAATATGCATATAAGGCAGTACTTCTGTCAGAATATTTTTAACGATACCTGTCGCGTATGTTGCATGCGGCTGGTCAGCCACGTTCGGCTCATCAACCACACAGTATATTACAATCTGCGGATCATCTGCCGGCGCAAATCCGATAAAGGAAACAACATAATTTTTCTTATCCCGGGCAGCCTTTTCTGCCGTACCTGTCTTTCCTCCTATGGCATATCCGGCAGGACGTGCAGACTTTCCGGTACCCTCTGCCACTGCCGCATAGAGGTACTGCCTCATCTGCTCGGAGGTTGTAGATGATATCGTCTGCTTGAGTACCCGCGGTTCTATATTCTTTACCACGTCTCCATTAGAATTTGTAATCCTGTTCACAAGATGCGGCTCATAATAATAACCGCCATTTATAATAGAAGAAAAGGCTGTCGCCATCTCAATCATGGTAACATTATAACCCTGTCCAAATGAGCTTGTTGCAAGCTCGGTCGGTCCCATCGTATCTTCATTAAAAACAAGCGATGCCGTCCTTGCCTCTCCTGCAAGATCAATATTTGTCCTGAGACCAATATTAAAAATCTGCTCAAACTGTATGGTATTTTTCACGCCGATTGCCTCGCCCATCTTCATAAACGCTACATTGCAGGACTGCTCCAAGGCACCGCTTACGTCAAGCGTTCCATGTCCGCTTCTGACATTGCATCGGATATGCCGGTCCGATACGTCAAGCGCTCCGGAACATTCATATGTCTCATTTCCGACGATTCTTCCTGTCTCCAGCCCCATTGCCAGCGTCAGCGATTTAGCCGTTGAACCCGGTTCATAGGAATCTGAAATGCAGAAATTTTTCCACAATGCATCGAGATGCAGATAGGTAAGCCCTTCCTCCTCAATCTGTGCAAGCATTTCCTCATTGATAATCTCACCTGTCTTTTTTCCGTCAGCATCAAGGCGCTGCATGCCGATTAGCTGCGAAGAATTTTTGGTATCATTGAGGTCGTAGTTCGGATAGCTTGCCATCGCCTTGATTTCACCGTTATTACAGTCCTGAATAATCACACCGATATTGGTTGCGCCAAGTCCTTCTCTTGCCTCATTCAAATGTTCATCGTTAAACTGTTTGATATATTTTTCACAAATTGCCTGTATATTGGCATCTAAGGTACTTACCAGCGAGCTGCCGTCTACTGCCGCAACCGTGGTGCGCTCCAGCGTCGCATCATCATTGAGATATCCGTACTCTCTGCCGTTTGTACCGTTCAGGGTATCATTGTAGTACTCCTCAAGTCCATATGTACCGTTGTTGTCCGTACCGGTAAAGCCTATCACATCGCACGCAAGCGTGTTGTTGGGATACCGTCTGATATACTCCTCCTCGAACCATACTCCGCTGATATTGCCCATTTCCTCATTTCCTTTTTTGGAGGCTTCCGCATTATACTCATTTTTCCTGTCCAGAAAAGGGCTCATCTCATCATAGGTTATTCTTCTTTTCAGTACATAGTATTGTGAATTGGGATTTTGCTCCGCATACTGCCGAAGCTCCGTCAGATTTAAACCGAAGCACTCTGAAAGAGCAGTAAGCGTAGGCTCTGCGTTCTTTTCATCGTCCAGCATGACCTTGCAGTCAAGCACAACATTGTACACTTTCTCGCTCACTGCAAGGATTGTCCCGTTAGCATCTGTAATCGTACCTCTTTTAAAGGGCAGCGTCGTCGAATCGTACCTCTGCTGTGACAGTATCTTCTTCTGATAATCATTCTGACTGTCACGTGTAATGAAGTACAAGCGCACCCCCAATCCTGCAAAAGCCAGCAGGATAATCAACATCATCGCTGCCAGCTTCCTGGATTTTATTTTATTCACATTTATTCTTTGTCTTCGTTTCTTTTTTTTCGTGTCTTTTCCTGCCATCTAACCACCCTGCACAAAATCACAAAATCCGGAACCGTTCAGCATCTTTATAGCTGCCAGAACCTTATTGGGGGATATCGCTGTACTGGCGCACATAGTCATTTCCCTCACCTGTATACTCGATGACCTGCCCCTCCTTGGCATATTTCATTCCAAGCTCATTAACTGCAATGCGCTTGATTTCCTCTAAATCAACGCTGCTCATGATTTTTGTATAGGTCTCATCATTTGCAAGCTTCATTTCATTGAGCTGGCTCTCAAGCTTTGAAATATTGGTAATGTGATTTGTAATATCTGACTGTAATTTAATATAGCTCATAAGCACGCCGCAGACGATAAACAGCGCTGCCGCCATTACTGCAATGTAGCCCTTATTCATAGGAACCGCTTTTACCTTATGCCTGCGCACAGGTCTCGGCTGAGTCCTTCGCCTCTCGGATTCCCTTCCTGCGGGTGCGGTCTGCAGCTTTCTTGCAGCGCTTCCTTCTATATAATTGTATCCCCTTCCAGAGCTTCCGCCTCTTGCATGGCTGGCTCTGTTTTGTCTGCCTGTGCTTGTCCTTGTTGCCGAACCTGTCTGCTTCATTGTTCCTGACCTTCCTTCCACATAGGCTAAATTCTTTCAAATACTCTCAGTTTGGCGCTTTTTGACCTTGAGTTTGCCTTCAGCTCCTCTTCCGAAGGCAAAATCGGCTTTCTCGGCACTGCCTTGCCATATGGAATCTTCCCACACACACAGACCGGAAATTCCGGCGGACAGGTGCATGGATTTTCCATCGTTCTAAAAAAGTTCTTCACAATCCTGTCTTCCAGAGAATGAAATGTAATAATGCAGAATCTTCCCTGCGCATTTAACATTTGCATCATATCCTCTAACGAATTTTTAAGTACTTCAAGCTCATGATTGCACTCGATGCGGATTGCCTGAAAGGTTCTCTTGGATGGATGTCCTCCCGCTGCGCGCATCTTGGCAGGAATCGCCGCCTTTATAATTTCGTTTAATTCAAAAGTTGTTTCAACCGGCTTTTCCGCTCTTGCCTGCACGATATGTTTTGCAATGTTTTTGGCAAACTGATCCTCTCCGTAATCTCTGATAATTCTGTACAATGACTGCTCATCATAATCATTTATAATATCTCTGGCTGTCAATTTCTGTCTCTGGTCCATACGCATGTCCAGCGGTGTATCGTACTTGTAGGTAAAGCCCCTCTCCACTGTGTCAAGCTGATATGATGACACGCCAAGATCGAGCACAATGCCGTCTACCTTATCCACGCCTTTTTCCCTCAGCGCTTCCCTTGCATTGCAGTAATTATTTCTAATAATTGTAACTTTGCCGCCAAATTCTTCTAATCGTTTTCCTGCGGCTTCTATCGCTGCTGCATCCTGATCAATGCCGTAGAACCGCCCTTTATCATTTAAACGCCTGCATATCTCATAGGCATGTCCTCCGCCGCCAAGCGTACCGTCCAGATATATCCCATCCGGCTTGATCTTCAGTGCTTCGATTGTTTCCTCAAGCAATACTGACGTATGTTTAAATTCCATGTTTTGTCCTTTCCAAGTTTTTTCTGCACCATGCTTTTTCCAAAGCCCCGGCTATATCATAAGTCCCAATTCAGACATATGCTCCGCGATATTATCCATATCATCGTACTCCGAAGCCTCCTCCCATCTATCCTTGCTCCATATCTCAATTCGTCCTCCTACTCCTATGAGAACTACTTCTTTATCTAAAGCTGCAAACTCCCTTAACACGGACGGTATCAGTATTCTTCCCTGCTTGTCCACCTCCACGCCGGCTGCACCGGCAAGAAAAAAGCGGACGAACTTACGGGAATCTTTGTTCATAAGCGGTAAAGCCTTAAGCTTTTCTTCAAAAGCGGACCATTCCGTGTTGTCGTACACAAACAGGCAGCCATCAAGCCCTTTTGTAACCACGAAGTCATCTCCCAAAGCCTCGCGAAATTTCGAGGGAATAATCAGCCTGCCCTTTGTGTCTATCGTATGATTGTATTCACCCATGAACATACCAATCACCACCACTTTGTGCCACTAAGTTCCACTTTCCACCACTTTAAGATACATTTTACATGAAAACCACTGAAATAACAAGCCTTTATTTGACGACACAAATTTCCAAAAATATCCTTTTTTTATTTAAAAAGTATTTTTTTGAGGATATTTTTGTGCAAAATACTGTCCTTTCCTTGCATTTATCCACATTACTTCATGAAATAAGCACAAAAAAGCGGTGAAAATTTTTTCACCGCTTTTTCCTCAATTTATCTTCTTAATAGAGAATCAGACAATCTGCATAGTCTTCTATTGCAATACATACTGTTCCGATTTCACTGATTGTCTGTACTTCCATAAATTCATACAGTCCTGTCTGGGCAGACAATCTGTAAATATATGCTGTCTTTCCTATATCAGCCTGATCCAGTACGACATTAAGATTCGTCTTCTGTGCAAACAGAACCTTTGTCCTGCTTGACAAAAACAGCGCATCAAAGCCTTCTCCGAAATCCTTGATTTCCGTTTTATACAGCTCCAGATCAAGCGCGCCGTCCATGCCTGACAATATCTCATTGGTCAGCGTAATCACTGTGCCTTCCATAAAGATATTGTAAGCTGCTCCTGTCTGTGCCATATTCCGGACAGTCGATGCAGGAACAACAAGCTCTGTCACGCCCAGCGCATTAATGTTAACTATAAGCTGCTCTGAGACAGAGGCATCTGTCAGCTGCGCCTGCTGCCTGTCAAGCACTGCTGTCCGGTAAGCTGCCTTTGCCACCTCATCCCAGCCTGTCACTTTCACGCCGTCTGCGCCGACGTAAGAAGGCTGGACAACACGCTTGGCAATAACTGCTGTTGTGCTGTCAGAGCTGTCCTCATCACTGCTGTCAGAACTGCTATTTGTATTTTCGCTTGACGGCATATCTGCTTCCTGCTGCTTTGCCGGAACAATCTTGGCTGTCTCCAGACCTGCAGACACTGCTGTAATGGAATCATAGTAAAGAACACCCTCCACCATGCCGTCTTCCCCTACAGCGTCGCTTCCGGCAATTGCATTCACCCACAGACCAAACGAGGTAATGCCTGCCTTATCTTCTTCCAGTCCGCCCTTTGGGTTGCCGCTGATATCTCTTGCCACAAATTCAGCAAAGGGAATTGTTACGCAAATCGGTGCGGTACCTGCTGCTGCATAATCCTCATTCAGGTTCAGATAGTATTCATATACATTGCCGTTTGCCGTAATCTGAATAACCGTCTTCTGCAGCTTACCGTCCGGAATCATCCAAAAGCTCAGCGCATCACAGTCTGCCCAGCTTACTTCCTTGGAAATGGTTGCACCTGCCCAGCCGTCACTTGTCTCCCGATAAGCAAACCGAAGCGCATAATCACCTGCATAAACCTTATCCTGCACCAAAGAAAGTTCAATCGTGCTGCCGGATGCCTTGTTCGTCGCCCATGCCTTTGTCAGAAGTGCATCTGTTCCATAATAGTTCTCAAATCCGTCAATTTCATAGGGGTCTTCTTCCGGGGCTGCAATATTAAAGGTGACACGAACCGTATCCACTGTTTCTCCATTAATCTGAAGCGAAATCTGACCGACTGCTTCGCCTAAAGCTTCCAAATCAGCCTTACGAAGCACTGCAGTGCTGTAACCGTCCTGAAGTATGCCCTTCAAGGTACAAGTATGTCCGGAGCCTTCGCATACAAAGCGGATTTCGTCTTCCTCCGTCACATTGGTCACTTTTGCAGTCAGCGCCGTTTCCTCCAGAACTCTGGAACCTGACACCGGAGATACCAGATATCCATCTTGTGTCACTGCCGCTGCAGCTTGAACAGAAACGGACTTCATCTGCTCCAACGCCTGCTTCTGATTGACTGCAAAGATGCTCCTGTCATCATTAAAGAAATGAATAAAATCATCCATCATTTCATGACCATGCAGCGTTCCGTCTTCTTTTACACTCTTGACATACGGTGTATAAAAGCCGTCCTTCTCACCGAAATTCGCCCATACCAGATAGTATGATGCAAAGCTTGACTGTACGGCTCTGAGCATTCTGTCATGCCAGTCCGTCACCTCATTGCCTGTCTTGAGCAATGCCGTCTGATTGTCTCCGTCTGCAACATCATGTGCAGTACCCGTTTCAGTAACAGCCATCAGCTTACCATGTGCCAGTGCAAACTCCTGCACAATATTCAGCTCCTTCGTGAAGCTGTCAAAAAATCCGTCTCCCAGAGCAGGATTGCTGTGATACATGTCAAAACCAACCATATCCACATAACCGTCGCCCGGATAGCGCTCTGCATATTCTTCCACGCTTGATGCCTCAGAACCAGGACCATACACATAAAGAAGATTATGCACATCCTTCTCGTCCCTTAAATATTGCACCGTATATTTATACACACTCTTGTAGGTCTGCGCGTCGCAGAAGGCAGCTCCCCACCAGAACCAGCTTCCTGTATTCTCATGGAACGGGCGGAATAAAATCGCTCCGTCTACCTGCTTTGCATAATCGGCTACCATATCAAGATACGCATTAAACGCCGCATTGTACTTTCCGCCCGGAAGAATCTGATTCATCACATCTCCGGTCAGGACATTCGGTGTGTAACCGCTGAAATCATATGCCGCATAGCTCGGCACACTTGCTCCTGTCATGCTTACCACTGAGAAGTTCGGCATATGCAGGGACAAGGTTGCTATCGCACCGCTTCTGATATTATAATTTGTCAGTGCCGCAGCAGCAATGACATTCTTTTCAATCGCGGTGGAAGCCTGATTTATTTTGGCGGAAACAGAAGCGTATTCACTGTCCAATGCTGCCATCTCGCTTAAATATCTGTCTGCTGAATACTCGTTTCCGGTAAGCGCAAGTCCGTCCAGACCGATAACTCCGGCATAAGAGCCAACCACATCCATCGTATCCGAGCAGGACAGATTTGCACTGCCTGCCTTGTGGCTTGTATTGTTCTGCTGTCCGAAAATCGTGCAGCCCGTCTCTCCGACTGCTTTCAGATAAGAATAAACCTGTTTTGCGTCATCTGTCGCATCACCGTCTGCCAGCGTGATATTTTGTGCCAGCACCCTGTTTCCGTTGTTTGTCGTCAATGTATTGCAGCCCTCGATGGAAACCTGCATTGTCTGACCAGTCACTTCCAATGTCGCATCTACATAGATATCCTCCTCTGCCGCTTTTTCCTCAGCCAGCAGTGCGATATTGTCCAGATAAACCACTCCCTGATAATCCGTCTCACATCCGATAATTCCCAGTGTAATGCCGTCTTCAATATCCGTCTCGTCAAAGCGTATTGTACACTTTACACGTTTCAGGCTTCCGTCATAATCCTCTGCACCTGTAAAGTCTACCGCAGCATTCTCATCAATACCGCTGTTGGAAAACAGCTTAATCTTAAAGCTTCCTGCCTTCATCTTGTCAGCATCATAGATAAAATCAAGCGTCAATGCATTGGCGCCGGATACTTTAAAATCATCTCCCCAGAAAGAAGTCTTGATTTCACTCCAGGTAGAAGAGGCATTTTGGGAATAATCCACATTCATTTCGAGCGCCTGATACTGTTCGCTCCATATCACGCTGTTATCTCCGTCATTATCCCATGTGCCATCATAATACCAGCCTGCAATATCGTCCTCAAAGTCCCAAAGCATCAACGTTTTACTGTCTGTACTGCCTTCTTCCCTGCCGTCCTCAAGCTTGACGCCTGCATAATAAACAGGTCCCTGATAATCACACTCATATCCGGCAAGCTTCACTGTGAATTCTGCCAGATAATCTGTACTAATTTCCTCTCCAAACGTATAGCTGACATGTGCTTTCTTATATGTTTCACCGTCAATCTCTGCCGTCTCTGTAAAATCATCTGCTCTAAACTCCGGAATCACTTCATTCTCTGTCCAGTCCCACTTGTCTCCAAGCCTTGCAATTCCCTGTACCTTAATCAGTCCTTTGTATTCTGCCAACGCTTCGGGAATATAAATATCAAAAGACACCTTTGCCCCCTTGTTGAGCGGCTGCTCTGTCTTCAGCCCAAGCTGGCTCTCTCCCTTATCATCCCATGTGCTTGTACTATCAAAGCTAAGCTCATCCCCATAAAATGATTGGAGCGTCACTGTCTGTGTGGTATCGTCCTGTTCTGCCCCGTCTTCAAGCTTCACATTTGCAAAGTAGACAATTCCTTCATAATCACACTGATATCCGGCAAGCTTCACTGTAAAATTTTTCAGCTCATCTGCACATATCTCATCCCCGAAGGTATAGCTGACATGTGCCCTCTTATATGTCTCACCGTCAATCTCTACCAACTCTGTGAAAGCATCTGCATCCAACTCCGGCATTGCTTCCTTCTTACTCTCTGTCCAGTCCCACTTATCTCCAAGCCTTGCCGCTCCCTGTGCCTTGATGGAACCTTCAAACTCTGCTGCTTCTGCAGGTATATAGATGTCAAAGGACACCTTCGCTCCTTCATTCAGCGGCTTATCTGCAGAAAGCCCTAAATCAAGCCCGGTCTTTCCATTGTCATCCCAATCACTTGTCTTGTCAAATGAAAGCGCTTCTCCATATGCAATCAGCTCCACATCTTCTGCTGCCGCATCAGCAAGACTCATAAGCATGATTTCTTCTGTCAATTCCTCTTCAAAAGCCTCCGGTTCTTCTTCTGTAGTCTCCTCTTCTGTCAATTTCTCCCCAGAGTCCTTGTCTTCTGATTTTTCTTCTTCGGTATTCTTCTCCTCAGAAGCTTCGTCTTCTTCGTTTTCCTCCTCAGAATGCTTCTCTTCGGAATCGTTGTCTTCCGAACTTTCATCTGAGCTTTTTTCATCTGAGCTTTTTTCTTCTGAGCTTTTTTCATCTGAGCTTTTTTCTTCTGAACTTTCCTCCTTTGAACCTTCTTCTTCCGAAGCCTTTTCCTTTGAAGCTTTGTCGGATTGTGTGTCTGTCTCTTCCACTGCAGGCGGCTCACTTGCATATACCGCCGTTCCTGCCACGTCACAGGAAGCTGCCATCAATACTCCTGCCATGCTCAAAGACAGTAATTTCATAACTCTCCTTTGTTTCACGTGTATCCCTCCAATATCCCAGTATTTTTAGCTTTTGTTAAGATTAAATTTATTCGAATTTTACTTCACGATTAATCTTAACTAAGATGTTTTTATTATACGAATAGTTTATTATTGCGTCAAGAACTTCCTATAAAATGTACGTTTTGACTATATTTTAATTGTTTTAATCCACTATTTAACATTTTTTATCGTGCTTTTAACTAAAATTAGAAAATAATTTTAGGCTGTCTAAGTAAATTATCTTAGACAGCCTAAAGCATGCTGTTATATCAAACAAGTCGTTTCCTGCCGCATCATCCGACCAAATCAAACAAGCTAATCTGATTTGATTCCGGTATATCGCCCAGAAGTCCCAAATCAGCCATCAAATCAATCACCGTCTTTGATACTTTAGTCCGGCTCCTGAAATCATCTTTTGACAGGAACGGACCCTCCTTTGCAGCTTCCATGATTGCATCTGCCGCCTTCTCACCAAGTCCCTCGATACTGCTGAGCGACGGCATAATCTTCTCATCCACAATCTGGAAATTTCTGGAATGTGCCCTGAAAATATCAATCGGCACAAACTCAAAGCCCCTTGCATACATTTCCTGCACAATGCGCATATCCTTTAATGCATCCTGCTCCTTATTGGACAAGCTGTCGCTGCGCTTTCGATAATCCGCCATAATACGCTCTAAATGTTCGCGTCCCTGGCACATGATTTCATAAGAAAACGCCGAAGCCCTGATACTGAAAAATGCGCAGTAATACGCCAGCGGATAATTAATCTTACAATATGCGATACGCCAGCCCATCATAACATAAGCCGCCGCATGAGCCTTGGGAAACATATACTGTATTTTTTCACACGACCATGCATACCAGTCCGGCACATCATGTGCAAGCATATCCTTTTTCCATTCATCCCAATTGGCACATTTCCCCTTCGCCACTGTTCCCTTTCGCACAGCCTCCATGATTTTGAAGGATTCCTCTGATTCAAGACCCATACTAATCAAATAAGTCATAATATCATCACGTGTACAGATGGCAGTGGAAATGGTCGCTTTCCCTTCCTGAATCAATGTCTGTGCATTCCCTAACCATACATCGGTTCCATGTGACAGCCCCGATATTCTGACAAGGTCCGAAAAATATTTCGGCTGTGCATCAATAACCATCTGCATCGCAAAATCCGTACCAAACTCCGGTATTCCCAGACAGCCAAGCTTGCAGCCTCCGATATCATCCGGTGTGATGCCAAGCGCCGATGTATTTTGAAAAAGCGACATGACCTCCTTATCATCAAGCGGTATGGCAGTCGGGTCAATCCCCGTCAAATCCTGAAGCATACGAATCATCGTCGGATCATCGTGTCCGAGAATGTCCAGCTTTAACAGGTTATGGTCAATAGAATGATAGTCAAAATGCGTTGTTATCGTATCTGTGGTCATATCATTTGCCGGATGCTGCACCGGGGTAAAGGAATTTATCTCCTCTCCCACAGGCAATACAACAATGCCGCCAGGATGCTGCCCTGTTGTACGCCGCACTCCTACGCACCCTTCAACAATACGGTTAATCTCACTGGCACGTTTGTGTTTTCCGCGCTCCTCATAATAATTTTTCACATAGCCGTAAGCAGTCTTGTCGGCAAGCGTACCGATTGTTCCGGCGCGGAAGGTCTGACCATAACCAAAGATAACCTCTGTGTACTTATGTGCCTTACTTTGATATTCTCCTGAGAAATTCAGGTCAATATCCGGCTCCTTATTTCCCTTAAATCCAAGGAAGGTTTCAAATGGAATGTCAAAGCCGTCCTTAATCAGCTTTTCACCGCATATAGGGCAATACTTATCAGGCATATCACAGCCTGCCATACCGGCAAATTTTTTGACATCCTCTGAATCGAAATCACTGTAATGGCGGTTCTTGCAGTAATAGTGGGGACTTAACGGATTCACCTCCGTAATTCCTGCCATCGTTGCCACAAAGGAAGAACCGACAGAACCTCGGGAGCCTACCAGATAACCGTCCTCCACAGACTTCCACACAAGCTTCTGCGCGATGATATACATCACGGCAAATCCATTGCTGATGATGGAATTCAGCTCTCTTTTCAGTCTTGCCTCCACGATATCAGGAAGCTCATCACCATACATTTCATGTGCTTTCCTGTAGCAGATATCCGTCAACTGCTGGTCACTGTTCTCAATGACCGGAGGACATTTGTCAGGCCGTACTGGTGCGATACGGTCACACATGTCTGCTATCAGATTCGTGTTTGTGATGACAATCTCCTCTGCCTTTTCACTGCCCAGATAATATGCAAACTCATCAAGCATTTCTTCCGTAGTGCGCAGGAAAAGCGGCGCCTGCTCGTCTGCATCTTTAAAGCCTTTTCCTGTCATGATAATGCGCCTGTAAACCTCATCCTCCGGGTCCAGAAAATGCACGTCACAAGTGGCTACAACCGGCTTATGGAACTGCTCGCCCAGCTTTACCACCTTTTTATTCAGAGCGATTAAGTCCTCCTCCGAGTTAATGTCACGATGCTTTTCTGATGCAATCATAAACTTATTGTTGCCTATCGGCTGTATCTCAAGATAATCATAAAAGCGCACGATACGCGCAATCTGCTCATCGCTTTGACCGTCAAGCATCGCCCTGAAAAGCTCTCCTGCTTCACAGGCGCTTCCTATGATTAATCCTTCCCTATATTTTTCAATCAGACTCTTTGGTATCAGCGGTCTTTTATAAAAATACGTCAAATGCGACTCAGACACAAGCCGATAGAGATTAATCCGTCCTGTCTGATTTTTCGCCAATATAATAACATGATATGAATGAAGCTTTCTGACCGCTTCCACGCTTGCTTTTCCCAGGTCATTCAGCCCGGAAAGCGTATTGATTCCATCTTTCTTTAACATTTCTATGAATTTGACAAAAATTTCGGCTGTACACTCTGCATCATCAACTGCCCTGTGATGGTTTTCAAGTGATATTCCCAGCGTCTTGGCAACCGCATCCAACGTATGTTTTGCCTGACCTGTAAGCAGCGTTCTTGCTATGGCAACTGTGTCAACATATGTAAAATCTGCCGCAATTCCCTGTCTTCTGGCATTCTCCTTGATAAAGCTCACATCAAAGTCTGCATTGTGAGCCACAAGTACCGCGTCACCCACAAAATCGAAAAATTTCGGCAGTACCTGCTCTATCGTCTCCGCATCAATGACCATGCTGTCGTTAATGCTCGTCAGCTTTTCAATTTCAAACGGTATCGGTACTTGAGGATTTACAAACGTTGAAAATCTGTCTGTAATCTCTCCATTCACTACCTTAACCGCACCAATCTCGATAATACGGTTCGTAACTGGTGAAAGTCCTGTTGTCTCAATGTCAAAAACCACATACGTTTCATCCAATGTCTGCCCCTTGCCATCTGTCACAATCTCCTTGAGGTCATCTACCAGATAGCCCTCCACACCATAAATAACCTTAAAGTCATCATCATGGTCCAAAGCGTGATTTGCGTCAGGGAAAGCCTGCACACAGCCGTGGTCCGTAATAGCAATTGCCTTATGTCCCCACTTCTTTGCACGTTTTATGATATCCTTTACATCAGAGACACCGTCCATATCACTCATCTTAGTATGACAGTGAAGCTCCACTCGTTTTCTGGCACTGTTATCCATACGTGCTGTTGTGAAATCGGGAATTTTCATAACACCGATTACAGAACCGATAGTAAGCTCCCTGTCAAACGTATCATTTACCGTGACACCCTTGAGCTTTAGAAATGCACCAGGTTTTAAATCTGCCGTAAGCTCCGATAACTGCTCATTGTGCACAAACATCTTCACCTTAATGGTATCTGTAAAATCTGTTATCTCAAAGGTTACTATCGTTCGTTCATTTCTGATTTCACGCGTTTCGAGAGTACGCACCTTACCCCTGATAGTGACCTCACCCATTTCACCCCAGATTTCATCAATATTGATGCTTTCGTCTTCAAAATCACGGCCAAAGATAACATTTGGATTATCAGAGCGCTTCAACGCCCTTCTCTGAAAGCCCTTCTCCCCGCCTTTCTCAAACCTGCCATATGACTTTTTCTCCGCGCCAAAGGAAGCCGCTGCCTCCTTCTTTTGTGCAGGCACCGACGCTTTCACGGTCTCTGGCTGTTCCCTATTCTTAACCATTTTCTCTGATGCAGTCATGCTCCTATCCTGCACTGACGCAGAAGCCTCACTGCTGTTATTTGCCTCAAAGCGGCTGCCGATAATCTGTACAATCTTTCTGATGCGCTGCTCATCTTCCTCTTTATATTTACTTGCCTTAGCTTCTTTGTAAATGGTCTGAAATTTTACCCGAAAGCCGCACCGTTCATTCAAAACCTTGTCCAAAATGCCAATAAGCTCATCCTCTTTGGACTTTGCAATCACACTGTCCTCGAGAACAAGCTCCATCCTGTTTTCCTCCGGAAAATGAATATCTGCCTGCCGGAACATGGTATAAAGCATATGCTCACATTCTTTCAGCTCTATAAGAATGCTATCCTTATATACGTCCATCAGTTTTTCCGGATTATATTGCTCCGAGAGTATAAATTTCTCATATATCTTTATGGTAATATGGTCTCTCGGAAAAAACTGCTTCTTTATCTCATTCTCCACGCAATAAACATTTTCTTTTTCTATCAGACGCTCGCTTCGAATATAAATGCGCAGCAAATCTTTTCGCCTGGTGGCAGTAATTCGTTCCACTGCCACCTGTTCGAAAAGGTCTTTCAACACACCATCAAGTTTCAGATTCGGAAACGCCTCGAAAAATTTCTTTTCCATGTATTACCCTACTTCCAATTATCCAGCTCATACTTTAACGTGTTCAAAAGCTCACCTTCCGGCACTTTTTTTACAATCTCGCCCTTTTTCATCAAAAGCCCTTCACCGATACCGCCTGCAATACCGATATCCGCTTCCTTTGCTTCTCCCGGACCGTTTACGGCACAGCCCATGACTGCCACCTTGATATCAAGGTCATAACCCTGAACCATATTTTCTACCTGATTTGCCAGCCCTATCAGGTCAATGTTAGTTCTTCCGCAGGTCGGACATGAGACAACCTCAATGCCGCCTTTTCGAAGTCCAAGTGTGCGCAGTATCAGCCTGGCAGACTTAATCTCCTCCACAGGGTCGCCTGTCAGTGATACTCTGATGGTATCACCGATACCCTGGCTCAGTATGATTCCAAGTCCTACTGCTGACTTAATATTGCCGCTTGTAACCGTACCTGATTCCGTAATACCCACATGCAGCGGATACTGCGTCTTATCGGCAAGCAGCTCGTGTGCTTTCACACACATCATCACATCGGAGGATTTAATGCTGATGACCATATTGTCATAGTCCAGCTCCTCTATCATATGCACCTTGTCAAGAGCGCTCTCCACAATCCCCTCTGCTGTGACACCATGATACTTCTCCACCAGCCCGCGTTCCAGAGAACCACTGTTCACACCTACTCGTATCGGTATGCCTCTCTCCTTAGCGACCTGCACTACCTTCGCGACCTTCTCACGACCTCCGATATTTCCCGGATTAATGCGAATCTTATCAGCGCCGTTTTCCATTGCCGCAATTGCCATCTTATAATCAAAATGAATGTCTGCTACCAGCGGAATCGTGATTTCTTTTTTAATCTGTGCAATCGCTTCTGCAGCTTCCAAATTCGGCACTGTGCATCGGATAATGTCACAGCCTGCCTGCTCCAGACGCTTGATTTGAGCGATTGTGGCACCCACATCTTCTGTTTTTGTATTGGTCATGGACTGAATCATAATCGGATTGCCGCCGCCGATTACTTTATTTCCTATGTGAATTACTTTCGTATGATCTCTGTACATATGAATCCCCCATTCTTACTGCACCTGCGACTTTTTTTGTTATAATCTATGCAAAAATTCTTACGATATCATTATAAAGAACAAACACCATCAATATCATCAGCGCCACGAAACCGATAAAGTGCACAAGTCCTTCCTTTTCAGGAGATACAGGTTTCCCCCGGACTACCTCAATCAGCAAAAACAATAGCCTTCCGCCGTCAAGAGCTGGTAATGGCAGAAGATTCATCACACCAAGGTTTACACTGAGCAGTACGGCAAAGTTAATCATTGTAAGGACAACTGTCGGAATGCCATACGGCTTTGCCACCTCTATCGTCTCATCAATCGTCGCAGCGATTCCCACCGGGCCTGACAAATCATTTGCAGAAAGCCTTCCCTGTACCAGCATCAGAAGACTTTTTACTGTTGTTTTGAGCCAATAGCGAACCTCGTATACACTGTATTTAATCAAATCCAGTCCCTTGCATTCCACTGCTTCACCAATCGTAAAGCCCAGATAATATCTGCCGTCTGTCTCACTATACTTCGGCGTGATTGTTGTCGTATATTTCTTCCCGTCACGCTTATATTCAATCTCCATCGGTTCACCCTTGCTAAATGCCGATACGAAAGTAACCTCGCCCTGCAGGTAGATGCGCTCACCGTCCATTTTTGTGATAATATCCCCCTCCTGCAGTCCTGCTTCTATGGCAGGATAGCCATCTGTCAGCGAATTGATTGTCGGAATCACCTCACCCGAAAAGCCGACAACAATCAGCGAAAGCAAAAACGCTAAGATAATATTAAAAAACGGTCCGGCAAATACAGTCGCGATTCTTGACCAGACATTGGCATCGCTGAAGGCTCCCTCCGGCTTTTCTGCCTTTTTGCTGCCATCGTGATTGTCTCCGTCTTTGTCTGTCGAATAAATGCCATCTTCCCCCTCAAACATGCAGGCGCCGCCGATTGGCAGAAGTTTTAATACATACTTGGTATCTCCCTTGGTGAATTTTATAATATCCGGTCCCATACCGATGGAAAACTGCAGCACCTTGATGCCGTTTAGCTTTGCGATCAGGAAATGGCCCAACTCATGTGCAATCACCACCACTCCAAATATCAACACAAATACAATTATCGTAACAATCATGCCTTATTTTTTTCCTCCCTTTAGCCCTGCGCTATCTGATTAAAATATACCGTTTCATCCTGCGGCTTCCTATTACTGGACTCAAAATTTCATATTAATCCGCTCATAAGTCTCCTGTTCTACTGCAAGAATTGCATCTACATCAGGATTTGCAATTTTCTGATGAGCCTCCATACACATCTCTATGATTTCAGGAATCTGCAAAAAGCTTATTTTTCTGTTCAGAAACAGGCTGACCGCTTTCTCATTTGCTGCATTAAATACAGTAGGCATACTACCGCCCCCGGCAGCCGCTTTCATTGCCAGTTTTAGTCCTATAAAGGTCTCCATATCCGGCTTTTCAAAGGTAATGCTGCCAAGCTCATAGAAATCAACTCTCTTACCTGCCATAGGACGTCTGTCCGGATAAAACAGCGCATATTGTATCGGAAGCTTCATATCAGGCATGCCAAGCTGCGCCATGATACCGCCGTCTGCATATTCCACCATGGAGTGAATAATGCTCTGCGGATGCACTACCACCTGTATCCTATCCAAATCCACCTGAAAAAGCCACTTTGCCTCCATCACCTCAAGCCCCTTATTGACAAGTGTCGCAGAATCTATGGTAATTTTGTGTCCCATTGACCAGTTTGGGTGTTTCAATGCGTCCTCAAGCTGTACCTTCTCCAGTTCTTCTCTGGTTCTTCCCCGAAATGGTCCTCCTGATGCCGTGATGAGCAGCTTGCTGATTCTGTCTTTGTTTTCACCCTGCATCGATTGAAAAATCGCGCTGTGCTCACTGTCAACGGGAAGAATAGATACCCCCATTGAAGCCGCAAGCGGCATAATAATATGACCTGCCGTCACAAGTGTCTCTTTATTTGCAAGCGCAATATCTTTATGCTTATTGATTGCAGCGATAGTAGGTCTGATGCCAATCATACCCACAATTGCTGTCACAAGCACCTGTGATTCCTCCATTTCAGCTATCTGTATCAAGCCATCCATGCCGGGCACAATCTCTACTGTCATATCAGCCAGTCTGGTTCTTAATTCTTTGCATGCCGCTTCACTCTTAAGCGACACCAGCCTTGGCTTGAATTCCCTGACCTGCTTCTCAAACAAATCGATATTAGAGCCTGCTGCCAGCCCTACTACCTGTAAATCCGGATTATCACGAACAATTTCCAACGTTTGTGTACCAATCGATCCGGTAGAACCAAGTATCGCTATCTTTTTCACGAAATCAACCTCCATTTTGTAAAAGAAAAGCCATGCCTTCTCCTTACTCTGTCCTCTGTCTGTATCTGTCTTTCCCATACATTATATGAGCCAAAAACATGTCTTATTTCTGTGCACCTCTATGTGTATCAAATAGGAAACGCTCTCGAAATAAAAGCACCCTCAATAAAAGCGCCCGTATTTTGAAAACACCCATTGTCCTAAAATACCTGCTATGCAAAACATCTGTTATTTTATCGCATCATCAATATAATCAAAAAGTACGTAATCGGCGCTGTAAAAATCACACTGTCAAAACGGTCCATGATACCGCCATGTCCCGGTATCAGCTTTCCGTAATCTTTAATATCATGATTGCGTTTAATCGCTGAAGCTGCTAAATCCCCCACCTGCGATATCACAGAACCAACGCCTCCGACAATCGCCAATATCACCACAAAATTTTCAAGCGCAAGCGCATAATCCATGTATGCGCCGAACAGTCCGCCAGCCAAAGCAGCGCCGACAATGCCTCCTACAGAACCCTCAATCGACTTTTTAGGGCTTAATACAGGTGCAAGCTTGTGTTTTCCTATCATTACACCCACCAGATAAGCAAATGTATCTGATATCCAGGAGCTGATAAAAATCATCCACACCAGATAAATTCCATTCTCCAACTGTCTTGTCAAAAATACAAAAGACAGCATCACAGGCGCATATATCAATGAAAAATAAGTATTCATTACCTGATTGGCATTAAATTTTGGAAATCCGAACACATATACAAACATGACTGCAATCAGCGCCATAATCATTATCATCACTAAATAAGATGTGTCCTGTGAAAAATACGTCACAAGATAATAGCATGTGATGATAACGATTCCTATAAGCTCCAGTGCGTTTATGCCGGCATACTTTCCCGACTTATCCTTTGCTCTGACTCCACATGCTTTGGTCAGCTCCAAAAAGCCAATAACCGATACCACATACAGTACTGCTGCCAATATCACGCCGCCCGGAAGAATTGATGCAAGTGCCGCAATCACAAGAATAACAGCACTGATTGTCCTCTCCTTACTTATTTTTCCAAGAATATTAGAAGCCATACATTACTCCTCCTTCACAAGCCCATATCTTCGGTCTCTGTTCTGATATGCTTCAACTGCCTTGGCAAGTTCATTTTTGTCAAAATCAGGCCAAGGTACAGAGGTAAAGTAAAGCTCGGCATAAGCAAGCTGCCACAATAGATAATTAGATATTCGCTGTTCTCCCGAGGTCCGAATCATCAAGTCAGGGTCCGGCAGTCCCGCAGTATCAAGCTCTGCTGCTATCCTCTCGTCATTAATCTCTTCCGGCTTCAGTTCTCCGGCCGCCACCTTGTCCGCAAGCTTTGTTATTGCTCTTCTCAACTCATCACGGCCTCCATAGTTAATAGCAATCTGAAAATGAAGTCCAGTGTTGTTCCTTGTTGCCTGCTCAAGCTCATCAATACTTGCCTGCAAATCCTCTGCAAGTCCTGACTTATCACCAAGTACCCTCACGCACATGTTATTTTTCTGAGCACGCTTAATACTATTCTTCATGTAATTTCTAAGCAGATTCATCAGTGTTGCCACTTCACTGTCCGGTCTGTTCCAGTTCTCTGTAGAAAAGGCATACACTGTCAAATACTTAATTCCCATGTTATAGGCATCTTCACAAATTGCCTCAACCGTCTTTGCCCCCTGCACATGGCCTGCTGTACGCGGAAGCCCCTTCGCCTTCGCCCAACGGCCGTTTCCATCAAGAATGATTGCTACATGATTTGGTATATTCATTGATATGCTCCTTTCATCTTCCTTTGGGTGCAACATGTGCCAGGTGCCCATGTGCATAAAAAGGGGGCACTACATCCTTCATGCACGCCCCCCTATGTTTGAATTATCAAGTAAAATTATACAGTAAGAATTTCCTTCGACTTCTCATCAACAGCCTTGTCTACATCCTTTATATATTTATCCGTAAGCTTCTGTACTGCATCCTCTAAGTCTTTTATCTCGTCCTCAGATACCTCTGTTTTTGCAAGCTTTTTAAAAGAATCGTTCGCATCACGTCTGATATTACGGATTGCCACTTTGCACTCCTCACCTTTTTTCTTTACATCTTTCACCAAATCTTTTCTGCGCTCCTCTGTAAGCTCAGGAAATACCAGACGAATTACAGAACCATCATTATTTGGTGTAATGCCAATATCCGATGCCATAATAGCCTTCTCAATCTCCTTAATCAGGCTTTTTTCCCAAGGTGCAATCTGAATCATTCTCGCTTCAGGAACCGTGATATTTCCCACCTGCTGAATCGGAGTCGGTGTTCCATAATAATCAACCTTTAGCTTGTCAAGTACATGAGGATTCGCGCGGCCTGCACGAATTGTCTGATAATCTGATAAAAGAAATTCATATGCCTTCTGCATTTTGTCATCATATGTCTTTACTCTTGCATCCATTTTTATGTCCTCCTGAATTATGATATTTTATAAACTGGTACATGACACTACACTGTAATCACAGTACCGTTGGATTTTCCTCTCACTGTATTAATAATGCTGTTTTCTTCATTTAAGCCGAATATTGTCATCGGCATCTTATTCTCCATGCAAAGCACTGCTGCTGCAAGATCCATAACACCCAGCTGCTTGTCAACCACTTCTTTGATTGGAATCGTATCATACTTTTTCGCGTCCTTATTCAGCTTAGGATCAGAATCATACACGCCATCAACTGCTCTGGCAGAAAGAATCATATCTGCTTCAATCTCAACAGCTCTAAGGACTGTTCCCATATCCGTAGAGAAATAAGGATGTCCAATCCCTCCTGCAAAAAAGACTACCTTACCTGATTCCAGTGCGTCAACTGCCCTGTCCTTTGAGAAAAGCTCTGTAAATGCTGCACATTGAAATGGTGTGAATATTTCCGTCCCCATACCTGCAAATCTAAAGATTTCTGATACATAGATACAGTTCATGACGGTTGCAAGCATGCCAATCTGATCTGCCTTTGTACGGTCAATAGTCTCGCTTGTTCTTCCTCTCCAAAAGTTACCGCCGCCGATAACAATTCCCACCTGTACACCGCTGTCTACGATTTCCTTTACCTGCTTTGCCACTGCTGTAACCGTAGGCTCGTCAAAGCCTGTTTTCTTATCACCTGCAAGCGCTTCACCGCTCAATTTCAATAATACTCTTTTCATAGTATCCCTATTTCAACTCCTTTTATTTTCTATTCTTCTTAACAGTAACAGCTCAGTCTTACGGCTTCCTGCTACAAGGCTCAAGCCATGCAAAACCATCTGGAGCAGCTTGAAGACTCTGCAACCGCTACACTTTCTTACAAGTTTTGCAGCAAATGCAGAACTCTAAGCTGAATTGTCACTCTTAGCATCTTAAAAGAAATAGGACGGATATCTGTATAACACTGTTATGTCACTGCTAACCCGTATTGACTCCGCATCAATTTTCACGGATTATACAACCATAACGATTATAACATACAATCCGTACTTAAGAAAAGAGATTTTTCAAAGTTTATGCTAAATCTTCCTTATAATGTGCCCGCTCTCCTCCAATGTATTTCGCTCTTGTCCTTGCGCATACAATATGGGCTCCTCCGATAACAGGATGCTCGATTCTCACGGGCACAGCGACTGACTTTAAATGCATGCCAATCAGCGTATCTCCAATATCGATTCCCGCATGCGCCTGTATATGCTCTACGGCTGTCGGCGCTTGCAAATGCTTCCATGCCGCGGTAGCAAAAGAACCTCCTGCCTTTGGCTGCGGCACAACATTTACTGCCTCATATCCAAAACGCTGTGCATCGGCCTCCTCCATAATCAGCGCCCGGTTCAGGTGCTCACAGCACTGCGCCGCCACTGACAAACCCGCATTCATAAGTTCCTCATACATCGCCAGAAATACAGCCTCTCCAAGCTCTGCATTGGAGTAAGAGCCTATCCCATGTGCCGCAATCTCACTTGTTGAACAGCCTATCACCACAAGATTTCCCTTCCTTAGCTGAGCCTGCTCCAAAAACTCCCTGACTACTCTTTTTGCATCATTCATTTCCTTCTCATACATCGTTTTACTCCTCTTTTCTTTCTGCGATAAATTAATTTCTATCTTTTTATTTACATCTTTTAACTTTATGCTGCTTATATCCTGTACAATGATACTTTTTATTTCCCGACAAATTTCCTTAGCATTGGAATCTTTTTCATGATAACTGTCATTAACAGTGACACGATAATTACCGCTAAGGCTTCCAGCAGATTCAGCAAATAAGATGGCTTGTCCGCCAAAATAAGCTTCTGTACAGCAAAAATAAGCAAATACCCCGACAAAATATAGATTCCCATACTATTAGAACCAAGCTTTCTAAGAATCTGAAATGAAAAATTCGTATGCCTCACCTCATTCATCTTATTCGCACAGTCCAGCAAATATTGCCATAGAAGAATAAAAAAACAGCTTCCGGCAAATCCGATTATCATCCTATACAAATCAATCCACAACTGCTTTACCGCATTCTTGCCAATCACCTTATATCCTGTCAGATAAATAAAAGAATCCTCATTATAAAATACAAATAATCCTGCAAAAACAAGCCCTGCTGCCGCCAGCGTCCACAGCTTTGGCGTTTTCTTTAATTCCTGACCCTCATCCTGTAAATAGCCATGCATATAATATGCAGAAATAAAATACGGCAGCATATACTTATATGCTCCAAGTCCCAAGCCGTCCGGTATGATAAAAAGCGCCAAAAATCCAAGTCCATATATCAGCACATTATCCTTCAAAAAATAATGCATCACATATACAATCAAAAAGCACCACCACACGGCCCATAAAAACCACAAATTATTGAATGCAGTATACAAGTACACAAATACCAATGCTTCCGGCTGTGGTTCTCCATTTATATAATTGGTAATTAATATTCTTGCATAATCAACTGCCGTCCACAGAAAGACCGGTGCCAATAACGCTGACGCCCTTCTTGCAAGCAGCATTCTTCTCTCCTTTTTACTCTGGGCTTTTTTCACGCTTTCCCAATTCAGGTATCCGCTTACCATCATAAAAAGGGGCATATGAAAGCTATATATGAATTGATACAGCCTGTCACTAAAATACAGCGCTTCTTCCCTGTATGCCGCTCCGCTTCCCTCTTGTATACAATGCCCAAAAACAACAAGAATAATTGCAAACCCTCTCAAGATATCCGGCAAAAGCTCTCTTTCACTATTTTTATCCATTCAATTCGCCTTTCTTTCAGACTTCCAAAAATATACTTCCCGAATAAACTTATCACACTCAATAAATTTTTTCAATAAGCCATATCATAATTGACAAATATACGCAATACGTTTATGATTACTTTAGTGTTCCTAATAAGTACAACTATATGTTTCAAAAACTAATTTATGAACGATAAAGGAGGAGTTCCAAATGCCAAAATTAAATGAAAATTATCTGAACCTTAAGGAAAGTTATCTTTTCTCTGAAATTGCACACCGCGTGAATGCATATAGTGCGGCAAATCCTGACAAAAAAGTAATTCGACTTGGTATCGGTGATGTTACGCTTCCTATCGGCTCTGAGGTAATTGCTCAGCTTCACGAGGGTGTCGAGGCACTCGCAAGTGCAGAAACCTTTAAGGGATATGGACCAGAACAGGGATATGATTTTCTTCGCAGCGCTATTGTTGATTATTACTGCAGAAATGGCGTATCTATCGAAGCTGATGAAGTTTTTGTATCAGACGGGGCTAAAAGCGACACTGGTAATATCACAGACCTTTTTGCGAAAGACAACGTAATTCTCATTCCAGACCCTGTATACCCTGTATATGTAGATACAAATATTATGAATGGAAGAAAGATTACTTATATCGACGCAAACGAAGAAAATAACTTCCTGCCGATGCCTGACCGCAGCATACACGCTGATGTTATCTATATCTGTTCACCGAACAATCCAACCGGTGCGGCATACAATAAGGAACAGTTAAAAGAGTGGGTAGACTATGCACTTGAAAATGATGCCATTATTTTATACGATTCGGCATATGAGTGCTTCATAACAGATGAGACACTTCCCAGAAGCATTTATGCTGTCGAAGGCTCCAAAAAATGTGCAATTGAATTTTGCTCTTTGTCTAAAACAGCCGGATTTACAGGAACCCGATGCGGCTATACCATCGTGCCAAAGGATTTGAAATTTACTGCATCAACTGGCGCCGAGATGTCTCTTAACGCCATGTGGAATCGCCGACAGACTACGAAGTTTAATGGTGTATCTTATATCGTGCAAAAGGGAGCAGCCGCAGCATTTTCAGTTGCAGGTATGGCTCAATGCAAGGAAAACATCAAATATTATCAGGAAAATGCGAGAATTATTTCTGAAGGACTTGCCAAAAAAGGGATTTGCTATTTTGGCGGTGTTAATTCCCCATATGTATGGTTTAAATGCCCTAACGACATGGATTCCTGGGACTTCTTTGACTATCTGTTAAATAATGCCCAGGTAGTAGGTACTCCCGGTGCCGGCTTTGGTAAAAACGGTCAGAAATTCTTCCGTCTTACCTCATTTGGCAACCGCGAAAATACGATTGAAGCAATGGCAAGAATGGATAAATTATTCTAATGGATTACGGTTTCATCAGGAGGTCGGCAGGCAGAGCACGCAAACAGTGATTTAGTTCCGCAAATTGACCTCCTTTTCTCCATCGTAACTCCGCGCTTACGAAAAAAGCTACGCCACCGCAAGGTGCATAAACAAAACCCCTGACAATCTTGAACTGTCAGGGGTTTTTAAGACTCTATTTTACTTTGCGGGACGCATCCTGCTTATATTTACAACAAATATTTGTAATGGCCGGACTAACGTACTCTTAAACGATATAAATAAAATAAATCTTATTTTAAACGCTCACTCAATTATGCAAGTGTAACGTTTGCAGCTCTAAGCTTAGAGCTATTCTTAGGATCCTGCTCAATGTCAAAAGTAACCTTCTGACCTTCTTCCAGAGTCTTATATCCATCAGACATAATAGCAGAAAAATGTACAAATACATCTTCTCCTGTGCTTTCATTTGTGATGAATCCATAACCCTTCTGAGAGTTGAACCACTTAACTGTTCCGTTGTTCATATTTAGAACCTCCATTAAAAATATTTGTGTATTCTTTAGTCAAAAAAACTGACTTAATCTGCAATTCAATGGAATGCTTTGCAGAACGAGTCAGCTCATAGTTCTAATTGAATACAATAGGATTTTATCACTTTTAATCCATAAAGTCAACAGAATTTTATAAAATAAAAGTAACAATTCAACCTTATGGATTATTTTAATCAAAACGGAGGTCGGCAGATAGTATCCTGAAGGCTACCATTTTCGTCCGGATATAAATGCATAAAAGGCTAAATGGTTACAAATGAAAAAATAGCGAAGGGGGGATTCGAACCCTCGACACCGCGGGTATGAACCGCGTGCTCTAGCCAACTGAGCTACTTCGCCATTTTCTTTATAGAGGTTGTTCCCTCAAAACCGAACACAAAAACCAATCTAATTGCTGTTTATGATTATTCTAATCTCATTATTACATCTATTTACTACAAATCAACTTCTACCTACCAATTAGGATAAGCCCTCGACCGATTAGTAGCATTCAGCTTAATGCATTGCTGCACTTACACCCATGCCCTATCTACCTCGTAGTCTTCAAGGGGTCTTACCCACTTCTGTGGGGGATATCTCAT
>JAGAQJ010000048.1 GCA_017622845.1 Lachnospiraceae bacterium | reverse complement strand
GATGGCTTGAGTCTGGCATTCTTTGCTGAATTCTGCACACCATTTAGAAACGCTGGTCTTGGAAACGCCATACTCTGTCATGAGACTTTTGATAGTGCGTCCTTCTTCTAAATGGAGGCGGACAATTTTCTTTTTTAATTCAGGTGTGTAACTTCGCGGCATAATAAGTACCTCTTTTCTTTGTAATGTTATTATATCTTATTAACCACTCCTGTTACAACTTTATTATAGCACTTCACTGTGTGGAAAATGAGTACAGGAATACCGAAGAGTCACATGGGCGAGAGACGGCAAAAAGAAGATTGTTTGGAGATGCTCGAATCGACTGACCAATGGAGTGAAGAAGTGCGGCGACTCTGAGACACTGGAAGAGGAAGCATTAAACAGGGTGGTCATGGAGACCATCCACCGGATTACCAGAAATGATGGAGATTTCGTAGGAGCTTTCCGACACAATGTCATACGGGTGATCGGTAGCCACGGAAAGGAGCAGGAGTCGGATGAATATGGGGACAAGATGAAAGCAAAACAGCAAGAAATGGTGGCTCTGATTGCCGAGAACGCAAAGACAGACTCCTACACTACACGCAGGAATTTGATGAACGCTATTGGAGCATTACAGAGGAAATAGAAAACTTAAAGAGGGAGTAGACAGAGACCAGAAAGAAGAAAAGACTGGCAGAAAGTTATGAACAGAGGGTAAAGGACATGGACGCTTTTATAAGCCAAAGCACTTGTCAGATACCGGAATTTGATAATGACCTTGTCAGAAGGCTGATTGCAAGCGTTAAAGTAGTCTCTGCTGAGAAACAGATCATCCAGTTTCAGTCGGGAGTCGTCATGGAACAGGAAATCTGATATGACTAAGAAAAAGGCAGGGATGACACACAGAGTGGCCAAATTATGTAGGGGATGTAAATAATGTGGTATTCTTTTTATGTGGGAAATGGTATAATAAATGTGCTTATTTACATAAGAACGAAGCAGATGTAAAGGGGATTGGTTATGGCTATAGTTGGCTCTGTGAATATAGAATTATGGGCAGTTGTGTTAGGTGCTACAGATGCATTATTAATTTTGGAAATGCCGTATGGTTATGAGCTGAAACGTTTGAAACTCAATGATACTCCTCTATATGATGAAGTAGTAAATGCAAGGGGTAACTTGGATATTAAGTATATAGCAAGTAATCTTGCCGATGAAGCCACCCCGGAGTTTATCTTTTTGTATAAAACCGAAAATAATTCAATGCCATTAGAATACTTTTCAATAGGGGAGATGTTAGGAGGAACTGAGAAGGCTGGGGAGTATTTCGACACAATTACTGCTAAATGGAATGAAGAGATTTTTTTGTATATTGTCTATGTTAAGATTAACCCAAGAGGGAAACATAGAAATTGCTGATAAAATTTATAAAATGAAGGCAAATTATAAGTGCAATAATATTAACAGAAGAGGGGTGTCTTCTCAAGATAATCCTATTAGTGTATATGATGACCTATATGAGTGGAATAATGATAATTTGACTTGTTTTGAGAACATGGTAGGGCTACCGGAAGCATTAATAGCTGAATTGAAAGATATTATGGAGCGTTTTGGAAGAGGATATAGTGCTTCTAGATATGATGATGCATATAAGAATCTTGTGACTCTGGCTGAAATTATCCTGATAGGTTACAATTCAAATGACAAAAGCGGTGGAAAAAAAGAAAAGTTTGCGAATCGATTGGCAGCCGCAATTGCACAAGATGCAGATGTGCAGTCTATGCATGATAAAGCACTGAGAATGTATAAAGAACGTTCCAATGAAACGCATGAAGGAAATAATTTAAATATCACAAAAGAAGAGTTAAGAGAACTGCGTTGTGCTGTAAGAGAAATGATACAGAATTTTATTTCTTTTGCAAAAAATCAATATGGCAGTATTGCCGATAAAACATTTAAAGGTATAAAGAGAGAATATGTGATAGGTTTGTTGGCACGAATCAATACACTACAAACGAGAGGTTTGTTGAGGTAGTATAGAAAAGGGGCTTCAAAGAATAGGCATTTTAGTTTTGTAAAGGATGAAGGCGATGAAAGAGAAGTTGTTAAATGAAATAATAAACTTTTATTTGGGTTCCAGCAGATTTAACGGATTGCCCATTTATGATATAGATGATTATGATGTAGGGGCAATGGTAGAGTTAATCAACGAAGGAATGGTGGAGACAATATCTGAGAAAGATGTTTTGAATCCACATATTAAAGGATTTGAGTTGGGGTTATCAAAAGAGCATCAAATAGAGAATGCTAAGGATGTAGATTCACATACCTGCTTCTATCCGACTGATAAGGCATTAGAGAAGGTTAAAATAGATTATCAACGTCCATATACTGCTCTTATGCAGAATGGAAAGGCACAGTTTGATATAATATTTTTTGATGTGGAAATATTGGAAAGATATAACAATAATCCTAAGTTTTTAATAATGGACAATGGATATAGAGGATGCATTTCCATTAAAGATGAGTTTTATGATGAATCTGGCGAAAATGAATATATTAAGGATTATGGAATGGCCTATATTGATGGGAATAAATTAAATAGGGCAATCGGTGTATTTGTAATAGATTTGGCAAGATTGGCACCTCGTATTCAAATGTTGTGGAAAGGGTTTGAACTAGAGAATCAGGAGTCTTGTAAGATAAATGATGGATTTGTAAAGAATTTGCTTGAAGGACGTTGGGTAACACAACACTGGATTTTTCACGCACTTTTAGATGAAATGAAAGTTATTAATGAACAATGTAAAAAGATGGAGTTGCCGGAACTTTTTGCACATGTATATGATACAGGTTATAATGAAATGCCAGAAGGTTATAGAAGTATTTTGTTGCCAACACTTAAGAATTACTGCGATTTTGTTTTGGTAATGGAAAAGCTGGTGGTGCATAATATTTCAATTAAAACATTCCAAAAGGATTCGCTGTTAATTGCAAAAATAGAACGTAAAGATGAAGACGGAAGAGACAAGGGAAGCATAGTTATGCTGCAAGAATGGCTCAAAAAGAATGTTAGATCTGATTTTGATATGGACGAGATTATTGTTAATCCGATAAAATATATTAGGAAGATTAGACAGGTGCCAGCGCATGAATTAACAGATAATAAGTATGATATGCATGTTTATGAAAAGCAAAAAGAACTGATGATAAATACATACAGGGCGATAAGAGCAATAAGAATATTGTTTATGGGGCATCCATTAGCAAAAGGTGTAGATATACCAGATTATTTATTACAAGGCAAAGACATAGTTTTCTACTAAAATAAAAATGAGGAGGAAATAGAGGATGTTAGCAGATGAAATTAGGGCAGGGGAATCAACCAATATCGAGTTTAAGGTTGAAGTTCCTAAGATAAGCGAAAAGTATATAAAGAGTGTCATTGCATTTGCTAACACAGCAGGTGGCAAGATTATTATTGGCGTGGATGATGAAACACATGAAATAGTAGGTGTTGATAAGGATGAAGTTTTTAAGATTATGGACAACATCACCAATACCATTTCAGACATGTGCTATCCTCAGATATTTCCCAATATTGGGGTAGATACTCTTGATGGCAAGAGCGTGATTGTGGTTGAAATATATCCAGGGGCAAGTAGACCATACTATATCAAATCACTTGGAAAAGAATCAGGTACTTATATCAGAGTGTCCGGAACATCAAGACCTGACGATGAAGCAATTTTGAAGGATTTAGAATTGCAGGGGACTAATCATTCTTTTGATGAGATGGTCTGTGTAAAGCAGAAGTATGATGCGGAGAAGGCAGAAGAATTGTGTGCTGCTATTAAAAACTATATGGTAGAAGCAGCAAGAACGAAAAGTGATAAAGAGAAAGTAAAAGATGTCACAATACAAAATCTGGTTAATTGGGGTGTTCTTAAAAATATGGATGGAACATTGGTGCCGACGAATGCATTTGTTTTATTGACGGATAATACATTCCCATTTGCAAAAATTCAGTGTGCATTATTTAAAGGTACTGAAAGGGTTGTATTTATTGACAAAAGAGACTTTGAAGGTCCGCTTTATGAGCAGATTGAAGAAGCCTATGAATTTGTATTGAAGCATATCAATTTGGGAGCAGAGATAAATGGTCTTGTAAGAACTGATGCATACGAAATACCAACGGAGGCCATCAGAGAAGCTATTGTAAATGCCATAACGCATAGAAATTTTTTAGACAGAGCTTGTGTGCAGGTAGCAGTGTATGATGACAGAGTAGAAGTGACTTCTCCGGGAATGCTTTATGGAGGTCTGACAATAGAGCAGATTAAGGAAGGTGGTTCCAAAATTCGCAACAGATGTATTGCAGAAGTGTTTAGCAGGATGAAAATTATCGAAAGCTGGGGAACTGGTATTAAGAGAATGTTTAGCTCCTGCAAGGAATATGGTATCAGAGAGCCGGAATTGTTGGAGATTGGTGACAGCTTTAGGGTGAATTTATATAGACCATCTTATAATGAAATTTATCAAAATGTACCGAAAAGTGCACCAGAAAGTGAACCAAAAAGTGTACTAAAAAATCTTAATAAAACACAGCAGAAAATTGTAGATATTATTTTGAAAGAGCCGAGGGTAACACAGGCAGAAATTGCAGAGCAATTAAATATTTCCATAAGTGCAGTTAAGAAGAGCATGAAAGAAATTGTGAATATTGGAATATTAGTGCGAGTTGGTGCTAATAAAGGTGGTTATTGGCAAGTAAAAGATAAATAAAGGGGCTTAAAAAGAGGTATAGATTATGGCGGACAAAAGAGAAGTGGATTATGAATTAACAATTGCATTTAACAGTGATGATACATTGGTTGTAATGGATTCGAATGTCTGGCTGAATCTATACACAATTCATCCCTTGGCATTGATAGAAATTGTTGAAAAAAACAGAGAAAATAAAGAACAATTTTGGATACCCAATCAAGTATATAGAGAGTTTTCTAGAAATGCCAAAAGCAAGAAGGATGAGGTAATTGAATATTATAAAAATGCTCGTATAAATTGTATTAAGGAATTGGAAAGAACAAAGGACATTGTAGGACAGACATTTGAAAATTTTAGACGCAAACAACGGACCGATGGAGAAGAACTTAAAAGTTCTATTTTAAGTGATTTTCAGGCAGTTATTCAGAAATTTAAAAATGGATATGAAGAGTTAGAAAGAATCTATACAGAAGAACTGGCAGTTATTTGTGAAGAAGATATTGTAAGTGAACTTGTTGATGAGATATATGAAAATTCGCAAACCAAGGATTTCACAATTATGGAAAAAGCACAAATATGTGAGGAAGGAGAAATACGTTATAAATACAAAATAGCACCGGGATTTACAGATGAAGAAAAGAAATCTGATTTTGATGGTGGCGATTTTTATAGAAAATATGGTGATTTGATTATATGGAAAGAGTTATTAAGAAGAGTAACCGGCACCAAAATCAATACACTTTTTATCGAGGATGAGAAAAAGAAAGACTGGTTTAGTGAAAGAGGCGGTAAAAAATTAGCTCCAGTGCTGTATGAAGAGTATGATCAGGCAACAAATGCTCTGGGCAAAATTGAGGTTTGTAATTTTTTGGCTTTTCTAGAGCATTATGGAGAAGCAATGGGATTACTGGAAGCAAGGATAAATGATTTGATAGAGAAGCTAAAATTTGAGAAAGCAGTATTAAAGTATATTGATGAAAAGAAAGATGATATATTAATTCAGCAAATAGACGAACATTTCAACGAATTGGACAGCATATATAGAGTATTTTATGATTCGGGTTTTTACATTTTCGGAGGAACATTTGAAGGTGTAGATGATTTGGATATAACCTATGAAAATATAACAGCACCGATTAAATTTGAATATGACAGAGCATTAGGATTATTTTATCTGGAGGCTGAGTATGCAATTTATGGAAGTGTGGAAGTTTCAGAATATGTAAATAGGGGTGTAAGTCATATTGGAAGTGTAGATTTTTGTATTGAAGGAACTGTGATAGTTGACATGGCAATTAGTTTCGAAGATATAACAAGAGAACCAGAAGATGGATTCGACATAACTAATGTGGATTTTACATATGAAACTGTGAAAGAATTGGCAGCAGGAGAATTTGATATTAGGATTGATCCAGATGTTGATTAAAAACGAAAATATCTTTCACTATAAGTAAGATAGAAGGAAAGGAAGAGAGGGTGTTTTGATTTTATAAAGAACTGTCACTGTTGCAGGAAGAGTATAGTATTATCGAAAATAAAGCATTGCATGAGACTATTACAAGAGAGAATGTAGACGAGACATTCCGGATTACAGACCAAAATGAAATAGGGGATATTATTGAGTATAAAGAGATAAATGCGAATGAATATTTCGCATTGCTAAAATATCTTATATGGAATGGTTATATAGATGAATCCTATAATGATTATATGACATTTTTTTATGAAAACAGTCTTACTAAGCCCTTCTTATTCTCCCGATCCTTTACTGCTACTTCTGTTCTACGCATAAAATAATCTCCTTTTCTGTTTTGTGACAGATAACGGAGACTAAGGCAGAAAGGAATCTGTATCATTCCGATCCGGCTTATTCTCCGAATGGAATGATACATTTCATTGAACATTAGCGGTTCAATGAGTCTGCATTCCTGTCTGTCTTGTTATTTGTTATCTATAAAAACGGGAATATTCCCGGAATAATGATAGTCAGGCTTTCCCTGACACGTTGTGCTTTAACCACCTCCTTAAACACAGCCAGGCAGAAAATCCGCCCGGCTGTGTAGCAGTCGTCAAACGTCCATTTGTGCAGGCACAATGTCCGTTTTTCTCGTTGCAGTAACAAAAAACACCAGACCTGAACCAGCCTGATGTTGTTTTTCTTACCGCCTGTTTAATTTTCCTTTTCTGTTACTCATTCCAATAATCACGGGACTCCTGAGATACTGAGCTGATACCAAACAGCTTATACATAAAATCTTTCCTTTCATCGAACATTTCAACAATAATAATCTTGTCCTTTTCTGTTCTGTAAAACAGGTAATTATGTCCTGCATAAAGGTATCTGTAATCACAGTCAATATCATACATCGAAGATACAGAAACACCTTTTTCTGCAAAATCTTCAAGCCCCCTTGCTGCATCTGTAATCCTCTTCAATGCTTTTCCTGCCGCTTCCGAACCAAATTCATCTGTCAGCCGTACCCTCAGCGCCTTCAGCTTGCGCCTAACAATTTGTGAATATTCGAGTTTTTTCAAACCGATACCCCCAATTCTTTTTCCAGCTCATCGGCGGATACCGTTCCTTCTTCACGGATGGAGATTTCCGCCTCATTTAATTTGCTCATAAGCTGATAAAGGGCTTTCTGTTTGTCAAGCTCGTCTAATTCTTTCATATCTATGATGGCGCACTGTCCATGTCCGTTACGGGTTAAATAAACTCTGTTGCCGTATGTGACCTCATTTATAACTGCTGTATAATTTCTCAAATCTGAAATAGGCTTAATATTAGGCATATTTCCCAGGCATTAACGCTAGAACGGTTGATATTCAATTTTTTTGCTAAATCAGATTGTGCCAGTTCTTTTTGTTCTCTTAGAAATTTGATTTTTTCTGAAATCATATTCACCACCTCAATGATAAAGTAAGATAAACAGGAAGATATTGCATTATCATAAGATATTTAAAATAGACACCACTAATAAATAATGCTAATATTAAATACGATAGGATTTGTATTATCCAAATAAGGAAGAAAGAGGACAAAAGATTATGAAAAGGAAAGTAGTATCAGGCTTAATAGTCTCGGTATTAACCACGAGCTTGTTTACCGCTTGCGGAACTGCAACGACAAATCTGACAGAAAGCACAGAGGAAACCGTAAGCGTTGCAGAAGCACAATCCCCCGAACCCACCGAAGCACCACACGAACACACCTACACCGAAGCTGTTACAGCAGAAGCAGCCTGTGAGACAGACGGGGTAAAGACCTTTAGCTGTGAATGTGGGGACAGCTATACAGAAGCAATTCCGGCGACAGGTCACAGCTTCACAAACTATGTCTATAATGAGGATGCTGCTTACACAGCGGACGGAACAGAGACAGCCAAATGTGACAACTGCGGCGAGACAGACACCAGAACCGCAGAGGGTACAATACTGACATACACCTTTCACGACATGTCAGCTGCAAAGTATGCAAAGTCAACCGTGACTGTGAGAAATCTGCCTGACACAGACGGGGAGAAAGTCGGTTCGTTATCCATGAATCAAGAGGTTGCTGTTACGGGGCAGTGCAATGAAACAGGGTGGTATCGCATTGAGCTTGACGGAAACACAGCATATGTGAGCGACAGTTACTTAGTGGATAATCAGATTGAGACACAGACGGAAAGCAGCACCGGTACGACAGCTTCTGATACAAGTGCAACAGTTTCAAGCAGTAATAGCGGAGAATGCCCGTATGCCTTATACACAGTCATTGATGAAGGCGGTGACAACGTATATTTTTATTGCTTATGGGACGGCGTAAACAGTGTTGGTTCAATGCCCGGTTATTGGGAAACATTTAATGCCTGCATTGCTATTTTAAATGAAAGACATGGCGGTAATGATACTGGATGCGGGGCTGGTTCAGAGGAGACAGATTATTATGTTGACGGACTAAGAGTTGTAAAACAGTTGCCTACTTCACGGTAGCGGAAGAAGGCTGGGTTTAGCGTGGAAGGAATATTATGTTTGGAACTGTTATTATAGATGCTTATAGAAAAGAAGAAGCTACGGAAATGGTAAATGCAATTGATGATTTATGTTCGCCGAAGGATAATCATGGTTGGGCTTCAGCAAGAATCTATTGTTTTGGGATTATTATGCGGAGGCAATATTGTATATTGGTTTCGTGGGAGATTTGGCAGAAAGATTTAAAAAGCATAATGGAATATTGCCGATTAAGGAAGGCTGGAAATGGCTGAACTGTTACAAAAAATTGGTAAATAATGGGAGAATATATTGAAATACAAGCGTAGTAGCGATATAATATAAGAAAATGATGAAAGGCGAGAATATATAGATGTCAGATGAAACGAAAAATATTTTTGACTGCAGCAAGGTAATGACACTGATAAAATAGAACAGCGATTGTCCTCATTGGAAAAGATACAGTAAAAGTGATAATGCAGATTGGGAAATAAAAACAGCAGCAGAAATTGGCAAAAGAATCGTAGTTGATTTTACAAGGAGCCAGGGAGGAAGATTGACTGAACATGGACATAATTTAGCTGGTTGAAAATAGCAGAAAAAATGGTATATTTATTCATTATGGAGGAAATTAATGGAGATAATTTTTTGTGCGCCCAATTTGACAATGAAAAAAATGGATAATGCGAATTTATTTTTCAAATCGTGTTGTGAAATCTTGAATACATATGTAACCAATATATCATATATTTCATCTTTTTTTCAAGTTGACCACTTATTAGCAGGCAATGCTGATACGAATGACATTTTTGTGTTTTTTAATGCAGAAGATGGCAGGTATGAGAATAAGTTTCTTAGGCTGATAAAAAAATATAATGATGCTCAGAGCAGGGTATGGGCAATAGCCATGGAAAGAAATCCGGAATGCAGGCGTCCGCCGGAGCCGGTAACAGATAAACAGAGTTTCGATGTGTCATGCCGGCATGAAAATAGAAATCCAATGAAGAACAATATGAGGGCGATTGCACAGATTTTTGCCAGAAAAATTGTCGCACAGACATTATCGCCATTATACCGGGATGAAGTTTTATATTTTATCAGTCATCGGCGTAGTGATGGAGAACACATCGCTGCAAAGCTTGCGGATGAATTGAGAAATTTAACAAGAGAAAGAAATGTGTATCGGGATGTTGTGAATGTTGAAGTAGGAGATGATGCACAAAAAGAAATCGATAAAAATTTAGCGATGAGTGATGTGCTGATATTTTTACAAACAGAGGAAGCGCAGAATTCATCATATATTATGAAAGAATTATGCTATGCACTGATTTATGATATTCCTATTTTGTGGATTCAAATTGATAATGCATCTTACTCAAGCATGGAAATCCATCCGGGGGAACACCCTATGCTTAGCTATGGTAGTGAAGAGTTTGATTGCCAGGATAGATTGAGCGAAATTGTGGATGAGATAGAAGAAAAATGTTTTCAGCTTATTATGAATTCTTCTAATCAAGTATATTCGTATATTGAATATTTGAGGGATTTGAGTGATGCGGATAAGATTAAATTAATTGGGGATAAGAAGGCTGCATTGGCATATGAGGTAGAATATGTAGAGAATACAAAAGATATATATGATAAGGGGCTCAGAAGACATTATATACAATGCTTTGGAAGGACACCCCAAAAGGAAGACATAGAAAAGCTTATTCAAAAAGTAAAAAAAGAAGAAACATATGAAAAAAGCGATAGAATATTTCTGCTTTCTAATCACGGACAAAGAGAAAAGCCGATTGGAGATATTAAGGTAATAGAAGAAAACTTTGATGATTACATTATGAACCTTGAAAATGTATCAGGCATTAAGAGACCCAAACGTAATAAGAGAATTATTCTTTCAGGAGCATTTCCGGATTATGATGAAATTTACAAAAATTCATTATTAGAAGCAGTCTCAATATATGCCCGCGAAATAATTAAAAATGGATATATTTTGGTTTTCGGCGCACATCCGACTTTTCAAAAACTTATATTTGACATAGGAAAATTATATTCTTCTGATGTAAAATATTCCATTGAGATGCATATGGATAGGGCATATATCGGGGAATATGATTTGAGGGAACTTGAAGAAAAGTGTACGCTTGTGTTATCTGATGGATTGCAGGAGATGCGTGAAAGAATGATATGCAGGGAAAAAAGCGAGTTGTTAATTTGTCTGGGAGGAAAAATAAAAAAAGATAAAGGTCAGCAAGGCGTAGATACAGAGATTGAGCTGGCAAGAAGTGTCAATATTCCAGTTGCTTTAGTTGGTACAGTAGGCGGACGTTCCAGTGAGTATGCATATGAAAAGATAACAAATAATAATTGGTCTGATTTAAACTCTTGGGATAAGGGATTAAATGAAAACTTATTCTACAATGTGAATCATAGGCTGATGATTAGACGTTTACTCAATGAAATAGAATGATAAAGGATAAGGATTGTGGATTTATTCTTTAGCGATGGAATTGGTTGAGAGGTGCAGCAATAGGGTTTATGTGGAATAGATGGAAAATTAATGAAGGATAATATATGATTATCGGTAAATAAAGGGGGATATAATTAAATTATGAGAATAGGACTTACCTATGATATACAAAACGAATATGGTTTCGAAGATTTTGATGTGCAGCATTGCGATTTTATATCTGCGTCAGAAGTAAGTTTTTTGAAAAACACTTTAGAAGAAATGGGGCATTCCGTCTTCTTACTCGGAAACTGTAATCAGGTTATCCAATATTTATGTAATGGGAATAAGGCCCCTGATTTAGTTTTCAATATGTCATGGGGATTTAAAGGACGCAACAGGGAGGGATTAATGGCTGCGTTATTGGAAGCATTTGGTATCCCCTTTACCGGTTCAGATGCGTATGGATGCTCTCTTTGTCTGGACAAGCTTCAAACAAAATTAACAGCGACATACTTAAATATCCCCACACCAATGTACATAGAAATTTCCAGTGAAACGGATTTTCCGGCTGATTTTCCATTTCCTTTTCCAGTTGTATTAAAGCCGAGAGCAGAAGGAAGCAGCATGGGTGTGTATTTGGCTAAAAATATGGCAGAAGCAGAAAAAGCAATTAAGCATCTGTTAACGGAATACCACGAACCCGTATTGTGTGAAAAATATATCAGAGGAAGAGAAATACAGGTTCCGTTATTGGCTGATGAAAACGGCGTACATGCAGTAAATATTTTAGAGACAACTATGCCGGATGGAAGTCCTGTTGCATTGTATGATGCAAAGTTAAAACATACTCATATGGTAAGCAAAAAATTGGCTGATATTCCGGAAGATGTTGCGCACCAATTAGGCACATATGCCGAAACGCTTTTTCGCTATTTAGAATGTAATGATTTTGGCAGGGCAGATTTCCGACTCACATCCGAAAACGAGATTTTCTTTTTGGAAATGGCACCACTACCATCCTTACAACCAGGCGGTTCTTTTCATACATGCTGTAAACTGTCAGATATCAGCAGCAGCACGATATTAGATAGAATAGTAGCAAGTGCCATGAAACGCCAAAAATAATCACTCAACAAAACGCAGTGTACGAAACATTATTCTTCTTTGATAATATAGCTGAAATAAATAATTGGGCGCAATATTTTTCCACTCTGTTATTTCAGTCGGAACCATAACAGGAGTTATCTGATTTATATCAGTTATGAAATTCGATAACAAAAATCGCTGGCGGTTAGTAACCCGATTATTCAATATTTTTATAAAACCATTGGCGGCAGCAGGCAGATTGCCATAATGATAATCAGCTAACGCTTTTAATAAATCCGATACTGTTTGGTAGTAAGGGATAGCTTTATTGACAGATATTCCTGAATTACCCTCAATTTGACGCAAAATTTCCCGAAAGTTGTCGTAATCCTGCTGAATCAAATAGCATATTGCAACATTAGATAAGATAGTTAGTTGCTTATAACTATTAAGCTTATACGTAAGGGCCTGCTGAAAAAGTTTCAAGGCTTCAGCGATATTATCTTCATACATGGCATACCAAATACCTAAGTTATTGATTGGCACCACGACATCATTACTACCAAATGATTTAAAATTTTTAAGGGCATTGTTAAGCATTTCAAAAGCTTGATTTTTTTCGTTTGTATAAAGATAATTACTTCCAAGGTTATGGCACGCTTTGGCAAGTTCTTTAATATTTTGCTTTTCCTGAAAGTAATCTACGCTTTTCCGGAGCATGGGAATGGCCATTTCCATTTCTATAACAAGACAGGATTTCCTGAGTTGAACATAGTATTCCTCTTCATATCCATTTTTTATACAGCATTGCAACGTGTTGTTAAAAAAAGCCAGGGCATTGTCATAATCGCCTTTTTCTTTGTAAAGAGTGGCAAGAAGAGAAGCAGTCTGGAAATATAATAAATGTGTCTGTCTATTCGCGCTTAACCTTTGATATACATTGTCAGCCAGCGAGAAAGCAGCATTTACATCGCTCATGTAATATGTACAATATGCAATTTTATATTGATAATACTCTTCAAAAAAGGTTAAAAACTTATTGCTATATTTTTCGATACATTCCTCATATACCTTTTTTGCATTTTCGTATTGCCCCAATGATTCCATACAATATGCTTTTTGAGTAAGAAAAGTGCACTGTATAGAACGATCAATATTGATGATATTATAAACAAATTTGTATTTTTCCAAAAGTTCCAGTGCCTGTTCAAAATTAAGAATATTGATACAGCGTGTGCTTAAGGACATCAGTATTTGCAAAGATTCTTCAAAGCACCCACCTATGGAACTGACCTCCATCATTGAGATTTCGAGAGCATTCAAATCATAATCTGTGTATATGGAATGTTTTTTTGAGCCCGATAATTCTTTACGCTGAGCCTGATAATATTTTAATAGAGTTTGACACCAGCGCAATTTTTCATCATTGGATAATTTATTTTTGATATAATAATATACTTCCGTATTTTCAAATTTATATTGGTCGGTCTCCTGAGATTTAATTAACAGATTTGAAAGCTTTTCAATTAATTCCAGATTATCCTGGGCGTTAATTAATTGAAATGATTCTTCCAGAATATCAGGATTGATTTCTATTCCCAAAAGAGTAGAAATTTTTAAGGTATCTTTAAGAGTTTGCTCTAATTTACTATATCGGCGTTGGATATGGTTTTTTACTGCTTCCAGTAACACTCTGGCAGAAATTTCGCGGCATGTCCATACATTGTTATCATCACACATGAGATATTCTGCCTGCTGCAGATAAATAATAATCAGTCTGAGTAATGCAATATTACCTGATGCAGCTTCAACAATACAGTTAATTTGCTTCTGGCTTATTTTCTGTTCGCCTCCCAGCAATACAGGTAAATAATCCCTTAACTCTGGGTTTGGGATTTTCTTAAAATTAATAAATTTCAAATCTGGAATTGCAGCAAAAAATTCTCGAAAGTCGTCCTGCATTTTCAGATATTCATCATCGTCATTATCTAATTTGAAAATAAGAAATGTTTTATGAAATGTATATTCTCCTGTAAGTAAATCAAGAAAATGCTGTACAAATGACAACAAAGCTAAATTCCATTTATTTATGTTTTCAAAATAAAAAATAATGTCATTTTCACTTGCAACTTTAAGCATCCATCTGATGAGCTTTTCATCATATGTTAATCCGTCATCTTCAAAGTGATTATGATTGTCCAAATTGTTTCTGGCATAGTTTCTTAAAGCATTTTCAATTACCTGCAGCTTAGATTGTTCAAAACCAGTGGAATGAAAAGTAATAATGTTCTCTTTCTTTTTTAAAAAATTTAATATAGCGGCAGATTTTCCTGTTCCTTTATGTCCTTGGACTAATACCATAGTTGTTGTAGTACAGTTTTCATAAAAATTTGTTAACTTTGTTTGACAGCTTTTCTGATTTGAAAACACCATTCTGCACCTCATTTTATTTGTATAATTTTTTCATTTATAAGCTGTAGCAATTGCTTTGACGTTATTTCGAATTGATAGTTGTCACAACAAAAACCGTAATTTAAAAATAACATTTTGCCATTATCTTTGTATACTTCGCCGGTTGGAAATGTCATAGTATTTCCAGTTTCTGAAAAACTGTCATATACAAGGATTTTTTCAAAATCATTAATACACATATACTGGATTTGTATTCTGTAACAACGTTTTGGATTGTGAGAGTTTGAGAAACAATAAATGCCTTCCTGCTTTTTACTGCATAATATTTTATTCGAATATTTATTGTTACATTCTTCATCCAGTCGCTGAATCAGATACTGAAAAACCTTGTCCAGCGATTCACCTTGTATTTTTTTTACAATCAGCTCGCCAGCTCGCTGGCTGTCATAATCATTAATTTTAATTGCACCAATAGGAGGTAATAAATTCAATGTTGTATCGTCCAAAAAAATTTGAAGAATATTGGAGGTTCCTTTTTCATGAAGATTTTTTAACATAGCAGAAAATTCGAAGACTGTGTTTAGGCTTTTTATGTAATTTTCCGAAACAAATATAATGTAATATTTGGCGCGACCGCCATACAGATATTCAAAGGTTTTCTCAAGGTCGTTACCCCAAATTGTAATGGAATGATCTTCGTCCATAAAAACAGAGATACTCCTTTGTTCCAAATAGTCTTTTACCTGCCTGACAAAATCTCTTTCTTTGCCTGAAAATGAAAAAGCTACATCAAATAATGTTTTACACATAATCCAACCTCTCATATCTTAAGGAGAAAAATAAAATGAAAAATAAACAACGTGATATGCAATTACAATCTTACACATGCAATTTTGTAAATGCCCAAAAGGATATTCCTGTAGGAACAAACCATTTGCAAACGATTTTAGCTAAAAAACAGCAGGAAAAAATTCTTAACCTTTTTCATGCGGATGAAAATTTATGGAACAACTGGCATTGGCAAATTAATAACCGAATTTGTTCCGTTCAAACACTCTCACAGATTCTACCATTGTCAGATAATGAAATTCAATGCATAAAAAAAGTAGAATCTTACTTTCGCTGGGCAATTTCCCCATACTATATTTCGCTGATTAATCCCCAAAATCCACAGGATCCAATTCGCAAAATAGCTATCCCTGACATAAAAGAGCTATCCGCTGACGGCGAATTTGATCCTATGGATGAAGCAGGACATAATCCGACCGGAGCTATTACAAGAAGATATCCCGATCGTTTAATTATCAATGTAACAAATGCCTGTGGTTCCTATTGCCGTCACTGTCAACGGAGACGCAATATCGGTACACAGGATTTTGTTACCGGACAGGATAAAATAGCGCAGTCTATCCAATACATAAAAGAGCATACAGAAATCCGCGATGTTCTTATTACCGGAGGTGACCCACTAACCCTTGAAGATGATGTATTAATAAAAATTGTTGCCGAAATACGCTCCATTCCTCATGTTGAAATTATACGAATAGGAACTCGCATGCCAGTAGTTGTTCCACAACGAATCACGGAAGACTTAGTTAACGGATTAAAACAATATCATCCGATTTATATCAATATGCAATTCAATCATCCACAGGAGATTACGCCACAATCAACTTATGCATGCAATCTGCTTGCGGATAACGGCTTTGTACTTGGAAATCAAATGGTATTGCTAAACGGTATAAATGATGACAAATATGTCGTTCAGCTGCTAAATCAAAACTTATTAAAAATTCGTATCCGACCTTATTACATTTTTCATGCAAAAAATATAATAGGGACTACCCATTTTCGAACATCTATTCAAACAGGACTAGATATAATGAAACATCTAAGAGGAAATACCTCCGGTTTAGCAATTCCTACTTATGTTTTAAATGCTCCGCGTGGGGCAGGAAAAATTCCCTTAAATTATCGGAATTATCAAGAACTCTCTGACGGAAATATCCTTTTTGAAACGTGGGAAGGGAAAAAAATTATTCTGTCTAAGGATGGGAGCTTAGTAAATGAGTAGAGGATAATCATATATTATCCTTCATTGGGGTCATCAGGTTCCGGGGGTGCTTATTTACAAGAATATCCTTCTGCTTATTATTCGATACATGCGTATAAATTTCCGTTGTACTAATCGAGCTATGTCCGAGCATTTTCTGAATATAACGTATATCTACATCCTGTTCCAGGAGAAGCGTAGCAAAGGAGTGCCGGAACATATGGGGTGTAAGATGCTGCTCAATACCGGCAAGCTCTGCGTATCGGTTTATCATAAAACGGACAGACTGGTCAGATAATTTGTGTTTTAGCTTATTTACAAAAAAATATCCGCAGGCATTGATGTCTTCTTTAAAGGTGTCCTGGTATAAAATTAAGGCAGAAATCACCTCCGGATTTCCGATTTGTAAGATTCTTTCCTTTGCCCCTTTTCCGTAAATCAATACAGTATTACTTTCTAAGTCGATATCCGATGGTTTCAGGGAGCATAGTTCAGATATGCGCATGCCTGTAGCAAAAAGCAGTTCAATAACGGCAATATCCCGGATACTGCAGCGGAGCTGATATTCGGATGCTGCCTGTTTTTTCTGCTCATAAAGCACCGATAAAAACTTTTGTATGGAGTGAAAAGGAATCGTCTTAGGGAGAAGCTTTGCTTCTCGAAAATGTACATCCAGTTTGGTGAAAGGGTTTTCCTCCAGCAAATCCTTATATTCCATGTAATGAAAAAAAGCTTTTAGACTTGCAATTTTTCTCTTAACAGTTTTAGGTTTGTATTGCTTATGCAGTTCGGTAATAAAGATATCTACCGTATTCCTTGATAAGCATTCATGCAAATCACAGGAATATGTATTGTATTGTTTTAAATCTGTTTTATAAGCTTTTAGAGTCTTGGAATCTAAGCGTTTTCGGTACTCACAATATTCAAGATATTCTGTAATATAGTCATTTAAAGTATTCATAAGCAGGCACTCTCCTTTGTTTTTAATCAATTATGAGTGTCTGTTTATGATTTGTCTATTTGTCAATCATTGATATTACCCATGCCTGTAGTTTTGATGCCGCAGCAATGAAGAAGCATTACCTGATGCAGCAGATATCAGATATGATAAAGCAGCTGTGCGAGTGACTTTGACTGAAAACAAAAGCAGAAGACATATCCAAAGTTCAAGAAAACAACAAGTCATTTAATTGACCTGAGTATCACAAAGGAAGTGATGCCTGCGAAGAATGAAATGAACGAAATATGCCCGGAAAGTTTCCAGTGGCAAAGCACAGCCAGAGGATGTGGATAACTGCAGGCGGTTTCATAAAAAATGTGAAAAACGAATTTTCTCTAAAAAGGACAGACAAAAAAGAATTTATCTTTCAGAACTGTTTGTTTATAAGATATCTTGACAACTATAAGAATTTGTGATAATTTATTTCATGGGTGTAACAATTTTGTAATAATTGGAAATAAATTGAAACATATTAATAAGAATTATTGACACCATTTTTGGAGGATTGAGATATGAACAAATACGGCATGAAGGTTGCGGCATGTGCTCTTGCAGGGACACTTTCGTTATCCGGATATCAGATGACGCTTGAGGCCAGAATTAATAACGCATCTAGTGTACCTGCAGCAGGAATTGCTGTGGTATTGGATGAAGGCAGTACCATACAGGATCTTCAGGTGGAGGTTGTTCAGAACATAGCTTATCTTGAGAGTGCATCAGGCTTACAGCCGAATATTGTATTGGCATCGGAAAAAATAGCATTGGCAGATTCGCCGGTGAATGTCATGGGAATGAATCATAAAACTGCGGACAAAACATTGGTGCAGGAGTTTGTGGATGCAGTCAATGAGTCTGAGACAGAGCTTGCTGAGACTATAAGCACAGAGGAAGAAGAAAAAGAAGAAGCTGTACAGACAACATCAACAGAAGAAACAAATAATACAGAAGCGTCAGACGACATAGCGGAATCAGATGATACAGAAGAGACAACACAGGTCATCGAGACAGAAGAAAGCACAGAGACAGAAGAAGACTTTCAGACAAGCGTCGGATTTCCTTCTACAGAAATCTATGATGAGGCAGAGACAGAGGAGGAGACTGGCACTGGGATAGAAACAGAGGAAGAGACAACAGAGGAAGCTGAGACTGAGACACAGGAGGATGCTCAGGATTTCTCGGGGCTGGTTATTGCAAGAGTAAGCAATTATGTCAATGTCAGAAGCATGCCGAGCGAGGAAGGTGAGATTGTCGGAAAGCTTTATGATAAATCTGTTGGTGAGTTTATTGAGGAAAAGGACGGTTGGTATAAGATTACTTCCGGCAGCTGCACCGGATACGTTAAGGGTGAATACTGCGTGGTAGGCGAAGAGGCAGAAGCGCTTGCCAAGGAAGTAGGAACTACCTATGCAATTGTAAATACCACAACACTTAAGGTGCGTCAGGAAGCAAGTACAGAGTCTTCCGTACTTGGACTTGTGCCGATTGAAGAGGAATTAGTTGTAGTTGAGGAGCTTGACGGCTGGGTAAAGATTGCCATTGAGGAAGGTGACGGCTACGTTTCAAGAGATTATGTAACGCTTAGAACAGATTTCGTGCGTGCAGAGTCAAGGGAAGAAGAAGAAGCAAGACTTGCTAAGGAAGCAAAAGCGCGCGAGGAAGCAAGAGCCGCAGCCGCAGCATCGGAAGCTTCAAGGGCAGCTAACCAGGCAGCAGCACAGGCTCAGGAGACACAAAAATCAGCAGAAAATCAGGCAGTCATAGCAGCAGCACAGAGTACCGCCGCTTCATCAGAAGGAAGCGAGATGGGAAAAGCGGTTATCGATTATGCGACACAGTTTGTAGGCAATCCGTATGTATATGGCGGTTCAAGCCTTACAAATGGTACAGACTGTTCAGGATTTGTAATGAGTGTTTATTCAAACTTTGGTGTAAGCCTGCCGCATTCGTCTTCCGCTTTGAGAAGTCAGGGGTATGATGTTGGAGGGTTGGAGAATGCTCAGCCTGGTGACATCGTGTGCTATTCCGGTCATGTGGGTCTTTATGTGGGGAACGGACAGATCGTTCATGCCAGCACATCAAAGACGGGAATTATTGTTTCAAATGCATCATACCGTTCAATTTTATCAGTCAGAAGAATTTTCTAATACATTATAAAATCAGGAGAATTATTTGGGGGTGGATAACAGGCTTATCTGCCCTCTTTTATATACAGACCCCTGCAGAGAAAAATTCCGCCGGAGTGTTAGAAATAATGCACAAAAAAATATTGCTCTTTGTTTATGACACAACAGTCATTTTTTTATACATTCACATTTTATCCACAGAGAAAAATGGAAAAAATTGCGATAAATTGAGTTATACACCGATTTATCCACAATATCCACATCTATGAACAGGTTTTCTTGTGGAAACAGGGAGAGCAAAATTCAAACATTTGTTTTGTGCAAAAAGTATGAAATGAATCAGAAACAAAATCAGATTTTGCTGTCAAAAATGCTGCTGTATGGCTGAAAAAAAGTATTATTATGCCGAGTAATGGCAAAAGGGAAACAATAGCAAATGCTGCAAAACATTATAATAAATTACAAAAAATATTGAAAAAATAAGTTAATGTGTTATAATAATTATACAATTAAGGTGAAGTTTAGCATTGATTTATAGATGCTGAATGATTGCCAATTCAGTACGAAGGGATGTGGACATAATGAAATTTATTATCAGCGGTAAGAACATCGACGTTACGCCCGGCTTAAAAGCAGCAGTTGAGGACAAAATCGGCAAGCTTGAGAAATATTTCACGCCAGAAACGGAGGTACACGCAACACTAAGTGTTGAGAAGGAGAGACAAAAGATTGAGGTCACCATTCCTATGAAGGGAAACATTATTCGTTCCGAGCAGGTAAGCAATGATATGTATGTATCAGTTGACCTTGCAGCAGAGGTGATAGAGCGCCAGTTAAAGAAATACAGGAATAAATTCAGAGCAGACCAGCAGGCAGGTGCGGCAAGCTTAAGAACAGACTTTATTGAGAAGGATTACGAGGAAGATGAGGAGGAAATCCGGATCGTTCGTACCAAGAAATTTGATATTAAGCCGATGTATGCGGAAGACGCATGCATTCAGATGGAACTTCTTGGACATGACTTCTTTGTATTCTGCAATGCAGAGACGGACGAGGTAAATGTAGTTTACAAACGAAAAGGAAATACCTATGGTTTGATAGAACCGGAAAATTAAATACAAAGCTTTAGCGGGCACCGGAGCATTCCGGTGCCTGTTTTATGCGCAGATTTGTGTGGGGAAATATACGGGCAAAGAGACGGGCAGACTGCACAGCAGGTATTGCGGAAGGCTTTTTTACTGTTTTGCCGGCCGCGGGGATATTATTGATTTTTTTACAGCATTATCTTTGCAAACGGTTATGGTTAATACGGAAACATTTTCCTGTTTTACCCGGAGAAGGTGCTTAAAACGGCAGAAAACATCATATATTACATAGAATATATCAATAGATGTGGTGATGATTTGAAAAATAGGCTGATGATTTGCCTGATGCTCAGCGCTTTGATATTGGCAGCAGGCATTTACCTGTATGAAAGCAGGACAGAGGGCATTACAGCGGTCCAGACCTCAGGAGATTACATTAAGTGGGTGGATTTTAACGTGTCAAGCGAAGCATTGAAAAAGGCGTGCCTTTTGGATGTGGAAAGTTATGAGAACGAGGTACATCTGGACTGGATAACGTTGCTTGCCTATGCCGCTGTGCGCGGAGGCGGAAGGTTTGACAGTAAGTCCCTTACTTACATCGAGGATATTGCAGGGCAATTGTCAGATGGAGAGCTTACAAGTCAGGACCTTGGGGAAAAATATCAATACTTTTCGTATTATTATGAAGCCTACTCGGCTGTGCTTGGCGGTATGCTCGGAGAATATGAGATAGAAAATGAAACTGGAGAATATGAGAAAAAATATGGTCTGAAAGCCTTTTCTCCGATTGCGAAAGGGTTTGCATATCAGGACTATGACGATTTTGGCGTATCAAGAAGCTTTGGCTTCAAGAGGCAGCACCTCGGTCACGATATGATGGGGCTTATCGGCACGCCGACAAGAATATAAAGCAGAACCTGAGCATCAGAAGATGATGCTCAGGTTCTTTCCTTGCAGGCTGCAGGATTTGACAGTCCTGCGGACTAATTCGTTTTTTTCAGAATACGATAATTGATCAAGGTTGTCAACAAGATAGCAGACATTTTCATACACAAGCTGCCTGTTGTTGACAGCCGTTTTTTTGTTTTCTGCCATCAGCTCAGCTTTGGCTGTTGAGGCTTTTAATGCTGCCTGCTGTTTGTCCAGCTCCTCCATCTGTGCTATGATATATTTGGCAGCGGACGAAGAAGAATTTTCGGATAATGCCTTTGCGAGGTTGCCAAGCTGTATGTTTATCGCATTTAGTTCAGCGTACATCGTATCGACATCTGCTTCATTGGTATCCATGATTTGTATTTTTATAAAATCCGGATTGATTCTAATATTCCTTAGCTGTTTTAAAAAAAGCTCATCAATGATATCTACACGGACATATTTGGAATCACAATATTCTTTCCCCTGACGGACACGTTTGTCACAGTAATAATAAGAGAATTGAATACCGTTTTTTACATAAGTTCGCGCTGTCATTTTGGCGCCGCATTTGCAAGTCAGAACACCTTTTAGAATACCTGCCGGATGTTTTCCTGATCGAAACGTTTTGTTGATGCCCAAGCGCTTCTGTGCAGCGATAAAGTCGGATGCAGATACAACATAATCATGCAGCCCAACAGCAATTGTCCAGTGTTCATGAGTCTGTGCTGTCTGTTTTTCCCGGCCTGTTTTCGTTCTGCCATAGCGTATGCAGCCATGACTGCTGTCAAACAGTTCCCTGGGAGCTAATTTGCAGCCGAGTTCCTGAAAGTAGGAATAGGCTTCAAGTGAATTTTGACAGTAAACAGGATTTGTGACAATCGTATAAATCTGTGACGAATTGAGAAATGCACCGCCCTGACTTTTTATCCCGTGACTTTTGCAGTAGCGTTCAAGCCCGGTGATGGTATAGCCATTTAAAAGCAGCTTGTATAATAGCTTCACACGCCATATGGAATCCTTGTCCACATCAAGAAAAGAATGTTCCTTATCGCCTGTCTTTTTACGGACGGATTTCATTCCTGCCGGACAGTTTCCGCCTGTCCAGCGCCCCTGTTCCGCAAGGGCAAGCATATTGTCTGTGACACGTTCAGACGTGTTCTCACGCTCTAACTGGGCAAAGGCAGCCAATATGTACATGACGGTTCGTCCAATTGGTGTAGAGGTATCAAACGACTCCTTGACAGATACAAATGCGACACCATGTTCCTCAAAAGTTTCATACATCGCCGAAAACTCCCGGACATTCCTGCTGATACGGTCAAGCTTATAGACCATTACTACATCAAGCTCGTTTTTCTTTACGTCGCGCATCAACTCCTGAAAGGATGGGCGTTTCGTATTCTTTCCGCTGAACCCTTCATCCCTGTCATACACTCTAAAAACGATTTCCTGTCCTTTAAAAATAATAGCGGCGTATTCCTTGCAAAGTTCGATTTGAACCGCTACAGAGTCGCTGTTGTCTCTGTAGACGGATTTACGCGGGTATATTCCTATTATCATACAGCACCTCCTGATAATCTTATGATTTTTGGGGATAAAAAATACATCCAATGCATGAATCGCAATTTATTACATATAAGGAGCACAGCATAGATACAAAGATACTATCACACAGGAACGCTAATATTGTACAACCATTGCCACATAAAGATTTAACGGAGGTGATGGCATGGCAAAAGCAAATGATGATTTTACATGCACAGTAGAGTTCACAGAAGGAAGTGAGCAGCGCATCACGGAAGCGTTCGTTGATTTGTATTATAACAGGCAGAGAGGGCTTACAAAGACGGACAGCGGTCCGGATGATAAAACAACGTAGCTTAGCGGCAGGTACAGTTACATATATGCAGTATTTCATGGATGGTGATTGCTCCGCATGAGGTCAGGCATGGGGTAAGCGCTGCATCAGACGCAGCGTGCAGCACGACATTGCTTGACGGGCATTTTCAGAAGAGATATAATAATGCTAATAATTAGAAATCTAATTATTAGCATTATTATTATTTTGGGAGGAAATCATGAAAGAAACACTTCATTACCTGCTTATGGCAGATCATTTGATTTTTCAAAAGACGCTGCTTACAGGAATTAAGGACACCGGACTGACCTCCGGTCAGCCTAAGGTACTGGATTATCTTAAAAATCATGATGGAGCAGTGCAGAAGGAAATCGCGGCGGCGTGCCATATCGAGCCTGCAACACTGACTTCGGTTCTGCTTGGTATGGAAAACAAGGAGCTGATTACCCGTAAGATGCACAACGGCAACCGCCGCAGCCTGTATGTGTATCTGACAGATAAAGGAAAGGCGTTTGCAAAGCGCGTTGAAGCGGAGTTTGAAACAATTGAAGAAAATGCTCTTTTGGGATTTACGGAGCAGGAAAAGGAAGCGCTGACTGCCTTTCTGACAAGGGTGAATGAAAATATGAGGGATAAAGGAGAGATGGATAATGACGAAGTCTGAAATTGCAAAACGTTATGTACTGTTTATCATAAGCTTGTTTTTTTCCGCTTTGGGAGTGGCAGTAACAAAGCATGGTGAGCTTGGTGTCTCACCGATTTCTTCTGCTGCAAATGTTTTGAGCTGTAAGTTTTCGTTTTTTTCACTTGGGACGTGGCTTATCATCTGGAATTGTGTGTTGATTATCGGGCAGATAGTGATTCTGCGCAAGGCATTTCAGCCGATACAGCTCCTGCAGGTGCCGTTATCGTTTCTTTTCGGCTGGTTTACGGATTTTGGAATGCGGCTGGCAGCTTTTATTCCGGCAGATTCTTATCCGGTTCGTCTGGGACTGGTGTTTCTGGGCACTGTCATTCTTGGGTTTGGGATTTCTCTTTCCGTCATAGCGAATGTGATCATGAATTCCGGTGAGGCATTTGTAAAAGCAGTTTCAGATAAAAGCCGCAAAGAATTCGGCAATGTAAAAATTGCATTTGATGTGAGCTGTGTTGTATTGGCAGTGGTTCTGTCGCTTGTGTTTTTTGATTTCACGCTTGTAGGAACAAGAGAAGGAACAGTGATTGCTGCCCTGCTGACAGGAATTGTCGTGAAATTTTTCACAAGGAAATTCAGTATGCCTCTGAACCGGATTTTGTCGGGGAGGTCCTGAATCCTTTTGATTGGATATTTTTTCACATCTTGTAGTTTTAGCCGGTATAGTCTATACTATAAGTAAAGGAAATAGACTGGTCAAACCATCACAGGCTGATATTTGCAGATGGCTTGACGGATTTTTGAATGCATATGGACAGCATGTGCCCTGCATACGGGTAGCGGATAAGAATGCTCCCTTGCTCAATTGATAGAAAACAGAGAGGAGAGAAGTGGGGAAATGAATATTCAAATGCAAGTCTGTGGACTGATTATTTTAATTCTGATTTTTTATTTTTATCATAGACAGGACACAGTGGGACTTTTTACGGAGATTTTATTTAAACGTGCATTATATGTGGGTATCGCCTGTCTGTCGCTTGATATTTTGTCAATTATTCTTATTGTAAACAGGGAAATGCTTCCGGAATGGCTTGTAAAGGCAGAATGTAAAATGTATCTGGTGTCCCTGGTCTGGACAGGATATACAGCGCTGGAGTATGCCTGTGCAGATGCATTCCGCATTACCAGGGCTAACCGGTTTGTCAGAATATTCGGATTTGCCGTGGGAGCTATTAGTCTTGTTATTTTTCTGCTGCCGGTTCAAATTTTTTGTGAAGGAAATGTTGTATATACATACGGACCGGCATGCATTGCGACATATATAGGGGCTGTGTGCCTGATTCTTGTGACCTTGTTCTATGTTGTTCAGAAGGGGCAGAGGATGAATCCAAGAAGAAGAAGGGCAATCAGGATATGGATGGTCATGTGGATGGCAGCGGCGCTCATACAGTTTTTCAACAGCCAGCTTTTAGTGGTTGGGTTTGCCAGTGCAATGGGGATTGTAATACTTTTCTTTGAGCTGGAAAATCCCGAGGCAAATATTGACAGGAAAACAGGATTTTTTAATGCAAGGGCGTTTACGGATTTCATCAGACAAAGGTATAATGGAGAGATAAACAGCTGCGGCATGCTTGTATCGCTTGAAAGCACGCAGACAAATAACCTGCAGTCGGAGCAGGTAGAGGATGTCATGATAGAAATGGCAGAGTTTTTCAGAAGAATTCCTGAGGCAAAGAAGTTTAAGACAGATGAAACGGAGTATGCATTAATATTTGACAGCACAGAGAAGATGGACAGGGCATATGCTATGATTGAGGACCGTTTTCAGAGGGAATGGCTGGAAGGAATGGATAATATGGCGCCGATTATCCTTCAGCCGTACTATGTCATGGTGCCGTCCGGAAGCGTAGCGCGCAATGCGGATGAGCTGTTGGGGCTTCTCAGATATTTCAGGGTACATATCATGGATAATCCTGAAAATCATGTCATTATCATAGATGAGGGCAATGTGGCAAAGAAACGGGCGAGAGAAGAGATGCTTGACATGATTATCGCTGCGATGGAGGAGGATCGGGTAGAGATATTCTTCCAGCCGATTTTCTCAACGCGTGAGCGAAAATTCGTGTGCGCTGAAGCGCTTGTACGCATTCGGAAAGAGGATGGAGGAATTATTCCTCCCGGTCTGTTTATTCCGGTGGCAGAGGAAACCGGACTGATTGCAAAGCTTGGAGAGCGGGTATTCGAAAAGACCTGCCGGTTTATCAAAAATAACAAACCGGAGCAGTATGGTCTGAAGTATATTGAAGTGAACCTGTCTGTGATACAGTGTGAAAATAAGGCGCTGGCGAAAGCATACATAGATATCATGGATAAATATAAAATTAATCCTGCATTTATCAATTTGGAAATTACAGAAACTGCTTCTATCATTATGAAAAAAACGCTGCTCGAAAATATGAAAACGCTGATTGACTACGGCGTAACCTTTTCACTGGATGACTTTGGAAATGGAGAGTCAAACCTGAATTATATTGTGGATATGCCGGTGCATATCGTGAAATTTGATAAGGATATGACGCAGGCATATTTTGAAAGCGAGAAGGCAAAGTACGTATTGCAGGCAGCTACGGATATGATTCAGGGACTTGAGCTGAAGGTTGTAGCAGAGGGCGTGGAGACGGCAGAGCAGCTCAGGGAGCTGGAGAGGCTGGGAATTGATTACATACAAGGTTATTATTTTTCAAAACCTATTGCAGAAAGGCACTTTATCGAATTTTTGAAATTAAAGAATGCTTAAGAGATATTGAGTAAATAAAAAAACACTTTAGCTGACTAAAGTGTTTTTTTATTACTACTCTATACAACACTATATCACAACAGAAAATATAAGTCTAGTATTTTTTCAGCAGGAAATTATACTAATATTGTAACATAATGATTGATTCATATCACGCAACCCCGGTGTGCAGACTGTCCGGTTGGGATACAAGTCCGGAAATGGGAAGTACGTGTGCAAACCCACAGATGTGGGTAAGGGAGCAGTGCGGACAGGAAGATGCCGTTGTATGAAAAGCTCCCTGGAAAGGTAAGGTAAAGATGTCAGAAAACAGACAGCAGAAAAACAAGGAGTGGCAGAGAGAGAAAGAACATTTAAAAGAGTGCAGGGCGTTAATAGCTTCCAACATTGACATGTATACAAGGCAGCTTGAGGAACGCCGCAAGGAAACAAAAGCATTATTTGACGAGGTACAAAGCGGCAATGTCGAGCTGTATGATCAGATGGTGGCGTCGAAAAGCCTGGAGGAGCACAGCTTTCATCAGTTATCTAAAAATCAGGCAGCATATGAGAAGCCGTTTTTTGGAAGAATTGATTACAGCAATCTTGATGAAAGGCTTTTCGAATCCGTATATATCGGAAAGCATGGTGTTTTAAAGGATAAAACGGAGGTGGAGGTCGTGGACTGGCGCGCCCCGATATCGACGGTGTACTACGAAAATGAGCTTGGACGGGGAACCTACAGTATCCCAGACAGTAAAAGCGACGGGAAGGGACGGGAATATCAAATTGACTTAAGCCTCAAGCGCACGTTTGACATTGAGGATGGAGCGCTTCAGGGATTTTATGACAGTGATGTGGCAGCAAATGATGAGCTGCTGGTCAAATACTTAAGCAAAAACAGAGATGCCGTATTAGGCGACATTATAGCAACCATACAGAAGGAACAGAACGAAATTATACGAGAAAGCCCGTTTCATAATATTTTGGTTCAGGGCGTGGCAGGAAGCGGCAAGACGACCGTCGCAATCCACCGGATTTCTTACATTATGTACAATTACAAGGAGCGCTTTACCTCCAATGAATTTTGTATTGTTGGAGGGAGCGATATCCTGATTGATTATATTACAGGAGGGCTTCCGGAGCTTGATGTGTATGATGTAAAGCATATGCGCATGGACGAACTTCTGGCATATCTGCTGAAAAGAGAGTGGAAGAAAAAGTACAAAATAGCAGCGCCTTCGCCAAAACAGGCATGGAAAAGCAAGATGCTGTTTGCAGTGGAATTAGAGCAGTATCTCCAAAGGCTCCGAGACCGGATTCTTGGAAACAGCGTGGTGTGTGACGAGGATATCGGAATGCTGCTGTCACAGAAAAATAATGCTACTTTTATGAAAGAAAATCCGGATTATTCTATCAACAGACTTCTAATCACGCTTGACGAGCGGCTTCGGGCGCGCATTAAGCTGCAGTGCGCAGGACGCGAGGAGATAGGCATCTGTAAGAAAAAGCTTGCGCAGTATAAAAATTATTTCTCAAGTTACTGCTATAAGGGAAGTGTGGTCAATTTGTACCTTGGCTTCCTGGAGGCATACGGCAATGCATACTATATTGATATGACACAGGTGAAGGAGAAAGTCTCATGCGGTATTTTTGATGTTTATGATATTGCAGCCATGCTGCTGATATACTATAGAGCCCTGCAGAGGAAGCCTGATGAAGAGTTCGGGCAGATTTTTATTGATGAAGCACAGGATTTCGGACCGATTGTGTACTATGCGCTTCGAACGGTGCTTCCGAAGTGCTACTTTACCATTATGGGAGATGTATCTCAGAATGTGAACTATGAATGCGGCATGAACGAGTGGAACGATATGAGGCAAAAGATATTCTGCGACAGCTCAGACTGCTTTCGCGTGCTGGCAAAGAGCTACCGCAATACGATTGAAATCTCTGATTTTGCAGGAAAGATATTAAGCAGCGCTTCCAAGGGAGCATATAAAATCGAACCGGTTATAAGACACGGAGAGCCGGTGCATTTTGTGGATAATATTTCTATAGAAGAGGCAGTCGGAAGGTCTGCTGATATCATATCGGACATGCAGCAAAAGGGGTATGAGACAATGGCGCTGATATGCTTTTCCGACGTGGAGAAAGACGAGATTACAAGACGGCTTAGCCGTCAGATGCAGCTTACTGACGCGGATAAAAGCGGCTTTAGCAAAGGAGTTATGGTGCTGACTGTGCCGGAGACAAAGGGACTTGAGTTTGACTGCGTGCTGTTGTGGAAGCCTGACATGAAAGGCTGCAGGGACAATCCGAAGCTTGCAAAGCTTTTGTATGTAGCTGCTACGAGAGCTTTACATGAGCTGTTTGTGATTCGTTAGTAATATTCAGTAAACTGTATACTGTTGTGAAACGCCGGCAGATGTGGTAAACTTTTTTCGTAACGATTGAACGGATTATAGTTACAAGAATCAAGCCATGCTGTAATACTGCTTGCAGAAATGTGCAGATACGATGGCGGTACAGAGTTGGCAGGTCTGCAAAGGGAAAGGTAAGCAGGCACAAGGCAGTTTGAAAGGATTGATGATCATGACAGATAACAGATATAAGGTGCATAAGCTTGACAAGCCGGTTGACTGGATTGTTGAGGTGCCGGGGTCCAAAAGTATGACAAACAGGGCGCTTTTAATGGCAGCGCTGGCTGATGGAAGGACGACGTTAAAGGGTGTGCTCTTTAGCGATGATTCAAGAAATTTTCTTGGCTCTCTCAAGTCGCTTGGCTTTGCAGTAGATATTGATGAGGGGGCAAGGATGGTATCTGTGACAGGTTTAAACGGAAAAATACCTGTCACAGAGGGTGAAATATATGTCGGAAGCGCCGGCACTGCCGCAAGGTTTTTGACAGCCATGCTGGCAATGGCAGAGGGAAGCTTTGTTGTCAATGCCTCAGAGCAGATGAAGAAGCGTCCGATGAAACCGCTTTTTGATGTGCTGACAGACATGGGTGCGGAGATTACCTGTCTTGAAAGTGAAGGGTTTTTGCCGGTCAGAATAAAAGGAATCGGCGGCAGAATGCCTGAACATGAAATGCGTCATGTAAAGCTTGATATCAGCAAAAGCACACAATTTTTAAGCGCGCTTATGCTCGTATCACCGATGATAAAACAGGGACTCCATATAGAAATTACAAGTGAACGGAAGGATGGTTCCTATATACGCATCACGCGCAGAATGATGGAACAGCTTGGCGCAAGGGTTGATTTTGACGGTACATGCTACACGATGGAAAGTGGTATCGCATATACCTGCGGAAGCTATCAGATAGAGCCGGATGTGTCAGCGGCATGTTATTTTTATGCGGCGGCGGCGCTGACAGGAGGACGGACGATTGTTAAAAATGTAACATGGGAGTGTATGCAGGGAGACTTAAAGTTTATCAAACTGTTAGAGCAGATGGGCTGTCATGCGGGCATGACACCGGAAGGTCTGGCGGTTCAGGGTGCTGAAGGCGGCAGGCTGAAAGGAATTACCGTGGATATGAAAGATTTTTCTGATCAGGCGATGACGCTTGCAGCGCTTGCGCCGTATGCAGATGAGACAGTGCGGATTGAAAATATCGGTCATATCAGACTTCAGGAGTCGGACCGTATTCATGCAATTGTCACGGAATTGACAAGAATTGGGGTAAGCTGTGAGGAGGAGGAGGACGCTGTCACCATCTATCCGGGAACGCCAAAACCTGCGGTGATTCAGACTTACGACGACCACCGCATGGCTATGGCATTTGCACTGATTGGACTGCGGACAGAAGGCATAGAGATAGCAGACCCTATGTGCTGCAGGAAAACCTTTGAGGAATACTTTGAGGTCCTTGAAAAGCTGTGTACATGCTGAAAGCGGCTGCTATTGGGTGTACATTAAAAACCGCGGTATTTCAGATTGGCTGCAAGCTGGACATAAAATTCCCGGACATCAAAAGCAGGGATATTTTGACGATTTAAATCAATCATATCACCATGTGAGATGCCGCGGTCTCCATTTACCGTAAGCATCTGATAGGAGCTGCCCCATGGGAAGGAGTTTTCACCCACCAGACCATCATTTGCGCCGTCGAAATATTTGGCAAGATGGTAGGTAAAATTCAGTGGAAAACGTCCGCCTGCTGCTTTGTTCAGCTTTGAGCCGACACTTTGATAAACGACTCCGGGAACATCATAAAATGTTTCATTAAACTGCTTACAAAATGATGCAGTCAGGTTGTTTACTGCTGCAAGAAAGTCCGGGTTCGGGTCTCCGAGCTTTTTCAATGCGGCATTGTAGGTTTTTGCAACAGTGTCCTGTTCCGCCTGCGGAATTTTTGAGAGCAGATAGTCAGCAAATTCGCATCCTCTGTGCGGTGTATTAATTGTAGTGAGTGTAGCCACATGCTCCGCGATGCCCGGAAGGTGAAGTGCATTTCTGCAATCCAGCCCTCCTTTGGAGTGAGCAATGATATTTACTTTTCCGCAGCCGGTCTCGGCTGCTATTTTTAAGATTCTCTCGGCAATCTCGTGGGCGCTTGTCTCAACAGAAGCGGCAGACTGATGATTTCCGTAAAATATTCTTGCACCGTTTGCCTCAAGCGCTTTTGGAATGCGCCCCCAGTAATTGAAGTACCGAAAGTCGCGGAAGAAAACACCATGCACCATCAGAATCGGGTACTTGGTGGCACATATCTGTTGGGACTGACGTTCCCTGTCTGTGATAAGCTTTTGATTTTCAAATTCAATTTCATATGCAGCAATTTTAATAATCTGTCCCAATACAATCAGGTGGACAATCGGTATCATGCCGCACACAAGAGCCTTGACGCGAATGGTTACGCCAAGCTGTTCTGATGAAAAAAATACGCGCAGCATGCCGTTCCAAAATACAGTCGCTTCGAACAAAATAGCAATCAGGGTGTTTACTACCCATAGCTTAGGATTTTGAAAGATATTGTCAACCGGCAGCAGCTTTGTGAAGCTAAGCAGAAACAGGAGAACCGACAGTGCCGTGGAGCCGAGAAATTCAATCAGCAGACCATTTCCCCTTGCGCAGGTTTTAAGCCGTTTGGTTTCCGGCAGCACAAATACCGGAAAAATATTGATGATAACATATAAAATAATGAAAATCCAAAAATAAGGCATTCGTTCCTTAAAGATAAAAAAGTTTGATGCTGTAAATATCAGCAGTGAAAAAAGTGTGTAATTCAATGTGTTAATCAGTTTGTTCTTCATAATATCCAATCCTCTCCTGTATGCAATCCGAAAAGGCAGTCGTGAAATCTGTTCAGCTCATTTCAGGGCTGCCGTCGGCAAAGGTATCAGTACACTTATATCAGTATAACACGAAAACGCGGGAGAGTACAAGATACGAGAGGAAGGGCGAAATGTTGCGCAGTGCATCTCAAAATTGGTAAATAGTTCTATAAAACGAAAAAAATCTTTAGAAAAGTGTAACAATTGCATAATTCCTGCGATGGGAGTAAACTTAAAAAGTAGATTGCGTAACCGTTTGCGCAAAGCTAAAAACGGTAAGAAAATTTAATTAATGGAAAGGAAGGGAAAATGGACAAATGAAAAAGAAATGGTTACAACGCGCGGCAGCAATTGTGCTGAGCGCAGCAATGTGCTTCGGACTTCCTCCAATCAGCAGCTTTGGGGGGACAGTTTACGCCGAAGAAGCTGATGACATAACAGAGGACTCGACAGAAACGTCATCAACGGATGAAGAAACCGATGACGTAACAGAGAACTCGACAGAAACGTCATCAACGGACGAAGAAACCGATGATGTAACAGAGGACTCGACAGAAACGTCATCAACGAATGAAAAAACCGATGATGCAAAAGATGATACGACGGACAAAAACAATACTGCAGAGCCGAGTACTGTATTAACAAACGCAGTAAATCAGACATCAGAACCGGCTGCAGTGAGTGTTGAAGATGACAGTACAGCAAGTTATACGGTTTCGGTTGAACCGGAATCAAAGACCGTTACTGAGGGAGAGACAGTAAGCCTTGCAGCAACAATTCTTGATCAAGATGGCAACGAGATAACAGATTTGGAAGAAGCAGGCTTGCAATTATGGTGGTGGACGGATACATGGGCAGAAGAACATGCTGATGGAAAAGATGACGCTGAGTATAGTAATTATGATAATAACAGCGGATATTCCCTTACGGCGGATGTGACAACACCAAGTGCCGGAACGTATTACATAGCAGGCGAATTGCAGGATTCCAATAAAGTAAGGCTTGGAATAGTTTATACTACAATTACCGTAACAGAGGATGCCTCTCCAATCAAAGTAACCCCCAGTGAGACAACTGTCAAGGCAGGAGAATCTGTTACATTGACTGCTATAGTCAAAATTGAGAATGAAGATGGCAATCTGGTAACAGTAGAAGATTTGGAAGAAGCAGGCTACTATGTATGGTGGTATTATGATATTTGGGCAGAAGGACATGCTGACGGAGAAGAGGACGCAGTATTCACCAATTATGATGACAACAGCGGTCATTCCCTTACCGCGGATGTAACAGTACCAAGCGAAGGAACTTATTATATCGCTGCTCAGTTAAAGGATTCAGATGGCAACGAAATAGATGTGGTCTATACAGTCATTACCGCAGAAGCACCGGACAAGGAAGGCTATGTCACAGGTGAAATTAATGTTGAAAAAATAAATGATCTTCCTTCCGACTTTATCATGGGCATGGATATTTCCTCTGTGATGTCTGAGTTTGCAAGCGGAGTCACATATAAAGACTGGGATGGAAATACAATTGACAACATCACGGATTTCTGCAGGCTGCTGAAAGAAAGCGGTGTTACCCATATCAGAATCAGGGTATGGAATGACCCGTATGACGCAGACGGCAACGGATATGGCGGCGGTAATAACGATGTAGAAACCGCAAGAAAAATCACGGAAGGCTGCCGTGCAGCAGGACTCAAGGTGTTAGTGGATTTCCATTGCTCTGACCTTTGGGCTGACCCCAGCAAGCAGAGGGCGCCAAAAGCATGGGAAAGCTATTCCTTAGCGCAGAAGCAGACGGCTGTCAGCGATTTTATCAGCGCTTCCCTGAACACGATTGACCCCAATAAGGATACGGTTGCAATGGTTCAGGTCGGCAATGAGACAACAGGCGGTTTTATCGGTGTGTATAACACAGCAGATATGTGCACACTGTTCGAGGCAGGAGCATCAGCAGTAAAGAGTTACAATTCTGATGTGAAAGTTGTGATTCATGTTACCAATCCGGAACAAGGCAATGTGACAGCCTGGGCAAAGAATCTGAGTGATTATAACGTGGACTATGATATTCTTGCAACCAGCTATTATCCATATTGGCATGGTTCGCTGTCTAACATAAAGTCAGAATTTGAGACAGTAAGAGATACCTATGGAAAAGATGTCATGGTTGCTGAGACCAGCTATGCATATACCTTAGAAGATACGGACGGACATAATAATACGGTTCGTGAAGGCACTAATGATACTGGGGCAAATTTATTGCAGCCTTTCTCAGTACAGGGACAGGCAAATGCAATCCGCAATCTCATGGCAACAGTCAATGAAGCAGGTGGTCTTGGCGTGTTCTATTGGGAGCCGGCATGGATTACTGTTGGCGATACGACCGGATTAAGCGGAGATGCTTATGACAAGCAGGTCAATGCCAATAAGGAAAAATGGGAGAAATATGGTTCCGGCTGGGCATCAAGCTATGCATCAGAATACGGAGACGATGAAGGAAAATACTTCGGCGGTTCTGCTGTTGATTCAGAAGCAATGTTTTATCCGGATGGAACGCCGACAGCAGCCCTCCATGTATGGGATTATGTGAAGACAGGCGCTGTGAGCAACAGCATATCAGTAGATGAAATTGCTTCAGCAGGTGATGTAATATGGAAAAACGGAAGCTATACATTGCCGGAAACGATTGAGGTAACCTATAACAGCGGAGAGGTGGCAGAGCCGGTTGTATGGAGTGAGCAGGATATTGCAGCGGTTGATTTGACAACAGCAGGCACTTATGTCATTAATGGTACAGTAACCTTCTCAAAGGAAGTCAATACAGGTAAATACGCAGGTGAAACAACAGGCGATGCAGTATATACTCTGACAATCAAAAATGAAAATTTAATTACCAATGCGGACGCAGCAGGCTTTGAAGGAGAGTGCGGCAATTACTTTACTGTTGAGGGAGAGGGAATTAAGAGCTTTCCGAATGCTGAAGACCCATATGAAGGCAATAATGGCATGCATTGGTATTTGGAAACAGCCACAACAAGTAAAGTGACTTACAACGAGCTGATTACGCTGGAAGCAGGAACATATACTTTTGAGGCTAAAGCGCAGGGATATGGTGGAGATCAGGTTTCCTTAAATATCCTTGATGAAGAAGGACAGGTATTATTTGCAGGAACTCCAGCAGTAATGACAAGCTGGAATGATTGGCAGACACCGGAAATTACCTTTACATTAGACGAAGAAACGGCAATCCGGCTTCAGATTCAGGTTGATATGCAGGCAGGCGGATGGGGAACAGCTGATTCTTTATATCTGCATGTTCAGTCTTCAGAAACTCCGTCAACGCCGGAAGACCCGTCAACGCCGGAAGACCCGTCAACGCCGGAAGACCCGTCAACGCCGGAAGACCCGTCAACGCCGGAAGACCCGTCAACGCCGGAAGACCCATCAATACCAGAAGACCCGTCAACACCGGAAAATCCAGAGACTCCGTCAACTTCGGGAGAATCAGACAGTTCAACAAGCAATGCTGCTGCATCTGTTGAAACCTACAATGCAGGTGCGCAGATGACTGTGGCACAAAGTGTTGTTCAAACGACAATTGCAGGAGCATATACTGCAAAAACAGTTAACGGCACAGCAGTCAGGACGCCGCTTGCCCAACTCAAGGCAAGTCTTGGACTGACGGCAAGCCAGAAGCCGTATATTATGATTTTTGACACTGATGCAAAGAAGAGCCATTTGGCAATGGACTGCGTGAATGCTGCAGCAGATGCGCTGAACGCCAAGCTGGTAGCGACCTTAAATGTTGAGTTGGGCGCTAAAGAGAACAATAAGTGGGTGACCTTATCCAGCGGCAGTGCTGCTCTTGTAGTAGGTCTTCCAAAGGATGCAGACCTGACAAAGACACATTTTGTGGTATGTGTACAGCCGGGCGGTGTGCTTACCATTCTTGAGGATCAGGATACCGAAGCTTCAACAGTTACATTTGAAGTGCAGGCAGGTATTGGTACATATGCAATTATAGAACAATAATCCTTTTTTGGCAGGGGCAGCTTGGCTGCTCCTGTTTTTGTATGCCGCCATGGGCGGGCCCTTAAGGGTGAAAGTCCCAAACGTGCCCGGATAACGGGAAACATATAGCCGAACCGCAAGGGTGTATCACATAAGGCTGTTCTTCGAGAAATAAGCTTGCAAAACAAAGCAAAGTCTAATGGCTATCACATTTGTAGAAGCGCAGTAGATTCGGCAGATATATGAGGAGAAAGAGCCCATACCTTATGTGGGGAGGTCTCACAGGGGGCATTTCGAAAAAGCATAGCAGCAGCTATGATACAATCCGCCTTGCAGAGTAACAAAATATCCAGCGCTGTTCATTTAGAAATGAGTGTGTCAATACACTGGGAATGTCATATAATTACGAATTTTTAAATATATTTAATTAAAAAGAGTCCGGGGTAAATTCATGTGGGGCAGAAAAAATAGAGACAGCAGGAAGAAGGCAAAAGCTGCATTGACACAGCATATGAGGGATATGAATGCATATCTGCATGAAAAAAATATTTCAGGAAAAGCGGTAACATTGGGAGCAGCAGTTCTGGTACTTGCTGGTCTGTTAGGAGTCCGATACCGCAGTGAAGGAAGCCTGCTTCCTACAAGTGCGGCAGCAGGAGGCAAAGAACTTCCGATATACTGCGTGCAGACAGAGGAACCTAAAATTGCGCTGACATTCGATGCGGCTTGGGGAAATGAGGACACCAAACAAATTATGGAAATACTGAAAAAGCATGATGTTAAGGTGACCTTTTTCATGACAGGCGGATGGGTGGAATCCTATCCCGATGATGTGAAAATGATACTTGCAGAAGGTCATGACCTTGGAAACCACAGCCAGAACCACAAAAATATGAGTCAGCTTTCCGATTCCGAAAAGGAAAGCGAGCTTATGACCGTCCACAATAAAGTAAAAGAACTTACAGGCTATGATATGTTCCTGTTCAGACCGCCCTACGGAGACTATGATTCTGCAGTTATAAAAGTGGCGAAAAAATGCGGATATTATGCGATTCAGTGGGATGTGGACTCCTTAGACTGGAAAGATTATGGCGTGGACTCTATCATCAAAACCGTCACAGAGCACAAGCATCTTGGAAATGGTTCCATAATCTTATGCCATAATGGAGCGAAGTATACAGCTCAAGCTCTTGACACGATGATAACCACCCTCAAAGACAAAGGATATACCTTCGTTCCTCTTTCTGAGCTGATTATCAGGGATAATTACCAAATGAATCATGAGGGGAGACAGATACCGAATTCATGATTAAGAAGTCCTGCAAGCCATCTTTCTATAGAAATGACAATACCAATAATGAAATAATTATCTGTAAAAAAATCCCACCAAACAAAATTGGTGGGATTTTCATGCATGCAGGCTTATAAAGAAAACAACAACATTCCTCCATAAACCGGATACCGCAAGCAGAACAAAGCCTGCTTTATTACTGCATATTGATTAGTTAGCTGCAGCCTCGGTAGCAGCTGTCTCAGTTTCAACATCTTCAGTTGTCTCTGTAGCTGTCTCAGTTTCAACAGCCTCAGTTGTCTCAACAGCTGTCTCAGTCTCAGCAACCTCAGTTGTCTCAGCAACTGTCTCAGTTTCAACAGCCTCAGTTGTCTCAACAGCTGTCTCAGTCTCAGTAGCGTCAGCAGCCTCAGTCTCAACTGCAGCTGTCTCTGTAGCAACTACGTCAGTCTCCTCAACTACTGCTGTCTCAACTGTAGTCTCATCTGCTGATGAACCGCAAGCTGTAAGCATTGCTGCGCCTAATGTAAGTGTCATAATTGTTGCTAAAATTCTCTTCTTCATAATTTTTCTCCTCCATTTGCGCGATTGCGCTGCACTATGTAGTGCCAAAACATATTTCAGGAATAAATTATTTTTGTTTTGTTATTCCTGTTGTTCCTTACAAGTTCTTTATTATACATAAATTTTTCAGAAGGTCAATAGAAAATTGAAAAATTTATTCATTTTATATTTACTTTATATTTACCAATCGTTCACAATTCGTTCACAAATAATGTCAAAATTACCAATAAGAAAGGGAAGTTTATGTCGAAAATACCTTAAAGTATGTGATTTTGCCCAGTCGGATTTTGGAACGAATCCACTGCTGCAGACCGCCCCGTGTTTTCCCCCAAGTCTATCCTTTTGAAATTGCATTTCTGCACATATCCTGTATAATGGAAGCATACGGAGCAGGTTCGTATCTACAACTTTGCCCAGAACAAGCGGATAGAGGATAACAGACCCTTGCAACGAAGTGGTAGATGTGGAAATCCTCAATCCCTTCCGCCGCCATGTTCCGAAACATTCAGAACGCTGCTACGGAGCAGAAGCAGGAACTTCACATAATGGACGATGTGACAGCGTTAGTTATGTAACAGATTGGAAAAGTCATGCCGCTGGACGAGGAAGCCGCCTGCCAATTCCTACAGTTGATGAAGAAGATGATTGGACAGGCTGAAAAGTAGCATTATGTATTTCTTTAAAAGCAGAATGAGATTATGGAGGAAAGAATAATGAGTTTTGAAAATGAGCAGACAAACATGGAAAAAATTCGTTGTTGCCAAAGGATTGTAGAGGATATTCAAGCGAAGAATCAACAGCCTGTATGCCATTTACAATTTAACAGAGAGCCTTTTAATATTTTGGACAGCCATTTGGGTGGAATCCCTTACTTACCACACAATCAAAAATACCCAATGGGAGCTGATGGTCAAATGCTATGGCTATGTGCTCAAATCAATTTTTCACAAATGCCGCGAATGGATGAATTTCCCGATGAAGGTATTTTGCAAATCTTCCTGTCCGAGTTTAATTATGACGGTGGGTTCGGTCTTTACAGTGAAGAAGATAGTACAATTCAACGCCAGTGGCGATTACTTTATTACCCATCTGTAGATGAAAACGTCACAGAGGAAGAATGCAGGGAGAAAATGCCCTGCTCATGGGAGGATGGCGCAAAGTCATGGCGCACGCCTGACAAACCTCTCAAAATGATGTTTCTTCCTATTGGACAAGAGAAAATCAATCACAATGATTTCCGATTTGATTCTTTTTTTGCCTCTGCTCTGACATATTGTCTGCCTGGTGCAAATCCGAAAGAGTATATGCCTTATGGGTTGCGTGATGATACATCTGATGAACGGGAGCTTTTGAACAAAATCCGAAAACAGATTGAAATTGGTGGATGCAAAATCGGCGGATATCCGCGTTATACGCAAGACGATCCCCGGTTATATAGCGAGGAATGCGGCAAACCTTTGGAGGAATGGGATACCCTGCTATTCCAATTAGATGATGATACTTTTACATTCCCCGCAGGAGACGTTGGTGGGATGGACTTCAACCTAAACGGTGGAACACTGAATTTTTTAATTCGCAAAGAAGATTTGAAAAATCGGGATTTTTCCCAAGTACTGGCTCAGTGGGCTTGTAGTTGAATGGCAACCAATATATATTGTATCGTTCATACTTCCTGCTTTTGCAAGTAAGCTGAGCCAGTCAGCATGCCTGTACAATTGACGAGCGGCGAAAGGCGTTCAGGAATGAAGCTTATAAATGAATGAGCGTTAGCGAGCGGAAGCAGTCAAGACATCCAACATACAGCATTAAGGCGGAAAGGGTGAAAATTTCAAGAAGGGAAGCAGCGCAGACATAAGAAACATCGTCTGGGTATGCGCGGTGCAGCAATGAATCAAAAGAAACAACGTTTAACAATAGGCAGCATTGTAATTTTATCAGCAATGCTGTCAGCCTGCGGAAACATGCAGGATACAAAATCAGAAGCAATTACGGCGATGACTGCTCAAGAGGAAAACATGGGTGAGAGCAGCACGGAAATAAGCATATCATATCAAGGAATGGTATCTGATTTGGAGACTGCCGGACAGAAAAATGCATATGACACTTTGAATGTAGCGACTTATGTGACAAAGATAGGTGATACATATTTTATCTCGGACTGCTACCACAATCAGATTATTTATCATGATAACCTGAGCGACCCGTTAAACCAGTGGAACGTATTGACCGACGAAGTTCATTACGCACACACGATTGCTTCCGACGGAACCATGCTTTTGATAGATGATACGGAAAACAACCGTCTCATGGTATTTCAGAAAACAGAAGCCGGATATGTGCACACGCAGACGCTTGATGGAATCGGCATGAAGCCGCACTATGTACAGTATGACGCTGAAAATCAGGTATTTATGGTGTGGAGCTCTATTACAGGGGAAATGTTTTTTATTAAGCGTGCAGCACAGGCAGGAGAAAACGGAATATATCCTCTTTATATAGAAAAAGTCTTGAAAATTGATGAATTATATGGCGTATATGTAAGGTCTTTCACTATTATGGAGGATGGGATTTACTTTGTGTCAGGGCATAATAATCAAAAGATTATTAAGGCGGTAGTAAATGACAGCGGCGACGGATTTGATATCACAGCAGAGTATCCCATATCAGATAAAATAGCCGGAATGGTGCAGCTGACAAAAATTGATGATTTTTATTATATCACGATATCGACAGATAATCAGGAAAATCAGGACTATGCTACGATTATCAGGACAGACCGGCTTGAGAAGCTGTCAAACGGAATATATGAAGATATCTATGGTCAGTTTGGAATATCAGGCGGAACGCCCTATTATATCACAGAAATCGAAGGCAGATATTATATGGCACATCACAGAACCAACCAAAATATCATAGCCTTCGACGTAATAGATAACAAAATAGAAAATGTGCAGGTCATTTACTAGCGTTTTTGCCGTGTTGTAATGACTCAGTGCCTTGATTGTTATGGCAAAACCACTTCGTGGCGGTTTGATGCCTGATACGATGGATGCGCTCTCTATTTGCCCTGCACAAAAGGTGACAGAACCAGCAAGGGCAGCGCATAAAACAGAGGGTATGCATAGCGAAATTCAGCAGCAACCGGAGCAGCAAACCATAAGGTAACTGCCAAAAGGATAAAGGGCAGACAAATCAGTGCGTTAGCAGTTTTTTTCGTGCGCAGGCTTAAAGCGGCAAGCAGAAGAACCAGCCACAGCATAAAGCCCATACTCCAAAACAGTCCATAGAGGGGAATCTGCTCAGGAAGCTTGAACAGTATTTCCTTTGCTTTTGTGATGGCAGTTCCTTTGATGACAGGCTGCCAGGAAAGTCCAAACTCATTCGGATAAATGCCGTCGGCAAGTCCGGCTTCACAGCTCACATCAGGGTACCAGTAGCCGCAGGTCTGTGCTGCATAAGCATCAAAATAAGTCTTGGGGTGCTGCAACCCAATCAAGAACCACATCTTCATAAAGGTTCCCTTATGGGATTCCAGATAGGCATTTCCGCTTTGGCGTATCAGATTTTTGATGTTATCCGATACATCAGGCTGATATAAGGCAGGAACCTGTTCCAAATCCATAATCTGTCCGAGAAATTCGGCCTGATTTTCCGTGAGCTGTTCACCGTTTGCAACAACACGTGCAATCTGTTGTACGGGAACGGACAGAGATTCCACGAAATCAGCCTGCCGGATATCATAAATATTCATGACAGGGAATTTGATAAAAAGTACCAGAACTAATATGGTGAGATGCACAGGGAGCATCACCTTGGGGCATTTGCGGTAAACGATTAAAATAAACGGAACACACACGACAAATGCATACCAGCCGTTTGTCCGAAGCAGGCACAGCAGTACGCCGGATAGGATGTAGGGGAGCACCAGCGTAAAATACTCGATTACAGTCAGCTTGGGGATAGCATCCGCAGAGGCGGAGGCATTTCCGCGCAGCAAAAACCGCATCAGCGCCGCGGCAAAAAGCGTCATACAGCCTGCAAAGGGAATATCCTTCCAGATGGTAACAGCATAGGCGCCGTGGTATGGCATCAGGGCATAAAAGCAGGTGGTAATGACAAGTACGGGTGTGGCGGCATCTGCCTTCTGCATAGTCCGCACCACATAGCCTGCCACAAACGCCATAAAGAGCATCTGGGCAAAGGTATATAATGCAAGTCCGGTATGGACATCTCCCGTAAGTGCAGAGCCGATGCTGACAAACAGACCGATAATGCCGGTGTGGACAATCGAATGGTGATTGCTGAACTCATAAGCTCCTACAACCTGTGCATACTGATTGATGCTGTCCGGAGTCATAACGCCGGGATATTCATATAAAAAGTAAGGAAGCCAGCACAAAATGCACACAGCTGCTGTCAGATACGGAATCCATGCGTAGGAGTAGCCGGTACCGATAAGCTTTAGCCCGGAGGCTGCCTGCAGAAGCCATATTGTCAGGTAGAAGTAGATCAGCAGAAGTCCGGCCGCCGTGATAATGAGGATGCCGGCACAAAACAGCCGGCTTGTCATATCGCCGAGAATCACCTCATACCTTGCAGAGAGTGTAAACACACTAAAAAGAATACTTAATATAGAAGAAAGCGTGAAATCTGACGGTGCGATACGGCTTTCTACGCTGTCGCTGTGCAGCTTTGCAAAAATATACAAAAAAACCAGAAACATGATAATTGAAGCAGGACTTCTTGTGGACATGCCGGTCAGACGCATGATTGCAAAAAGCGACAAAAAACTTTTAACAAAAATCTTGAGCTGATACATATTCAACCTCCACTCTTGTATAAGCATTTCATATTTATTGGAAAAATATACTATAATTTTATAGTAGAATGAAATTCTTTTGGAGTCAACATACATTGCATAAAGTTAGAAAGTTTGCTATGATGTTACTGTTACCGATTTGATGATTGAAGTGCAGTGGATTGCTTGATTCCGCTGAAAATGAGTGATACAGTACATAAAGTGCAGCAGTTTGGACTGCTGCCATAAGGAAGAATGAGGAGAAAGTTATGAATTGGGAGAATAATGTCCGAAGGGTAGAGCCGTATGTGGCAGGTGAGCAGCCCAGGAAACAAAATGTGATAAAGCTTAACACAAACGAATGTCCGTATCCGCCGGCGCCGGGCGTTGAGACAGTGCTTCATGGCTTTGATTATGATATACTGCGCAAATATCCCGACCCGGATGTGTCGTTGCTTGTCAATGCGCTTGCAAAGCGCCACGGACTTTCTGACAGACAGGTGTTTGTAGGCGTAGGCTCTGATGATGTGCTTGCGATGGCATTTATGACGTTTTTCAATTCCAAAAAGCCCATTTTATTTCCTGATATTACGTATTCCTTTTACGATGTATGGGCAGAGCTGCACCGGATACCGTATGAATGCCAGCCGTTGGATGAATATTTCCGCATCAGGAAGGAAGACTACTTCAAGGAAAACGGCGGTATCGTTATAGCAAATCCCAATGCGCCGACCGGAGTTCTGGCGGAGGTGTCCATGCTTGAGGAGATTATCAAGGCAAATCCGGATTCTGTCGTGATTATTGACGAGGCGTATGTAGACTTTGGCGGAGAAAGCTGTGTTCCCCTGATTGATAAATATGAGAACCTGCTTGTGACGCAGACTTTTTCAAAGTCCCGTTCCATGGCGGGCATGCGCATCGGCTACGCGATGGGCAGCGAGAAGCTTATCGGCTACCTGAATAATGTCAAGTTTTCGTTTAATTCCTATACAATGAATGCCGCAGCGATAGCAGCAGGTACAGCCTCAGTGGAGGACGAGGAGTATTTTCAGGACACCGTTGCAAAGGTAGTAGCGACAAGAGAGCGCACAAAGAATGAACTTTCAAGACTCGGCTTTGTATTTCCGGATTCCAAGACAAACTTCATCTTCGCAGCGCACAAGACCGTACCGGCGCAGGAAATATTTGATGCGCTCAGGGCGGAGGAAATCTATGTAAGGCACTGGAATAAGCCGCGCATTTCCAATTATATGCGTATTTCCATCGGCACTGATGAGGAGATGGAGAAGGTTATTTGCTTTCTTGAGAAATATCTGGCAGCAGTTTAGCGGTGCATGATCGGGTCTTGTAACAGGAAGCTGTAAGGCAGAGCTGTTACAAAATATTTGAACAGAAAGGTTTGACAAGGAAATGATGAAAGAATTTGTGATAAACATTTTGAGAGGTATGGTAATCGGAATTGCAAATGTAATTCCGGGAGTCAGCGGAGGCACCATGATGGTTTCCATGGGTATCTACGATAAGCTGATTCTTGTGCTGACGCACTTTATCAAGCGCATCAAAGAGGCAATTGCCCTTCTGGTTCCGATAGCAGTCGGCATGCTTCTTGCGATAGGAGTCTTTGCGAAGCTGTTTTCGGAGGTTTTATTTCCGAAATTTCCCTTGCAGACGAATTTGTTTTTTATCGGATTGATTCTTGGCGGCCTTCCTGTTATCTATGGAAAGGTAAAGGGAAACAGCATCCGTCTTCCGCAGATTATTGCATTTGTGCTGTTTTTTGTGGTGGTAGTAGGCTTTGCACTCATTGGCGAGGGCGGAGAATCCAGTGCCGATATTACATTTAGTGTGGGGAATGTCTTAAAGCTTTTCGGCGTCGGCATTATTGCGGCGGCTACAATGGTGATTCCGGGAGTCAGCGGTTCCATGATTATGATGATTCTCGGCTATTACAATACGATTATTGATACGATTAATGCCTTTCTCAATGCCTTGAAGGGATTTGATATTCCGGCAATGCTTGACACGTTTGTGATTCTGGTACCATTTGGAATCGGCGTGGTTATCGGGATTGTGGCTGTAGCAAAGTTTATTGAGTTTATGTTAAAAAAGTTCCCTCTGGTGACATACTGGGCGATTATCGGACTTATCGTGGCGTCGCCGTTTGCGATTCTGATTATGATGGAGGTCGGAACAGTAGGCTTGGCGGAGATTATAACAGGTGTTATTCTGCTTGTGGCAGGCTTCTTTATTTCCCTGAAGCTTGGCGCATAAAACAGGACATAAGATAGAAATGCAGAAGCAGACTGTTTTTAAGAAATGATAACGGCTTCAAAATCCGGCACTGAATAAATGGATATCACTGAGCTGTTATGAAGGGTTAGGAGCAGAAGAAAGATATGGAAGCGTATACCGATTTTGCATATGTGTATGATCAACTGATGGACGAAACGCCGTATGAGCAGTGGTGTGAAAATATTGTGCGCGAGCTTACGGCACATCATATTGAGGATGGGCTTTTGCTGGAGCTTGGCTGCGGTACGGGAAGCATGACAGAGCTTCTCGCCGCGAGGGGCTATGATATGATTGGCGTGGACAGTGCAGATGAGATGCTCAACATTGCCTGTGAGAAAAGGGAACGTTCGGGTCATGAGATTCTCTATCTCAATCAGGATATGCGTGCGTTTGAGCTTTATGGTACAGTGAGGGCTGTTGTAAGTGTCTGCGACAGTCTCAACTATCTGCTTGAGGATGAGGACTTAATTGCGTGCTTTAAGCTGGTAAACAATTATCTTGACCCCAAGGGGATTTTTTTCTTTGATTTTAATACAAGATACAAATATGAGACGGTTATCGGGGACAGCGTTATCGCTGAGAACAGAGAGGAATGCAGCTTTATCTGGGAAAATGATTTCGACAGTGGGAGCGGCATCAATGAGTATGACCTGACGGTATTTGTAAAAAATGACGAAGCGTCTGCAAACGGGCAGGAGCTTTTTTCCCGTTTTCAGGAGATTCACCTGCAGCGGGGATATACGCTTGAGGAGATGAAGCAATTTATCAGACTGTCAGGCATGACATTTTTAAAGGCGTATGATGCAGATACATTAGGGGAAGTGACGCCGCAGAGCGAGCGGATTTATTGTGTGGCGCAGGAGCAGGGAAAATAAATATCAAGCGGCTATAGAGAAAGGACAAAATCATAATGAGCGATTATATTGTAAGGGCAACCGCGGCAAATGCACAGATTCGTGCCTTTGCCATTACTTCGAGAGAGCTTGTCGAGCAGGCAAGGAGTATCCACAACCTAAGTCCGGTTATTACCGCAGGCCTTGGAAGACTGCTGACGGCAGGCGCGATGATGGGAAGCATGTTAAAGGGAGAAAGCGATGTGATGACATTGCAGATTCGCTGCGACGGACCAGTGCGCGGACTGACGGTCACTGCGGATTCCAAGGCAAATGTAAAAGGCGCAGCGCTTGAGCCGCAGGTGATGCTTCCGCCCAATTCCATTGGAAAGCTTGATGTAGGCGGAGCGGTAGGAAACGGAATTTTAAGCGTTATCAAGGATATGGGGTTAAAAGAGCCATATGTAGGGCAGACGCAGCTTCAAACCGGTGAGATTGCAGAGGATTTGACCTATTATTTTGCAACCTCCGAGCAGGTGCCGTCAGCCGTAGGTCTTGGCGTGCTGATGGAAAAGGATAATACAGTGAAGCAGGCAGGCGGCTTCATCCTTCAGCTTATGCCGTTTGCAGAGGACGAGACGATTAACGCTTTGGAAGAAAAGCTAAAGACAATGGACAGTGTCACGAAGATACTTGATGACGGAAATACGCCCGAGCAGCTTTTGGAACTGCTGCTCGGAGACTTAGGACTTGAGATCAATGACAGGATTCCGGCAAAGTATCATTGTGACTGCAGCCATGAGCGTGTGGAACGTGCGATAATCAGCATCGGCAAAAAGGATATACAGGAAATGATAGACGATGGCAAGCAGGTGGAAGTGAGATGCCAGTTTTGCGACAAAGTCTATCATTTCGAGATAGATGACCTGAAAAAGATGCTGACACAAAGCACACAGTAAATAAGCTTTTAATAGATGACCCCCGTGTCGGGTGAGTCGGCATTTTCTGATACACGCGCCTTGTCTAAGGTTGTGGTGATGACCTGCATCAGGAGCATGGAGGTGTACCGGTTCTCGTCTGTGCAGCTGATATTCTCTACACTTTGCTGTGCTAAGATGGCAGCAGAAAGCTCGGAAAGCGTCGGACTCATTAAGGGATAGAGCGTGGCTACGGACTCATCGATGTTTGTCATCGTGATAGAGTTGATGTGATTTTTATCCACTGTAATCTGCAGCTCAACGTTGGCGTTTCCAAGCTGTAAGGTACTTGTGTAGATACCGGGCACATAGGTGTCAGGCAGGGAGCTGGTATCTGTGTCAGCTTCGGATGACTCCTCTAAGGAAGGCTCTTCCGTCGTCTGAGCGGGCGGAGTAGCGGTATCGTCTCCCGAAGACATGCCCGAGGGCATGAAAAGTGATACGGCTACCATTATGATAAGTACACTCACAACCAAAAGCACAAGTGCATAGACTAATTCCTTAGAGCGAAGTACAACGATTTTCGTGTTAGAACTCATGTGACTGACTCCGTTTTTGTTCTTTTTATAAAGGTATGAGAGGCTGCCCGGGAATATGCTTTTGGGTTGACAAAAAGTCTGATAAATAGTAGTGTGAAGGTAATTGTCCGTCAGGTCTGCGCATTTACTGCGCTGACTGTAAAAAGATTGGAAGGATTCCGCGTTTCGCAGAAAGAGGCGCGAAAGGAAAGCTTAGAATCAATTGGTTTTTTGGTATATTGTTCGATAATAAGTGAAAGGAATGGTGCAGGATATGGCAAAGTACACAAAGCAGGATATCATCGATATGATAGAGGAGGAAGACGTAGAATTTATCCGTATGCAGTTTACGGATATCGAGGGAAATTTCAAAAATGTAGCGATTACCTCAAGCCAGCTTGAAAAGGCGCTGAATAATGACTGCATGTTTGACTGTTCTCTTGTGGAGGGGATGCTTCCGACTGACAACGCAGATATGTTTTTGTATCCTGACATCGATACCTTTACTATTTTTCCGTGGAGACCGCAGCAGGGAAAGGTTGCGCGCTTTATCTGTGATGTATACCGTGCGGACCGCACTCCGTTTGAAAGCGACTGCCGCTATATTCTCAAGAAAGCGCTGCGTGAGGCGGCTGAAATGGGCTATACCTTCGAGGTAGGACCGGAGTGTGAATTTTTCCTGTTTAATGCAGATGAAAACGGAAGACCGACTACCAATACCAATGAGCAGGCAGGCTTTTTTGACATGGGGCCCTTGGACAATGGAGAGAATGCAAGGCGTGACATTGTCCTGACGCTTGAAGATATGGGATTTGAGGTGGAAGCCTCTCATCATGAGAAGGCACCCTCACAGCATGAGGTGGATTTCCGGTATGATGAGGCGCTTAGAACAGCCGATAATATCATGACCTTTAAGCTTGCAGTCAAGACGATTGCAAAGCATCACGGTCTGCATGGAACCTTTATGCCGAAGCCGAGAATGGAATTCAGCGGTTCCGGTATGCATATTAATATGTCAATGAGCAAGGACGGCAAAAATATTTTTGATGACCCGTCTGATGAAAACGGACTGAGTAAGGAAGCCTATTATTTCATGGGGGGACTCATGAAGCATGTGAAGGGAATCTGCGCCGTTACAAATCCGCTTGTCAATTCCTACAAGAGATTGAAGCCCGGATTTGAAGCGCCTGTATATATTGCATGGAGTACGCTTGGAGCAAATACGCTGATTCGGGTGCCCAATATGCGCGGAGAGCACACAAGGATTGAGCTTAGAAGTCCTGACCCGTCAGCCAATCCGTATCTTGCGATAGCAGCCTGCCTGATGGCAGGTCTGGACGGTATCAGGAATCAAATAGAGCCGGAAACTGAAGTGCGGTATAATATCAATGCATTATCGGAAGAGGATGCTGCAAAGAACGGGATCGAAAAGCTTCCGACAGACCTTCTCGAAGCATGCAGAGAGATGAAAAAGGACCCGCTTCTGAGAGACTTATTGGGAGACCGTGTATTTGAGCAGTACTATGATTCCAAGATTGCAGCGTGGAAGGAATACGATTCTCAGGTTACAAATTGGGAAATTGAGTCATATTTATATAAGATTTAAGTACATTTCTAAATAGAAAAAACATGGAAATATTGTAAAGGTTCAGTACGGCACTGCGCACTTGCTTCGGAGTGCGTGAGAATGTGTAAATTGCGTCAGGCATCAAGTCACCACGAAGTGGTTTTGCATGACTTGATGCTCGTAACTATGAGGGTACTGAATCGTTACGAAATATTTTTTAGAAAATCATATGGAAGGCATGATTTGGAGGTGTACAGTGACAAATATTATTGTGGTCTTTGCCAGGCTTGAGGATGCAAAGAGCATCAAGAATATACTGGTAAAGAATGGATTCGGTGTAACTGCTGTCTGTACCTCCGGTGCGCAGGCGCTTAGCTGTGCTGATGAATTTCACGACGGGATTATCCTGTCAGGCTACAGGCTTGCGGATATGATCTGTTTGGAGTTAAAGGATAATCTGCCTGTTGGTTTTGAGATGGTGGTGATGGCATCACAGAGGGTTCTGACAGAAGTGTCAGGAACAGGAATAATGGGGCTTGCCATGCCCTTAAAAGTGCATGAGCTGGTAAATACTATCAGCATGATGTCTCAGGGAATTATCAGACGCAGAAAGAAGCAGAAGGAAAAGCCAAGAGTCCGCAATGAGGAGGAGGCTGCAGTCATAGACAGTGCAAAACATCTTCTGATGGAGAGAAATCACATGACAGAGGAGGAGGCTCACCGTTATATCCAGAAGCACAGCATGGATAACAGTACCAATATGGTAGAGACAGCACAAATGCTGCTGGCGATGAAATAATAAGAAAGGAATAAGGAAGATGAATATCGTTTTATTATCGGGCGGATCGGGCAAACGTTTGTGGCCCTTGTCCAATGATGTCAGGTCAAAGCAGTTTTTGAAGCTGTTATGTGACGGGGAGGGCAATCATGAGTCCATGGTGCAGCGTGTGTACCGGCAGATAGTGCAGGCAGGCATTGATGCGGATATTGTTGTGGCGACCTCGTCTACACAGGTAGAAGCGATTCGGGGGCAGCTTCAAAATGATGTGGATATCGTTGTGGAGCCGGAGCGGAGAAATACATTTCCGGCAATTGTACTTGCCGCCTCTTATCTGGAATCAAGAAAGAAAATGGACCCGGAGGAAACCGTAATCGTGCTTCCGGTCGACCCTTATGTTGACGTGGAGTATTTTGAAACCTTCAAGAAAATGGACGAGCGTGTGCAGCAGGGGGATGCGGATATTGTGCTTATGGGTATTAAGCCTTCCTATCCTTCCGAAAAATACGGATACATTATACAGGGAGAGGCAGGCAGTGTAACCGGCTTTAAAGAGAAGCCGGCAGAGGAAGCTGCTGCCGGATTAATTGAGCAAGGCGCGCTCTGGAATGCAGGTGTGTTTGCATTTAAGCTCAAATATTTGATGCGCATTGCTGACAAATATGTAAGCAGCAGGGATTTTTCCTATGTTGTAAATCACTATACACAGCTAAAAAAAGACAGCTTTGACTATGAGGTTGTCGAGAACGCAGATTCACTTGCCGTTGTTCCCTATAACGGCGCATGGAAGGATATTGGTACATGGAACACACTGACTGAGGAGATGAAGGAGGAGAGCATCGGAGATACCATTATGGGAGAGGAATGTGTCAACACGCATGTAATCAACGAGCTTTCCATTCCTGTTGTCGCGCTTGGTACGCAGAACCTTGTGATTGCTGCAAGTCAGGACGGCATTCTTGTATCAGACAAGCATAAAAGCTCTTATATTAAGCCATACGTGGAAAATCTCAATAATCGTCCGATGTACGAGGAAAGACGATGGGGAGAGTACAAAGTATATGACTACAGTCAGTATGCTGACGGAACAAAATCCCTCACCAAACACATTACCATTAATGCAGGCTGTGCACAGGATTATCAGGTACACCGCTATAAAGATGAAGTAATCACAGTAGTGAACGGATGCGGTGAGCTTGTGATAGACGGCTGCCTGATGAAGCTTTCCTGCGGCGATACCATTTCTATTAAGAGAGGTCAGAAGCATGGAATCAGGGCATTCCAGGATTTGCAGCTGATATCCGTACAAATTGGCGAAGATGTCGCCGAGGACGATGTAGAGGTACTTAGCTGGAGTTGGGCAAATTAAGGTCTGTTTTATTTACATTCAAATAAAATATATTTGATAAAATAAAATGATACGGCAATGAGGCGAATGGAGGTTTATGATGAAATTTACAAAAATGCATGGCTGTGGAAACGACTATATTTATGTAAATGGTTTTGAGGAGCATATCGCTGCTGAGGAAAAGCCCGGGCTTGTGAGAAGACTCAGCGACAGACATTTTGGCATCGGCGGAGACGGAGTGATTTTCATCAATCCGGGAAAGACGGCTGAGTTTGAGATGGAGATGTACAATGCGGACGGAACACGTGCGCAGATGTGCGGAAACGGCATACGCTGTGTGGCAAAATATGTGTATGACAACCATCTTACGGATAAGACAAGCATCACGATTGAGAGCTTTGGAAAAGTGAAATATCTGGAGCTTACGCTTGGAGATGACGGCAAGTCGGCAACGGCTAAAGTAAATATGGGCGCTCCGATATTAAAGGCAGATGAGATACCTGTGCGTTCTGACAAGGAGCAGGTTATCAATGAGGAGATTACAGTAAATGGTCAGGTCTACAGGATGACCTGCGTATCAATGGGAAATCCCCACGCGGTCGTATTTGTGGAGAATGTGCCGGATTTGAAGGATTTTGATATCGCGCAAATCGGACCGTATTTTGAGAACCATGAGCGTTTTCCGGAAAGATCAAACACGGAATTTGTCAGGGTTATCGATAAAAATAATGTGCAGATGCGCGTGTGGGAACGCGGCACAGGCGAGACGCTTGCCTGCGGAACCGGGTGCTGCGCGACGACTGTAGCATGCGTGCTCAATGGGCATACTGAGACAAAGGTAAATGTCAAGGTATTAGGCGGAGAGATTTTGTGTGAGTGGGACAGAGCAGAGAATCTTGTATATATGACAGGTCCGGCGGCGACGGTATTTGAGGGTGAGATTGAGATATAACAGTCCGTTTCAGGCATTTAGCGCTGCAATGTGATATGAATTGAGGAGGAAATGTGAGATGCTTTTCCCAAGTGAAGTGTTTTTATTTGTGTTTTTACCGTTTGTGCTGGTAATATACTATGCTTTGTTGAGAAAAACAAAGCATTTGAAAAATATTTTTTTATTGCTGGTAAGCCTTTTTTTCTATGCGTGGGGCGAGCCGACTTATGTATTTTTGATGATTGGAACGATTCTTGTCAACTGGCTTTTTGGTATCGCAGTGGACAGGCTCAGGGACAAAAAGGCGGCAGTACGAATACTGTTTGTACTATTGGTGGTTGTAAATATCGGAACACTGGGCTGGTTTAAGTACAGTGAATTTACAGTGCTGCAGATTAACCGTTTCCTGCATACCAATATTCCGGTTCCTGTTGTTGCGCTTCCGATAGGTATCTCATTCTATACCTTTCAGGCAATGTCATACGTGATTGATGTGTACAGAAACCGCGGTAAGATGCAGAAGAATCCGCTTCAGGTAGGCTTGTACATCGCGCTGTTTCCTCAGCTGATAGCAGGTCCGATTGTCCGATATGAGACGATTGCAGAACAGATAGAACACAGAGTTGAGAATTTCAAGGATTTTTCGGCAGGTGTGACAAGATTCTGCATCGGACTTGGTAAAAAGGTATTGATTGCCAACAATATGGCAGTGATTGCTGACAATGCATTTGGACTGATTATCAATGGTGAATTTCAGGCGTCGGTTGGTATGGCATGGCTTGGAGCAATCGCATATACCCTTCAGATTTTCTTTGATTTTTCAGGATATTCGGATATGGCAATTGGTTTGGGACAGATGTTTGGATTTCATTTTGAGGAGAACTTCCGGTATCCGTACATTTCTAAGACGGTATCGGAATTTTGGCGGAGATGGCACATTTCCATGCAGACATGGTTTCGGGATTATGTTTATTTCCCATTGGGCGGCAGCAGAGTTTCCAAGCCAAGGCTGATTTTCAATCTGTTTGTGGTATGGCTGCTGACCGGAATGTGGCATGGTGCAAACTGGACCTTTATCGCATGGGGACTGATGTATTTTGTAATCCTTACGTTTGAAAAACTGACAGGACTAAGCAAGAAGGAGTATTGGTGGGGACATATCTATACAATGGTGCTTGTCATTATCGGATGGGTTATCTTCCGGTCCACCGGCATGGGAAATGCATTTTTGTACATCAAGGCAATGTTTGGCATCGGTGCAAAAGGAATTATCGACAAGGCTGTATGGGCATACATTGCACAGAATTGGTTATACTTTGTATTTGCAATAATAGGGTGTGCTCCGATTGTTCCGTGGATTGACAGCAAGCTCAGGAACAGCGGCGTATGGCAGCTTGTATATGCGGCAGGCGTGGTTATCTGTCTGGTGGTCAGCGTGTCATTTATCAGCAACAACGCTTACAGTCCGTTTATTTATTTTAACTTTTAATATATCAAACCGTTGCGAAGCGATTTTGTATGGTTTGATGCATATAGTTCAGCAGGACCAAATTGCTATGGCAGGTCTTGGAAAGGATAACATATAAAATGAAGAACAGGGACAAATGGATTACGATAGCTTTTCTTATATTCATATTGGTGATACCGTTTGTGAGCATTGTAAGAAGTTTCCTACCTAAGGAACAGGAACAGCAGCTTACAGAGGAGGAACTTGCTATTCTGGAAAATAACGGAACGATAACAGACGGCAGTGAGATACAGAAGGACGAAGAACAAGAGGATGAAGCGGCGTCTGCGCCATCTGTAAAAGAACCTTTGTTTACCAGACTGCAGAACAGTATCAATACCTTTACAGACGGGCTGTTCGGCAGGACAAAGCTGATTGCGTTCAACACAGAGCTGACCTCACTGCTTACAGGAGGGACTTATATTGAGTCAACGCAGGTATTGATGGGAAAAAACAGCATGTTTTTCTATAAGACAGAGCTGGACGGTCATCCGATATGGGATTACATGGGAATTAATCATTTCTCAGAAGAAGAAATGGCGGCAATTGCAGCCAACCTCATTGCAACAAGAGAGCATTTGGCAGAGAAGGGCATTGAATTTTACACGATGTGCATACCGAATAAGGAGATTATCTATCCGGAAAATATGCCGGACACCATAGCAAGAGTGAATGAGATGTCAAGGGGAGAGCAGTTGGCTTCTTATCTTGAGGAGAACACGGATTTGGTGTTTGTTTATCCCAAGGACGCGCTGATGGCAAACAAGGAGAAGGCACAGCTTTATTACAGCACGGATTCACACAGCAACCAGATGGGCGCCTTTGTGAATATGCAGGAATTTTTTAAGACGGTATATGGAACATATGCGGAGCTGGACTCTGTGAAATTCCGGGTGGATGCTACAGATTATGCGGGAGACCTTGCAGGAATGGCAGGTTTGGCTGACAAGTATAAAATTGATACGGTGTATGTATTTGACACGGATTCAGCCGATAAAGAGCAGTATCACGACCAGGTACTCTTGTATGTAGGTGATTCCTTTGGCGGATTTTTGTCGGCAGTGTGCAAGGGCTACTATAAAGAGGTCTACTGGGAGGATGCGAGGGATTTTCAGTACAGCATGTATGAGCGGTACAAGCCCGATGTCGTTATCTGGGAGCGTGCGGAGCGTTATTGTGAGGTATTTGCGGAGCCGACGCTCATTTCCCGGTAAATCCTGCATGGAAGTTGGGGGAGCTTTTTGGAAAGGCTCCCCTTATTATGATTCTAAGCATGCAGAGGAAATATGCCGCATCATCAAAAAAATGACAGCTTAGCCATAAAAATACAGAGGAAAAACGTATAATAGATATCAAGAGGCTGCTGGAGGGAATATTAAGGCTTTTGAACAAAGGTATTATCTATTTTTCCGGAAGGGAGTTTATGTGGAGGAAAAACAGTTTAGTGCATGCATGGAGCGCATGAAGCTGGGTGACAAAAATGCACTGCATGAGATATATGAGGCATATGTCGGATACATTTATTCGATTGTGTATCAGATTGCAGCAAACCGTGAAGATGCAGAGGATGTGACCAGTGAGTTTTTTATAAAGCTGTGGAGGCTTGCAGATACATATCATGGCGGAAATGGTCACAGGGCATGGATGGCATCAATTGCCAGGAATATGGCGATAGACCTTCTCAGAAAGACGAAGCGCGAGGTGCTGGCGGAGGATTTCGGGGACTATTCCGAGGAAAATGCTTCTAAGGAATGTATTGAGCAGCAGGTCATCTCAGACATGAATCTCAGGCAGGCTCTCGATACGCTGAAACCAAATGAGCGTGAGATTGTGAACCTGAAAATTATGGGAGATATGACTTTTCAGCAAATAGCAGATATATTGAAGCTTCCCTTGGGAACAGTCACATGGCGGTATCAGAATGCTGTTAAGAAGTTGAGGAGATGCGGTTATGAGTAAGGATTTGGAGAAGGAATATAAGGAGCTTGCCGCCAGCGAGACGCCGGATTTATGGGCGCGCATAGAAGCCGGGCTTGATACAAAGAAGAGCAGCAGGAAGCATATTCCTTATGCGGCATGGGCGGCTGCAGCGGCAGCATGCCTGTGTGTGGCAGTAATAGTGCCTTTTCAGACGAGAAATGCGCTGAGCGGCGGAAGCGGTATGGATATGGCAGCCGCACCTGAATATGCAGCGGAAGGGATAGATGCATCAGGCATGGATAGAGGCGGTGCGGACGCAAGATACTGCTTTGCGGCAACCGTCGAGATACTGGAGGCTGATGTTAGAAGAAACAGCGGACCGGTTTATACGGCAAGGGTACTGGATACAGATAATGCAGAACTGCGAATAGACAGTGAGATTCAGATATATGCGCCTGCAGATGACAGAGAGGCGCTGTTGGAAGAAAGACAAACATATGTTCTGAATCTGCTGGAAGAAATGCTTGATGAGGGTATGGTTTACAGGATAGCAGAATAATGCATTATTACGGGCAGCGGTGCACGGCTGCCTGCATGCGTGTTCTGTGTCCGTGAATAGAGATGGAAATATAGGGTAATAATAGAATTACTGTTACTGTTATTCAAAGAAATCATGTAGTAAAAGGAGGATGGCTTCTTATGAAGAAAAAAACAATGATGAGTAAAGCAGGGATTTTGGCAGCAGCTTTCATGCTGTCGGTGTCAATGCTCGCAGGCTGCGGCAATGACAGCGGCAGAAGTTCAGATGAAGTGACAACGGAGGCGGCAGCGGATTCCGCAGGAATGGTACATCTGGAAAGTGCAGAGGAAGTATCGGCATTTATGGAGGAGGTATACGGAGGAGTGGCAGAGGACCTGCTTCCCTCCAATATCACAACGACAGAGCTTGACTTGAATGACGAGGATTTGATCGAGTATCAGACAGGGCTTGTAAACCTCAATGGCATAGAGGGTGTGTATTTGTCAGAATCTATGATGACTTCCACGCCATACAGCGCCATATACATCAGAACAAATGAGGAAGCTGACGCGGAGGCGATAAGACAGCAGATTATGGACAGCGTGGACCCGTCCAAGTGGATTTGCGTTACTGCAGAGAAGCAGTACGCCGTGATTTTGGGTAAGGATATCTTTTTTGTGATGGGATATCAGGAGACAGCCGATGCTGTGCTTGAAAAGGCAATTGAAGCGGCAAAAGCAAGAGAAATGAAAGTATCTGACACCTTGGATAAGACAAATCCAATATAAATCATAGACGAGGCGGTTATGCTTTTTTCCAGTATTACATTCTTATACTTTTTTCTGCCGTGCGCAGTTCTTTTCTATTTTATGGTTCCGCAAAAGGGCAGGAATTTTATCCTTTTTGTGATGTCGCTTCTGTTTTATGCATGGGGAGAGCCTGTGTATGTCCTCCTGATGCTGATGCAGATTGTGATATCGTTTGTACTTGTGCTGTTAATGGACCGTTTTCGGGAGGAGAGGGCAGGCAGGGCATTTTATATGCTGTCTGTCCTTTTGCCGTTTGCAGCATTGTTTTATTTTAAGTATTTTCACTTTTTTATGGAAAATCTATTCGGCATCCGGATAAAGACAGCAGCGCTTCCAATCGGCATCTCTTTTTATACCTTTCAGATTGCAAGCTATTGCATTGATGTCTGGCATGGGAGGGTAAAACGGCAGGAAAATTTTATTACCTATGCTGCATATGTCACGCTGTTTCCGCAGCTTGTGGCAGGACCGATTGTCAGGTACAGCGAGATTGAGCAGACACTTGTAAAAGGAATGGATAGTTCGGAGCTGTACGGCAGCCTTGAACAGGGAATCGTACGCTTTGCCGCCGGACTTGGCAAAAAGGTATTGATTGCCAATGTAATCGGTGAGTTTGCGGCGGAGGTCTTGGCGCTTGAGCAGAGAGGTATTGCGCTTTCATGGGCATATGCCATAGCCGTGTCGCTGCAGATTTACTTTGACTTTTCGGGATATTCCGATATGGCAATTGGCTTGGGAAATATTTTTGGCTTTCATTTTCCTGAAAATTTCAGATACCCTTTTATTTCAAAGAGTATCAGTGAGTTTTGGCGGCGATGGCATATTACATTGGGCGCGTGGTTTCGGGATTATGTGTATATTCCCCTGGGCGGAAACAGAGTCCGCATGATAAGATGGATTTTTAACATATTTGCGGTCTGGTTCCTGACTGGTTTGTGGCATGGAGCAGGATGGAACTTTATATTATGGGGGCTGATGTTTGCAGTGCTCCTTGTGATGGAAAAGGGATGCAGCAGGCTGTCTGCAGGAGCAGATATCAGCTTTCCGCGATATATTGCGGGCTTTTTCCGGCATTTGTACGTTGCAGCGGTGATTATCATAAGCTTTTTGATTTTCCAAAATGACACGCTGACTGGCGCGTTTGCAGATATACAGGCGCTTGCAGGCTGCGGAAGCCGTATCGGTCATGCTGCAGTGAAGCCTGAAATGGATGCTTATCTGCTGAGAAACAGAATCGGAATTTTGTGTATCGGACTGATTGGTTCGACGCCTGTTCCTTTATGGCTGTGGCAGAGGGCACAGGAGCGGTTGAATGGCATCAGATTCGGGGCTGCGGCGGTGCGGCTGCTGAGAGTTCTTTTTACGGCAGTGCTTTTGCTGCTGTGTACCGCATATCTGATTGACGGTTCCTTTAATCCTTTCTTGTATTTTCGGTTTTAGGAATCGGGCAGGGAGTTTGATATAGAGGGGGTGATGAGATTATGAGGAAGGGCAGGCAGAAGCATCGTGTTATTATTTTGACGCTGCTTTTTTATATGGCTGGTATCGTACTGGTGTTCACACTCTGTTCCTCAAAGACGATTTCGGAGTCTGAGAGAAGACGGCTTGCCCAAAAGCCGAAGCTGACAGCAGCCAGTCTGACTGATAAGTCTTTTATGGAGGATATGGAAACATATCTGCTTGACCATTTCCCGTTTCGGGACGGGCTTAGGCGCATCAAGGCATATTTTGCTTATGATGTGTTAAGACAAAAGGAAAACAATGATATCTATGTCGTGGATGGATATGCCTCAAAGCTGGAATATCCGCTTGACGGGGCTTCAGTAAGACGCCTGGCTGGAAAAATGACTTCATTAAAACATCAGTATTTTCCAAATCAAAATACATGGTATGCTATGGTACCGGATAAAAATTATTTTTTAGCAGAACAAAACGGATATCCGTCGATTGATTATACACAGATGACGGGAATTTTGATGCAGGAGCTTGAGGACAGCGGTCAGAACTGGAATGATATGGATATCTCGTCAAGTCTTGATATCGGCGATTATTATCGGACGGACACGCATTGGAGGCAGGAACAGCTTTTTGACACAGCAGCAAAAATTGGCGAGGCTTTGGGCGTTGGTGAGTATCTGAAGCTGCAAAAAGCAGATTTTGAAGAACATGCAATTGAAAACTTTTACGGTGTGTATTATGGTCAGGCAGCGCTTCCGATGAAGCCTGACACAATCATATATCTCACGGATGAGACGATTGAGAAAGCATCGGTGTGGAATCTTGAGGAAAATATTTTGGATGGAAAGGTTACAATGTCGGAGGAAAAAGGTGCGGTGTTAAAACCTGTCTACCGGCTTGACAAACTTACAGAGGAAATGAGCCTGGATAAATATGACGTGTTTCTGGGCGGAGCGTCGTCGATTCAGGTCATTCAAAGCCCTCTTGCAGCAACAGACAAACGGCTTATTATTTTTAGAGATTCTTATACAAGCAGCCTTGCGCCGCTTTTTCTGGAGGCATATCGTGAGATTACGCTGGTAGACCTTCGGTATATCAGTTCTGATCTGATTGGGGAATATGTTGATTTTGAGGGGGCGGATATTCTGTTTTTGTACAGCACTGCTGTTGTCAATCATGCGGCGGTTTTGAAGTAGGATGGCAGAAGCAGTTCAGCAAGAGGAAGAAAAGAAGTGGCACAAAAAATCCAAACCCGCAGCGGGGGAGAAAATAAGAAAGTGACAAATTGTTAAGGAAACAAGCGGAGCTGGTGTAAACGAAAAAGCAGTCTTGTGGTTTAATAAGACTGCCCTTTGGTTTACATCAATTTCGATTTTTCTGTGTCAGAACATTTATCGGAGCGAAACAAATTATATTAAAGATTTTTCCGCCAAAAAAGAAATGAATTCACTTACCGGAATTACACACTGCTCCATAGTATCTCTATCCCTGACGGTTACAGTATCTTGTTCCAGTGTTGTATCGTCAACTGTAATTGCATATGGAATACCTATCGCATCTCCTCTGCGATATCTCTTTCCAATACTTCCAGACTCTTCATACTGTACCATGCAATATTTAGCGAGCATTGCATATAATTCCCTGGCTTTCTCGGCATGTTTCTTTTTCATTAATGGCAGTATATTGATTTTGATTGGCGCAAGAGCCGGCTTAATATTAAAAACAATGCGGCTGTCTGTATCACTAATCTGTTCAACGTGTAAGCCTTCAAATAGTAATGCCAATATAATCCGGTCTAATCCATAAGTTGATTCAATAATGTATGGAATATACTTTTCCTTTGTAGTTTCGTCAAAGTATTCCATTGATTTTCCGGAATATTCCTGATGACGTGTGAGATCAAAATTAGTTCTGTTATGAGTACCGTTAATTTCACCCCATCCAAATGGAAATTGATATTCAATATCACAAGCCTCTTTCGCATAATGCGCTAATTTGTCATGGTCATGAAAACGTAATTTTTCTGAAGGTAATCCAAGGCTTTAAAAAAATTCTATTCCGTCAAGCAACGGGTCTGAAAAGCCAGCAAGATGTCCGCTTGCTTCCCAAACTCTTGGATTCATCAAGATATCCGCATCTACTTCATAGCTGTTTTCCCGCATCTGAATAAAATAATATCTCCAGGCATCTTTAACCTGATTTTTCAATCGTGTTCCCAAAGGACCGTAATCCCAAGTGTTGGCGAGTCCGCCATAAATCTCGCTTCCTTGGAAAATGAAACCATACTGATTGCAGTATGAAACTACTTCGTCCATTGAAAAATTCCGTCTCTCCATCTTAATTACCTAACCTTTCTTTTATTTTTGAAAATGACAAAGAATTGTCCTGTGAAGCTTTAGCGTGTTGCTGCTGTACACCGACGTTAATTCCCTGTTGGGCAGAAATAAAAAAGCCCTAAGTATAAACTAATATACTTAGGGCGAATATAACCGCGGTTCCACCTAAATTCAGATAACCATCTGCGCTTTTATCATAGTACGGATTTAACATCTTATACTACATTCCTTTTAACGGTGGAATTTTCCGTCGGACGCTACTTTATTCACTCCGCTACTCCAAGACGCCTTCTATGTTTTCTTCATAAGGGTTCGCACCACACACCCTCTCTCTGAAATCGGATAAACATGTACTATTTCTTTTCTTAGTATTTTCTCTTTGGGTTTGTTGAATAATATATCTTATCTCAGACCAACTGTCAAGAAATTTTTCAGTAAATTATATTACTCTATGACATGATTTTGGGGTCAAAAGCCCTAACTATGATGCCTGCGGATTGTTCCGTACTGCGCACTCCCACACTCCTGCTCGCTATTCGCATATCGTGGGATATACATCCCACTTTTATGCTCATATCGGGGCGGGTTTCAAGGTCTTACACTTGCTCATGTGGGTTTAGACCTTTTGCCCCTGATATCATGATATATTAAAATTTGTAACAGTTCAGCCTTCGGCTTCCTGTTACATGACTCAAGGCATGCAGAACCACTTCGTGGGGCCTTGAGTCTTTCATCCGCTGCGTTTTCTTACGAGGTTTGCAGCGAGTGCAAACCTCTGGGCTGAACTGTTACTAAAATTTTCATCATGTTGCTTTTTTGGTTGTTATTTGAGCATAATTATGCTATAATTGTGTCAAAGAAAGGAGTGAAGCATTATGCCGCTCATTATGCCTATTAAGGATTTACGCAATACAACCGAGATTTCTAATATCGCACACAAGGAGCAGGAGCCTATTTTTATTACCAAAAACGGATATAGCGATTTGGTTGTGATGAGT
>JAGAQJ010000002.1 GCA_017622845.1 Lachnospiraceae bacterium | reverse complement strand
GGCAGTTCTATGCCGGAACAGGCTGGCGGAGAATGCTGATATTTTCTTATGGGTGATTCGATACATCAGCGAAAATCTGCACGGACGCGGATTTAGGACGAAACGCGTCCATGGACGGCGCGTAGAGTCCGGTCGCGGACACATTCAAAGACTTTGGCATCACCCATTAGAAAATTCACATTTGGAGTCCAATCGCCTGTACCGGCATAGAACTGCCACCCTTCGTCCCGGATAAAATAATCCATAAGGCTGACTGCCGCCTGTTTGCAGCAGTTTGATTTTTTCGAATTTTTATGCATATCAATCTGTATAATATTCAATCTTGCATAACACATTTTACGCTTTTAATTGATTTTGTCAATAATAAATGTATAATTTTTCACTTGATTTCTATATAGTAATGATGTATATTATAAGAAGCAACGGACAGCTCCTTATTATCAGATGCATGACGCTTAGTACAGTGCCTTTTATCAGATGCAGGGGACAGCTTTTGATCCGTTATCATTTTCGGCAGTCATTCTGTTGAGAGCTGCTTCAGTATTACAGCAGGTAACAAAAATACTTAAAATACATACATAAAGGAGAATCATATTATGAAAGAAAAAGTAATACTTGCCTATTCCGGTGGTCTTGATACCACTGCCATTATTCCATGGTTAAAGGAAAATTTTGATTATGAAGTCATCTGTGTCTGCGTTGACTGCGGACAGGAGGAGGAGCTTGACGGACTTGAGGAGAGAGCAAAATCCTGCGGTGCTGAGAAGCTCTACATTGAAAACGTTATCGACGAGTTCTGTGACGAGTACATTGTTCCCTGTGTACAGGCAAACGCTGTGTATGAAAATAAGTACCTGTTAGGTACTTCTATGGCAAGACCTTTGATTGCAAAGAAGCTTGTGGAAATCGCAAGAAAAGAAGGCGCTACTGCTATCTGCCACGGCGCTACCGGCAAAGGAAATGACCAGATTCGTTTCGAGCTTGGCATCAAGGCGCTGGCTCCTGATATCAAGATTATCGCAGCATGGAGAAATGACAAGTGGACCATGGATTCCCGTGAGTCAGAGATTGAGTACTGCAAGGCACATGGCATCCATCTTCCTTTCTCAGCAGACAGCTCTTACAGCCGTGACAGAAATATCTGGCACATCAGCCATGAGGGACTTGAGCTGGAGGACCCTGCAAACGAGCCGAATTACGACCATCTTCTTGTACTCGGCACAACGCCTGAAAAGGCTCCCGATGAAGGCGAATATGTGACAATGACCTTTGAGAAGGGCGTTCCTAAGTCTGTAAACGGCAAAGAAATGAAGGTTTCCGATATTATCAGAGAGTTAAACAGACTTGGCGGAAAGCACGGCATCGGCATCGTTGATATCGTAGAGAACCGTGTTGTCGGCATGAAGTCACGCGGTGTATATGAGACACCGGGCGGAACAATCCTTATGGAAGCTCACCAGCAGCTTGAGGAGTTGATTCTTGACCGCGATACCTATACCTTGAAGAAGGAAATGGGCAATAAGCTTGCTGATACGGTTTATGAAGGAAAGTGGTTCACACCGAAGCGCGAAGCAATTCAGGCATTTATTGAGAAAACACAGGAATATGTAACCGGCGAGGTTAAGTTCAAGCTTTACAAGGGCAACATTATCAAGGCAGGCGAGACAAGTCCTTACACATTATATAATGAAAGCATTGCTTCCTTTAAGACAGGCGACTTGTATGACCACCATGATGCGGAAGGCTTCATCAACCTCTTTGGTCTTTCCTGCAAGGTTCGTGCCATGAAGATGCAGGAAGCAGAAGCAAAATAAAAACACTATGACGGTATTAGGCATTATTGGAATGTATTTAGCCGTGATAAACCTGACAGGCTTTGCCATGATGGGCATTGATAAGAGAAAGGCAGTCAAAAAGCTCTGGCGCATACCGGAGTCCACGCTCTTTATCATTGCCATCATCGGCGGAAGCATCGGTTCTATCATCGGTATGAGGGTATTTCACCACAAGACAAGACATTGGTACTTTGTGTATGGTATGCCGCTGATATTGATTTTGCAGGTTTTGTTAGTCATTGTCATTATAAAATCTCCGCTGCAGATTTCCATCATGTAGTGGAGATTTTTTTATTTTTATGATAAAATCAAAATACACAGTCTGCTTGCATGTTGATTACTTGATATATCAACGCGGCTGTGACAAAAGAATTAGAAAAAGAGGTGTTTTTCATGCATGTAGCAATCTGTGATGATAATGTGGCTGACAGAAAGCACATCGAACGTCTGCTCTCAAGGGAATCGGACAAACGGGCAGGCACTCCGAATATTCTGTATATAGACTCCTATGGCGACAAGGAGCATTTTCTGGTGAATCCTTTAAAATACAATATCATATTCATGGATATGTGCTCCAGACCGGGAATTGTGGAGGAAATTATTGAGCAGCTCGGCAAAATGGGCTATCATGCTCCCTTGGTGCTGTATTCTTCCAAAATCGATTACACTGCCATTTCCAATCTCCCCGATTATGTCGTTCATGCCAAAAAGCCCTACATTCCTGATCCGCTTCCCGAATATTTAAAGCTTGGCGATGCCAATGTGACCGGACATGTCGTTACGGTACAAATACATAAAAATACGATTCTCAACAGCATACCCAAGGATTCCATCATGTATGCCACGGAGGAGGAGCATGGAAGCAGGCTCTATCAGCTTGACGGCAAATACGAAGATGTTGATGAGACAATCAGCGAACTTCGCGGTCTGCTCGAGCCTTATGAAGAGTTTGAACGGATTAACAAAAAAAGCATTGCCAATTTCAAATTCGTGTCTGCCATTATGCCCTTTACTGTCGTCATGCAGGATTACAGACAGCTGAAAACGTCTCCGTTCCGCTACAGGGAGTATAAATGGCTTAAGGAAGATATGGATAAGTAGTCACTCGAAAATGCTTCGTGTGCCTTATATCGTGACTATCACACCGCCTTCATTGGCATACAGGCTGCTGATGCCTGCAGTATCAAGAATCAGAGTTTCCCGGAACCTCAGCTTCTCTTCAATCTGCCTGCGCACGCACTCTGCCGCCTTAAGATTATTGCAATGCGTGATAATCAGCCTCTTTTTTTCAGGCTCTACAGCTTCCTCAATGGCTGTGTCTGCAAGCTTTGTCAATGCTTTTTTCATGCCGATGCCCTGACCGAGCTGGATAATACTGCCGTCATCCGCCCCCATGACAGGCTTAATATTCAGGGTAGATGCCACCAGCGCCTTTACCCTGGAAAGCCTTCCGTTCTTTCTGAGCGTATCGAGATTCTCAAGGACAAAGTACGTATTCATAGCTTTTACATATGCCTCAAGCTGCTCCGTAATCTCCCGGAAAGACATTCCCTGTTCCTCTAAATCCATAATTTTATAGGCAAGCTGTGTCTCTCCGCCGGAAGCAGACTTGGAATCAACTACATAGATATCCTTCTGTCCATACATCTCATGATACATATTTTTGCCAAGCACGGCACTGTTATAGCTACCGCTGAGCTTTGAAGACAGCGTGACTGCATAGACATGCTCCGCATCTGTTTCATATGCCTTCCGATATCTTTCCGGTGAAGGACATGCTGATTTCGGACACTCAGGACATGCTGCCACCGCATCCAAAAACTCTCTCTGGTTAAATCCGGCATCGTCCTCCTTCTCATATAGCTTTCCGACAATCAGTGTCAGCGGTACGATTTCAAACCGTTCATCTTTTTTTAAATGCTCCGGAAGCTCGCAGCAACTATCAACAATGATTTTGTATTTCATCAGTTCTACCTCTCCATTTTTCTTTTACTATTTTATGTGGTTTTGATAACTATGTATCATATTATCATATAACATATTGTTTGAAAAGAGCTTTTTAGAAAAGTTTTGCACATTTTATTTGAAGTTTTATGAAATTGCCCTTATACTAAAAAAGACTTACGATTAGATTGGAGAATTTTATGACAGCATTAGAAATAAAAGCAACAAAAAATATAATGAATGCGCTGCTTGCCTCAGAGCAGTTTGACAGCTTTCTGGTGGAGGAGGCTGTTATCACGACCTTTAACACCTTCCATATTGACGGTCATATTGTACCGGAATTTTACAGCAGCGAGGAACTGGAAGAACTCAAAAGCAGCAAAGAATCCCTCAGCTTTTCCTGTTGGAAAGATATCCGCCCTGTGTGCTTTCAGCTCATTAAGGGGAAAAAAACTCCCGTTTCCTTTAAGGCTGTACTCCACGCTGCACCTTCCTTAATCGAAAAAATAGCTGCAAATCCCGAATGTGAAGTTGCAGCCAATTTGATCCGCTCGCTTGTGATCAATATCCGTTATGAAAGCGGCAAGGTAACCTGCATCACAGGAAGCGCCTTTACCACATTTATTATGGACAAAAGTGTCGATAAGCTCTGGGACTCTTATGTGCGCCGGCTTCTTTCCGGCTTCGGTTTGGATTTTGAAGAGGTATAATACGTGACTACGCTTTGGTTACTTTAGAATTGAAAATCAGGCTCGCAAGATAACCAAAAATCAGCGCTGCGCTGCATCCTACCGCTCCGTTTGTAAAACCGCCCTTGAAAAGTCCGATGAAACCGTCCTTGTCTACGGCTTCCTTGACCCCCTTCATCAGTATGTTGCCGTATCCCAGAAGCGGCACATTGGCACCGGCACCGGCATACTCTGCAAAAGGCTCATACCATCCAAAAAAGCTGATTACTGCACCAACACAGACCAGCAGAACCATAACACGCCCCGGCAGCATTTTTGTCCGGTCCAAAAGAATCTGGGCAAGAGCGCAGATAACGCCTCCGACCCAAAATGCATTGATATAATCCATCATACAAAAACCACATACCTTTCCTTTTAGAGATTATTTCAAACACGCTCCGGAATCAGTATGTGGAATTTTTGGTATTTTATGCATTTTTATTTTTTCTTAATTTTTCTGACTTGATTACCGGAGTCTTTTTGCAAGCTCCATGACAATCTCACGAATATTTTTGTTCTCACATTCTACCGTGAGATTAGCATATTTTTCATATAAGGGAACTCTCTCCTCGTACAGTGCTTTCAAGGTCTGCCCTTCTCGCAGCACAACCCCGCGCTCTGCCAAATCGCCAAGCCGCTCCCTGATTCCTTCATAAGACAGCCTAAGGTAGCATACGACTGCGATGCTGTTGAGATGATCCATGGCTTCCTCACAATAAACTACGCTTCCGCCGGTAGCGATTACGGCTGATTTGGGATTCAGGGAAGCATTGACACGTCCCTCAATCTCAAGAAATCCGTCCAGCCCATGCTCTTCTATCAGCTCATGAAGCTTCTTGCCTTCCTGCTCCTGTATGACAAGATCAGAGTCCACGAAGGACATCCCAAGATTTTTTGCCAATACCACCCCGATTGTACTTTTTCCCGCTCCCGGCATTCCGATCAGAACGATATTTTTCATTTTCAAAGTCTTCCACTCCCGTTTGCTGTCTATTTTGCCAGATATGCAATGACCTCAACTTCACAGAGCACTCCCTTGGGCAAATCCTTCACTGCTACGCAGCTTCTTGCCGGATTTTGTGTAAAGTATTTGGCATATACTTCATTAAATGCTGCAAAATCTGCTATTTCCGCCAGAAAGCAGGTTGTTTTGACTACATTATCATAAGCTGCTCCTGCCGCCGCAAGAATTTCTCCTACGTTTTTGATTGACTGCTCTGCCTGTGCAGTGATGCCTTCTGCCTCTACATTGCCTGTAGCAGGATTGATAGGAATCTGACCGGACGCATACAGGAAATCTCCTGCAATTACTGCCTGCGAATACGGTCCGATTGCTGCCGGCGCCTTATCTGTACTGATTTTTTTCATATCATTTTCCTCCTAATTTACTTCCGGTTCGTCAAATTCCACTGTAACATAATAGCCTCTCGTATTTTCCTCCACAGAAATCACGGTTCCGCTTTTTGACTTGAGCCTGTCACGAAAGGGAATATTTCCTGACATGGCAACTGCCGGATTAATGGTATAATAATAGTTGCTGGGCAGAACGCCTTCTGTGACGGTGACAATGTCTCCTTCTTTCACCTGTCCGGGACGTTCCATTTTAAAATCTATTTTTCGCATGCCGCCGCTTCCTCACTCAGATTGCTATGTCAAGCTTTGTGCGCATTGTATTTGCAGGCTGTTTAGAATTGACCATAAATACGGTGCGTGCGCTGTTACTGTAAACTGCCGCATCACTTATAATTCTGGTCAGGTCTGATATCCTCTGCGCCAGCTGACAGCAGTCATCTTTGGCAGCAGCAATCTGACCGCTGCTTAATCTGTTCAGCTCGTTGGTTAGCTTATGAATCTCCGTATTGAAATTAAGTCTGTCCGAGATGGAAAAGTTCCCGTTAATCACCTGGCTGGAAAGTCCCTCCATCTTCTTCATCATATCCTCAATCTCTGCATCTCTTGAGAAAGTCTCCTCCTCACTCTCCTCATTTGCTGCCTGTCTTTCCAATAACAGACTCCTTCTAAGACCGGCTGCGGATAGGGAAAGTAAAACAGACTGCTCGTCCAGTTCTGTATTCTCATCTGCGGCAGCGCTGTTTATCCGCTTTGCCTGCTGCCTTTCACGATCCCCGGAACCGTAGTTATCAATTGCAACTGCAGCCCTGTTCAGCAAGGTATTGTTTTCACTTCTTACTTCCATATATACTCCTTTCCCTTATATACGAATGTGTGAGTCCCCTTTCCCCACAATTCTTATCATAAGACAATCAATCCGTCATAACTTATGGTATTTATCTATGTAAACTTTTCCCTTGTTACATATATCGAAAAATTTTCTGAATAATTTAGCATATTTTTTAATTTTTTTGAATTTTTCTGTTTTTTGTGTGTTCATGCGTACAATAATAAATTGTTAAAAGAAACCTTCCCTTCAATCAATTTGCGGGATATTCCCCTTATCCGGTCAGAGCCGCACGGCACCTCCCTCCTTTGGAATAATATCCCGCAAATGGTACACACTGTCCGGCATTTTCAATTACAGCGCTTCAATCACAACCCCATGCGCAATCCCCGGCACATTTTGTCCCTCATTAAAAGAGGTCTTGTTCAGCAGCGCTCCAGTCGGAACAAATAACACACGTTTCCATTCGCCGTCTGCAAGCTTTGGCAGGATATAAGCCGACAGCACAACCGCCGAACAGCCGCAGCCGCTTCCGCCTGCGTGGACATCCTGCTTCCCGGAATCATAAATAATCATGCCGCAGTCATAATGCCTGTCGCTGATATCAATTTTTTCCTGTGAAAGAAGGTTCCACAATGCCTGCTGTCCGACACTTCCCAAATCTCCTGTAAAAACAGCGTCATAATCCTTAGGCGTTCTTCCAAAATCCCTGAGGTTGGCCGCTATCGTCCAGGCTGCTGCCGGCGCCATGGCGCATCCCATGTTGAAAGAATCCTTGATGCCGAAATCCTCGATTTTACCGATTGTGACACCTGTAATCCCGACTTTTTTCCTGTATTTCCCTTCATATTCATTCTTTATGGTTTTCCCTGACACCGATTTTGCCGGCGCATTGATGTTCTGCAGTAAAAAGCCTGCACTTCCGGTCACTGTCCATGATGCATACAGCGGTCTCTGTCCGCCGTATTCCAGCGGATAGCGAAACTCCTTCTGCGCACTCGCATAGTGGCTGGAAGTAAGACTTATTACTCTGTCCGCATAACCTGCTGCCACGCACATGCTTCCAAGGCAGAGCGATTCTCCACAGGTAGAACAGGCGCCGTACAATCCAAACAGCGGTATATTGTAGTCGACAAGTCCGAAGGAGCTTGCAATATTCTGTCCCAGCAAATCTCCTGCATACAGAAACCTGATATCCTTTGCCTCTGCTCCTGTCTTCGACAATGTGAGCGCCACTGCTTCCTTTTGGAGTGCACTCTCTGCCTTTTCCCAGGAGTCTGCTCCGAACATATCATTTTTATCATCGCTTACCTTGTCAAAGCTTCCTGACAGCGGTCCTTCATTTTCCATCTGTCCGACAACGGAGCCGCTTCCCATGATAATCACCGGCTGGCCATATTCTATGCTTGATGTCCCAAGCGCTTTATTTTTTGCAGTATTATTTTCCACCTGTTTTCCTCCTGAACTGCTACAAATCGAACTAGTGTACTGTCTTGCTGATATTCGGGCAAACCTCCTTGCAGACTAAAAATTGATTCTGTGCTTTTCATTCAAAAATAAGCATTTTGAACATTAGTTCGATATTTCTTTGTATTTCTTTCATATATTATTTTGGGAAAAACGGGCGGACATTATACATGTTTTCGGCGTAAGCAGCAGCATTTCCGCACGCAAAATGCAAAAGAGCAAGCATTGAGGCATATGCACCAAAAAAAGCGGCAGCCATATGCCGTTACAGCATATAGCGCCGCCTTTTATCCTGTCTGAAAAAACAATGCGATTCGCGTTCTATTTTATTGTAACTGTTCAGTACCTTCACAGTTACAATGCAAAATCCATTTAAAATCGTCTTCGACGATGGGATTTTGCACTCTCGTATCATATTCTTACGGTCTCAGCAGCAAGTGCTTCGACCTGCCCTGAATAGTTACGTTTTATTCTATTACTTAGCATACTTCCTGCTCTGCTCCTTAATCAGCTCCATATCCTCGAAATAATCAATCTTCATGGCATGCTTTACCTCAGATAAGGTCTGGGCTGCCACTTCTCTTGCCGTATCAGAGCCTTTCTTAAGGATATTATAGATTTCAGGAATATCCTTCTCAAACTCAGCGCGGCGCTTTCGAATCGGCTCAAGCTCCTCCTGCACGACATTATTGAGGAACTTCTTCACCTTTACATCGCCTAGTCCGCCCTTTGTATAGTGCGCCTTCATCTCGTCAAGATTTGCATAATCCGGACAGTATCTCTCAAAATGCTCATCGCGCGCAAAAGCATCAAGATAAGTAAATACGGTATTGCCTTCCAGATGTCCGGGATCGCTGACCTGCAGATGAAGCGGATCGGTGTACATACTCATAATCTTGGTTCTCACCTCGTCAGCGCTGTCAGCAAGATAGATACAGTTTCCCAGCGATTTGCTCATCTTTGCCTTTCCGTCTGTTCCCGGAAGCCGCTTGCATGCCTCTGCCTCAGGAATCAGCGCCTTCGGCTCGACAAGCACCGGATTCTCCGGTGCATACACGGAGTTAAACTTGTGCACAATCTCCTTCGTCTGTTCAATCATGGGAAGCTGATCTTCTCCTACCGGAACCACATTTGCCTTGCAGAAAGTAATGTCTGCCGCCTGGCTGATTGGATAGGTAAAGAATCCCACAGGAATGCTTGCCTCAAAATTTCTAAGCTGTATCTCATTTTTCACGGTCGGATTTCTCTGAAGCCTTGACACCGTAACCAAATCCATGTAATAAAATGTCAGCTCTGTAAGCTCCGATATCTGTGACTGGATAAACAATGTCGACTTTGACGGGTCAAGTCCTGCTGACAGATAATCAAGCGCTACCTCAATCACATTCTGCCTTACCTTCTCCGGATTATCAATGTTATCCGTAAGCGCCTGTGCATCTGCAATCATAATATAAATCTTGTCATACTCTCCCGAATTCTGCAGCTCTACCCTTCTTCTAAGAGAGCCTACATAGTGACCAATGTGAAGCCTTCCTGTAGGTCTGTCGCCTGTTAAAATTATTTTGCTCATTTCTATACCATAACCTTTCTGCTAAAATTTTCTGTTTTATACCGGTTTATCACAACTACTCCACCTTCAAAATCAACCCGAGAATGCGTTTCGCACAGATTTCCAGCTCCGCTCTGGTGACAAGCCCCTTGTCATATGCCTCCATGATTCTGTCCGGGAATCCGCAAGCCATCTTGACATCATTGCCTGCCTTCACTTCCTTGTAGTGTTCACCGTTTGTCCACCAGTCTGTCGTCACCATTCCCTCATATCCCCACTCGCCACGGAGGATATCTGTCAGCAGCTCTTTATTTTCAGAAGCCCTGTAACCATTAATAATATTGTAAGAGGACATCATTGCCCAAGGCTTCTCCTCCTTGACAATCCACTCAAATGCTCTGAGATAAATCTCCCGGATTGCACGCTCAGATGCCCTGGAATCACTGTTTTTGCGGTTTGTCTCCTTGTTGTTGAGCGCAAAGTGCTTAACCGCTGCTCCGACGCCTGCGCTCTGGATACCGCGCACCATTGCTCCTGCGAGCTTCCCTGTCAAAAACGGGTCCTCAGAGTAGTACTCAAAATTTCTGCCGCAGAGCGGACTTCTGTGTATATTGACCGCCGGAGTCAGCCACACGGCAATATTATTCTCCTTTACCTCCATACCGCCTGCTGCACCAACTGCCTCAACAAGCTCTTCATTCCATGTGCATGCCAGCAAAGTCGAACAAGGCCATGCTGTCGTGCACACGCCGCATTCCGGCGCAATCCTTAAGCCTGCAGGACCGTCTGCCGTCATTACATTCGGCACGCCATATCGGGGCATGTTTCCAAAGCCAAAGGTATTGGCAACTCCGGTATTGGGCTGTCCGCCAAGAAGCTCTGCAAGCTCTCTCTCCGTCATCTGCGCCATAAACTCATCAAGTGTAATCTTCCCCTCTGCAGCCTCAATCAGTTTGTGCGGCTCCTGTCCGCTCTTTTTCCACAGGTGGCAGGGAGGCTGATACCGCACTTCGGGCGCAAAGCCCTCCATCTCGTCAACAGTCATTGGCTGTAATCCGTTTGCATCTGTGTCTACGGGCGTTGTCATGGGCAGCGCTTCGAAGCTTCCGTCTGAAAGCATGCGCTCCTTGAGCGAGGTTGGCGCCAGCTTGCGCGTGAGCTGCTCTGTCACTGCTGTTTCTTTCTGTTCGTAGACAAAGTCAAGCTTCTTTGCGTCCCTGACATTATTGCCGACATAAATCTGATAGCTTCCCTTCTCCAACAGCCACGCTGACTCTGCTGCCTTTCCAAGGTCATCATAGGAAGCCATGTCCGAAATCCGCCATGAAAGCTTGAGAAGCTGCGTCTCCCCCGGCTGCAGAAGTCTTGTCTTTCTGAAGGCTGCAAGCTGCTTTTTCGGTTTTCCAAGCACTCCCTGCGGCGCGCCGAAATAAACCTGTACAACTTCTTTTCCTGCCCTGCCGCCGACGTTTGTTACCTTCACTTCAACGCAAATTTTATCTTCACTGACATATGCTTTTTTTGCTTTGATTCGGAAATCCGTATAGGATAAGCCGTAGCCGAAAGGATAGTTTACCTTTCCGGACGCCTTTGGTATTGTCTCAAAATAGCGGTAGCCTACATAGATATCCTCTGTGTAATCTACATACCGCTCAGACTCATGGAAGCCTGCTGTGGAAGGATAATCGTCAAGACTTCTCGCAAAGGTATCACTGAGTTTTCCGCTCGGGCTGTCTTCTCCGACAATCAGCTCCGCCGCCGCAAGTCCTCCCTCAATGCCGCCCTGCCACGCCATCAGCACGGACTGAATCCTGTCCTCATCATGGAACCAGCAGGTGTCCACCATGCCGCCCGCATTCAGGACAACCACAACTTTTGGAAAACGCTCTGTTACGTCCGCCACCATCTGTTTCTCTGCATTGGTCAGATAGAAATCTCCGTTTTCAAAAATCTCGGCAGACTGCCTTGCCATTGCTTCCTCACTTGCCCAGAGATTTTTATTCTCCGTGTCCACGATGCTCTTTCTGTCCCAGCCCTCGCCGGAAAAACGGCAGATGGTAATAATAGCCGTATCGGTAAAGGCTCTTGCCTTTTTCAGTAAGTCTTCGGGAAGCTTTGGCTCGATTGTCATTCCCGGCGCCCTGCCCTTGTCATACTGCGCCTTCACATCTGCTCTGTAAAAGTCAGCAAGCTCCTCGAAAATCTGTATCCGGTCCTTTTTGAGGGAAAGCCCTTCATACAGATTTCTGCTGTAGGCAACGGTTACCTCTCCGCTTCCTCCGCCGCCCCTCACATAGTCAAAGGAGGCCTTTCCAAAGAGCGCTGCCTTTGTGCCTTTCTTGAGCGGAAGCAGTTCTCCTTCATTTTTCAGAAGCACCATTCCTTCTTTTGCCGCTTCTTTAGAAAGTGCGATATGCGCTGCTGAAGCTGTTACACGGCTGTTGTTCTCCCCCAGCCCAATACTTGGCTGAAACTTAGCTCTTGTCCATTTCTCCATAATCCCAATCCTCCTATATTCCTTTTTCGTTTGCAGTCTCGAAATCCTGATATCCGTAAAAATGAATCGTATTCTCCATAATCTCACGCGCCACATTTTTACCGTTTTGCGCATGTTCTACGATATACCTTCCGTACAGGTCCAGCATCCGGTCAGAATAAGTGCCAAGCTCACCTCTAAGATATGTCTCATAGGACGTGTCATACGGCATATCGTCCGCTGTGTGTATGATACGCGCATTGCCTGCAAGCCTGGGATATTCTGCCGCAAACTCCTCCATCCACTTTACCTGAAGCGCAACAATCTGCTCGATAATCGCCTTCTTTTCGTCTGAAACGGGCGGAAGCCTGTCAGCAAAACGGGCATACTCCAGCGGAGCTGTCGATTCCATCATACGGGCGTATTTCTCTTCTATCATATTTCTTCCGTTCGCATAATTTGTCTTGAACTCATACAGGTATTGCAGAAGCATATCCTCTGTCCAAGTCATATACTGGCTCATGCGCATGACTTTGAAAGTCGGCCAGTTATTCTGGCAGCTTGCCCTGCCGCCCTCATTCTGCACCTTGTCAAACGCCTCAAATTCTGCTTTTGCTATAGAAAGCGAGAGCGCTGTTATCACCGGAGTATCCGCCACAATTGCTGTCAGAAGGGCATCGCTTTTTTCTGTAAGCTCCGAGGTACATGCGTCAAGATACAGTTCACATTGCCCGATAATATTCCGGCGTTCCAGCTCATTTGCAAAGATAACCGCAAGGGATTCAATCACAGCGGCAAGCTCGTTCTCATGCGCCTTATCTGCCGGAAGCAGGCTGAGTCTTTCCACAAGCGCTGCCGTACTCTGGTTTCTGCCTTCTTCATCCGTGATACTCATATCCGGATTATCCGGCATTCCTTTAAAAAGCCACTTGTCATGCGGAGCATATGTTCGATTCAGCAGATAATAAAGCTTCATCGCCTGCCTGATACACTCTGCTTTTGCAAGCTCCGCCGCCACAGTCTGTCCGCGCCTTCTCATGCGGGGCAGGTTATATTGTCCGTTCTGTGAAAACAAGGCACAGGACTGTGCAAGCTTTCTGTACCACACTGCCTTTGGATAGTATGCACAAAGCCTGTTCCTGTAAGCCGTAAAAATCCCCTCATCGTCCCGGAATACCGCGCCGTTTACTGCTGCCGCCAGCGCATAGTCCTGTATTGAAAGCCAGCATTCAATCGTATTTAAGTTTTCCTTGTCAAGGCTGCTGCTCTCATTGATTTCCTGCAGCTTGCCAATGAGGTCACAGCCAAGCGTATTTTTATAAAATTCCTCAATGACCATCACTCCTGCACGGTCCCTGCCATGGAAGGTTTCTACTCTGTCAACGCCCATAAAGCTGCGCGGCAGCTTCTCATACGCCTCCTGAAGCTCCTCTCCAATCTCATCATATACCTTTCTGGTAACCCACATGACAAAACGCGGACCGAAATCATGATCCCTTGACTGAATATCATCAAAACCAAAGCAGTCTGAGCCTTTCCCCACAAGTCCCACTGCAATACAAGACTCATAGGCATGAAATTTTTCGGCAATCATCGGTCTGCCGTACTCCTCATAATAGCGCCGGCACAGCTCTAAGCCGGAAATATCAGGAGTAAGGTCTTCTGCTTCTATCGTTTCACCAGACTTCTCAGCATCATCTTTTTGTTCTGGCTGATTTATTGTTTCTGCTGCTTCCGGCTGTTCTTCTGCTTCTGCCTGTTCATCTGCTTCTTCTGCTGTATTCTCACAGGTTTCCTGAATTTTCACTTCCACGGTCGCATTGGCCGCTGCAGCCTCCCCGTTCATCTTGTCTTTTATAATTTCAATATTTTCGCTCAGCCGCTGATACTGGATATTGTCAGCTCCCAGATACTTTGCAACGCATTCCCTGCTCTTTTCCATAGCGTTCAGTGCATTTGGATAATCTTTCTCCATATAATAAAGGCTTCCGAGTGCGGATAGTGCAGCACTATAGTGCGCATCGTCTACGCCAATCTCCTCAAAGATACGGATTGCCTCCTCAGCCCTTGCCTTTGCCTCGTCATCTTGTCCAAGCTCAATACATGTATTGGCAAGATTTGCCTGCGTCACTGCCGCCTCAAACTGCGTATCCTGATTGTGATTTACAATATAAAGGGCATTCTCGAGCTGTTCCTTGGCAGCCTCAAAATTCCCCATCTCCTGATACAGCAGGCTGAGGTTATTGTAAAGCCCTGCAAAGTACATATCGTCCTTGTCAAGCAGCACCGCATAGATTGGCTTGACTTGATTGTACAGCTCCAGCGATTCCGACAGCATTCCGGCAGCACGATGCGCATTGGCCGCATTGAGAAGCGTTGTCGCATATGGAAGCGTGTTCTCAAGTCCCATCTCATTCATAAGCGCGACCGCCTTATTGCAGTATGCTATGGACTGCTCATACTGCCCAACCTCCCTGTAAAAGCCGATACATTCATTGTAGAGCATCAGCAGGATATCCTGTGCTCCCTCCGCGTCCGCCTGTGCAATATGCGACTCCAAAAACTGCGGTATCTCACTGATTCTCTCCTGTGTGAAAAGCTCATCAAGCTCCCCCATCACCTGATTTAAGTCCATCTCCGATTTCCCTCCATTCTATCGCTTCTATCGTTGATTGATTCCTGTTCCGAACTGTGATAATTTTCAAAATGGTCTTTTTCGAAGGATATCCACTGTATGTGCGCCTGCGCCGATTAAATCAGCGCGCTCACAGGTTGCAAGCTGGTATTGGACAAATGCCTCAAATTCCTCATCACTTAACTGGTTTAAAAACGGTCTCATATAGTTCGCCGGACCATCCGGAGAGATGATTTTAATCCTCTCAAGCCCCACCGCCTCATTCAGGGCATTGATATCCTCAATCCGCATATAATCATAAAGCGCACTTGGCGGAGATATCGTCTTAAAATCCTCCGTAAACCGCTTTTCCTCCATGCAGGAAAGCACATGCCTCTCCTTAAAGCCGTAGGTAATCACGCCATACTCATTCATGCAGTATGCTGCAAGGATTACGCCCCCCGGCTTCGTAACGCGCTTTGCCTCGCCAAGCGCCTTCCTCTTGTCCTCAAACCCAAACAGATGATACATTGGTCCAAATAAAAGAGTGACGTCAAAGCTGTCATTTTCCAGCTTTTTCAGATTCATGGCATTTCCATGCAGCGCCCTGACACTGCTTGCTTTCTGCTTCAGAATACCCAGATTATATTTTACAAGCTCGACTGCCGTCACATCATACCCTTCCTCTGCAAGCGCAACACTGTAGCGTCCGGTTCCAGCGCCGATATCCAGCAGTTTCACTTCGCTAACTGAGGCAGCAGCATTGTTCACTTTTGCCGCTGCCTCATCAAGGTACTCGTGGATATATTTCATGGAGACACGGTACTCCACCTGTCCATGGCGGGAATTCAACCGCTTCTCCTCGTTAAATTTGTTGTAATATTCCTCAAGTTCTGTCATTTATGCAATCAGTACCTCCATCTTTTTCTGCATCCACGTAATAATGGGTCCGAGAAAAAATGCCACAAGAATCGTAACGATTCCAACATCACCGCCAAGAAGAAAGCCTGCTGCCATAAAGCTGCAGTCCCAGATCATACGGATTGCCTTAAAGGGCACTTTTTTCACATGAGCTGATATAATAAACGGCAGAGCGTCATAAGGCGAGGAACCAAGCCCCGCACACATGTATGCCGAAGCGCCCAGCAAAAACACGGCAAGCGCCGGCAGAAGCAGTATGTATCGGTTCACAGCAGTCTCAAAGAAGCCTGCCGGCAGAAGCAGTGACCAAATCCACTGAAAAAAATCAGAAATATAGCCAAGAAAGCACATATTTCCAATCGTGCCGAAGCCGATCATGCCAAGGTCATATTTGATTACAAAGAGAAATGTAACCAGATGGCACAAAAGCTGGCAGGTGCCGAAGCTCAGCGGAACAAAATTCGTGACTCCCTGTGTCAGGCAGGAACAAGGGTCCGTGCCTAAGTTGATTGCCCTCAGCACGGATAACCCCATACCCTGCACTGTCACTCCGCACATCATCATAATCATGCGCTGTTTGAATTTCGGCGGACGTGCAAAGCATTTCATATCATTAAAATTCATAAAAATTGTGCTCCTCCGGCTTTTTGGGCGTCTCCGGTGCTGCCTTTTTCTCCCCGGCAGATACCTGCAGATTCTGCTTTGCATGTACATTGTCGGTTCGAATGTCAATCACAGGACCGCCTGTGCCGTTGATATAATCCCCTGTAATCGTTACCTCTCCGATATTGTCATCTTTTGGTATCTCATACATAATGTCAAGCATGAACTCCTCTATGATGGCCCTCAGTGCACGTGCTCCGGTGTCTCTCTCCATCGCCTTTTTTGCAATTGCTTCCAAAGCGCTGTCATCAAAATTCAATTTTACCTCATCCAGCTCAAGAAGCTTTTGATATTGTTTTAAAATGGCATTTTTCGGCTCTTTTAATATTTTGACATAGCTCTCCTGTGTTAAGCTGTCCATCGGGCATATGATAGGCAGACGGCCGATAAACTCAGGAATCATTCCAAACTTTTTAATGTCCTCAACAGTTACCTTTTTCAGGAGATTTTTCTCTTTATCAAAGGCATCCTTCAGTTCTGCATTAAATCCGATAGAAGACTGCCTGGTAAGACGCTGCTTGATAATCTCCTCCAAATCCGGAAAAGCTCCGCCGCAGATAAACAGGATATTTCTGGTATTGATGGTTGTCAAGGGCACCATCGCATTCTTGCTGTTTGCCCCTACCGGCACCTCCACATCTGCCCCTTCTAAGAGCTTCAGCATTCCCTGCTGTACGGACTCACCGCTCACATCGCGCGAGGTCGTGTTCTTTTTCTTTGCAATCTTATCAATCTCATCAATAAAGACAATGCCCTGCTCTGCCTTTTCCACGTCATTATCGGCTGCAGCCAGAAGCTTGGAAATCACAGACTCAATGTCATCACCAATATATCCTGCCTCTGTCAGTGAGGTGGCATCTGCAATCGCAAGAGGAACGTCCAGCAGTCTTGCAAGCGTCTTGACCATATAAGTCTTACCGCATCCAGTCGGTCCCAGAAGCAGAATATTGGACTTTTCAATCTCAATATCGTCCATCGTGCCTGTAGTCACGCGCTTATAATGGTTATAGACTGCTACCGAGATCACTTTCTTTGCATAATCCTGCCCTACCACATAATCGTCGAGCTGTGCCTTAATCTTGTGCGGCGCCGGAAGACTGTTAATGTTAAATACAGCCTCCTCTTTCTTCTCCTTCGGCTTTTTCTTCTTAAGCTTCTGGCGGTTTGGAATTCCGCCGTCTCCCTGCAAGTCCGCGATATTGACAAAACTGATATTCGGGAAGCGTCTCTTGCCCTCTTTGCCATTATCCTGATCCAGATTCATATTTGTATTGTTCAGCAAGCCCTGATAGTCAAACTGGCTTACGGTATCCATTGTCTTGTGCATACAGTCCGGACAAACGGAAATATGGTTTGGGAGCTTAAACATTCTTCCTGTCTTGCTTTCCGGACGCCTGCAGATAAAGCAGACATCTTCATATTCGCTTTCCTTATCCTCACCATACTTCTCTGCGTCCGGACGCTCTGACTCCGACTTGTCATCATCGCCGGATTTTGACTTGTCGTCTGTCACATCCAGTACATCCATCTCTTCGTTGTTGTCAAAATTGTTATCCTTATCTAACATGCTGTCCTCCGTTTGATGTATCATTCATTTTCCTTCTGTCCAAGTGTTACCTCAATTGTCAGTTCTCTGTACTCTCCGTCACTCTGCCTCATAAGAACCACTTCAACTTTTGCCCCTGCTGCATAATATTCCAGCAAATTCTGAAGTCCTGCCATTTGTCTGGTCTTTTCACCGTCTATGTAAGTAATGATATCGCCCTTGAGGATGCCTGCTTCCTCGGCGGCAGTGCCCTCAAGAACCTTTGATACATATACACCCTCCGGCATTTCAAACCGCCCTGCTACATCTTCTGTCACATCGGTGCCTGATATTCCAAGAAATGCACGATCCTCGGCGGCAACCTTCTTTCTTGTCTCTTTCTGCATCAAATCTTCAATAATCGGTTTTGCCGTAGAGATTGGTATGGCATATCCCATTCCCTCAATCACATAATCTGCAATCTTGCTGGAATTGATACCGATAACCTCTCCTCTGACATTCAAAAGCGCTCCGCCCGAATTGCCCGGATTGATTGCAGCATCAGTCTGTATCAAATATCCCTGGCTTGTATCTGCATCTTCTCCAAAGATATCTCTGTTGAGTGCGCTGATAACGCCTGTTGTCACGGACTGCCCATAGCCAAGCGAGTTGCCGATGGCGATTGCCGGTTCTCCGACCTGCAGGCTGTCTGAATCGCCCAGCGCTGCAATCGCTATGCTTTCCAGTGTTTCCTCCTGCATATCCTCCAAAAAGACAGAGACAATCGCCAGATCATTTTCCGGTGAAACTCCCTTGACATAAGCTGCCGTTTCCTCATCATCAATGAACTGTACATACAAGCTGTTATTGTCCTCTATCACGTGATAGTTGGTGACAATCAAAAGCTCCTCCTCGCTCTGTGCCACAATGATGCCGGAACCATTTGCCTCCTCGTCTACTTCCTCATCATACCAGTAGTCATATGCCGTATATTCATTTGTGATGGATACGACGCAGGGCATGGCTGCCTTCACAACAGCGGTTACACCTGCTGCGGCAGCGGCAGGCACCTCTTCCTGCTCAAGCACCTCCACGCGCCTGACCGTAACCTGCGGTTCTCTGCTCTTCTCTTCGTTCTGTGTTTCGGTTTCTGATTCCTCTGTTTCTTCTGATTCCGCTTCTTCAGTCTCTGTTTCTCCGGCTTCTGTTTCTTCTGTATTGGACGCTTCTGTCTCAGAACCTTTTTTCTCGTTATTCTTTTTCCCGGACTCTTTTTCCTCTGCGGAAGTCTTCTCCTCATTTCCGTCCGTTTCCGGTGCTTCTGTCTCAGGCTCCTGTGTCTGCTCTTCCGTTATGGTTTCTGTCTCAGCTTCCTCCTCCTTGAAACGCGGCTCGGGAAGCATGTTATCAGAAAAGCTGTCATCTCCGTTATTTTGGCTGCTGCTGTTCTGCTCCTGTCCTGCCTGATCCGAGGCAATCTGTTCTCCCTTTGCAGCATTCTGTGCAAGCGCTGCCTGCTCATTGACGCGGATTTCCACTTTGTTAAGCCATGCAGGAACCGCATCTGCTCCGCCGTTATTGACAACGGCATTTACCAGATAATATCCGCCAAATCCATACGCGCCTGCAAAAACGGTACAGCACAGTACAGCCGCTATATTTTTGAATGCTGAATGCTTCTTCCTTCCCATTTATCGGCAACCTCCTTCTACGCTCTCCATCCTGTTCCCCTGCTACTCTACCGTAACGGATTTTGCGAGATTTCTTGGCTTGTCTACATCACAGCCCTTCCCGACAGCCACATAATATCCAAAGAGCTGCAGCGGTATAATTGCCAGCGAATTCGTAAAATACCTGTTTGTCTTCGGAATATAAATCACATAATCCGCCGCCTTTTCAATATCCGTATTTCCCTCATTGGTCACCGCAAGCACAAAAGCGCCTCTTGCCTTGACTTCAACCATATTGCTGAGTGTCTTTTGGAACAGGAAATCCTGTGTAGCCACTGCTGCAACAAGCGTACCCTTCTCAATCAGCGAAATCGTTCCATGCTTCAGCTCGCCTGCCGCATATGCTTCTGAATGAATATAAGATATTTCCTTGAGCTTCAGCGAGCCTTCCATGGAGATTGCATAATCAATGCCTCTGCCGATAAAAAATACGTCCTTTGCACCCACATAACGGTTCGCAAACCGCTGTATCCGCTTCTTGTTTGAGAGAAGCATCTCTATCTGCCCCGGAAGCTTCTTCAAATCCTCAAGCATATCCGTAAAAGCAGCGTCTTCAAGCTTTCCCCGCACCCTGCCGAATTTCATTGCAAGCAGATATAGTGCGATTAACTGGGCACTGTATGCCTTTGTGGTGGCAACGGCAATCTCGGGTCCTGCCCATGTATACATCACATTGTCCGCCTCTCTTGCAATCGAGCTTCCGACAACATTGACGATGCCAAGCACCTTATGTCCGAGCTTCTGTGACTCCCTGAGCGCCGCAAGCGTGTCAGCCGTCTCGCCGGACTGGCTGATAACCACCACCATCGTGCCCTCCTCAAGAATCGGATTCCGATAGCGGAATTCGCTTGCCACCTCAACCTCCACAGGAATACGCGCGATTCCTTCAATAATATATTTACCTGTCACTCCGGTGTGATATGCGGAGCCGCACGCCACAATAAAAATCTTTTTTATTGCTTTGATATCCTCATCAGACATGCCAAGCTCGTCAATCACAATATCATTATCCTTGATTCTGGGCATCAGCGTATCGGTCACGGTTTTTGGCTGCTCATACATTTCCTTCAGCATGAAATGCTCATAGCCGCCCTTTTCAGCCGCATTGGCATCCCACTCAATCGTGACAGGCTCCTTGGTGATTTCCTCCTCATCAACCGTATAAAAATGCATATGGTCGGCACGGAGGCGCACCACCTCCTGATTTTCGATAAAGTAAACTTTTCTGGTATACTTTAAGATGGCAGGCACGTCCGATGCGATAAAGCAGCCGTCCTCATTCTGTCCGACAATCAGAGGACTGTCCTTTCTGACTGCAAAAATCTGGTCAGGGTGCTCTGCAAACAAGATGCCCAGTGCATAAGAGCCTTGCACACGGTGCATAACCTTTGTGATTGCCTCCAGCGGATTTCCCTTATAATAATAATCAATCAGATGTGCAAGCACCTCTGTATCCGTATCAGACACAAAGCGGTAGCCCTTTGAAATCAGCTTTTCCTTTAACGGCAGGTAATTTTCGATAATGCCGTTGTGCACCACTGCAATCGTTTCCTCCGCATTGTAATGAGGATGCGAATTAACGTCACTCGGGGCGCCGTGTGTCGCCCATCTGGTATGCCCGATTCCGATATTTCCGGGCATGATTTCTCCGCCATGCGTAAGCTCCTCAAGCACCTTGAGCCTTCCTACGGACTTCTTTATTTTAATTTTCTCACCGTCAAACACAGCCATTCCTGCCGAATCATAACCCCGGTACTCGAGCTTGGATAAGCCTTCCAATATAACAGGCGCCGCTTCATGCTTTCCGATATAGCCTACTATTCCGCACATATTGAATCCTCCTCTTTCTTAATCCCAGTATGCCTTGTTGGAGCTGCACCGCCTTACCATGCCGTTGGAAAGGCTTTTATAATGCTTTCCCAACTGATATCCTGCAAATTTGCAGCCGCTTGACACGAACAGATACGGTATCAGCCTTTTCTTTTTTATCTTGCTCAGATGCTTTGCCGTATCCAGGACAAGCTTCATGCCCTCACTCTCCGAAGATACGATATCAAACACCTCCGGGTGGTCAGCCTGCGAAACACCCAGATCAAAATTTCTGTGAAACTGCTGCATACATGTATAGTTGTGTGAATGACGCACCAGCGCCTTTGCTGCATATGCGATGCGGTATCCTGCCTGAACCGCATGTCCTGCATAAATCATATCTTCATTAAAAATCGCTTTTTTTACAAATCCGCCAAGGGACTCATAAATTTCCCTGTTATAAGCCGCACATACATTCGAACAGAAAAAGGTCTTGATTCCCAGTCTGTCAATGTCTGCAATCGACTTTAGCGACGAATGATCCGGATAATTAAAGCTTCTGGTATACTTCTCAATCTCGCGGCAGTCCGGCAGCGGAAGCTGCCTTGCATAGGCGGCTGCGATATCATCTTTTTGCGTCAGCGCTTCCACAAGCCGCTGAATTAACAGACAATCCTCCGGAACCGCATCCTGCGTCATACACACAAAAATATCCGCCTTAGAATACTGGACTGCTTTTGCCCTCGTCCTGCCATGGTCAAACTCTTTTGCAGAGAGATGATGCACCTCTAAGTTCTTGTACCTTTCAAGAAAGCATGTCCCATAAAAAAGCTCCTCAAAGTACCGTTCCTCAGTATTCATAATAATAATTTTCTGTATGGGCAAGGTCTGCCCTTCCAACGCCTTAATCAGCTCCAGCACCTGCTTTTGGGGCTTATAGGTCAGCAATATGACATCTACACTATACTGCATATTTTTCCCCTTTAATCCTTCATATATTGACAATGGCAAAAAGGGACCGGTTCTGCGGTCCCTCATTGGTTCCTTTATTCTCCACTATAGCTCACGCCTGTGTCCGAGGATATCTTCTGGCTGCACTTCTTTACCGTATCAGACGGTGTATAATCCTGCTCCTCAAACAAAAATTCGTGAAGCACCGAAACATTTTTCGTAAGGTCAACGGGAATGACCACACTTGCCTGTCCCACGCGCCCGGTCTGTACATATCCGTCGAACGGGAAGCTTGCTGTCTCACCGATCTCATAGCTTGCAATGCCTGAAAGCAGAGACAAAATCTCCGACATGTCCAGAGAAGTCGCAATCTCCGGGAACACAGCCTCCGCAATCTCATTCAGGGTCGCAGGATTTAAGGTCATCGCCTTCCTGGCAACCTGTGTCAGGACCGTTCTCTGCCTTGAGGTGCGTTCGAAGTCATTTCCGACATAACGGATACGTGCATAGGCTGTCGCCTGAAGGCCGTTTAGCTTCTGAAGGCCGGAACGCTCCACCGGTGTATATTCGACATAAGGTTCCGCATAATAGTTCGGCTCGCCTGCATCGTTCAGCGTTCCAGTCGGTTCTCCCACCATAGAAACCTGATAACTGTTCAGGTGGACAATTTCTGATTCCTTGACATCAATCTCAATGCCGCCGACCGCATCAATCACATCAATCAGACCGTCAAAGCCAACCGTCACAAAATCAGTGATATCCAAATCAAGATTCATGTTGAGCATACTAATCGCCTGCTTCGGACCGCCCTTGGCGTACGCGGCATTTGCCTTATTATAGGAATCCGTGCTCAGATTCAGCCAGGTATCGCGCAGCACCGATATCAGCTTGACTTCCTTTGTGTCGAGATTAATCGATGCAATCATAATCGTATCGGTACGTGTGCTTTTTTCCAGCTCCTTATCACGCGAGTCCACGCCAAACAGCGCAATGTTTTTGTAACCCTGCATGCTGCTGGTTCCCTGCTCTATCGACTCCTTCACCTGCTCATTGATTCCCACATCTTCGTCTTTAATATTGACATACTGAATCTTCTGCGTTTTATTTACTGCCCATAATGCTCCCACCAATATCAGAAGCAGAAAAATCTCGGCAATAAACAATACGATTTTTCTCCTCTTTTTCTTTGCTGCCTGCTTCGGCGTCAGATTTTTTTTCGCATTTTTCTTCGGCGGTCTGCCGCCCGTCTGTCTGCCGGGTCTTTGTCCGGCCGGCGCCTCCTGCGGCGCACGCCTTGTCTGTCCGGTACGTCTTGCCTGTCCGTTTGCTCCTGCCTGCGCTCCCTGTGCGGTATGCCTTGTCTGTCCGTTTGCTCCGGTCTGACCGCTGCGTCTTGCCTGTCCGTTTACTCCTGCCTGCGTTCCCTGTGCGGTACGCCTTGCCTGTCCGTTTGCTCCGGTCTGACCGCTGCGTCTTGTCTGTGAGGCCGCTCCGGTCTGCGCTCCCTGTGCGGTACGTCCTGTCCGGCTGTCCGGCGTACCGGAAGCCCTTCTCACATTTCTTCTCTGACTGTTTATTTGATTGCTGTTTTGCTCATTATCGCTATAATTCTGCATTTCATTTACTCTCCTATTTTCTAATAGGCATTTTTATTGATAAAGCCCTTAAAAAAAGTAAGGAACAAAATTTTAAAGTCAAATGCCATCGACCAGTTTTCAATGTAATAAAGATCATACTCAATCCTTTTTCTGATGGAGGTGTCTCCTCTGTAACCATTGACCTGGGCCCAGCCTGTAATTCCGGGCCGCACCTGATGCTTTATCATATACCTTGGTATTTCCTCTTTAAATTTCTCAACAAATAAAGGTCTCTCCGGACGCGGACCAATCAGACTCATATCACCCTTCAATACATTAAAAAACTGCGGAAGCTCATCAATACTTGTCTTTCTGAGTATCCTGCCTATCCTTGTCACTCTCGGATCATTTTTGGTTGTCCAGCCCTTCTTTTCATCAGCGTCCGTCTGAACCTCCATACTGCGGAATTTGTACATTTGAAACGGTTTATTGTGAAGCCCGACTCTTTCCTGCTTAAAAATAAGCGGTCCCTTGCTAGTCGTCTTAACTCCGACAGCCGCCGCAAGCATAACCGGCGAAAACAGAATAATGGCGCATAAAGCTCCCACAATATCCACCAGTCGCTTCATCATCATATTAACCGTGTTAGTAAGCGGAACCCTCCTGATATTCACCACGGCAAGCCCGTCTACATCCTCCAGATACGGCCTGCTTGGAATCACGCTGTTATAATCCGGTATGAATTTTGTATGCACACCTGATTTCTCGCATATATTGACTATCTGCTCCAATCTGTCATAGTCTGACAGGGAAAGTGTTATGCCGATTTCATCTAATTTGTTCTCCGGCAGGATCATGCGCAGATTTTCGATATCGCCGATGACCTTGACCCCCTTGTAAACTGCTCCGCACGGAACATGGTCGTCAAGAATGCCGCACACCTCATATCCCCATTCGGGATTTGCCTTAATCTTATTGATGTACTCCTCCGCAGTGCGCGAGTAGCCCACCAGCAGTATATGTTTGATATTATAGCCCTTTTTGCGCATATGCCTCAGACCGCGTCTGACTGTCTTGCGCATCAATGTTTCGGCTGCAATGTTGACCACATAGAAAACGCCGACCATTCCCCGCGAGAAATCCGGTATGTTGATGGCAAACAGCACTACCATGACAGCCAAAAGCCCTACCGTATTCGCCTTGATAATATTAAAGACCTCATATGCTGTCTTCGCAGTACGCTTTGACGAGTACATATCAAACGTATTATACAAAATCAGATATCCCGGTACAATGGCAGCAAATGCAACGAAATAGGTTTCTATTGGCAGAATACCTATCCCCGGCTCGGTCCGCTTAACATATCCGCTAAGCCACAAAAACCATGAAAGCCAGTAGCAGGCTGCTATGACCAGTGCATCGAGCAAAACCAGCAGTCTGTTAAAATACTTCTGATTATCTCTTATCAATCATCTCACCTTTATTCAATGGAATGAAAACTGAACTGTATCTTTTATTTTACAATATTTGAGCAAAAAGTACAACTTAAATTTTCAGTTCAGACGCACCATGCCATTCCGAAATTGTCATTACTCAAGAATCCGCAGCATATTTCTCCAAAGCAAAAGCTGTATCAGGATATAGTTTTTGATGTTCCTTACATGAAATTTCTGCTTATGCCTTCTTCCTGCAGGACTTGCGGAGAGCTTTATGCCCTTTATCAGTCCTGACACATAATCCTTTCCCATTCCTTTTTTCATAAAAAACAGGGTTTTTATCAAAAATCCCGCAAGCAGAAACGGCAGGTTGATAATCATCTGCAGAAACGGCATATTTTTATAGATGATATAAATGCTGTTTCTTGATGCCAGCGCCGTCTTAAAGGCATTATACCGGGAGCCGCTCGCAGCGCTTCCTGCATGGTATACTATAGAGTTTGCCACAAATCGGTTTCTATATCCATGAATTTTTGCCCGATAGCCGATATCTGTGTCCTCAAAATAGGCAAAATGTTCCACATCAAACAATCCTACCTTATTTTCGTCCAGCAGTTCCCGGCGGTATATCGCTGCTCCTGCACAGGAAGCAAATATATCACAGTCTTGATCATAATTCTCAGGAGGCTTTCCTTTTCCCCTTGCAAAAGCCCAGCCCAGCGCACAGTAATAATCTCCTGCATCATCTGTCTTATCCTTATCATACAGCGATACAAGCTTAGCGCCGGCAGAAAAGATTCGTTTTCCCCTGTCATTGTCCATCACCTTCTCAAGCTCATGCACAAAAGACAGCTCCGCCTGCGTGTCATTGTTTAAAAGGATTACATAGGGCGTCGTGCTTGCCTGTATTCCCTGATTGACCGCATAGCTAAAGCCTGTGTTCTCCTGATTGACAATCAGCCGCACCTGCGGAAATCGATCCCTGACAAGCTCCATGCTCCCGTCCGTTGACGCATTGTCCACCACAATGACCTCGATTTCCTTCGTCGTCCCCCCATAGAGACTTTCAAGGCACGCCTGAATATACCTGATTCCATTATAGTTGGGGATTACAATGGTTGATTTTACCATACCGCTGACCATGCCTTTCTTTCATTTACTATGATAAAATTGATACTATTTCCTGACGCAGACCGGGTCAAGCAAGAGCCTCCTGCCAGTCTTTAACAGGCTTTTGCTCAGCTTTTTGCTCAGCTTTATAAGCTGCTCCCTTCCCTCTGCCGTTTTCTCCATATCCTTAATCCACTGCGGCAGTTCCTTATTGTCAGTGATAAGCGTACTCTCGTATGGATGCCCTGTCACTTCCTCGTAAATTCTCTGACAGTCTTTATTGACTGCCAGATTCCTGATATCCAGAAATTCCGTGTTCTGAAACAAGTCCATTCGGTTCATATAACCGGCATAAATCAACGGCTGTCCCTTGTATGTTCCTGATGCCACCTTTCCATGCTTTGCCGCAAAGCCGCCGACTGCTGCCAAATCCGGCCTGTGCGCCAGCACATTGTTTCTGTACTCGATGCGGTAAAAGCCAAGGTGCTTGTTGTGGCGCACATCAACCTTCCAGCCCATGCGTGCCGCAAAATCAATCAGCGCCTTCTTTCCTGCCTCATACGCGTACATCTTGCTCTGCGGATTGTCTGCCGTGGAATTTTCATGGCAGCGCCAATGATAAAGAACCTTCGGCACATGGACAACGGATTCCTCCACAGGCTTTGCCTCTTTATTCTCCTTCTCCTTTAAAAGCAGACCGCTCACAATCCTGAGAATCAGGTCATAATCCTGAGAGCCGTCATATTCTCTCCTAATCCTGAGCTTTTTGAGCGCCTCCGCCTGAATGACCGTAAAATGGCAAATGTAGTTATTTGTGAGCAGCAGGTCCAAATTAAAATCCAGTTTAAAATGAGGGTCATAAAAACGCTTTCCCGAAGAATCGCATTTGTCCTCATCAGAATATGCAAAAACAGGTCTTTTCTCACAGACAGCATGTGCCATCTCATAGAGGGCATCCGCTGTCAGCATATCATCATGGTCAAGCAGTCCGAAATAGTCTCCCGAGGCAAGCTCGATTGCTTTGTTGGTATTTTCGGCTATGCCTTCATTCCCCGCAAGCCTGGCATAAAGGATTCGCTCGTCCTGATAGCGGTCCACGGTTTCCTTTACAATACTGCTTGCGCTTCCGTCTGCTATAATCAGCTCCCAGTTGGCATAAGTCTGTGCAAGACAGCTCTCTATCAGCGCCTCCATATAGACCTTCTGCGTCTCGTAGGCGGGCACTAATATGGAAAACTTAATATCCGATACGCTGGTGTCTGTTTTTTGTTTTTCCAGGACAGCCTTGTCAGGAGCCTGATAGCTGTAATCGGCATAATATTTTGCTGTTACGCGCTCCCATGCTGCAAAAAATGCCTCTCCGTAACCGTTTTTCCTGCTGTAGTTAATCGTCTTTTTAATATTTTGTGCCAGTGACATTGTTCACTCCAAATTTTAAAATTTCTTTCAGCCGCTATGTTTTTACAAGGTTTGCAGCAAGCGCAAATTTCCGGCTGAACTGTAACAATTTATTACTAAACTTTTTAAACTATATTTTCTTTATATTAGATTTTCTTTATACTATCATTCTTCCTGTCAGGATTTCTTCTCTAAAAAAATCTTTCTGCTGATAAAATTATAAACCATTACTATTGCTGTCGCAATCACTTTAGAAACTGCAAACCACAATGTATCTCCAAAGGCCGCCATAAGGACAGCACTGCCCTCATACATAGCGCTGCATGCAAGCAGGATCACCTCATTGATTCCAAGTCCAATCACGCTCAATATGATAAAGATGACAAATTCTTTTTTTCTGCTCATGTCCTCCTTGCGCTCAAACACAAACTTCATGCTGAGGACATAATTGACAATCACGGAAATGGTGAAGCCAAAAAATCCGCCGACTGCCGTAGCCATATTTCTGGAAACCGCATGAATCAGCAGATGAAATAATACCGTGGAAATTACAAAATCAATTAAAAAGCAAAGACCGCCGACAAAACCGAATTTAATTATCTGGGCAAATAATTTTTTCATAAAAACTCCATCTTCTCTGTCTATGTGCATGAATGAAACCAGACAGCTAAGCAATAGCCGTCCGGTTTCTCATTTTACACATTATTACTGTTCAATTACAGCCTTAACCTCGTTTGTTAAGTCCTCTACCTTCTTCTGTGCATCTTCAAGGCTTGTTCCTTTCACGCCCATGTAGAACTTAATCTTAGGCTCTGTACCGGAAGGTCTTGCACAGCACCATGAATCATTTGTAAGGTCAAAATAAAGAACATTGGACTTCGGAAGTCCTGTAGGATAGGTCTTTCCTGTCTCAAGCTCCGTAATCACGTCATTCTCATAATCTCTTAAGCGGACAACGTCTAACTCGCCAAACTTTTTAGGCGGATTGCTTCTAAGCTTCTCCATCAATGCAGCAATCTGCTTAGAACCGTCGATGCCCTTCATCGTGATGGCATACTGTGTCTCCTTATAGTAGCCGTACTTCTCATAGATTTCAAGCATCATATCATATAATGTCTTGCCGTTCTTCTTGCACCATGCGGCAACCTCACACAAGCACATAACTGCCACAACTGCGTCCTTATCTCTTGCATGTGTACCTGCAAGGCAGCCATAGCTCTCCTCAAGACCGAACACATAATTGTTGGAGCCTGTCTGCTCAAACAGCTTAATCTGCTCACCGATAAACTTAAAGCCGGTAAGAACTTCGATTAACTTAACGCCGTAAGCTTTTGTAATGGGCGCTGTCATGTTGGTTGTTACAATTGTTGTAACGAGAGCCGGATTTTCAGGCATTGTTCCTGTAGCGGTTCTCTCTCTCAGGATATACTCTGCAATAAGCATACCTGACATATTGCCTGTAAATGCCTTGTACTCTCCGCTCTTTGTGTCAAGTGCGTAGATGCCAAGTCTGTCTGCATCGGGGTCGGTTGCAAGCACGATGTCTGCATTCTTCTCCCGGGCAAGCTTTAAGGCATATGTAAATGCCTTCGGGTCTTCCGGATTCGGATAATCCAGGGTTGTAAACTTCGGGTCCGGATTTTCCTGCTCCGGTACGACATAAACATTCTTGAAGCCAAGCTCAGAAAGGATTCTTCTGACGGGCTTGTTGCCGGTACCGCAGAGCGGTGTGTATACAATCTTAATATCGTCTGCTACTTCTTTAATTACATCAGGGTGGATAATCTGCTTCTTTAACTCAACCATGTAGGCATCGTCAATTTCCTTGCCGATAACCTGATATAATCCGGCGTTCACTGCCTCCTGCTTGTCCATCGTCTTTACGGTATGATAGTCTGTCACAGCCTTAACTTCATTGATAATTTCCTTATCCTTCGGCGCTGTAATCTGTGCGCCGTCCTCCCAATATACCTTGTAGCCGTTATACTCAGGCGGATTGTGGCTTGCTGTGATTACGATACCGGAAATGCAGCCAAGTGTTCTCAGTGCGAAGGAAAGCTCAGGCGTCGGTCTTAAAGACTCAAATACATAAGCTTTAATGCCGTTTGCCGCCATGCATAAAGCTGCCTCATCAGCAAACTCCGGCGACATAAAACGTGAATCGTATGCGATAGCAATACCCTTCTTCTGTCCGTTTGCCTTGATAATGTAGTTTGCAAGACCCTGTGAAGCCTTTCTTACAGTGTAGATGTTCATACGGTTAGTGCCTGCGCCGATTACGCCGCGAAGTCCTCCCGTACCAAACTCAAGTTCCTTGTAAAAACGTTCCTCGATTTCGCTCTCATTGTCCTTAATCTTTAAGAGCTCATCCTTTGTCGCCTGGTCAAAATAATCATCATTCAGCCAGAAGTTAAATTCGTCCATAAAACTCATATTGCTACCTCCACATAAATACATTAAAATCAGTGTTTTCTGAAACACCATATTCCATTTCTATTAAATCAAATATATAAGCTTTTTTCAAGATTATAAGCAAATTTAGCCAAATTTAAGTCATTTTTAACTGTATTGTTCTGCTTTAGTCTCAATTTTAAGCATTTTCGGTCTTTTATACCATTGGGCATGTCCGGTACGCCTTCTCACGCATTCCAAACGAGCATCTCCGATGTCCATTGCAGATAGCGCTGTGCCGTACTGCACAGTTACAAAGCATCATTTGTTCACCCTCAGCGAGTAGTCACTGCGGTCAAGCGAGAAATTCGGATTGTAATACGGGTCACCCTTTGCGAGCAGCTCCTTCCAGCGCTCGCGGAACAGCGCACATTCCTCCTCATAGCGCTTTGCCTTAGCCTCGTTGACCGCATCAATACCGCGCGATGCCGACTCAAAGTGGTACAGCTCTGCAAACGGCGTAAAGACGTTCAGATATCCTTTTTCCCTGATGCGCAGACAGAAGTCTACATCATTTAATGCAATCTGAAATGCCTCATCCAGTCCGCCAAGCGCATCGTAAATACTCTTTTTCACCATCAGACAGGCTCCCGTGACTGCTGATACATTCTGCGCATAACACAGTTTTCCCATATAGCCCAGATTATCATAGTTAATTCTGTAATGCGTGTGCCCTGCCGTCCTGTGCGCACCAAGTCCTACAACTACGCCTGCATGTTGTATGGTTCTGTCGCCATAGTAAAGCTTTGCTCCGACTGCTCCCACATCAGGGCGCTGTGCGTACATGAGCATAGACTCCAGCCAATTCATTGAAATAACCTGCGTATCGTTATTCAATAACAGCAGATATTTTCCTGTGGCAAAGCCTGCTCCAAAATTGTTGATCCTGGAATAATTAAATGCGCCCTTATAAATAACAACCGTTATATTTTCCTGTTCTTCTAATGTTTTATAGTAATCAAAGGTTGCCTGCTGCTCACTGTTATTTTCAATGACGATAATCTCATAATTCTCATAGGTACTGCGCTCTCTAATCGAATCAATGCAGCGCCTCAAATCGTCAATGTGATCCTTATTCGGTATCAGTATGGAGATTTTATCCTCGCTTAGAATCTCATACTTAATTTCAAAAATCGTGTCAAAGGCTCTGGTGCTTTTAATCTCAAAATTCTTGAAGCCGCACCTGGTCAGATGATCTGCCACCGCCCCCTTTGCTGCTGCGATGGCATAGGGCTTTGCACTGATGTCACTCGCCACGCTTCCCTTGTGGGAACGCCAGTAATACAAAAGCTTTGGCACATGTACCACCTTCTTTGCGCTGGACGTGAGCCGCAGAATCATATCGTGGTCCTGACTCCCGTCGAAGCCGCTTCTGAAAAGCTCTGTTCCCTCCAGAAGCTCCCTTGAAAAGACGCTGAAATGGCAGATATAATTGTTTGCCCTGAGATTATCCGGCGCAAAATCGGGCTTAAAGTGGAGCGTAATCATATTGTCAATGCTGTCGCCCTTAAACGTTGTCTCATCACAGTAAATATAATCAGCTCCCTGTTCATTGATAACCTTGACATATTCATACAATACGGCAGGGTGCAGCACATCATCATGGTCAAAAAGTCCGATATACTCTCCTGTTGCCATCGCATAACACTCGTTTGTATTTCCGGAAATACCCTCATTCTTTGCAAGCCTTTTATATATTATGCGCTGATCGTCTGCCATAAATTCACGGCAGCGCGCCTCCACCTCATTATGGTCCTTGTCGGAACCGTCCGCAAGGCACAGCTCCCAGTTCTGATAGGTCTGATGAAGCACGGACTGTATCATCTCATCGAGAAACTGTAACGGCGTGTTATACAACGGCACAAGAATACTGATTTTTACCATACGTTCAAACTTCGTGTTCTTCTGCTGCTTCGCTTGTTCGGGCGTCGGAAAGCTTGCCGTACCGTGGAGCTTCTTTGCCTCGGATTCAATTTTCTTCTGCTTTAGCTTTCTTACAATGCCCTTGGGTCCGCCCAGATTCCGCACGCGTCTGTAATTTCTAATTCCCCAGTGCATGGTCTGTCTCAAGGGCTTTGATGCCTTCCATACCGGATTGTTTTTGATGCGGTCAAGCTGAAACTGCAGATTGTCCGCCTCATTCTTTGCGTCAGCAAGCCTGCCTGCAAGAGAAGCCGCACGCGCCTTTTCCTGCTCATACGCCTGCTTATAAAATTCTGCAGTCTGCCCATTGTCAGACCCCTGAATGTCTGTCCTGTCATCTGCCATCCTGTATCACACCTTTCTGTATATAATTCATTTCCACATACGCTTTTTCGTCACCTGTCTGCTCTATGCATATCAGACGTTTTTTGTCTGTCAGTATCCCAATCGCATAGCTTCCCTGATGAAGCTGTGTTTTTTCAAAGCAAAGCTGTATTCCGGAAAGCGCTGTATTTTTTGTCTTTTCATTGCATGCACCTTCAGAAAAAACTGCTGCCACGTCTTCGCGAAGCTTCGGCATGACGTCAAATTCATATACAGTTCTGTAATTCTCGTTCCGCGTCATATCCATCAGCCAAAGCTTTTTCGGCAAATCCGCATTATCACGATTCAGCTCCAGATGCCACCCTGTTATCATAATCAAACCGTCTGATTCTTCTATATGCTCAATATTATACTGCAGCAGATGATATTTTTTAAGCTTATCATACAACTTTCTGACCGGCTTGCAATGACAATCCAGGCTTCTCCGGAAATCATACTGTTTTAATACCGCCTGTTTTTCTTTCGCGCCCAGCAGCCTCGGTTTTGCAATTTTGTCGCATTCGTACAGATAAGCTGTGTTATAATCCGTGTCTTTTTTCCACTGCACCAGATTCGGACTGTAAAACGGGTCTTTATTTTTCAGCGCCGGGTGCTTTTCATACAGTCTTTGCTTCTCGATGTTCAGACGTTTTTGCTTTTCCTGTGAGGTATCCGCCCCACGGCTAAGCGATTCATGGTGAATCAGCGCCGCATCATTGACCTGTACATTGAAAAATCCTGCTTCATATAAGCGAAAACAAAGCTCCACATCATTATATGCCACCGCAAGCGACTCGTCAAAGCCCGCAGCCTCCTCAAAGACAGACCGCCTCATCAGCATACACGCTCCTGTCACGGCAAGCATATCATAGTTTTGGGTATTGTGTCCATGATAAAGGCAGCCTAAGTCCGGCATACCGCCAAGCTTATGCGCCGGTCCGATACCCATGTTGGTGATGCCTGCGTGCTGGATTCTGTAACATGCTTTCCTTTCATCTTCCCTCCTGTCTGAAATTTTCGTGCCAGCGCTTTTCATTTCAGTGCTTTTCATTTCAGTGCTTTCCAAGCCGGAAGACTCACCGGAAACAGACTCTGTCTCAGCAGTCTCACAGAGTATCTGCTCCGGCTCAGGATAATACAGCTTGGCTCCGACTGCCCCAACGTGGCATTTTGCTGCGTAAAACAGCATGTAATCCAGCCATTTATGCCCTTGTTCGGTGTCCATAATCTCAATATCATCATTCAGAAAAAGCAGGTAATCTCCCTTTGCCGCTCTTGCGCCGAGATTGCACATCTTCGAAAAATTAAAGTCCATCTCCTCATAAAGATATGTGACTTCAAGAGGAACCTCCTTGCCACTGCTTTCTGTTTTCAGTCTGTCAATGTACTGATTTATCCACATTCTTTGCTCCGGACTGCTTCCGTTATCCACAAGAATCAGCTCGTAGTTGTGATATGCCGTATATTGATTCAAAGAAGCAATGCATTTGTACAGCACCTGCGCGTTATCCTTACTTGGAATAATAACAGATACCTTCCCCTTTGCATGCTGACTTGGATTTCCAAAAATATCAGCCGTTATTTTATTTCCATATTCTGCTTGCTTTTTCCATGATGTCTGGTTTGCAAATAACGCTTTGATTCGATCGGAGCTTTCCAGCCTGTGCTCCTCATCAAGATTATTGTTTGTGTAGAGAACCCTTGGCAGGTGGACAATTCCGTGCCGCCCCTGTTCCAGCTTTCTTTGCAGTTCCCTGGTAAAAATATGATACACAAGCTCATAGAAACTGATATCCTTCCCATATTCCGCGGCAGTCTCTCTAAATGCGTCGCCCCTGATGGCAAAAATGCTTCCGATATAGAAAAAAGACGCGAGCGTATCCGGCGAAAAATCAGGCTTAAACCAAGGATTTCCCCGGTAATGCACAGCATCTCCAAAGCGGTACGGCTCTGTAATTTCTTCGTCAAACACACCATCTTCTATTCCATACAGCTCCCTGAGGCTTCCCCTATAATCCTCATCCGCATAGACCAATACCGTATCTTTCTGTTCCAAAAATGCTCTTTGTATCTCTGCCGCTGCGCCCATTGTCAATATGCCGTTCGTCTTCACGCAGAGATAAATACCGTCCGCCTCCATATTGTCTGCACAGGGAATCGTATCCATACACGAAGAAAAGGGAAGCGTTTGGATATGCTTCCCTAGAGCTTCCGGTTGGTTTCCCCGCTGCTCCTGCTCCTTCAGCCATTGCAGGTATGGTGTCTTCTGGGCGAAAAGTTCCTGTTGATAGCTCATCCTGTTTCCACTCCCGATCATTGACCGCCTCATTCTACTGTCAGTTTCTTTTCCGTATATCGATACAGCCGCTGTCTGGAACAGCCGTCCTTTGCCGTCATCCACAGCTCATACGTGTCAGGCGGAAGCGTTCCTTCAAAAATCCAGCCGCAGAACCCGGTCAGCTCCACATTCGTCTCATCAGGCAGGATTGCGGCAACATCTTTGCGGAACCGCTTCTGCAGAGGAAGCGCCCACACCTTGCCCTGACTGTTGACCAGAAGAAGCTTAAACTGATAACGGGCATTGTCTGCTCCGGGCACATATGCCCAGCCCTTAATCAGATAATACGCTTTCTTCTCCTTTCCTTTCCCGGCAGCCGTCTTCACAAAGTTTTCTTTTCCGCAGTCTTCAACTACAATCATAATTGCCTGATTCATGGAGTCCGGATTTGGAAGTTTCTTTGCTTCCTCAATTCTGCTGTCACCGTTGTCTATATTGACCAGCTCATATCCCTCCAGCCACCGGCACTGATACTCCGGCTCTCCGCTGTTCATCAGCGTACCGATAAACGGGTCCTGCCTGTAAAGTTTTGCATGTCTCCGGTAAAGGACGTTTCTCTCTTTCATCAGACGTTTCATTTTATTTTCGTCCTGCATATCATCGCCGCGGCTGAGCGACTCATGATGGTAAAGAACAACATCATTTCTCTGTACATTATACAAGCCCTTATCACACAGCCGGAAACACAAATCCACATCATTATACGCCACGGCAAGCCCCTCAAACAGACCGTCCAGCGCAGTGAAATCATCCCTGCGCATCAGCAGGCATGCGGCCGTAACGCCAATCATATCATATACAAAACGGTTTCTGCCGTAATAATAGGACAGCGTATCGTCAAGATGCCTGAGCTTATGTCCCGGACCATATACCGTGTTGCTGATGCCGACATGCTGTATCTTTGTCGAATCAGGATACAAAAGCTTCGCACCGACTGCGCCTACATGCTTTAAAGACGCCTGTCCTACCATTCGGGTGAGCCAGGAAGCCTCAATTGCCTCCATGTCATCATTCAGCAGCAGGATATATTCCCCTTTTGACTCCTTCACGCCAAGATTGCACATGCGGGAAAAATTAAAATCCATCGGCTGGTACAGATAGGTAAACGCACACTCCTGCCGGAACTGCTCCAATCCGGTGCGGACCTGCTCTTTGCTTCCATTGTCAATAACCACAATCTCATAATTGGGATAGTCCGTATGTTCATAGATGGAACGGATACACTGCTTTAGTACGCTCTCATTGTCCTTGGAAGGAATAATAATGCTGACAAGCGGCTTGTCCGGTATCTCATACACCGGATAAGAAATGCCTGTCTTCTCATCAACCGCCATTGCTGCGCGCAGTCCGCGCCTTGCAAATGCACTTTCCCGAATAAAGTCATATGAACTGCCGACCCCGATAAAATCTGTGTCATGCATGATTTCTTCTTCAATCGCAGCTCTGTTTTTCCCTCGCCTGTACGCATGGAATAATATTTTTTCAATATGGCCCGGATGCCTGCCATCCTCCGTTGCTTTCAGCACAAAATCATAAAGATTCTTTTTATAATCATCGCTGCCAAGCCATGCAAGCTCCAAAAAAGCCTTCCTGCGGACAGCAAAGATGTTTCCGAAATAAAGAAAAGAAAGGAGTGTATCCGGAGACCACACAGGCTTTGTCCATGGAAATATCCTGTGTGCATTTTCCTCGTCATCGGCAATTTCACTGCGTCTTTTGGAACCGCCGCCTGCTGCATTTTCCTCCTCCAGCATCCATACATCTTCATCGGCATAGACGATGCTGACATCCTGATGGGTATCGAAATACTGCGCAATCTCACAAAAGGCATTGGCAGCAATCTTTCCATTCTCCGATGCAAAGACCAGATATTCCTTATTGCATTTTGACAGAGAAAAATTTCTGCCGCAGTTTTCCATATACACCACTCCGACTGCCGGACCGGAATCTTCCTTTGCCTCTTGCGCACTGCACTTCTCGTTTTCCTTAATCCATAAAAGATATGGGTCTGTCTGATAGCGAAGCTCCCTTTCATATTCTTTGATACAGTTCTTATATAATCTGCCCTGCACGGCATCTTTTATCTTACCTAACATACTCTCCAACCCCAATAAGCCCTATGTCCTGTCCTTTATTTTATGCCAGAGACGCTTTACTCCGGAACGCTCCGCCTCAACAGCCGCTGCCTCCTTCTCCCGTGCATCCTGCACAAGCTGCTCCGCCAGCACAGGCGGAAGCTCCATAACCTCCAAATCAACCGTGAGTGTCTGTCCGCCCTCTGCCTCTACCGTGAGATTCGGATCGTTGTCTCCAAATACCAGTACGCCGCACTCCTGCATGCTTCCGCTCGTTGCAAGCGAAGCTGCCGGATAAATCCTGTCTCCTGCCTTAATCTCACGGACAATCACCGCGCAGGGATAGGTACACGGGTCAATTCTCACCCTGACTGCATGGTCAGGAATATCATATGCAAACCGCAGATACTTCTCCTCCGCATAGCAGTCCTTCAGTATGACGATATGCTCCTCGCTGAAGCCCTCACCATAGTCGATATAGAGCTGGGCAACAAATTTGCTGTCCGCATACTTGCAGTATTCCATGATACCGCCAAATTCAAATGCTTTGTTTCCAATCAGCTCACGCATTTTTTCCACAGAGGCATGGTCTGCCGTAATACGCTTCTGAAAACGCTGCTCCTGCGCAACAGCTTCCTGAAGCTGCTCCCCGGCAAGACCCAGTATATCCCTCATGAGAAGCCCCTCACACGCTTTTCTGGCTTCGCCGCCGAGCATATAATTATAAAATGCCCGAAAAGCAATTTCCTTTGCCGGAATATGCTTATCAAACGTCCATTCATAATCAATCACGTGCCATTTGCCGCCGTCGACAAGAATATTCGGAAAGATAAAGTCAACATTGCTGACAGCGCATTCCTCCTCACGATAACAGAGCCACTGCATATACTCGTCAATCAGCGCCTGAAAGCCTGCTTCATCCGCCTTTGCAAGGCATTCGTCGAGCAGCGCCTCCAGCGTTGTACCGCCGCAAAATGCAAACGAAAGCCCCTGATTGATATCACCATCGATTACAGTACACCGGCTGATGTCAATTTTCGTGCCCTCATATCGCTCTGAAAGGCGCTCATAAGCATTCTTAGTGTTCATAAGATGCCCGCATGCTGCTTGCGTATCCGGCTTCTTCTCCACATGAAGCTCCCCGGACGCCTCCTGCACGATAGCAGTCCGTATTGCCCACTCAGGCGCTCTGTCATTTGAGAATTTCGTATAAATTACATCAGGCGCTTCTCCGACTACAAGCAGATACGAGTTGGAAAAAAGAGGAAACTCCTTCTCATCTATAACCTGGTCGAACACCTGTTTTTCATCAAACAGCACTACTCTGTCCCTGTCAAAATTCCTGAGGTTATTCGTCAGCTCTCCCTTTCGGGGCAGATACCTGTCTGAGTAGACTGCAGTCATAAACTTGTAGTCAGGATACGGATAATAAAACGAATACTCGTGGATTCCGGTCTTCTCAAGAATCTGCTCAAGTCCGTGTCTTGTGAACGTTCTTGCCGCGCCGCCCTCGCGGTAGCCCTCAAGCCCCGAAAAATAAGTTCCAAGATGGTCCTCACGGCAGCCTGCCCAATATTTCAGTCCGAACTTATTCTCAATAGCAATCACCAGCCGTCCGTCCGGCTTACGATGACAGTTGCAGATGCGCATAAAATCTTCATAGGGAGAAGCGCCGCCGATATATGCCTGTCCGTACTCAAACACTCCGATGAGCAGTACATAGTCATAATCCTGTTCAAGATACGGCTCGATATCCTTAAAATTGCCGACCATAATCGTGATATTATCATAATTTCTGTTTCTGTAAGCATTCACCATGCTTCTCTTTTTGGACAGGTCGACGCAGGTGACACTGCCCGCATTCCTTGCAAGCGCACCCGTTATCGCACCGCATCCGGCGCCGATTTCGAGCACCTTGTCCGTCTTTTTAAAAGGAATCCAGTCAATGATATTTGTCCGAAATGGTGAGAGATGATAAAATATCGGCCAGCTTTTTCGTTCCTCTATGATCCTTGGAAAATGCTCCGGCGGATTATTCATGGCAATCTCAAGCATCTCATCTTCTATGGTTCCGTCCGTATAAAAATCCTCTCCCGGATAATAGGTAAGGTCCATTGTGACACTGCCTATCTTTTCTAAAATTCTCTCCCTGCTTTCTTCCATACTCCCTCTCCACCTGCTTCTTTTTATTTATAATGCCCTTTTACATGGCTGAACTGCTGCTTTTAAATTCTATAATCGTACCGTCCTCCTGTTTTTTGGCATCTTTGACCACAACCTTAGAATCCATATCATAATAGCCCACCGTATTTTTATCTGATACGACGGTCACATCAAGGGCATCATACAGTCTGTGATATACCTTAAAATCATTGCCCTCATAGCCTGTCACGCCAAAGGAAATCAGGTACTCTCCTCCTTGGAGCGACATTTTCTGCGTGAAGCTGATTTCCTTGACAGCGCCTGCTTTCACAGGCTCTAAAAATGCCTTCTCAAACATGGTATTCGTGCCTGTGATTTCCGTGCCCTTTGCTGTCTTTATAGAGAAAGCAAAAATAGGCGCCGGCAAATCCTGATGAAATCTTACCCTCATATGAATGCCGAATTCCAGCCCTTTGATGATGGCATTGGTCTTCGTCCCACGGTCATCTGTGATATAGATTTCCTCAATCTCCGCTTCCTTCGTACCATACTCAAGCGTCTTGGACTGGTCATCGCCATGCTCGCGTGCACGCTTCTGGGCAGCAGCCTTTGTCTGTACTGCCTCCTGAACCTCAGCATCATTTAAAAGGCTTTTTTCAGACCTTGCTTCCGGCAGTTCGTACTGTCCCACAAGAACCCGCTTGAAATCATCAATCATTTCCTTGGGAGAACCTTCCCCGAGCTTCACGCCCTGATTCAGCAGGATAACCCGGTCGCAATACTTCGCAATGCTGCTCAAATCATGGCTGACAATCATAATCGTTTTGCCCATTTTCTTGAATTCTTCAAACTTGTGATAGCACTTTGCCTGAAAGAATACATCCCCGACAGAGAGCGCCTCATCGACGATCAAAATCTCCGGATCAATATTGATTGCCACAGAAAACGCAAGGCGCACAAACATACCGCTTGAATAAGTCTTTACCGGCTGATAAACATAGTCGCCGATATCCGCAAAGTCAAGGATATCCTGTAGTCTTGCATCAATCTCCTCCTTAGAGAATCCGTTCATGGTTCCGTTCAGATAAATATTCTCCATGCCGGAATATTCCTGATTAAAGCCTGCACCCAGCTCCAAAAGCGCGGAAATTCTTCCGTTTACCCTGACATTTCCGCTGGTGGGATTAAGAACACCTGTTATTATTTTTAATATCGTCGATTTACCGGAACCATTCGTTCCAATAATTCCGACGCATTCGCCTTGTTTGATATCGAAGCTTACATCTGACAGCGCATGAGATTCATGATATTTCTGCTTTCTGGTAAGCTTCAGCGCCTCCTTGAGTCTGTCTGACGGCTTGTCATAAAGCTTATAGACCTTGCAGACATGCTCCACCGCTATCGCAATCTCTTCTTTTTTATCTTCCATACATTTCTCCATTATTGAAACGTAACAATTCAGCCATGCGGCTTCCTGTTACAGACCCCAAGCCACGCCAGACCGCTTCGCGGCATCAAATCCACGTATCCTGGCTTGAGACTTCTCAACCACTACTACAACACATCTGCAAAGTGTACCTTCAGCCTGCGGAATATTAATGCCCCCAAGCCAAACAGCACGACTGTGACAATCCAGAAATATGCCGTCGAATAAAAGTCCTGCCAAAACCATGTTTTCGTAAACATCGCGTCGCGATATCCATTTACGACATAAAAAATCGGATTGCATTTAATAATCCATTGGAGTACAGGCTCATTGTCAAGCATAGAAATATTCCATAGAATCGGTGTTGCCCACATTCCAATCTGTAAGCAGATATTAATAATCTGCATCAAATCCCTGAAAAAGACTGCAATCGCACATGTTGCATAGCTGAGCGCCAGCACAAGCATAAACAGACAGAAACTGAAATAAATAAGCTGCAGCAGATAAATGTCAGGCTTATATCCGTAGCAGAAGTAAACTACAAGCATAAAGCCAACAAAGAAAATGTGGATAAACGATGCCGCAATCAGCTTCACAATCGGAATAATGCTAATCTTAAATACGACCTTTTTCACAAGGTAGCTGTACTCAAGAAGCGATGTCGTACCGTTGCTAAACGCCTCGCTAAAATAAAACCATGGAACGAGTCCGGCTGTCAGCCACAATACATACGGCGCCTCCACACCGGCTGTCAAAACTTCCTTTTTGTCCGCCATCATCAAATGGCCGAACACAAACCAATACAGCAGCACCGTGACAACAGGCTGTGTAAATGCCCACACCCGTCCCAGATAAGAGCCTGCATAACGGTTCTTAAAATCATTTTTGGCAAGCTTCCAGATTAAAGCACGTGACTGCCATAATTCCACCGGTAATGTCACAAGCCTGTCATAAAATCTGTAGAAAATCGCCAATGCACCGACAATAATCAGGCAGGCTGCCACCTTCTTGACCAGCTCCTCCTGCTGGTCTGCCAGCGGATTATGGTGAATGATAATTGTTGCAGCAAGCACTGCTGCTGCAAATGTGACAAGGAGCTTTACCGCACCCTTGGATAATCCCTTTTTCATCTCTTAAATTCCTTTATTCCGCCCCACTTCGTATCCTTATCCGAGAATGTAAGCTCCATTCCATCGGGTATCGGCCATGCAATTCCAATATCAGGATCATTCCATAAAAGTCCGCCCTCATCATTCGGATGGTAGAAATCCGTACATTTATAGCAGAACTCCGCATAATCGGAAAGAACAAGAAAACCATGCGCAAAATTCTTCGGAATAAAAAACTGCTTCTTGTTCTCCTCTGACAGCAGCACTCCAAACCACTTCCCATAAGTCTTAGAGCCTTCTCTTAAGTCCACTGCCACATCAAATACCTCTCCCCTTACTGCACGGACAAGCTTGTCCTGCGGAAATTCCTTCTGGAAATGAAGTCCTCTGAGCACGCCCTTCTTTGATGCAGACTGGTTGTCCTGTACGAATACCTGATCAATCCCTGCTTCCTTAAAATCATTGTAATTGTAGGTCTCCATAAAATAACCTCTGTTATCTCCAAATACCTGAGGAGTAATCACCTTTAATCCCTCTATGACCATTCCGTCAGCCATACATTCCTCTACTGTAATTTTTCCCATTTTTCTTAAATCCTTTCTAATTCCTTTCTCTAAATTCCTTCCATATCATTTCCGCAAGGCTATTCAATCCCAAGGTAGCTGATATTCAGGTCAACCCGTCCCTCAATGCCTGCAACGGAACCGCTGGAGGTATACTGCCACATGTCATAGCGTCCCTCATACTGCGGCGTCTGTCTGTACTCAGCAAGCCAGACCTTCGGTGCGTCCAGCTCATCAAGATTCAGATTGTTAAGATACCAGTTGCGGCTTGCGTAGACGCCTGCCTCCATGCCTGCATTCTGAATGGTCTGGCAGAACGCATTCACAACCGCGGTACGCGTGCCGGGGTCCAGATTATCTGCCCTTCCGTTTCCTCCAGCCCCTTCTGTGTCAATAAATACAGGATAATCAAGCGGAACGTCTCCAAGCAGCGACACAACCATACTTGCTTCCTCAACAGCCTCCACAAGGTCCGTCGCCTGTGTAAAGAAATACACGCCTACCTGAATGCCTGCTTTCTGAGCGCCTTGCAGATTCCGATAAAAATAAGGGTCTTCTATCAGCCATCCGGAGGATGAGCCTCTGTAGCCGCAGCGGATAATTGCAAAATCAACACCCTCGGCTTTTACAACCTCCCAGTCAATGTCTCCGTTCCATTTTGACACATCAATGCCGAGCGCAACAGCATTCTCACGCTCCTCATCCAGATCAAGCAGCGACGTGTACTGCGTATCATCCTCGTCCCCGCTGTCGATATCTGCCGCTTCGGTATCGTCTTTTAAGATATCTACCTCCGACTCCGAATGTACAAAGAAATCGATATCATCTATCACGGTATAAGAAACGATGGATTTTACCCTGACATGCACCGGGTCTGCAGGCACCTCAAATCCTTCCTGTTCATTTAATGTCAGGCTGTATTCGCCCGGCTTGATATCCGATATGAGGAGCACACCGTCCTTGTCCTCGTCAACATAGACTCCGGTATCAGCGACCTCCACCATAAAGTCCTGGCCGGAAACCGGTTCTCCTTCGTCATCGACAATCTTAACACGAATATCGCGCTCCACAGAGCTTGCAAGAATCGTGAGACTGCGCACAGACACGCTCTCTGTGCTATTTTCGTCCGATGCAGTCTGACCGGAGCTGTCCGCCTCCTGTGGGTCAAAAAAGTCATTGTCCCTCAAAAATGCCGACAAATCAGCTCCGTGTACTTTTCCATCCGGCTCAATGACCTGACTGGAAACGTCTGCCGTATCCTGTACATCCGGCTCTTTTTTCCCGTTTCCCATAAGACGGTTATAGTTCACCGCCGCAACGCCTGCCATCACTGCCAGCAGAGAGCAGAGTACAATCAAGACCGCGGCTCTCTTTCCCTTAGAGTCCATTTGCAACCTCTACAAGATATTTTCCATATTCAGTCTTCATAAGCGGTTCCGCAAGCTTTAACAACTGCTCTCTTGTGATAAAACCTCTCTTGTATGCAATTTCCTCAATACATGAGATATAAAGTCCCTGTCTTTTCTGGAAAGCGCACACAAAATCAGCAGCGTCCAAAAGAGAGTCATGATTTCCGGTATCGAGCCATGCAAAGCCGCGTCCCATTGTCTCAACGGTCAGTGTGCCGCGTTTCAGATACTCATTGTTGATGCTTGTAATCTCAATCTCTCCTCTTGCAGAAGGCTTAACATTCTTAGCAATCTCAACAACATCATTATCATAAAAGTAAAGTCCGGGAACCGCGTAATTACTCTTGGGCTTCTCCGGCTTCTCCTCGATGGAAATTGCCTTTCCGTCCTTGTCAAATTCTACAACGCCGTATTCTCTCGGGTCCCTTACATAATATCCGAATATGGTCGCTCCGCTTTCCTTTGCTGCCACTCTCTGAAGAAGCTTTGAAAAGCTCTGTCCATAGAAAATGTTATCTCCAAGCACAAGCGCTACGGAATCCGAACCGATAAACTCCGCACCAATGATAAATGCGTCGGCAAGACCTCTTGGCTGTTCCTGAACTGCGTATTCCATACGAAGTCCAAGCTGCTCTCCTGTGCCGAACAGCTCTTCAAATACCGGCAGGTCTCTCGGCGTCGAGATAATCAGAATGTCCCTGATTCCGGCAAGCATCAGCGTTGACAGCGGATAATAAATCATCGGCTTGTCATACACCGGCATAATCTGCTTTGAAATCGCTTTTGTCAGCGGATACAGTCTTGTCCCCGAACCGCCTGCTAATATAATCCCTTTCATTTTCACCCTCCATCCCGGCTATCCGGGTTCTTTTGTTCTGAGAATCGTCATACCGGACAGCCGCTGTCTGTATTTTGTTATTCGTTTATTATTTTACGCCAAAGCGGGAACGCCCCTGCCTTAACGGCATTGACGTTCCCTGTATTGGAATGATTTCTATTACTTGTACATCTCTGCATAGTACTTCTGATAATCTCCACTTGTGACATTCTTCATCCAGTCCTCATGTTCAAAGTACCATTTAATTGTCTGCCTGATGCCGTCCTTGAACATCGTCTCCGGCTCCCAGCCAATCTCAGCCTTAATCTTGTCCGGAGCAATCGCATAACGTCTGTCATGCCCCTTTCTGTCCGCAACATAGGTGATCAGGTCCTTTGAAACAAGCTTCTTTCTCGGGTCATCATCAGAAAGCTGCTCCTGAAGCGTCTCAATGATAATATTGATAATCTCAATATTCTGTTTCTCATTGTGTCCGCCAACATTGTAGGTCTCAAACAGTCTGCCCTTTTCCTGTACCATATCGATTGCCTTTGCATGATCCTCAACATAAAGCCAGTCACGCACATTCTTGCCGTCTCCATACACCGGAAGCTTCTTGCCCTGCAGTGCATTATTGATAATCAGGGGAATCAGCTTCTCCGGAAACTGATACGGTCCGTAATTGTTTGAGCAGTTTGTAATATTTGCAGGAAACTTATAGGTATCCATGTAAGCCTTCACAAGCATGTCCGAAGATGCCTTGCTTGCGGAATAAGGGCTGTGCGGCGCATACGGAGTTGTCTCATAGAAATACTCGCCCTCGTTTTCCAGAGAGCCATATACCTCGTCTGTCGATACATGGAGGAATTTCTTCCCTTCCTGAAAGCTTCCGTCCTCCTGTTCCCAAGCTGCCTTGGCGCAGTTGAGCATTACAGCCGTACCAAGTACATTGGTCTGCACGAAAACCTCAGGATTTCTGATGCTTCTGTCAACATGGCTCTCTGCGGCAAAATGCACGACCCTGTCAATATCATTTTCAGCAAAAATCTTTGCAATGGCTTCCTTATCCGTGATATCAGCTTTCACAAAGGTGTAATTTTCCCTGTCCTCAATGTCCTTAAGATTTTCCAGATTGCCGGCATAAGTCAGGGCATCCACGTTGATAATCCTGATTTCATTATCATATTTTCTGAACATATAGTGAATATAATTTGACCCAATGAAACCTGCACCTCCGGTTACCAAATAAGTTCTCATGAAATATATACCTCCAACATGTATTGTATCGCTTGCCTAATTTTATCCCAAAATCAGGAATAATGCAAGCACATATAGCGCAGAATCGTATTTAATGTGTAACAGTTCAGCCTTTTATGCATTTCCAGCCGGACGAAAACTGCAGATAGTATCCTGCAGTTTTCTGTTCAGTGAAACCATAAAATGGAACAGTTGTCAGTACACAGAAGGTCGGCAGTCCTATGCCAGTACAGGCTGGCGGAGAATGCTGACATTTTCTTATGGGTGATTCGATACACACGCAAAAATCCGCATGGACGCGGATTTAGGACGAAACGCGTCCATGGACGGCGCGTAGAGTCCGGTCGCGGACGCATTCAAAGACTTTGGCATCACCCATTAGAAAATTCGCATTCGGAGTCCAATCGCCTGTACCAGCATAGGACTGCCGACCTTCGTCCCGGCTAAAATAATCCATACGGCTTATGCTGGTATATTTAATATCCGAGATAGCTGTAATTTAAGTCGACATCTCCTTTGATTCCGCTGATTTTTCCCTTGCATGAATACTGCCACATATCATATCTGCCCTTATAAGTAGGCGCTGACGAATACTGTGCGAGCCATATCTTGTAATTTCCGATTGCTCCCATATTCAGTTTGTCCTCAAACCATGTTTTTGATGCATAGATACCTGGTTTGTAGCCTGCACTTGCAACGGTCTGGCAGAACGCATTTACCACGGCAGTACGTGTTGCCTTGTCAATCTTATCCGCTCTTCCGCCGCTGGACTCCGTATCAATGAAAATCGGATATGTAAGATTGTATCCTTTTACAAGGCTTACTGCAAGCGATGCTTCCTTCACCGCCTCAACTTCATTGACTGCCTGCGAGAATACATATACTCCCACCTTTAATCCTGCTGCCGTAGCTCCTTTGATATTGGCTCTGAAATTCTGATCCTCAATCAAGGCGCCTGTCGAAGAACCTCTGTAACCGCAGCGGATAATCACATAGTCAACACCTGATGCCTTTACCGCATTCCAGTCAATCGTTCCGTTATGTCTTGATACGTCAATGCCGAATGTGGAACCGTTTACTGTTGTTGCGATGGCGCCGTCAGCGCCGAAGTTGTACGTAACTCCCTGAATAATCTGCGTTCCTGTAACAGGATTTCCGTTTTTATCGTAGAAGTAAGTCTTTCCGTCAATTGTCTGCCAGCCTGTATAAAAATACTTTGCCTGCGACATGATATAAAACTCGGAATTCGTGAAATAATCCGCATAAACGGCTTCCTTGTAGGTTCCGTCTTCGTTTTTAATATAAATCTGATTGCCGTTCTTATCTTTGAGCTTTGTCGTTGTATCGCTTGACGCATTGGAGTTGACTGTAACCACACAGGCTGCTTTCACCTGATTTCCTGCCGCATTTTTCTCTTTTGTTACAGCAGTAATCGTTGCGCTTCCTGCTGCAACGCCTGTCACAGTACCCTTCTCATCAACTGTCGCCACCTTCGAATCTGATGTCTCCCATGTAACACCGGAATCAGACTTATAATTTGATACGGTTGCGACAAGCGTCGTTGTACCTCCTACAGCAAGATATACATCCTTTGTCCTGTCCAGTGCAAGCGCAAGTTCATCCGCATCTGTAATGCTGACCTCTGCGCTGCTGCTGATGTTAAGCTCATTGCCGTCAGCTCCCTTGACACCGGAAACCTTTCCTGTAATGGTCGCCTTTCCTGCCTTCACTCCAGTCACTACGCCCTTATCATCAACCGTTGCAACAGACTTATCGCTGCTCTCCCATTTTATAGCCGGGAAATTATCTGTCACTGTCTGTGTACTTCCGTCCTGCTTTGTATATACAAGCTTAGAAGGCTTTACCGTCAATGAAGCTCCGGCCGCACAGCTGTCAGCGCTTTTGGAAAGCTCAAGGCTTCCCGAAGTAATCTTAGCTGCTTCGACTGTCACTTTGCATTCCGCGCTTGCAGTCTCTGTCGTCTCGCTTGTCTTTTTATCAGGCTGTGTTACCTTCCTGTAAGAGTAGCCTGTCACCTGCCCTTCTTCATTCTTGATTGGCGTACAGTTTGCCTGTTCCCCGCCTGGCAGCTTATCATACTTATCAATCGAAATCTCCAAAGTTTCCTCTACCGGCGCTGTGTTGTCAGACGTTGTGGTAATGGTCTTTCTGGTAACCGTGTAAGTGATGGTCGCTGTTCCTTCGGCTTTTGCCGTCACCTTGCCGCCGCTTACTGACGCCACTGCATCATCCGACGACTTCCATTCGGTTGTATACTGATATTCCACATCGCCGTCCTTGGAATCCGTAAACTCTGTTCCCTTCAACTCTGTGCCTGCTCCTACGCTCAGCGTAACCTCAGACTTGTCAAGAGAAACATTCAGGGTATCAAACAGCATTCTGGCTGCCGCCTTTGATGTCTGTGACGGGTCTGCAATGGTCGTCTTATCCACAAGCAGATAACTTTCCGAGCCGCTTACGGGTGTCTTGGTGGATTCCACCCACTCAACCGTGTCCTTAAGCGTCTCCGCCTCATTTGCTGCGTCATTTTTCTGCGTATCCTCTGCCGCCACATTTACCTGTGTCTCTTTTTTGACTTCGTCCTGCACATTGATTACCACATACTCAACCTTATCCTTGACGGTAACCTGCTGTGCCACGGAAGGGAACTTATACTTATCTGTTGAAGTCACTATCGCGTCAAACACTCCTGCATTGACATTCTGTGCATAAATCACGCCGTCCATGTCATCATCTGTCAGCACAAGCTTTTTTCCTTTTGCATTCGTCAGTGTAACCTCAAAAGCAGTACCCGTAATCAGTTCTCCTGTTGCTGCATCAGTAAACCGTATCTTTAAATCCTTTTCTACGGACACAAAGCTTACATTCACCTTGCTTGACTCTGTATCATCCATCACTTCCAGCGAAGAAAGCTCCTCTGTGCTTAACTCCTCCTCAAAATTGCCGGAGAGCGCCGCATCTGCCATGGCAAGAAGTCCCTCTTCACCGACTACCCCTATGCTTGTCAGTTCACTGCCTAAGGGTGCAATCGCTTCAATCTGCTTATTAATGTGCCTTGACTGCAGAAACATACTGAAAATCACAACAGCCGCCACCACCAGAACAACACCGGTCGATGCAAGAACCGCATCAAAAGCTGTCATATTGCTTATCCAGTTCTTAATCTTTGTTCCAAAAGCCTCCATGCTCCCTGCCGCCGTATGAGATGACCCGAAAGCGGCAATATCATCATCATAATTGCCGTTCACATCACCATATGACGTATCATAAGTGTCATCATCATATTCATCGTCATCATATTCATCATCATAATATGCATCGGACTCATAATCTTCCTCCTGATTATCATCGTCCTCCTCAGTATCTTCGTAATAGCTTTCTGTGTCCTCAGCATAATCTTGCGCCTGGTACTGCTGCCCCAAATACACCTGTGTATCAAATGAGGCTTCGTCCTCTTCCTGTTCGAAGCTGTCCTGCTCATATGTTTCTGATTCAAATACAGTCTGCTCGTACGCCTCTGTCTCAAAGCTGTCCTGCTCGTATTCTTCCGCCTCAAAGCTGTCCTGCTCATATTCTTCTGCTTCGAACTGATCCTGTCCGCATTCTTCTGCTCCGCGTTCAGCATCATATGCGTTATCGGCATGATCCTGTATGTCATCGGCATCATATTCCCTGGTGCCTGGATAATCCACGATATACTCGTCTTCATCATGCTCTGCCTCATTGTCCTCCTGCTCCCGGAAATCTTCATCATAAAATTCTTCTGTATATTGATCAGTGTTTCTTACTGCTTTTCTTTTATTTGTTCCAAATAACCCAAATTTCTTTTTGTTTTTCATTACCTATGCCGTCCGGCTCTCCTCCTTCTCTTCGATTTTCCCTAAAATGCGTGCCTATTTAACAGTTACGTAACTTTTACGTAACAATTATAGCAAAACCGTCCTCATCTCTCAACTTGTTTTTTGCATATATTCATATGTAAGTTTTGGTAGCGTTACTGTTCACTTGTACATCAAAGCAGAGAGAATCATGCGCCAAAATGCTTGCTCTTTAGCATTTTGTGTGCATAAATGTTGCTGTTCACACCGACAACACAGATACATGTTCGAAATAAAATTGGGTGTGAACAGTAACCTGGCAGCGTTACAAATTGAAAACCACAATTCCTGCCATAATGCACGCAATCCCTGCAAGCTTTCTGCCGTTAATCTTCTCCCCAAAGATAAAATAACTCAAAACCAGTACAATCACATTGCCAAGCGACTCAATAACAGGACCGTTTTTGTACTCCATGCCGCTGTAGGCATAGATTGTCAAAAGCATGGAGCAGAAAAGCAGTCCATACCCGCCTGTCACCTTCCAATTCAAATATTCTCTAATCACACTGTTGTAGCGGCTCATTGCACTCTTTTTCAGAAGTACCTGTGACACTGACGCCAAAATTACTGACAAAAACATAACAAGCATAAATCTGCTAATCATCTGCTCTCTCCTTTTCAGCAATATTGTCTGTATCTGTATTGATAATAACAGTCCCTGTCACAACAAGCAAAACGCCGACGGCATTTTTTATTGTGATGGTATCATGAAAAAAGATAACTGCCCATACCATAGACCATACGACTGCCATGGAACGGTTTGCATAGGCGACAGAAAGCTCAAATCTTTTGATCATCTGCTGCCACAAAACAGCATAGATTCCAAGAATCACAAACTCCATGCCGAAAAAGAACAAAAAACGAACGGCATCTCCCTTACTGGCAGACGCTTCCTTCGACATAACGCTTGAAATGGTATAAATCATAATGACACCCTGCAGCAAAACCACATTTTTCACTTTTTTCAGCTTCTTCACAGTATCATCCTCCTGCCTCAAGCACATCTGCGTCAAGAAGCCCCTGCTCCTTGTATACCCAGTAATAATTATAGTCCATATAGATATAATATCCCTGAACAAATTTGAACAGGAAATATCCCTGCTCCTCCATGCTTCCTTTCATCTGCTTTGCACAGGAAAGCACGACAAATGCGCAATGGTTATTGCGGGCACATCTTGCCACTTCTTCCACATCATATGCAGTACTATCGCCTTCCATGGCATCGTATAAATCACTCCGGAAGCTCCATGCAGGCTCCAGAATATTTCTGCCATAGGGCGTAAAAATATCTGCCGTATACTGCCGGAAAAACGGCAGCAATTCTGCCGGAAGGACTGCAATCGGCTTATAATTGTCAAGCCTGAGTGCATCTGCCACATCAATGACCTGCTGCGGAATATGGTACTCATTGACCGACTTGAAATGAAGCGTATTGGTATACACACAGTCACCGTTTATGATAATGACCAGAACAGTCAATACAAATACAATTGATTTTGACACAAGCGAACGAAAACGAATCATCAGCTTTACTGCACTATAGCAGACAAGCACGCCGATGGGAAGCGCCCATATCACGCGGTAATAAATTTCCTCATCCACCTTCATTCCAATCCATGCATACAGCGGACATAAAAAGACTGCGGTAAGCGCTGCCGCAAGATACACAAGTGCCACCCGCAGCTTTTTGTCTTTCTCCGTAATCCACAAAAATAACAATGCAATCAAAAACAGCGGTATCAAAAAACTCTTGTTGTTATATAAAATTACATCCTCGATAATTGTTTTCATCGCTGAAACCATATTATTCCATATCCTATCCAAGAATTGTTCCCCTCTCCTTGATGAACAAACCATCAGACTGTCTTGCGTATGCAATTATTTGCATGCGGCATTCAGCATACTATACCGGCATGCTATCGGGCAGCCAGCAAATAACACACTGCCAGAAGCAGGCACGGAATGCAGCATGCAAACACTTTTGCGGCATGGCGCAGGCTCCTGTTCCTGACGCCTGTCAGTACTGCGGCTGCGCCTGTCACTGTCGGTATCAGCATAAATGATACGCTTGTTGCAAAAACCGCCGACAGACAGACACATACAAACAGCATCCAGATTCCGCGGCTTGCCTTCTCCTGTGCCAGATAAATCAGACACAGGAACAGAGCCGGAACCACCATGCCTGCCATCAGTCCCTTTCCCTGCCATGTTCTCGTCATGGCAAAAGTCTCAGACGTATACAGCGAGATGTTTCCAAATGAAAACCACAGGGTAATCAGCAGCATAAATACAGGTCTGTAGCTTCTTTTGTTCCACAGAAGCCTGTTGCCAATCTGTGCATAAATGCAGTACATAAACAGGAGCCAGACAGGCGCCAGCACCGTGTGCGCCACCACAGCCGGAGCAATGCCGCTGAGTCTTGACAGCCATGCCTGATAGATTGGGGTCGGCGAAAAGGCATGTCTTATATCCAGCGGATAAAGGTATCCGGTATATGCGTCTCTCAGATACATGGAATCAAATGTATCCGTAAGGACAGAGGTCGCAATATAATACGCATCATCGCCGTCATAATACTCATACCTTACAGCATAGAACATCTGGAAAAGAATCAGCAGCACGACAACCGCCCAGCCAAGCTTCACATATCCGGGCAATTCCAAAGCCCTCCTGACAGTCTGGGCATAATCCTTCCACAACTCCCTCCCCTGCCACAAGGAAATCAAAAGCAGCACTGCGATGATGCACGTATACACAGCCACTACCATAGTAAAGCTCTTCTCAAGCAAAATAAAAGGAACTGCTGTCACTTCAAACAGAAAAAAGCTCACAAACCACCCGCAGACATAAGTCATTGCGGGTGTCCTTTGTAAGCTATTCATATGCTTTACAGGTATAAATCCCAGAAAAAATGGTACCGGCAGGACCAGAACCAGCAGTATTGCCCACCTTATAATCTCCACCTGATTATTTCTCCTATCAGTTACTTTCCTTCTGGCTGAAATAAAGCGACAGCTCAGCCGCAATATGCTCACCCAGCACAATATTTCCGTTATCCTTGGGGTGAAGCCCGTCTCTCAGATAATAATCGGAGGACTCCTGCGTCGAGCAGTCCATAAATCCGATATCGTACAGCTCTATAATATGGAAGCCGTATTCCCCGGCAAGCCTGCGCTGCACCTCCATATAATCCCCCAGCGTCGGCTGGCCGTCATAGTCAGAATAAGTGCACGGCGCTGTTTTTGATATATTATACATTGTCACAAAAAAGATTTCCTTGTCTCCGTATGTCTCCTTAAGCTGCCTCATAAAATACCGAACGGCGCCGCAGTAGCCTGCTGTGCTCACCGTATCATCGATATTGCCGAAACGTTTATTTTCCGGCGCACTCAGAAAATCATTCACACCTGCAAACACAACAATAATATCCGAACTGTTGTTCGTGACATTGCTGAAATTCAAAGCAAGCGACAGCTCCGCGTCCGCATAATCGGCAAACATCCTGCCTCCCTTACCATGATTAAGCACCCTGTTAAAATGAAGGTAAGAGTTGACATATGTAACATAGCTTACAAAATTGCCGTTGTCATCCACTGCACTGGTAATGCCCTCCGTAATGCTGTCTCCGATAAATACAATATTTTTCTGACTGAAATCATAGGCATTATTGGCAAGAATCTGCCTGTCCATCTGATTGATTTTCGTTGTTTTATCCTGTGAATCCGCAAGCCCGTACAGCGTCTCGCGCGCCTCGGCAAAATTAGCCTGCTGTTCTCTCCTTGCCTGAAGTTCTCCCTCAGACAGCTCCGATATCTTCTCCGGTGTCTCCTTTCCTTCTCCTGTCTCAGCCTGTGTCTCCTGCGTATCCGGCTGCTCCTGCGCGCTTATGTCCGTGCTTTCCGGCTGCTGCACAAGTGTACTCTCCGGCTCTGACTCTGCGGCAGCCTCCACAGGAGCACTTTGCTGCGTCGTCCCACAGCAGATGCAGTTTGTACAGGCACAGCCTTCCACACACCCTGTCCAAACCTCAGACTCCTCCACAGCCACATTCCCGTCCGTTCTCTCTCCGCAGCCCGAAATCAGCACAGCAGTCAATGCTGCTGCTGCCAAAACTGCCACCATAGATTTCTTTTTCATAACTTCTCCTCACTTTTATTGTACTATATTTTCAGCAGCTTTAAACATTCGGCTTCATAATATCTGTTGTCGGACATATAAAATGCTGCAAGCTCCTTACTCCTTTCATCCAACAGCTCATAGGAGGCCGTCAGATTTCCGGGGTGAAACATCAACTCTAAATCCTCACTCTTTTTATCAGCATATTCCCTGTATGAGGGAAGCAGTGCCTCTACCACTTCCTTTTTCATCTCACAGGTATAAAAAATCCCGAAAAAGACAGGTGCTTTTATCCCTCTGCTCTGCAGTATTTTTCTATTTCTGTCTGCGTATTGTTTCAGAATACACCATTTCACCCAGTTTATCTTCGGCACCCCCGTCAGCATGCGGATATCCCGCCGAAGCGGGGCTGTCGGGTCTACCGGTACCCGTATCTGCCGGATAGGAAGCTGTGCAAATTCCTGCTTTGCCAGAACCTCCATCAGACTGTCGAATATAACAGGAATCATATGGTAATGCTGGTGGGAGTCGATTCCGGTAATTTTGTAATCGTGCTCCACCGCCACTGCCCGAAGCTGTGCTTCAATTTCCAGTTTCAGCTGGCTTGCAAGCTGCTGCCTTTTGACTCCTCTTTTACTGTAATTCCATTGAAACAATTGTATAAATGACTTGTTAAAATATCCTGTCTTGTCAACTAACAGCGGTACATTCTCTGCCCCTGCAAGCGGCTTTCCCTCCACAAAATTCAAATGGAGCACACGCCTGATCTTATTTCCCTGCGGATCAGCTTCCCGAAGCAGCGCAAGCGATTCTGCAAGCGCCGGAGTATTCGGCATTACACTGATGCTGTTGAGCACGCCGTTTTGACAGCAGTCTAAAATTCTTTTTGCCTGTTCTGCTGTCACGCCAAAATCATCTGCATGAAACCAGATACGATTCTCCATATTCTATCCCTTTTTTTTATTTCTTTCCTCTTTTAAAATATATTTGATAAATTTCAAATTGGTCGTCACATACCGTTTCCATAAGCGCTTCGGGTCCTGAAGAAGCCTGTACAGCCATTCCAGGCAGAGTACCTGCATAAACCGCGGCGCTCTCTTAATATTTCCGGCAAGATAATCAAATCCGGCTCCCACGCCTACCGCAGGCGCATTCAGCTTCCCCTGATGGGCAGCCATCCACTCCTCCTGCTTCGGAGCGCCAAGCCCCACCCATATAAAGTCCGGCTTTGTCTGATTGATCTGTTCTATTATCTTTTGATCCTCTTCCTCTGTAAGCGGCCGAAACGGCGGAGCATACATTCCTGCCACCGCCGCGCCCGGATAATTCTGAGCGAGCGCTGCCTTCATGCCGTCAAGCGTTTCCTGCGTAGAACCATAAAAAAAATGCCTGTACCCCTTTTGACCGGAAATCCTGAACAGCTCTGTCATCAAATCGGGACCTGTCACACGCTGCGCGCCCGCAAATCCCTTCATTCTGCTGTACTTGGACAGCGGCGCACCGTCAGGAAGCGCCATCGCCGCACCATTTTGCACGGCTCTGTAACGCTCATTTTCATAAGACATCACTGTCGTGTGTACATTGGACACACAGATGTATCTGCCCCTCAGCTCGTCAAGATGGGCATCAATATACGCCAGTGTATCCTGCATACTGGTCACATTAATCCTTGTCTTTAATATTGTACAGTATTGTAAATCTTCCATCCTATATGTCATCCTTCAATAAGCGATTATAACACCGATGCGGCAATTGCGTCAACCTTATATCCAACTGCTACTTAGACCCTTTCTTTCCCAGAACAGCAAATATAGTCATAAACAGTATCTTGATGTCAAGTCCCAAAGACCAGTTGTCGATGTAGGCAAGGTCCAGCTTCACAATCTCCTCAAAATCCTGTATATCGCTTCTGCCGCTTACCTGCCACATGCCTGTCAGTCCGGGCGTGATGCTCATGCGCCTTCGGTAGTAGCCGTTGTACTGTTCGAACTCGTCCTCTGTCGGCGGACGCGTTCCCACCAGACTCATATCGCCGACAAAAATATTGAAGAACTGCGGCGTCTCATCGATACTTGTCTTTCTGATAAATCTTCCTACTTTTGTGATGCGCGGGTCCTCCTCCATTTTAAACATCAGACCTTTCATCTCATTGTGCTCCTCCAGCTCCTTTTTGCGCTCCTCCGCGTCAATATACATGGAGCGGAACTTCCAGATTTTAAAACGCCTGCCGTTTTTTCCAATACGTATCTGTGAGAAGAAGACAGGTCCCGGTGAATCAATCTTGATAGCCAGCGCCACAAACGGTGTTATCACAGCCGTAATGACTAGTCCCACAAGAGAGCCTGTGATATCCATGCAGCGCTTCACAAGAAGACGCCTGGAATCCATCGTTTTGAGTGCAAACGATATGACGCTGTAGCCTGCCATTTTCTGCACATACGTATTGGGATTGTCCCTGCTGAATAAATCGACATTATAATGGCAGACCAGCCCCATTTCCTCAAACTGCCGAATCATATCCCGAATCTCGGCGGCAGGAGTTTCCGGCAGGCAGATAAACACCTCATCTACCATCATCTGAACCACTGTTTCATACAAGTCGCTGTGTCCCGCTGCCACAGGAATCCCCTGAATACGCTGCCCTTTTTTGTCTGCATCGTAGAGCGCCACGGCAGTCACTTCATAGTACCACTCATTGCCCTTAATCAGATTTTCAAGCACTTCCTGCGCCATGCTGTCCCTTGTTATCACCAGCATTTTTGTCGCACTCGTGCTTTTGCGGTAAAATTTCCACATGCTTTTCTTGAACACAATATGCGCTGCATATGTAATTACAATGTTCAATGCGGCAAAAATCACATAGACCGAACGGGAAAAGTCATACGACTGCTGCGTAAGGTACAAAATCACAACCAACCCGACCACAAGAATCAGGGTATACCGCACAATATAATAGAACTCCTGGTAATATCCTCTGGTAAAAAAGTTGCTGTTTGCATCCAGGAACATATTGTACAGCAGACAGAGCGCCACAATATAGGCACCGACCATAAAGTGAAACTGCACCGGATAGCTCTCATAATGAATCAGGCGAAACCTTATAAACAGTGCCAGTGCATATGACACAACAACACTGAAAATATCTATCAGCAGCACACTGTAAGTCTCTATCATCTTGTTTTTTCTTCTGATATTTTCCATCTTACTCCCTCATGCAAAAGCCTTCCGCCACTATTTTGGATTATATGCACCAAACAGATTTTTAAACAAAATTTTCAGCAGTTCGCTGTTTCCCTTGAAAAAGCTGATTTTGGTCGGTGTCTTTCCTGCTTTCGGATAGGCTCTTGTAACTGGTATCTCACATGCTTTATATCCAAGCTGTGTTGCCCTGACCGATAAATACGCAAGCAGCTCATAGGTCATAAATACGTCCCGAAGCGGCGCAACCTCTGCATCGCTTAGATATCTTGCCGAATAAGCCCTGTAGGCATTCGTGGTATCGGTAAAGCGCTGTCCGGCAGTGAGCGAAATCACGGGCGCATGAATCAATCGCACCGATATATTTCTGATAAAAGGCGTGTTAATCGCACGTCCGCCCTTAATAAAGCGGGAGCCTTGCACAAAATCATACCCTTCTTCAAGCTTCCGGATAAAACACGGAATATCCTCGATACTGTCCTTGTTATTTCCGTCAATGGTAATAATCCCCCGATAGCCTCTCTGCAGCGCCCAGTAAATCCCCATACGAAGCTGTGCGCCCTGCTTTCCCTTATCCTTTTTCACAAGCAGCGTATTCACCTGAAGCTTTCTAAGCTTTCGCTCCTGCGTGCTTCCATCCGTCGAACCGCCGTCGCAGATTACAATATCTGCATGCTTTGCAATTTCATGCTTATACGCGCGGTAAAGCTCCTTTAAAATGCGCTCTCCTTCATTGATAACCGGAATCAGCACCGCATAATCGCTTGTCTTAGGCGCATACTCCTCACACGAAAAAGCAGGAACGCCGTTTCCTCCCTCATAAATCATGCAAACATCTCCTTTACATATGCCAGAATTTCCTCAATAACGGAAAGCTCCTCTGTTCTGCCCATTTCGACAGAGACATATCCCTGATAATCATTTTCCCTCAAAAATGCTGCAAGCCCGCCATGAAGCTGTCTCCTTTCAGGGCTGATGACAACAGGCTTCAAAAACGGTTCACTGATATGCACATGATTGATTTGCGCGGCATACCCCTCAAGAAGCTCCACGGACTCCCTGTTCTCAATCATCGTTCCGACATCAAGATTCAGCAGAAAGCCGTCTGAGCCAACCTCTCTGATGAGATTCAGCGCTTCTTGTGTCGTATTGATGTAGTTTGTGCTGTATATTGCAGGGTTTGCCTCCATACCGATTGCCGTACCATTTTGTGCCGCATAATCCCCAAGCTCTCTAAAAAAAGCAACGCCTGCCTGCCGCAATTTCTTGTCCGCCGTATCAGGAAGCGCTCTGTTTTTCGGGCTTCCAAAGACCAGATTGCCGCACCGGACAGTCTTTGCAAAGTCAACCGCCGCCTTCGTATAGTCCAAAAGCTCCTGTCTGTCTGCTTCGCCTCCAAACAGCTTCTGCGTCTTTCCAAACCAAATAGACTGCATAGAGGGAACATCAAAATCAAGTGTCTCGCGCCAGCTCTCTGCAGCCTTGAGATTTTGATACGGAGCCTGTTCTATAATGCGTGTCGGCGCAATTTCGAGTCCCGTGTAACCATATTTTTTCATCATCGAATAAACCGCAGAGTCCTCCTGCGCATTCCATGCAATATTTGAAATTGAAAGCTTCATATTGATACCCCTTTTTCTTTCTTTGGACAGAATGCGGCAGTGCCGCCTTACTGCTATCTGTACAACACAGAGCCATGCGTATCCATCAACTGAACTGTCACGGCGTAATACGATACTCATATGTGCCGGAGCCAAGCTCCATATCCCGGTACTGTGCATTTGGAAGCGAGACTGTCGCTGTCGTATTGGCAGGAATCGTAAAACGAAATACCAGCTCACTGCCCTCCACCTGCCAGCTGCTCTCTATCGTTCCATACACGCTTTCATAGCTTCCCGACGCATAGGTCAGTCCTCCGCCTGGCTGCGGCTCTATAAAAAAATGCTGATATCCGGGATAGTTCTCATCACGCCTGATGCCAAGCATGTCGCTGTACATCCATTGTCCCACAGAACCTAATGCAAAATGATTCAGGGAACCGTTAATCGCATATGTTCCATCTCCGGTATCATAATACGTATACCATGCCTCCGTAATGGTGGTCTGGTCCCTCGAAAGCATATCATTCCAGGAAGGATATGTATCCTGCTGCAATATCTTATACGCCGTATCGACATACCCGTATTCGCACAGCACAGGCAGCAATAGCTGTGTGGCGATATATCCGGTATTCAAATGATAATCGTTTGCTGCCGCCGCATTATTCAAACATGCTGCCCCTTTTTCCTTAAGCTCCTCAGGATACAGCTCAAATGCCAGTCCCATCGCATACGCAGACTGGAGCCAGCAGTCTATCGAACCATCCTCATTGATGTAATGGCTCTGCCATGCATTCTTGTATTGATTGTAAACCATATCGTACCGATTGGCAATGTCATTTTCTCCGACAGCCCTGCTCATTTTGGACAGCAGCAGCGACACATAGGCGCATTGTGCCGTATTTGCTATCTCATCATCAAGGCCGGACACCGCATTGTGGTCGCTGTAATTATGCTGCCGGCGCACATAATCCTCACTTGTATCAACCAGATAATCTACATACCGGCACATGGCATCAAGATTTTCTCTGATTATTGCCTCGTTTCCGTATTGCTGGTACAGCTCCCATATTAAGATAATGCCTGCGTCGCTCCAGCCGTTCGCACCGCTATCCATGTGATTGCCTGGCGCGATTTCAGGCAGTGCTCCGTTGTCGCATTGTCCGTCTAACAGCATTTGCGTGTATTGGAGCATATAATTATAAATATCGGCATTATAGTCTGCCGTATGGGCAAAAACCTGCGCATCGCCTGCCCAGCCAAAGCGTTCATCTCTCTGGGGGCAGTCTGTCGGCACATCTAAATAATTACTAAGCTGTGTCCAATAAATGCTCTCGTAAAGCCGGTTTATCTGCTCGTCAGAGCAGGTAAAATATCCTGTCCGCTTCTGCTCAGAGGTGATAACAAGTCCGCTGATATCCTCAAGCGGTATCGGTTCATCAATACCTGATATCTGCACATACCGAAAGCCTCTGCACACAAGACTCGGCGTGTAGGTTTCCTCCCCGGAACCGCTCATAATATAATAATCCGTATTATCCGCCATATACAGGTTCTGTGTCCATATCGTTCCGACTTCATCATCACGGCAGGACATATCCGGCTGGTTTAAAGCCTCTGCATACCGGATTGTAACCGCCTGTCCCCTTTTTCCCCCGGTATTTTTTAAAGTGATTTGACAGTTTCCGTTGAAATTCTGTCCAAAATCATATACATACTGACCTTCCACCGGCTCTGACACGCTGACTGCTGCACGTGTTCCGATGCATTTTACCGCCGAAGCTTTACCGGCTTTTTTCTCAAGGCTGTCATATTCATGAAAAACCTCTGCCTGCTGCCATGCAACAGCCAAATATCCGGCTTCGCACCATCCGCTTTGTTCCTTTGCAGCATCATAATATTCTCCCAAAAACATGTCATCATTTCGAATCGGTCCATCTGTAAATGCCTGCCATGTATCATCCGTGACAACCACTTGCTTCCTGCCGTCTGCGTACTGCAGGACAAGCTTTGCCTGAAACGCTATCTGCTCTCCCCAGTCAGCGTTTGCTTTATCATACCTTCCATGACCGAGGATAACGCCAATCACGTCAGCTTCTCCGCCATCGTTTAAAAGCGGTGTCACATCATAGGTCCTGTAATACGTCTCTTTGCTGTATATCGAACGGCCGGGTGTCAGATATTCCCCACAGATATCCGTTCCATTCAGATAAATCCTGTAATCGCCAAGCGCTGTCGCATACAGTCTCGCCGATACCACCTGCTGACTGCTGTCCTTCTCAAATTCACGCCGCAGCATCGGCGCCGGTTCCTCAACGCCAGGTGTAAGCAGGAAGCCGGAGGACGCCTCGCACCATCCGTCCACGGTCCTGATATAATACGGCGAAAACAGATGGCTGGATTTATCCTCAAAGTCTTCCTCATAAATCACGCTTCCGTCCTGGTCATCTGTGATTCTTATATTGTCATAGTACGCATAATAAGCTCCTCTTGCCGTCCAAAGTCCGATATTTTCCAATGCCCTGACCTGATTCACTGCAAACACAAGTACCTCAGTACCGTCCACCACAACACGAATACCCGTACTGTTTCCCTGCAGCATAACATGGTGCTCCCTGCCGCAGAATTCCTCCGCACTTGGAAAGACTTCCGGAAATGCCTCATCAAGGCGAACCATCATTGCATTCTCATCTACCAGCTCCGTATTGCAAAATTCAGAAACCGAAAGCTCAAGGTTCTCTCCCAATGTGTTGATATCACAGCGGTAATATGTGCCGTACTGATTGGTATCCATGCCCCATATGAAGCCGGAATGCGTCTTTCCAAGCTTCACATCATACGCAATCGTGTAATTTTGGGGATTATGAACCTGCTTTTCCTTTTCAGGTGCTCTGACCCCAATCCATGACGCGCCGCTCCAGTCACCGTCCGTCAATCCCATCTCAAACGATGCCTCACTGCTCTCAGCTTCTCTTTCGTCCCGGTCCCACACAGAAACCCTCCACACGTAGCTTTCTCCTGCTGCCAGCGCTTCTCCCTCATATGGTATCGCCACTGAGCGGTCTGATTCTGTTTTTCCGCTGTCCCACACATAATCCTTCTTTTCCAGATGTTCAGGAGACTTCGCTACTACAATTCTGTACGCTGTCTGAAGCTGATTCTTCTCATCAGACTCCATGCGCCATCCAAACAAGGGCTGCGTTTCGATGCCTATGGGATTTTCTTCATAATTGACGGTAAGCCCTGTAATCCGGCAGCCGGAAGTCTTGCCGCTCCATGACAAAACCCCATTGCTGCCGCAGCCTGTCAGTACGAATGACAGAATCAGTATGATATCAATTGCTATCGTTTTTGCGCGTACTTGAAACATGTTTACTCCTCTTTACTTCTATATCATAGAAACCCTTGCTGCGGCAATACAATTATAGTAATCTATTTATCTGAATTTAACAAGCACGATAGCAAGTTTTAATTGCCTTTCGTTACAGTTCAGCTTTTTATGCATTCTTATCCGGACGAAAACGTCAGATAATATCCCTCCGGCTGCCGTTTTCTGTTCAGTGAAACCATATACGCCCTTCATTCCTTCATCAGTATGTCACTTCCCCGTCATGGTCAATGATGGATACATATTCCACTCCGTCCATGCCGCTTAATTTCTGTACGAGGCTTCCTCCGTCTTTCACCCGAAGCTCCATCACGATGCTGGTCCTCTCCGGTGTAATATTTCTTGATTTCACCTTGTAATACTTTGTAAACTCCGATACCACGCTGCTGATATCGCCCTCCATATCACAGTACACAGCCTGCACCATCAGAATCATAGGCGCCTGTGCCGCCGGAAGCTTATCCAGTATGAATATCGTTATCGTCACAAGAATTGACAGTATTCCTGCAATGTAAAACAGGCCGACACCGCATATAATGCCGACTGCCAACGCCCAGAACATAAATACAAGGTCAAGCGGGTCCTTCACTGCCGTCCGAAATCTCACAATAGACAGCGCGCCTACCATACCAAGCGAAACGACAATGCTTGACTGAATCGTAATAATTACGGCAGCAGTAATCATTGCAATCGCTGCAAGCGAGATATTAAAGTTTTTATTGTAGAAATTTTTCCTTGTTAATATCCTGTAAATGAAAAAGATATACAACGCAAAAAGCAGTGTAATTGCCAGTATCAACAGCACCTCTGTAAAAGTCATATCGGCTGTTGTGAAATTATTCACAAATGATTTTTTTAACACGTCCTTAAAACTCATATTGATTTCCTCCTGAACTGTACTTCCTATCCTAAACTGTATTTCCGGCATATATAGTATTTGGAGTATGTTGTCTGCTGCAGCTTTTCAATCTGTATGGCAGAATATATAAAATCCGGAATCAGCTCGTCAAATTTCACTTCTAAAACATGCTGACCACAGGACATGACAGGTCTTGTTATCACATTTTTTTCCATAAAGCGTTCTATTGCCGCTCCGCTTCTGATATTCCTGTCAAAGGTGACTCTGACATTGCCATCCCTGTAGACATACGGCACACGGTCATATTCTACAATCACCTTGGGCTTCAGCAGCCTGGTATGCTGCATCAGACAAAACTTGCGGTAAACTTTTGAATCAACCGCATCCATCTTCAGCGGAACTCCCCGTACCATTTTTTCACACAATTCCTCGTCGATTCTGCAGGAGGATTTGAGTGTCTTTCCGCGTTCCTTCCTTTTCAGCTCCAGTCTGATATAGGAGGCATCGCCGTTATAGAGCCGAAGCCTGAATTTCTCTCTGGGGTCCGTACCATTGATATTGTCCCGGAGGCAGCTGTCAAGGTAATCGTCAAAGTACAGGCTCCGAATCATATAGGTTCCGTCCTGTCCTGCATATTTATCGTATTCCATCAGCCCCTCAAGCCTGTTTCTCAGCAGGACCAGCTGTGTATCCGAACAGATGTATTTGTATTCATGTCTGTATTTACTCATTATACAAATCTCCCCACTCACTCTCCAAAAAGTCAAGACGTTTGTCAAGAAACTCTGCAAGCTCGTCCACCTTATCCTGATGCAGCTCTTTTTTCTCCGACAGCTCCTCAGCCTGCGGGAAGGTGTTCCACCGCATCATATTGCAGTCGTTGGACGCACTGATAAGCGATGCATAGCCTTCAATCAGCTCTCTGGCATCTGCCCTTAGCTGCGGTTCCAGCTCCTCAAAAAAGATTTTGGCAGCCAGCCTTCTGAAATCCTCATGCTGGTATAAGGCATACCATATATCGGAATCCTTCTTCTGAACAGCTGCATACAGACCAACCGGGTCATGCAGGTCAATGCCGTCCTCCGTTATTCCGGACGCTGCGATTGACTTATCATAATCCCAGCACGGACCTGCATAAAACTTCCTGCTGATGCTGTCTGCATACTTATATAGGTACTGGCTTGTGAAAGAAGCGTCCAGATTTTTGGTAAGCTCCTCCATCAGGTACTTGCGCGCAAAGGAATCCATGTCAATATAATCGCTGTAAACTGCTCCCGTATATGGACTATAGCCATCCTCGGAAAATACTGCATCCTCAAAATCCTGATAACGATTTGCGATATAAGACACTTGGTCATAAGAAGCATATTTCGGGCTTGCAAACACGACAGGCTGCATTCTTGAGGTCAGAAATCCGCTTGCCTCCAAACCATACCGGTCGCTTGTTTCCAATTCCAGCAAATACCCTCCTTCTGTATTGTCCGGCTCTTTCTCATACTTATAACCTTTTGTGCTGAACAGTCTTCCCTGCTGTTCCATAAAAAACTCGAGCGTCTCCGGCTCAGGGCTGCCGTTAAGCTCCATCGTATCATCTTCAAGATTCCCAATATTGACTCTGTTTTTCCCAACCTCTATCTTCTCGGATAACAGATAATTTCCGATAAATTCACCGTTTGCCCACACATCTGCATACTCAGTCTCAGGCGTATATGCAAGCTTAAGCGACTCGGCAATATCAAAGGCTATCGTATTCCTAAGAAGGGTATCGTCAAAGGCATTCGCTGTGAGAATCCACTTTCTGTCCTCCCCCATTCCAAACAAATCAGCCTTTTTGCTCAGCTTAATCGAGTAAGATTTCTTGTCCGTATCCTCATAGGACGAATTTCCGCGGCAATGAATATCCTCAATCGTTCCTTCATAATACTTGCTGCCCCGGCTGTCCATGATATACATGCTGCCCGATTCCTCATTTTCCTTTGATTCATGGATAAATTTAAGCGTTCCGGACTCCGTTTCCAAAAACAGTGATGCAATTCCCGATGTATACATCACCTCTAAATCATATGCCTTACTGTCTTGCGGCTCTCCGGTTCTAATGATGTGGTGTCCCTCTTTCAGCCGGCACTTGTCTCCATTGCCCACTTTCCTGTCATCAATAGAAAGAGATTCCGCCCCAAGAAACGTCAGATTCAGCTTTTTTCCCTCCATTGCACCGGGAATAAAAAGATAATAGCTGTTATCCTGCTGATTGTACCAGCTCTTTATTTTCTGCTGATGATTCATCCATACATATAAGCCAAACTCCTGACCGCCGCTCTCCTCTGTCTGCATTTGTTCGATTTTCGCATTGCTGCTTTTTGTCTCCTCAACGATTCCCATCGCAAGGACGACAGACGCCATTGCTGTCATTACCAGCGCTCTTATATAATTTCTATTATGAAATCCCATCTCTTTTAATCCTTTTCTGATATAGAATATTACTGTCTGACAATCAACACAAAAAGAAAGGCAGTGAATGCACTGCTAAAATACAATGCATTGCTCTGCCTTCTTCTCATTTCTGCAATATTCCACATAAAAAAGAGCACTAGAGAACTCCAGTTCTGTCTGTCTGTCTGTAAATGATTATATGTTTGTCTGAACTTCATTGTCAACTTCATTTTTACACCTTTTCATTCATGTATCAAAACCGCGTTACTATTCGCGTCCTGCCTGATTTTGAATCCATTTTGTCTGCTGCAGCTCAAAATCATCATAACAGCCCGGACTAATCTGAGCTGCCATGAATCATTTTCACCGGAAGCCAGGTCTATACCTGACTGCCCTCCACATACTGTCTGATATCCTCCATAATTTCAGCCTTGCCGCAGATATAGCCTGACTTTCCGCCGAACTTCTCTGCATGGATTGTTCTGAAATCATATTTTGCAGGAGTCCCGGCTAATTCATTTTTAAAGCTCTCTCCGGTAAGGCTCTTATACAGCTCACCTGCCGAAATCGGCTCTGTTGCAAGATTCAGCAGTGTGATTTCCTCCCGAAAGGCTGTCTGTATATCCTCCCACAAACGGCTCAAAGGATAAAACTGAAATATGCTTCGGCTGTCCGTAAAATTCAGTGCCGTAAAACCAAGCTTTTTAAACTTTTTCTGCAGAAGCTCCTTCTTGTCCCTGTCAAGCTTCATGCATCTGTAAAAGCCGTTATCAAGCGCCTCATAACATTCATCAAGCAGAATATCGTCGCCTGCCTTCTCAAGCGCCTTCAGTTCCTCATATTTCTCCTTTTTCAGCATAAAAGGTATGACATTGATAAAGTCATAGATAAAATTCTTCTTGATATTGTGTCCGTAAAGCGCCGGAAGGCGTACAATCAGCGCATCAGGATAGTGCTTTCTGACCCACGCTTCCAAATAATACCTGTTCAGCCCATACGGAAGCATTACGCTTCCCTTTCCGCCCTCTCCGTCAGACAGCGGCGAATCGTTTTCGTCCACGCCGACAGGATTTTTGTACACATCAATCGTAGAAATCAGTATCAGCTTCTGCGGATTGATTTTTCTGATATTTTCTTCCGCCTGCAGAATCAGTTCCAAATCGCACTCAGGCGCACTGTTCGCCAGATACTTTTCTGCACGCAGGCCTGCATAAATCAGCACCTCCGGCTCCAATCCGTATGCCTTCTCAATATTCTGCGAGTTAAATACTCCGTCGATACGGTTCCTTGCTCTTGAATAAATATTGCTTCCTACAAATCCTGTATAACCCACCAATGCTACCATATGTTTTTCCTCTTTCCCTGTTATCTTTTATCCTGCTACTTTGTTATCTTTTCGATGCTCTCAAAACTGTATTTTTTGCGCCTGAATACGAGGTCTACCAATATCTGCAGATACTTGATGATAATGGTCAGAATTCCAAACAGTCCAAAAAATGCAAAGGACATAAAGAATATTGTTGTTGTCCAGCCTGCAACAGGCGTACTGAACAGATAGATCACTGCCGAATACACCGCTACAAATATCGCTACAAGCATCATTAGCACCGTCATCGTGACAGAAAACCGATATCCCACCTCTGTAAACAGGATCATACTGTCAACTGCAAGATCCGCCCGGTACTTGCGTTCTGTCTTATCCTCCTTGTCCAGGCAGCCGCCGACGGTCGGATATCTCAGATTCATCGTCTTAAGACCGCAGTTTGCATATACTGCTTTTCTGTACGGCACCGACTTGTTCATGCTGCTGATGCGGTTGATGACTCTGCGGCTGAGCACGCGGAAACGCTCTGTATACAGCTTATATGAAAAATCTGTAAATCTGTTGAACACGCTGTAAAAGATATTGGACGTGAAACGCTGTTTTTTGTCTGGTGAAGCGCTGACAATATCATAGCCCTCCAGCGCCTTCTTGTAAACCCTCATAATTTCCTGCGGCGCAAAATCAGGCACACAGGAATCAAACTCCAGTACAAAATCTCCGATGGCTAAGTCCATTCCGGCATTCATCGCAACCTCTACGCCGTGAAAATAGCTCATATTCAGCACTGTTACCGTAGTGGTTTCTGCCTCACTGCTGATGCGGCGCACAATTTCCACGCTGCTGTCCTGTGAATAGTCGTTGACGCAGATAATCTCCGAATGCTCAAAATGCTCTTCCAGTATATTCATGACTATCTGCAGAAAGCTGCCTATGTTCTTCTCATCATTGTGCACATAAATCACGGCAGATATAAAATTTTTTTCTTTGTTCGTCATGTGTTACCCCCAGTATGTGATTATGTTATTGCAGCACATCATCCAAATCATACACTGTATTGATTTTTCCCGACAGCACGCCTACGAAGGTCGGATTGACCGAATATGTCCGTACCACGGTCGGTCTGGAATCATCAATCTCCGAGCTTGTCAGGATAGGCTTCATGGAAAACAGCGAACCCTGATAGGAAAACTGATATTCCTCCCGCAGATACTTGCGTGCAAGATTTGCCATATACGGAAACGCTGTCTGCGGCTTCGCCTTGCAGTCATTGCAATTGCCAAGATGATGTCTGCTGCAGTATCCGCCGCTGTCCGCCTGACATGGAAAATGCGGAACTGCCTCATAGCTTGTAGCATGCGGTGTAAAGGTAACGGAAGTCAGCGAGTGCAGTCCCGTTTTTCCAAAAGGCATAATGGAAAAAAAAGGACCGTCCATCACGGTAAAGCCGTATTCCCTCAGCTTATCATTGACATCACACAGGATAATCTCACACAGTTCGTATTTGATTCCAAACTTGTCAAACCCCAGCATATCCAATATCTGATTGGCAGATGCGTAAGCGGCATTCAGCAGAAATCCGGTGCTGTATTTCATCAGATTGCCATTTTCCGATACATACAGCTCGTAGGCGTCCTGCGTCTTTTCAATCCTTTCAATATCAGCGCTAAAGTGAAGCTCTGCCCTGCTGCCGGACTCTGCAAGCTTCTCCATAAAAAAATCCCTTAAAATCATGGCGTCATAGGTGTATTCTCTGGTAAGAAATGCACCGTCGCACATGCCCTCCTTAAAGAATTTCCCCGGATGAAGCTCCTCGCATGGAATCTGCGCCGCCTCACAGAATTTTTTAAATTGGGCGCCGTCAGACCACGAATATTCACTTGAGGTCGCATACACCTTATGAAATTCGCGGTTAATACAAAATCCATAGTCTTCATTAAACCGCGCAAAATATCCCGCCGATTTCATCGCGGTTGAAAGTGAGCGCGGATAGTGATACCCCTGATGAACGCGTGCCTGATTGATATAGGTCGCACGTTTAAACGGCGCATCCTCACATTCCAGCACCAGCACATGCTGGCCGCGGCTTGCACAGTAATACGCCGCATACAGCCCATACAAGCCTGCACCGATAATAATTTTATCATACTTCATGATGCTCGAACCTCTCGTCCCTTGACAGGACTTCCCAAAAATAATATCTTGGCCTGCGCTTTGTTTCCAGATAATTTCTTCCGACATATTCTCCGATAATGCCAAGCGATATCAAAACAGCGCCTCCCAATATCCATATGGACATCAGTATGGAAGACCATCCGCTGACTGTATATCCAAAATAATGCTCATAAATAATGTGTATCACCATGCCAAAGCCTACCAGAAGCGCCAGTACTCCCATCGCCAGCACCATTCTGATTGGCTTGATGCTAAAGGATGTGATACCGTCCGCCGCCAGAGTAAGCATCTTTGAGAGTGAGTACTTGGACTGCCCCTGCATGCGCGGAAATACATCAAAATGTACGACAGAGGACTTTAATCCGATATCCGGTATAATCCCTCTTAGGAATAAATTAACTTCGCTGTATTCAGACAATGCCTCCAAAGCTTTCGCGCTCATCAGCCTGTAGTCCGCGGAATTTTCGTAGATGTCACAGCCCATTATCCGCATGGTTTTGTAAAACAGCGTTGCCGACAGCTTCTTAAAGAATCCATCCGTACTGCGCGAATTTCTCACGCCGTATACAACCTCGCTGCCCTTCTCATATTCCCCGATAAAACGCTCCATCGCATTGATATCCTGCTGCAAATCCGCATCTATGGTAATCGTATAATCGCAAAAGTCCTTCGCATACATCATTCCTGCAAGGATTGCATTCTGATGGCCTCTGTTATGTGCAAACCGAAGCCCGATAATATTTTCGTTTTGCTGATATAACTGCTGTATCAATTCCCATGTTCTGTCTTTTGAACCGTCATCGACAAATACAATCCGGCTCTCCTTGGAGACAACTTCCTGCTTCTGCATTTCACCAAGCTTGTCCAGCAGCGTTTTTGCCGACAGCTCCAGTGCTTCCTCCTCATTGTAGCAGGGAACCACAATGTACAAGGTTCCCTTTTTTCTGTTCTTGTCCACTGTCCCAATCCTTCCATCTTTTAGTCCATATATGCAACTGCTTTGTACCCTCATCGTGCGTACACAAATACATGCCAAATCACTCCGGGTGATATATTTTCGCCTGCTGAATATCCGTTTTCTCACCAGGCAACAGGAAATGTGTATGCCTGCTCAACAGCTGCCCATATATTATTGTATAACAAAGCTGTGTTATTCGCAACGGCAACCTTTGGATATTCTCCTGCTGTTTGTAACAGTTCAGCCTTCGGCTTCCTGTTACCGGACTCAAGGCATGCAGAACCACTTCGTGGTGCCTTGAGTCTTTCAGCCGCTGCGTTTTCTTACGAGGTTTGCAGCGAGTGCAAACCTCTGGGCTGAACTATTACTGCTGTTTCGCACCCCAGAAGCCAAAAGCAGCACTGACATCAATGAAATGACTTCCGAAAGTCTCCAATACCACGGCTCTTTAAAATGCACAAAGACCTCTGCCTTCATATCCGGTTCTATCAAAAGCCTTACAGCATTATTATTCCCTGCTGTTACATTTATATCAGACTTTTTCCCAGTTTCCGACACTCCATATGCCTCATATCCATCATAGTACAGCAGGGGAAGCTCCAGTATCTTCGTTTCATCAGTATGATTCCGACAGTAAAACTGCACATTGGAGCCATTTTTTTGATATTGGGTTATCTCCAGACCCTCCTCCTGCAATAAGCTCTCCGGCGTAAGCTCCTCCGGCTCTGTTCCCAACGGCAAATACTCCTCACCCGATGCCACATAGCTGTCCATATCCGACTGTGTCCTGACCTGAATACGCTGTCCCCGCTCCAGCAAATCGATAACATAATGACCTGCTGACAAGGACATGAGCAGGACAACCGTTATCGATGCCGCCAATGCCTGCTTCCTTCCCATGTGCCTGCCTATAAGGACAACCAGGGCGCACCAAAGCAGGGTCAGACACACTGCTGCTATTCCTGTAAATCTCCACGGAAATTGAATATTGACAATCACATAGTTCAATACACTGCTTATCCTGCATAAGAAATCCCACGGAAAATAGATGGTGCTGCAGCAGACTGCCGCACCTCCAAACAGCGCCGCCGCAATTGCAATCCGCCATTCGGATTCCTGATATAGTTTCTTATTCAAAAATGCAGTCAAAATAACAATCGCCGGAAGCGCCAGAAACAGTCCAAGACCTACACCCTGTGCAAAATCTCCCTGTGGCCCGGCACTCAAATCAAGGCTCTCCCCCACTGCATTGTCAAAAAGCGGAAATATCTGCGAGAAAAAAATTCCCACTCTCTGTATCAGCGGTTCTTCGCTCTCCGCCGCATTAATCTGATAGCTCCCGTTGAGCATATAATCGCCAAATGGCACAAGAAACCACAAACTAAGCCCCACTGCAATCAGAACTGCACGCAGTCCGTTTAGAAGCACTTCCTTCCGAAAAACGCGCTTAGCAAACAGTAAAACCACACCGCACAGCATCAGCACGGTAAGCTCTGCCGTCAAAATGTGGCTTTGCAGTATAAACGCCATACCTATGCCAAGCAGAAAACTTCCTTTTTTCAGATTTTCTTTCTTTCGCTCCTTATCCAGCAGCAAGGTGCAGGCATAGAGAATCAGAGGCAGAAATGCCATGCCTGTATATTCTCCCAGGGCGCCGCGTGTATACAGATTTACCAGCCTGTATACCGCAAGACTGTAAAGTGCGCTGCCAAAGACTCCCACATAAGCATTTTTAAAAATTTTCCCGAAGCTATAGCCTGCGATGCAGACTGTCGCCGCATTACAGAGCAGCAGATAACCTTTGTAGGCATTCTGCAGGGAAAAGCCAAGCAATCGGAGAATCGCTGCAAAATATACAAATAAATCACCGTAGAAAACAGAAACCGCATAACCAAAATCTCCATACCATACCGGCTGGATTCTGACCGGAAACTGTCCGCACCTTAACCCCTCCGCAAGACCTTCTATCCGCATCAGATGAAAATAGATGTCGTGGCCGCGTATCAGAAAATGATTCATGATTGGAAGGGAACAGGCAATCATTATTATGACATATAAAAATATCCATTTGCGCTTCATCAAATTGCTTCCTCTCTGCCGCCTGAAAACATTAAGCGGCATTACCGCTATTCCATACAGACATACTTTCAGATAATTCCTGCATTATTTTAGTCCGGCTTTTCTTAAATTTCCATTCTCATTGCTTTCATTTTTTAGTGTGATATAATCTTTGCAAGGGAGGATTTTATGAAGAAAATAATACAGAAACATAAAAATTTGATACTTGCTCTTTCTATCCTTTTCATGACAGGCTATCTCTCAAGATATCATTTTCAGCTTGCATTAATACAAGGCGATTCCATGCTTCCCACATATCATAATCTGGAGCTTGTAATCATCAACAAGCATGTGAAGCAGCCTGACTACGGCGATGTCATTGTCTTTTCCAGTGATACCTTGTCGACAACCCTGATCAAACGTGTCGTTGCCAAGCCAAACGATATGGTTTCTATCGAGGAAAATATCCTGTATGTAAATGACGAGCCTTCCTCCGTACTGCCCGAAAACGCCCAAATCTCGTATGCAGGCACCGCTTCTTCTCCGCTTTTGCTTCATGAAGATGAATATTTTGTCCTTGGCGACAACTACAGCGAAAGCAAAGACAGCCGCTGCCCGGACATCGGACCTGTAAAATATGAGGATATCATCGGCACTGTGATGCCGTCGCGATGAGCTTGTATGCATGAAACAATTCAAGTACGCTCCCGCGTACTTGAATTGCATAAAAGCTGCCTGTTATTTTATCTCAATATCATCTGACTCAACCTCTTTGTTGCGGTTTTCGTCTACGCCAAGCTTCTCATTAATCTTCTTTTTGGCACGCCTGAAATAAATTCCAACAGCTGCACCAACTGCAATTGCAATACCGGCAATCGCCTGAATCGCATAAGTCGCAACCGACGGGTCAATGTATGCCTGTGCATTGACACCAAACAGCAGCATACCTGCCGCCCCTAAATAACCTGCACATGCTAATCGTAATATGTTCTTCTTTAATATGTCCTTCTTCATAATATGGTTCTTCCTTTCTATTACCTGTTTTATTCTGCAATTGTAACGATTCAGTATCCTCATTACTTCCTGTCAGTTCCCTTGTGCTTTTCTTTCCTGAATCTTTCTCTGCACTGCACTTATAATGTATTTCGCGCCGACCTCGCCGCTTGTTCCGAGATTATACGTATATTCCTTTACAAATTCACCGATTTTCTCATAATAATCTGACTTATGTGCAAGCAGCTCACCAACCTTATCGCTGAGCTTATCCAGTTCATTCAGGTCGAGTGCACAGCCGATTTCCTCACGCTGGAAAATATTAATCGGTACTGTGTCGATTTTCTGATACTCAGGATTCATAATTTTCATCGGTGTATTTATAAAGAGCACCGGCTTCTGCGTCGTATATGCATACTCATATGCAATTCCCGACCAGTCCGTAATCATTAAATCCGCTTCAAATACCGTACTGTTTGAGGAAAAGTCTGTCTGGATTTCCACGTCCTTATCAGAAGCATACTTCTCCTTGAGCATCTCCATAAATTCGCCCTTATGCCGCACATGCTGGGGATGCGGACGAACCGTAACCTGATAGCCTTTTCCCTTCAGATTGTCGAGAATCGCTTCCAGACAGCTATCCACGATATTGTCCTGCTGCCACGAAGGCGCAATCAGGATTTTCTTCGTCGTACTCTTCTCATGGGAAAGAGCCTGATATTCCCTTCTCATATCGTCAAGAAGGCAGTATCCCCAGTCAACCAAGGTCTTTTTCTCAAGACCGTATGCAGTCTCTGTCTTTTCTATCTCCTCTTTTTGATGCTTTCCGACGCAAAATACCGTGTCATAATGGTCCATAGAGCCCTTGCGCATTGTCATATTCAGGCTGTCCATGCTGTGCGGAATAAAGATATACTCGATATCCTTGCGGATATAGCTTCTCTTAATATGATAATTCTCCAAATCCGGCATCGTCATCACGACAACGTCCGCGTCCATTTTCATCATTAAAGTAATAAGCCGTTTTTCCCCAATATAATAAGGACGTATCTTATCCTGCACCTTTGCCAGCTCAAATATCTGGTCGTCCGGGTCGCTTGTGATATAATGAATTACCAGGTTCGTATTCTCTAACAGGTATTCTATGATTCCACGATAATACTTGTAAAATCCGCTTTCCTCCGAATAAAATACCAGATGCTTGTTGACAACGGAAAAGAATTTTTTGTAATCCTGCCGTTCCCTTTTCGTATCAGGGTCTCCAAAGCGTCTCCTTTTTCTGCCGCCAAGATTTCCCAGCGCCTCCAGAGCCTTCTTGCTCTCCTCCAGCGCCTCATAATCTACATAGTTCTTGGGATTAATCGCCCAGTTCAGAAGATAAAGCTGTGCAACAGCAAACAGGTTGCTTGCAACCCAGTATAGTGCGACCCCGACAGACACAAACCAGCCAAGATACAGTGATAATCCAACAGAAAATGCCATCATGCCGTATTTATTCCAGTTTGACTGCTCGGACTGCAAAACATTGCTTGCATTCTGTGCAACGCAGAGAATCCACGCGGAAACGCCTGCCACCAATGGCGACCAAAGCAGCGAAATGCCTGTCCGGGAAGGCACAAGGCTGAGGTTGATACCAAAAAAGTTCATATCAATTGCAGGATTTGCAATTCCACGCTTGATAACCTCTATGACTCCCATCAAAAGCAATAGCTGTATCACCAGCGGAATAATCGACGCCATCGGGTGATAATTCTCCCGCTTAAAAATCTTTGCCTGTTCCTCTGCAATGGAATCCTTGTCCCCATAATATTTTACGGTAAGAAAATTGATTTCCGGCTGCATTTTAACCATTTTGATAGAATTTTTCTGTACCCATACCGAAACCGGCAAAAGTACGATTTTGCTCGCTAAGGTAAACAGGATAATCGCAAGCCCATAGTTATGACAGAGCGCATAACAGCCATTCATCACCCATTCCAAAGCCTTATATACTATTTCCATTGTTGTCCCTCGCTTTATCCATATGCTTCTGATTCGCCATGACCCCTCCTGTATGAACGCGCCACCTTATCCGCATCTACAAATCCATGGAATTATATCACTTATTTCTGCAAATAACAACTAAATTCGTCTTAAATATTCCATAAAATTCTGTTTATTTTCGCGTGCTGTTGTGGTTGGTCTGCCCAAATCATCCCTTGCGCCAATTGAGCATTTCACCTCAATGAAGCTAAGCTGCCTGCTTTCCTTTGCCTGCTGTAATGCGCTGTCAAGCGCCTCAAAGCTGTCCACACAGACCGCATTCGGATATCCGCACGCTTTAGCAACCGCCACTAAGTCTGTCTTTCCTGCAACCGTCGGCATTCCTCCTACGGTTTCGTGTGCACTGTTGTTAATCACGACATGAACCAGATTCTCAGGACTGTTCGCCCCGATAACCGCCATTGCTCCCATATGCATCAAAACTGCACCATCCCCGTCAATGCACCATACTGTTGTTTCCGGCTTATTGACTGCGATGCCAAGTGCGATGGAGGAGCTGTGTCCCATCGAGCCTACTGTCAGGAAATCATACTGGTGGCTCTGTCCGTTTGCTTCCCTGATTTCAAAAAGCTCTCTGCTTGCCTTTCCTGTGGTAGAGACAACAGGGTCTTCTCCGGAAGCTGCCGTAATGTGCCTGATAATTTCTTCACGAACCATGTTATTGTTGTTGCTGTATTCCACCTTTTCCTCGTAAGAAAGCGCACCCTTGCGAATCACAAACGCAACATTTTTCCCTGCCGCCAATAACGGCTCAAATTCCTGCATGGCAGTCCGCACTTCATCCTCTGTCGTGTCCTTTCCGATTACAAAAGGCTTGATATCCATATCCTCTAACAATTTCAAGGTTACTTCACCTTGATAAATATGCTGCGGCTCATCATGGATTCCCGGCTCTCCCCGCCATCCGATAATAAAAATCATCGGAATAGCATATACCTTCTCATTCAAAAGAGACGCCACGGGATTGATAATATTGCCCTCTCCTGAATTCTGCATATACACAACAGGAACCTTTCCGGTCGCCAGATGATAGCCTGCCGCCAACGCAGCACAATTCCCTTCATTCGCCGCTATCACATGATGCTGTGCATCGATTCCGTAGGTGTTCATCAAATAATTGCACAATGCCTTTAACTGGGAATCAGGGACTCCCGCATAAAAATCAGCACCGATAATGTCTGTTAATGTCTGAACCTGCATCTTCTCTTACACTCCATTTCCGTTTTTATCCTTTTGGGTAATGCTCTATCACGTTATCCGTTGATGTAGCTGCTGTCAACCGCACACAGCTCTTTTACGGAGTCAATCTCAACAATCTGCTCCTGTCCTACCGGATATATCGTGAGATTCAGCTTGTCCAACTGCTTGTCTACGATTTCGTCCCAATAAAGACCTTCATAACCCGCTTTTCCATATTCCAAAGCGACTGCATCTCTGATAAGCGCCGCGTCCTTTTGCTGAAAATAAGAGATGCCAACCATATTATAGCAGTCGGTTCCCTCTTTTCCCACGCGGACAATCCTGTCACCCTCCATATCAAATACCCAGTCGTCGGAATATCCCTTTACCATCTTGCCATAATAGCAGGACTGCTCAAGCCTTGCATCAAAAATCGTCAAATCCGAGATATACAAATCCGCTTCACAGATAAAACAATCTGCACTGCCTAACACATCTCCCACCGCATGAATCGAGGAAATATTGTTGATTGTCTCGTATTCCGTATTTTCAATCAGTTCAAGGTTTGCATACTTATTTGTAAGGTATTCAAACTGCTCTTTTTTATAGCCCACAACAACATAGATTTTGCTGACCTTCCTTCTCAGCAAGCCTTGAATTACTGTCTCAATCATCGGGGTCCCGTGAACCTTTACAAGGGGTTTTGGTATTGTTTCCGTAAGCGGACGCATCCGCGTTCCCAAGCCTGCCGCCATCAAAATTGCTATTTCCATGGATTGTCTCCTTATAATTCATCAATCAGTGTCAAAATCTGTTTAATCGGCATCAGGCGGCTGTCCACCTCCTGCGCGCGGTGATATTTCAAAATATCCTTTGCAGTCTGCTCCATCGCCGGAAAGGCGCTTCTAGTCAGCTGATTTGCATAGATTACGATATTTACCCCGTGCTCCGCCAGCTCTGCCTCCGTGATAGAGTTAAACGAAGACGGAACCACCACGATCGGCGTTTCCTTGTCCTCTGCACGAAACTTATCACAGAACTCCAGAATTTCTGCCGGGTCTTTCTTGCGGCTGTGAATCATAATGCCGTCAGCCCCCGCATCGCGGAATGCCCTTGCTCTGGTTAAAGCATCGTCCATGCCTTGCTCTAAAATCAGACTCTCGATTCTTGCTATAATCATAAAGTCGTCTGTCAACTGTACCTTCTTGCCTGCTGCAATCTTTGCACTGAAATTCTCGATGCTGTCCTGCGTCTGCTCCACTTCCGTTCCAAAGAGGGAGTTTTTCTTGAGTCCTGTCTTATCTTCAATAATAATCGCTGACACACCCATTCGTTCCAGCGTACGCACCAGATAGACAAAGTGCTCGGTCAATCCGCCCGTGTCACCGTCAAAAATAATCGGCTTTGTGGTAACCTCCATCACATCATCAATCGTCCGGCAGCGCGAGGTCATATCAACAAGCTCTATATCCGGCTTGCCCTTTGCTGTCGAATCGCACAGAGAGCTAATCCACATCGCATCAAACTGATCAAACTCTCCGTCATTTTCTACAACTGTCTTTTCTGCAATCAGACCTGTTAAACCGCTGTGTACCTCAATCGTTTTTACAATCGGACGCATCTTGATTAACTGTCTCAGCCGCTTTCTGCGAAACTCAGGCATTGCCAGTTTTTCCTTCAAGCGCTCGTCCACACGCTTGACATTTTCATTGTAAGTATAGGGAACCTCGATTAATTCTCCGCCCTCCCGCTTTAAGACTTCAATTACATTCGCGCGAATCGCTGCCTCCGGTCCCTTCTGCCAGTTATCTCCGTGAATCACATAGTCCGGCTTAATCTGTGCAATGATATTGTCATACATAATATCATTTTGCACGACAACCGAACTGACCTCCTCAACCGCCTCAAATAGCTGCATTCTCTCCTCAAAGCTGATGGTCGGAAAACGGTTATACCGAATCATCGCCTCATCTGTCAGAACGCCCACAATCACGTCTCCATATGCCTTCGCCTTATGAATAATATTCAGATGCCCTTCATGAAGCACATCTGTGCAAAAACATGCATATACTTTTTTCATGTATCCTGAATCCTCTCTTTGCTTTGCCGCTAATCAAATCTGTGCAATATCCTATGTGACAATCTCGTAACAGTTCAGCCTTCGGCTTCCTGTTACACTATCTCTATAATTAATTTTCAGACGATGCTCTTAACTATCTGCAGCCTGCTGTGCCTTTTTCGTCACAATACCTCACCGGAATAGCGATATGATTCTGCTCTAACGCCTGACGGAATACCTTGAAAAATTCCGTGATATCCTCCTCGTCAATCGCCCCCAGTGCGCACAGCCTGAAGGTGTTGGTCGTTGAAATCTTTCCCGGATAGATGGTAAAGCCTCTCTCATAGCAATAATCATGCACTTTTGTAAAATCCCAGTTCGGATCATCAGGATATATGGCTGACACCACCAGCCCTGCCTGCCATTCGCGCTTAATCACGTCGCGGAAGCCCAGCTCATCCAAGCCCTTATGAATCGCTTCAAATACACGCGTATGTCTTGCCCACTTTGCTTCTTCTCCCTCTGCAAAGTATTCCTTTAATGCCTGCATCGCGGCATAGATGGTCTGTACCGGAGGCGTAAAGTGCATCTCCCCTGTTGTCTCAAAAAAGTGATACTGCAGATACAGATTGCAGTAATAAGAACGCTTCGGATAATCCTTTGAAGCCTCAATCACTGCTCTGTTGCCGATGATAAAGGATAATCCTGTCATCGCCATCAATCCCTTCTGTGCCGATGCCATACAAAAGTCGATATTGTCCTTTTCGATGTCAATCGGACGCATTGCCAAGGTTGAAGTCGTATCAACCGTAAAGACTGCACCGTACTTGTGAGCAAGCGCACCCAGCTCACGAATCGGGTTTAAGATGCCTGTTCCGGTTTCATTATGTGTCGTGTGCACCAATGCAATATCAGGATTTTCTTTTAATGTCTTCTCTACCAGCTCCAAATCCGGAAGCTCGTCTACTGCAAACTGCAGATTGATGTGCGGAAGTCCGTAATATTCGCAGATTTCCACTGCACGCGTGCTGTAAGCCCCGTTATTGACAATCAGTATCTTTTTGTCCGCCGGAAGCAGGGAATTTAAGCAGACGTCAATATTAATGGTACCGGAGCCGCAAAACAAAACAGAAGTGTATTTCTGTGCGTCCGCGTGCACGATCTTCAACAAATCCTCGCGAAGTCCCTTCATCATCGAAGCAAACTCCTTCTCCCTCGGACAAATATCCGGCACTACCTGCGCCATTTTTACAGTGTCCGTTGTCGTAGACGGACCGGGGTTTAATAAAATATTTCTCTTAATGTCCATGTTGACCTCCAATCTGCCAAAACTGGCGATATAAACAAACTGTTTTTATCTATTTACTCACAGAGCTTCACAACCCATATATTGTCAATTTTCTGAATGGAGCCTTCCGCCGGATAAACAGCCATTTCATGATATTCCTGCGTTTGGGCAATTTTGTCCTTATCACCTTCTGACAAATCAGCAATATCAAACCCGACATAATGCCGTATAAAGTTGTCTCTTGCCCCGGAAGTAATTAACCCATTTTCAAGCGCTACGCCGGAAAGCTCTCGAAGCGCTTCCGAATCCATCACATCAAATTCCACAACACTTGGATTATCCTTGTAATAAAAATTACCTATCAGCGTAACCTCGTCACCGTTTACATACCCTTCCTGCGCCTCAACGCTTGCGATAATACGGTTAAAGTAATGATTGACCCTCTCAAATGCGATATCCATTCTCAAATACGCCTTATTCGTTACCAGATAATCCGTATAACAGCTTACTGTTACAGCGGCAATCGTAACAAGCGTTAAGGCATATTTTGCAGAAACACGTATTTTTACTTTATCGTTTGATTTGCTCCACTCTGATATGCAAAGCTCCAGCAATGCCAGAACCAACACATAAATGAGTGCATAAGCGTACAGCATAAGCATGGAATAATCCACCTCAGGCGCCATAAAATAGATAAATGCGGCTGCCAGCGGCATGAAACCGCTTATCACAATGCTCAGTGCAAATTCCGGCGGCTTTCTGTACAGTCTTTTTTTCCATACTAAGTATCCATACGTAATAATCGCCAAAACGCATACAATAATGTTCATGCACTGCGAAGTCTTTGTCGTAAAGGCAAATGGCTTCCATAAAAAGAATTCCAAAAAACGCTTATAGCATCTTCCGATAAGCACCGGAATATCTGATATCGGAATCTGTCCCATATTTCCGACACCGCCATAAGTTTCATTATCCAGATTCGGATAAATCACATGCGACAGCTTCATATAAATAATCACACCGATGCCAAGCACCGCAACGCAGAGAAGTCCATGCTTTATCGTGTTCACTGCGTTTTTCCCCTTAAACACGTCTGCAAGCATTCCAATCAGCATCAGCGTAATCGCAATGCTGATATAGCTTTGGTATGTGCCAAGCACACAAATCAGCAATAGCATACACGGCAGCCAGCCATACTTATATTTTCTTAAAAGGTAAACCGCAGCACAGGCCATCAGGATTCCGATTCCCGATGTATGTGCCATAAACATAAAGGTCATGGTGCTGACCACGCTTGGAAATGTGACCATTACAGCCGGCACTAATATGGCGCCCGTCACGCTCCGAATCCCTGTTATCTCTAATACAAAGCATGCTGCAGCGGCAAGGCATAAAATAAACAGTACGCCATGCACGGCAGGAATGCTGTAGATGCCTCCCAGACCATGAATATACTTCAGAAACCATCGTCCCAGATAATCGCCGCTTCCAAACGAGCCGATATTATTTAAATCATCCCAATTGGGAAGCTTATGTGTAAACATGTAGAAATGAGTGAACCACCCTGTAACCAGTCCCGATACCAGGCATATTTTTATATGCTTTGGTATTTTTTTACTTATCCATCCCATTATGTCAAAATTCATTCGATTCCTCTTTCCTTATTCCGTTATCGGAAGGACACTTCCAACCACGATTCCATCGGTTTCATATAGGTAAAGCTGTTGCTCAAAGTTATGATAATCCTCATACTCCACAGTATCCCCCGGAACAAACACATATAATGTTTGTTCGTTTATTTGCTTTGTCTCCGCTTCTGCATAGGAGCGTAAGTCAATGGGTCTTGCAAAATAGAAATTGTTCATTGTCAAGCCATTATCCAATGCCCAGTCCGCGATGCCCAATATTTTTTTGTGGTCAATATTATGGGAAATCCATGCTACATGCTCATAATTGGTCGTATCAATCTTTTCCCAAAGCTCACCTTCCAATGCATGCGTTTTTCCTTTTACTGCAGCATAATCATTATGCTTTTCTGCCAGCTTTCCACTGATATCATATATCTGTATGCAAAAGCAAAGCAGCAAAATGAAGCATGCAGTTATTCTATTCATTCCTATCTTTTCTGTCAGCCTTACTGTTCCGACAATCGCTCCCAGTGCAAGCAGATAGCATACAGGCCAGATAATCCGTCCGCAGGAACCGAAAATCCCCCAATATTTCATCACGATGTCAATATCAGGAAACTCAAACAGCAAATGCTCATCAAACGTAACCTTAGGTGATGCCGCAAATATGACAAGTCCACCTATCACTCCTGCTGCTATAAGTACTTTCAGCCAGTTTTCCCTGATAATCCTTATCCGCCCTTTCCATGTTAAGAGAAGATAGATAAATGCACCTGTCAGCAGGATAAGCACACCCAGTCCTAAATAAGCAAAGCCCTCATACTGTCCCTGTGTATAGACTTCCAGCCATTTGAGCACTTTCGAATAACCGATTGGATTGTAAAATCCGTTTAAATTGAAACTAAATAATCCAAGATTTCCCCTTGAACTTGTTTCTGCCCCTGAAGAAAAGCCTCCCAGCAAATATACGCTTCCAAAAAGAGCAACAACAAATGAAATTCCCGGAAGGATGTATTGAAGCCGAATTTTTTTTTCCAAGATAAAGCTATATAAAATATATCCGCCCAACAGCATCGCACACATAGGTGCAAAATATAAATGAATGGAACCAATTAAGACTCCCAAAATTCCCCATTGTAAAGAAGTTTTCAAAATATTTTGATATTGCCGCTGATGTTCTGCACACAGATAAACGGCAATCAATATCAGCCATTGTGCTGCCAGTGCTGTATGATAATACATCCGGAAAATTACAATCGGCGAAGCAATAATCAACAGGCTTCCTATCCATACCTGCCATTTATCCTTAAGCCATATATGCAGAATTTTTGCCGCCCAATAACCCTGCAGAATAAAGCAGCCAATCCCCCAAATACCAAAATACTGAAAACGCCCGGGTATTCCTTTCGTAAACAATTTGAAAATAACTGCCAGCAATGGAATTGAATCTGTATAAATAATTGAAGTTTCTGCCGGATATGCAATTTGATTGGTTAGTCCTATTGGAAAAAACCAGTCTGATTTTCTAAAGTATTCCCATCCTAAATAATGCTGTGTCAAATCTCCGCCTGTAATCAGCCAGTCTGTATAAAATGGATTTAGTATGGCAATGCCATATATGAAAATAAATATAAGCCCTCCAAGCAATGCTGATACTCCGCATATAAATTTCTGTTCTTTATCTCTCATAAGCTCCCCTAATCCCTGACATTCTGCCTTAGATATTCTCAAGCACCTGCTCCACCGATACATTCTCAATGCACAAATGGCGTCCGGTCTTTAGCAGATGTTCTCTGCACTTCTTCGTGATACTCCCATGCGCACACCCTGCACAGCTCATGCCTGCGTGACAGACAATAATCGGTTCATGTCCGGTACAGTCCCGTTCACAGCAATACGGCAGAAAACGACCATATGCAAACTCGCCAAAAATGCAGATGCCCTTTGTATTTACCGCTGCGGCAAAATGAATTCCGCTGGTATCATTGCTGATTAAAAGCCCTGCATTCCGTATCACTTCTGCAAGCTCAAGCAAGGTTGTCCTGCCAAAATAATCATGCACACGTTCCTTGCATGTATCCTGCCCCATTGCTTTTGTAAAAGCGTCATATAGATACGCTTCATCTTTGCCGCCGCACAGATAGATATCCATATTTTTTTCACGAATGATGTATGCCCCTGCTTCTGCGAAACGCTCAATCGGCCACATCTTCTTCTGCGAGCTTGCTCCCGGAAAGATAACCGCATAGGGCTTCTCCGGAATCATAGCTGACGGCACCCCGGAAACAGGAAGACACGGATATCCTGCCTGAAACTCCTGACCCAATCCGCGGATAAATCTTGCATTCCGCTCCAGCTCCATCAAATGCTCCGGTCCTGAAGGAAGCAGCTTATCATATGCTGCGTCAAGTCTCTGCCGGATTCGCCGGAAGGTCAGATATCTGCTTAGATTTTCTCTGGACTCATCTGCCGCAAATCCAATCTTTTCCTTTGCCGGAATATGATATGCAAGGATATCCATATCCACCGTTCTGGAGTAGGCAGGCTGCAGCAGCGTTTGATAGCCCTGTTTTTCCAGCAGCTCTAATACTTCCCTTTTATACCGGTTATCTGCCTCAAACCTTCTGCTGTGTACCGCGATAATGTGGTCAAAAAAGCCGGTATGCTTTGCAAGCTCCTCACATGCAGTATTGCATATCAAGGTAATCTCCTGATTAGGATATATTTTCCTGTATTGCGATGCACTGTCAAGCCAGATTAAAAAGTCCCCGATTGCATCCATCTTAATCACCGCGACACCATCGCTGTTATCATCGGCAGGTCTTTGATTTTTCAACCCAATTACCCGAAATTGCGAGAACCAGATATTCGCCCATCGTTTTATCTTTTCTGCTTTACTCCGCCACGCCATACTTTTCTCCTATCGCTTGCGCAAAATCACCTAAACCCTTGTAGAGATGTCCTTTATATTTTTCCTGCAGTTCTCTGGAAATCTCATGTCCGCTCAACAACAGACCATATCCGCAGCCTGCATTGATTGCAGTCAGCACATCAGATTCCTTGTCACCTACCATGTATGACTGCTGTAAACAGATGTCAAAGTCTCTGACTGCCTGCTCTATCAGTCCTGTCTTTGGTTTTCTGCACATGCAATGGTCCTGTTCCACATGAGGACAATAATAAAATGCATCAATTCCTGCTGCCTGCTTTTCCAAAATCGTATTCATATAAGCATGCAGCTTTTCCGTATCATGTGCCGTATAATAGCCGCGTCCTATTCCTGACTGATTGGAAATGACAATCAGCTTGTAGCCCATCTGTTTTAGCTGCGCCAATGCCTTTGGAACGCCATTTATGAAAGCAAGCCGCTCTATCTCATGAAGATAATCCACCTCCACATTAATCGTTCCGTCTCTATCCAAAAATACTGCCTTATTCATTGATATCCTCAAAATATCCGCACTCGTGCAGCTCTTTTTCCATCAAACCGCAAAGCGTGTGAATCAGCACAATGTGCATTTCCTGAATCCGCGGCGTCCTATCCGAAGGTACATTGAGCAGATAATCGCTGCTTTCTCTCATCTGACCGCCGCCTGCTCCGGTAAGTCCCACTGTAGTAATGCCAAGCTTTCGCGCCTCCTCAAATGCCATTACTACATTTTTGGAGCTGCCGCTGGTAGAGATTCCAAAGAGGATGTCTCCCTTATTTCCCAGCGCTCTTACCTGTTTTGCAAAGACACTATTGTAATCATAATCATTTGACAGTGCCGTCATGACTGCCGCATTGGCATTTAAGGCAACTGCCGGAATCCCCCGGCGCTCTACCAGATATCTGCCAACCAGCTCGCCTGTCATATGCAATGCGTCTGACGCACTGCCTCCGTTACCGCACACCAATAATTTATTGCCCCTCTTGTAGGCTTCTATGCACGCCTGCGCCACGCGCTCTACTTCCAAAAGCAATGCTTCGTTCTGCAGTAGCGCCTGCTTGCATGCGATACCCTCCGCAATATTTTCCCTGATATATTCCTGCATTTTATCACCATGCCTTTCCTATTGACTGATTAGTGTATTGACACACTCATTTCTGAACTAACAGTGTTGAATATTTTGTTACTCTGCAAGGCGAAGGAATGAGGCGATGCGGTGGCATCGTCGATTGACGACAACGCAGCAGATGGCAAAATAGGCTATACTGTTAGTCTGAATATGAATGTGTCAGTACACTAGTATATCGCGCAGTCTTTTGCCAGATAGCCGCAGACGTAATCCTGCACGCCCTCCTCCAAAGAGTAAAAGTTCTCGCGGTATCCTGCTTCCCTGAGCTTATTCATGGCGGCCTGTGTATAATACTGGTATTTGGGACGCAGTGTTTCCGGCATCTCGATGTATTTAATATTCGGCTCCAGTCCCATTGCCCTAAAGGTTGCTGCCGCCAAGTCATAAAAGCTCCTTGCCTTACCTGTTCCCAGATTAAACAGACCGCTAATCTGCGGATTGTCCATCATATATAATATCACCTTGCAGATATCCTTTACATAGACAAAGTCTCTCAATTGGCCGCCGTCCGGATACTCCTTTTTATAGGACTTAAATAATCCCATCTCGCCTGTCTCGGTAATTTTATGGAAGGAATGAAGGATAACGCTTGCCATTGAGCCTTTAAAATACTCATTGGGTCCATAGACGTTAAAAAACTTAAAGCCGACATGCTGCTTAGGTCTGACTGTCTGCTTTTCTGCCCATAAGTCAAACAGCTGCTTCGAATATCCATATCCGTTTAGCGGACGCAGCCTCCTGATATCCTCTTTGTCATCAAAGCCCTGCGTCCCGTCACCATAGGTAGCCGCACTGCTTGCATAAATAAAGCTGATTTGATTCTCTGCACAGAACTCCCATAAGGTCTGCGTATACTCAAGGTTGTTTTTATACAGGAAGTCAAAATCCCTCTCTGTCGTTGAAGAGCAGGCGCCCATATGGATAATATGGGAAACCGTTCCTGCAAAGGACGGCAATTGCTGCAAAAATTCATCTCTATTGATGTATTTGATATAACGTTTATTGCGCAGGTTCATCCACTTATCGGTCTGTGCTATATGGTCAACCACAATGATATCCTCTATTCCTCTGTCATTCAGTTCACGCACAATACAGCTTCCTATAAATCCTGCACCTCCGGTTACAATAATACTCATGTATTTTCCTCCCTCACCAGCTTTTCTATTTTCTTTACAATATTCGTCGTAGAACAGCCGTCCACAACATTTACATACTCCACTCGTCCTCCATATACAGCTGCGCTGTCCATCTCCGGTATCCATTTTCCTGCATAATCTCCGCCCTTGATGATTACTGACGGCTGTATTCTTTCAATTATGCCGCAAGGCGTCTTATCCGAAAAAATGCACACGTAATCAACACTGGAAAGTCCTGCCAGCACGACAGCACGCTCTTCTTGCGGTACGATAGGGCGTGTTGGTCCCTTAAGCTGCTGCACAGAACTGTCGGAGTTTAACAGCACCACCAGCACGTCTCCCTTTGCCTTTGCTTCCTCTAAATATGTCACATGTCCGGCGTGGAGAATGTCAAAGCATCCGCTGGTAGAGACAATGCATTTTCCTTTTTGCTTCTCTGCCGATACGGCAGACTCTAATTCATCTAATGTAACGATTTTACTTTTCATTGATTTCCTCCAGAAGCTCCTCCTGTGATACGGTAGCTGTTCCTCGCTTTCCGATAACCACACCCGCTGCAATATTTGCCAGCACGGCAGATTCGTCCAGCGAAAGCCCGCTGATCAATCCTAGTGTAATCGTACTGATTACCGTATCGCCCGCACCGGTTACATCAAACACCGAGACTGCCTTAGAAGCATAATCTCTGCGCTCTTTCTCCGGCTCAAAGATGGAGATTCCGTCTGCCCCTCTTGTTACAATAATACTCTTTGCCTTTGAAATTGCAAGATACTTTTTGCCTGCCTTGTCAAGGGAAGCACAATCCGTAATCTTTATGTCGACTGCATTTTCCAATTCCAGATTATTGGGTTTTACAAAATCCGCATTTTCGAAAGCTGCAATATTGCGGCTTTTGGAGTCGATCGTGACAACAACATCATGCTCATTGCAAATACGAATCAGTGTCCGCACAAACTCCGCATCCTCAAACACCCCCTTACAATAATCCGACAATACAACAGCGTCCCACTCCTGAATATGAGCCGAAACATAATCCAACAACCGTTTTCTTGTCTCTGGCGCGATTCCGCTGCTGTCCTCCTGATCCATTCTGAGAAGCTGCTGCCCTTTTGTGGCAAAGCGTGTCTTTAATGTCGTCATTCTGTTGTCTTCTGAGACAATTCCGTCCGCTGCAATCCCTATGCTGTCCAGAAAGTTCCGAAGCCACCGTCCGCTCTCATCCTCGGCGGCTACCCCTGCCACTGCGATGCGGCCTCCCATCGCATGCATATTTAAGGCAACATTGGAGGCGCCTCCCGCGCTGCGCTCCCTGCCCTTATAATTCAATACCGGAACCGGCGCCTCCGGTGAAATCCTGCTGACCTTTCCAAGGATATACTCATCAACCATCAAATCGCCTAACACTAATATGCTCTTCGTGCTGAATCCGTTTTGTACTGCCTGCTTTAAGTTCTCTCTCATAAATCCTCCGGTACTGGTGTACTGACCACTTGTAATTTATGGTAATTAGCACTCTTTACCATAATTACCAGATGGTCAGTACACTAGCTGCTATTCTCTTGGTGCCACTTCTTCTGCACTCCAGTTTTCTAAGTCTCTTGCATCTCCTGTTATGGTAAATTTAATAATATGACCATACCACAAAGATATGCATGTCCGTTCTTTCTCATCAATTTCAGGGGCTTCCTCTAAAGTATTTCCATATTGTTTCCAGTCTAGTCCTGCTGCCTTTGCCACGGTTGCAAGATACTCTGCATGAGAAACCGGCGCTTCGTTAAAGTTTATGCTGTCATGATGCTCTCCCGGCATTTTCACCATAATCGTGGGCATCAGTGTTTTATCCGGTTTTCCCTCCGACTCCACAAATTCAGTCTGCTGCCCATGATCAGCTGTTATAATTATGGCAGCTTCCTCATATAATCCCAGTTCCTTTAACTGATCCAGATACTCATACACCACCTTCATGCTGCCCTTTATCTGTGAATATACATTAACATCCCGTCCGGTTGTATTGTACTGCAAGTCCTCTGACAGATAATACGGCTCATGCGCACCGCGCATATGATAAAAGCGGAATGCATTGTGATAATCATCCGTTACAGAAAGTCCTTCTTTTTTCAAGCTTTCATAAAACGGCAAATCATTCTCCGTGCTCCATACCTCAGGTTCATTCACCATCGCCGCGATATCGCTTGTATAATAGAAATACGATGATTTGATGCAGAACGGTGTTGTCTGGTACATAGAGCACTTCCACATTGTAGCAAATGTATCCCATATTTTGTACTCTTTATGCACGTTTTCTTTATAGTTTGAGGTAAATCCATGCATGACTTCCGAAGTGTTTGTCAAATCCGTATATATCCCTATATCATAATCATTTTCCCTGATATCCCTTAGGAAATTACTGTTCTCATAAGCATACTTGCCGTATTCTCCTGCCATTCCCTCCTGCCATGCTGTTCCTGTCAGCATATATGGAATGGAAGTTCTGGTATCTGCAAACTGCGAGGTGGCATTCCGATAAAAGGTAAAATCCGATAACGGCTCAAAGAACGCACTGTCCTCATCTATAAGCTCCTGTGTCCACTTGCTTTCCAGTCTGTCCAGCACAAATACCAAAACATTATTTCCCTGTGAAAGCTCTAAGGAATGTTCTGTTGTCATTGCCCCTCCTGCTGCTTTCTCAGAAAAATCTGTCGTTACCACCATATATCCCAATGTCAAAAGCTGTATCAGCGCAATGTAAACACATATTCCCTGCACCAGCTTTCTTACTGTTTTCTTAGAATAGCTCAAAGCAAGGATAATTCCGATTGCCAGAATCCAAACCGCAATGTTAATCAGACGGCTTCCCGTCGTCCACTCCTGCTCACTTCCGTTCAGGACAGCCATACTTCCGTTCAAAAACATATTCTGGATATATCCCATAACAGCGATTCCTGCTATCATAAGGTTTGTCCACTCAAGTACTGCTCCAGGCAGAAGGAGCATTTCCGCTGCCGCAATAACACAGATAACTAACAGACTCATCACAACCAAAATCACCAAAAAGCTTCCGTATGGTCCTGAAAAGTCTCCCATGTTATTTAAGTATAATTCATTCGGAAGGTATATGCCATGCATAAAGACCCACACACCGACTGTCGGGAGGGCTTTTACAAGCACTTTTGGATATGTCCGGAATGAATAATACACAAAGTCTTTTTTGTAGAATACCAATGTCAAAAGCGCACAAATACAGCTTACCAAGAACGCTAAGCAGTACGCTGCATTACTTATATTACCGGTTATCAGAAAAGCCAAAAACAAAACCACCGGCATTTCGGCGCAAAATGCTGATATCAGTCTTTTACCATGCGCCTTTGCAAGCAGCTTTAACAGAAAAGGCTCTGCAAGGCTTGCAGCAAGAAGCGGCACTCCATAGTGAATGTAGGTCCTGGGCTCAATGTCCCAAAAGCTCTCAAGCAGCGTATCCTTTCCGCTTCCCAAAAACCATTTGACTACAGTTAACAGCAAATAATCACAGCTGAAGAAAAACAGCTCTGCCCTAATAAGCTCTGCGCTTCTGCTGTCTCTCAGCCTGTTTTTATTCACTGCCGTCCACAATGCTCCGGAAATGAATGCAAATATAAGAATAAATATCAATAACAAAAAATTGTTATTCATGAGTCTTAAACCTCCAATGTCTATTGCCGAAATCATAAGCGGCTAAAATTAATAATACCCCTTATTTCCTTACTTAGCAACAACAATCATCCCTCCCTGTCCGCATCAATCAGTACCGTCTTACCCTCAAATGCAAATCCATAGATAAAGATGTGTTCCTTGGAAATTCCCCGGGCAGTCAGCTCTTCGCTGTAATGCTTTTCCTTTATCTGGGCAAACGCTGCCTGTACCGTGTCCTCCAGGGATTTTTCCTTCCTTGGGTTATGCACCTTAAATTCCAGTATGACGGCATTATCCCTGTCCGGATGCTTTGGTTCCAGCATCACATCGTATCTGCCGAATCCGCTTTCACGGTTTGAGGTTATCACATACCGCTCCTGCAGGTCAACCAGAAGCCCCAGCACAAAACCATGATAAAAACGTTCCGGCTCTGCCCCGAATATGCTCTTTCCTGTATCAAAATAACTGAATATCTGCAATGCCACGCGATTCATGTATATGTTCATGGCATCCACATCGCCTGACAGCATTGCCTTGACAAAATCACTGTAGTCCGTTCCTGCAGACTTAAACCAGCTTCTCACCATGCCGTTAAACATCCGCTCTACCTCATAATTGGTGAGCGCCAGCTCATACAATGCCTCCCGTCCGTCATAAATCTTTCCCTCGTCCTCATGCGCAAGCACTTTTAAATAACCGCTGGCAAGCAGGAGGCTCCAGATGGCAGTCTCATTCTCATCCAGTTGGTTGTATACAATCTGCTCGTCAACCGGACATATTAGGCGCTCCCCTCTCAAAAGACTCTCAAAGGGCATTTTTATCTGTCTGCTCCCTTCACGTATCAGTTTTCCGACTAAGCTGTTGGAGCTGCTGTTTGCCCAATAGGTTGCATATTTTCCTGTATCCAAAAAATTTAATATCGACCACGGATTATAAATATCCTTATGCTCTCCAAATGTAAAGCCGTCATACCATCTCTTAACGCCTTCCCTTTCTTCACTCAAATTACATTCTTCAAGAGCGGAAAACACCTCCTTCTCCGTAAATCCAAAGGATTCAGCATATTCATCTGATGTAGTTGTCACCACCTTAAGGTTATTGAGGTCTGAAAAGATAGATTCTTTACTGACTCTGGTAATTCCGGTCATGATAGCACGCTCCAGCCATGGATTCGTTTTAAAGGCCGCATTAAACAGACTTCTCGTAAACGCAACCAGCTCCTTCCAATAGCCAT
>JAGAQJ010000047.1 GCA_017622845.1 Lachnospiraceae bacterium | reverse complement strand
CCAAGGGGAAAGTCTGCCCTTTTTTAGAAGAAAAATATTTTTCATTTATCTATTGACATTTATTAGCTGGACTTCTGTGTACTGACAACTGTTCCATTTTATGGTTTCACTGAACAGAAAATGGCAGATAGTATCCCGTAGGCTGCCCGGTGAAGAATGGCGATATTTCCTTATACGATGATAGATATCCAAGAGCAAATTTGCATGGACGCAAATTTAGGCGAGACGGAGGCATGGATGCCGACTCGAGCCGGCTCCGTCCTCATTAGAAAGCCTTGTTTCATCGTATTAGGAAATTCCCATTTGGAACCAATGGCAGCCGGAGGGATATTATCTGCCGTTTTCGTCCAGACGTTAATACATAAAAGGCTGAACTGTCGATGAAACAATTATATTTCGGAATTTCATACTTGACTTTTGGAAGAATATCGCATAATATTATTTTTAGAATTATTTTATAGTTACAATATCAAATGCGATGAAGGTGCAAAGTAGAATCATATTTTCTGCCAGAGAGCGGAGGTCATCGGCTGGAAGCCTCCCACAGTTCAGATATGACATCGAATTTCCCACCGGAGCAGCTTTTTTGAACTGCTGTCTGATGAGATACAATCGGATAAAATAGTAGGAAAAGACGTTAAGACACGTTAAGTCTTTTGAGAGCCTGTATTTGATTTACAGTTTGACTATGCAGGAAGTCTGTACAATCCGACGATTTTATGAATGTACATGGCTGGATTGCTGTGTGTCTGACAACAGATACAGGAACATGGGTGGTACCGCGGTTTATTCGTCCCTTGCAGAATATTTATATTTCTGCGAGGGATTTTTTTGTGGTTTATTAGTAACTATTTAGCAGGCATACGCATTTACTGCGTTTGCCGAAGAAAACGTATATTTAGCAGGAACAAATTCATCACCGAAGGTGATTATGCATGAATTTGTTCTCGTAACTATGAAGGTACTGAATAGTAAAGGAGAATGGTGATGAAAGAAAGATTAGAGCAGATTAAGGCTGAGGCGATTCGCCAGATTAATGAAAGCGAAGCATTGGACAAGTTAAATGACGTGCGTGTCAACTTTTTGGGTAAAAAGGGCGAGCTGACAGCCGTATTGAAGGGTATGAAGGATGTAGCGCCGGAGGACAGACCAAAGATAGGGCAGCTTGTAAATGAGGCGAGAGAGGAAATCGAGAGGGTGCTGGACGAGGCCAGAACGAATATGGAGAAGAAGCTTCGTGAGGCTAAGATGAAGGCAGAGGTGATTGATGTAACACTTCCTGCACAGAAAAATAATGTGGGACACCGCCATCCGAATACCATTGCACTGGAAGAAGTAGAAAGAATTTTTATCGGTATGGGATATGAGGTTGTAGAGGGACCCGAGGTAGAAAAGGACTACTACAATTTTGAGGCGCTGAATATTCCGGCTGACCATCCTGCAAAAGATGAACAGGACACCTTTTATATCAACAGTGATATTCTGCTCAGGACACAGACCTCCGGCGTACAGGTTCATGAGATGGAGAAAGGGAAGCTTCCAATCAGAATGATTGCTCCCGGACGCGTGTTCAGAGCGGATGAGGTAGATGCGACACATTCTCCGTCCTTCCACCAGATTGAAGGACTTGTCATTGACAAGAACATTACATTTTCCGACTTAAAGGGCACACTTGCGGAGTTTGCAAAGGAGCTTTTCGGCGAGGATACAAAGGTAAAGTTCAGACCGCATCATTTCCCGTTCACAGAGCCGTCGGCTGAGATGGACGTATCATGCTTTAAGTGCGGCGGAAGCGGCTGCCGTTTCTGCAAGGGTGAAGGCTGGATTGAGATTCTCGGCTGTGGCATGGTTCACCCGAAGGTGCTGAAAATGTGCAGCATTGACCCTGAGGAATACACAGGCTTTGCATTTGGCGTAGGTCTTGAGAGAATTGCTCTTTTGAAGTATGAGATTGACGATATGCGTCTCTTATATGAGAACGATATCAGGTTCTTAAAGCAGTTCTAAAATGTTTCCGTATGGCTTGAGTCTTGTAACACGAAAATGTTACAAAATATGTAAAATGATTCCGTACACTGGAAAAGTACTGGATAATTAGGAAAATAGATGAAAATATGACACGCGTGTCATAGATTGGAGGATAAAATGAATACACCATTATCGTGGATAAAAGCATATGTACCTGAGCTTTCCTGTGAGGACAGAGAATACTGTGATGCGATGACGCTCTCAGGAACGAAGGTAGAAGGATTTGAGAGGCTTGATAAAAACCTCGAGAAGATTGTTGTAGGACATATTGAAAAGATTGAGCGCCACCCGGATGCAGATAAGCTTGTTATTTGTCAGGTCAATGTAGGCTCTGAGACAATACAGATTGTAACAGGTGCGCAGAATCTGAAGGAAGGAGATTATGTTCCTACCGTTCTTGACGGCGGACGGGTTGCAGGCGGACACGACGGCGGTCCTCTTCCGGAGAATGGCATCAAAATCAAGGCAGGAAAGCTTCGTGGTGTTGAGTCACATGGTATGATGTGTGCGATTGAGGAGCTTGGTTCAAGCCGGGACATGTATCCTGAGGCGCCGGAGGATGGAGTTTACGTATTTAAGAAGCCTGTAACACCCGGAGAAGATGCGATTGAGGCGCTCGGACTTCATGATACGGTTGTGGAGTATGAGGTAACCTCAAATCGTGTTGACTGCTACAGCATCTTAGGTATTGCAAGAGAGGCCGCCGCTACCTTTAAAAAACCTTTTGTGCCGCCTGCAGTCGAGGTTAAAGGAAATCAGGAAGACGTGAACAGCTACATTTCCGTAGAAGTGAAGGACACGGACCTTTGCACACGTTACTGTGCACGAGTATGTAAGAATATTAAGATTGCTCCGTCTCCCGAATGGCTGCAGAGAAGGCTTGCGGCATGCGGCATCAGACCCATCAACAATCTGGTCGATATCACAAACTATGTCATGATGGAGTACGGACAGCCGATGCATGCTTATGACCTTGACAACGTAGCAGGAAATAAGATAATTGTAAGACGTGCAAAGGACGGAGATGAATTCCAGACACTTGACGGACAGATAAGAAAGCTTGATTCAGAGATGCTGATGATCTGCGATGCTGAGAAGGAAATCGGCTTGGCAGGTATCATGGGCGGAGAAAATTCCAAGATTACAGATGATGTGCAGACCGTATTGTTTGAGGCAGCAACCTTTAATGGGGCAAACATCAGAAAATCATCAAAGAGAGTAGGACTTAGAACAGATGCTTCCGGTATTTTTGAGAAGGGGCTTGACCCAAGAAACGCCGAGGACGCAATCAACAGAGCGTGTCAGCTTATCGAGGAGCTTGGATGCGGCGAGGTTGTCGGCGGTATTGTTGATGTGAAAGAGCCTTTGAAGGAATTAAAGCAGATTCCGTTTGAGCCGGAAAGAATCAATAAGTTTCTTGGAACAGATATTTCAACAGAGGAAATGCTTCAGATTTTTGAGCGTTTGGAGCTTGTATATGATGAAAATACTAATATGATTACAGCCCCCTCCTTTAGACAGGATATTGAGTGCTTTGCAGACATTGCAGAGGAGGTTGCAAGATTTTATGGCTATGATAAGATTCCGACAACACTTCCAAGCGGTGAGGCAACGACCGGTAAGCTTCCGTTTAAGTTAAGAATTGAGGAGAAGGCAAGAGATATCGCTGAGTACTGCGGTTTTTCACAGGGAATGAGCTATTCTTTTGAAAGTCCGAAGGTATTTGACAAGCTTCTCATTCCGGCTGACAGTGAGCTTAGAAAGACAGTGACGATTTCCAATCCGTTAGGAGAGGATTTCTCGATTATGCGGACCATATCTCTGAACGGTATTTTGACATCACTTGCTACAAACTACAATCGTCGAAATAAGAATGTGCGTCTCTATGAGCTTGGAAATATCTATATTCCAAAGAGCTTACCGGTTGAGGATTATCCTGATGAGAGAATGCAGTTCACGCTTGGTATGTATGGAGACGGCGACTTCTTCACTATGAAGGGGGTTGTCGAGGAATTTCTTGAGAGCATCGGCATGACAAAGAAGACTACTTATAATCCGAATGCAGAGAAGCCCTTCCTTCACCCGGGACGTCAGGCGTTGATTCAATATAAAGATACGGTTATCGGATACTTAGGTGAGATTCACCCTGAGGTTGCCGACAATTATGATATTGATACCAAGGTATATATTGCAGTGCTTGATATGCCGGAGGTATTGCCGTTTGCTTCCTTCGACAGAAAGTATGAGGGAATTGCGAAGTATCCTGCAGTGTCACGTGATATCAGTATGGTTGTGCCAAAGAACATTCTGGTGGGAGATATTGAGAAGGTTATCGAGCAGCGCGGCGGAAAAATACTGGAGGATTACCAGTTGTTTGATATCTACGAAGGAAGCCAGATTAAGGCAGGCTATAAGTCTGTTGCTTATTCTATCACGTTCAGGGCAAAGGACAGGACCCTTGAGGAAAGTGATGTTTCAGGTGCAATGAAGAAGATATTGAACGGTTTGGAGAGCCTCGGCATTGAGCTTCGTGCGTAGGACTAATATATTTGATAATTAAGGATTGGATATGGAAGAGCTTTTAAAAAAGGATTTTTATTTTGAGCTGCCGCCAGAGTTAATCGCACAGGACCCTCTTGAGGACAGGTCAAGCTCAAGGCTTCTGGTGCTTGACAAAGTGACAGGAGAGATAGAGCACAAGGTATTTACGGATATTGTAGATTATCTTCATGAGGGAGATTGTCTGGTGCTTAACAATACCAAAGTCATTCCGGCACGGCTCATGGGTACCAAGGCAGAGACAGGAGCGGCGATAGAAGTGCTCCTGCTCAAGCGCCGTGAAAATGATGTGTGGGAGACTCTTGTAAAACCCGGAAAAAAGGCAAGACAAGGTGCAGTTATCAGCTTTGGAGACGGATTGTTAACCGGAAAAGTGATTGATGTTGTTGACGAAGGAAACAGACTGATACAGTTTTCTTATGACGGAATTTTTGAAGAGGTTCTTGACAGGCTTGGGGAAATGCCCCTGCCGCCGTATATCACACATAAGCTTGCAGATAAGAACCGCTATCAGACAGTGTATGCAAAGTATGAAGGCTCTGCCGCGGCTCCAACGGCAGGACTTCACTTTACCAGGGATTTGTTAAAAAAGGTTGAGGAAAAGGGCGTAAAAATTGCCTATGTTACGCTTCACGTCGGACTTGGAACCTTCCGGCCTGTGAAAGAGGACAATCTGTTGAACCACCACATGCATTCTGAATTTTATCAGGTAACGCAGGAAGCAGCAGATATCATCAACAGTACAAAGGAAGCCGGAGGAAGGGTCATCTGTGTGGGAACAACGAGCTGCCGCACGATAGAAAGCGCTGCCAACGCAGAGGGCAAGGTGATTGCAGGAAGTGATAACACGGAAATCTTTATCTATCCCGGATATCAGTTTAAAGTGCTTGATAACCTGATAACCAATTTTCATCTGCCGGAATCTACACTGATTATGCTGGTATCAGCGCTTGCAGGGCGCGAGCATGTACTGAATGCATATCAGGAAGCGGTAGAGAAGAAGTACAGATTTTTTTCTTTTGGAGACGCCTGCTTTATTAAGTAAGGAAAAAGTCGTTCTTCTGCCCGATTGAAGGTTTTATCTTTGTAAGCTGTAAATCGGGCAGGGGAACGATATTTTTATTTTGCAGCATAGGTAAATTGTCTGCAGACGGCATCTGCATTGGAAGCATAGATGGCAATAAAGTTTCCTGTGAAGCAGCCGCCTGTCTCTGTTGTCAGGTATTGGGCTTCACCAGACCCAAGCGCTGTGAAATCCGTATCTTCGGCAGATTGATAGCCAAAAGAGTATTCCTCGCGTGAACCGGTAAGCTGCAGAATAACAGTTTCTTTCGGGTAATCTACGATATTTTCTATCGCTTTCAGCCTGCCAATCTGACGTCTGATGATGAGCGCGCGTTTTCCGTTTAACATCGTCATGGCAGCTTCATAATGATGGTTGTTGTTCATATAAATTGAAATGCCTGCTTCGCCGTTTTCCGGAATTTTTTCCATGGAGAGTATCAATTGTGCGGTAAAGTCAAAATGCTCCTGACGTCTGCAGAGTATGGATTTCGGACTGCTGCTTGAGATGCCGTATTGATTTCCATGCAATACCAGCCCGTTTGCAGTAAAATCATACAGGCTGTCATCAGGATTGTAAATAGTGTTCCATGACGGGTGCATGGAGGAGGTATTGAAATAATCCGTTACATTGCTTCCGGGAATATAGTAATGACTCTTGAAATCACTCTGATATGCTGCCTCCGTACATGGAAGCAGCAAGGTTTCGATTTCTGCATCAACATGTCCGTTTTGATTGGCGCCCATCACAGGCCAGCCCTGTTTCCATAAGACAGGCACCAGCATGGTTTCGCGTCCCATATTGTGCCGAAAGGGATAGGATAAAGGGCGGATTCCGAGACATACAGCCCACCAGCTGCCGTTTTGGTCTTCAACCAGGTCAGCATGTCCTGCCGCTTTAATTGGAAGCTCCGTGCTGCGGTTCGTGAGAATCGGATTATGAGGGCAGTCCTCATAAGGACCATATACGGAGCTGCTTCTTGCTATCGTTACCATATGACAGTATTCGGTGCCGCCTTCTGCAATCATCAGATAGTACATTCCGTTCACTTTATAAAGATGCGGTCCCTCAGGATTATTGCCGCCGGAGCCGTTCCATGCGTACACCTGTTCGCCGACTTTCTCACAGGTGACGGTTATGCTGCCATCGGCAGACGTTGTTTTTGTGAGCGTCAGTTCGGAGATAAATATGCCCGTGTCAGTGCCGCTGTAGTATACCCTGCCGTCATCATCAAAAAACAGAGAAGGGTCAATCCCGCTAAAAGGAAGTCTGACAGGCTCGGACCATTCTCCATAGGGGTCTGTTGTATAGACAAAGAAATTGCCGCCTGACGGACCGCCCACATTTGTGACAACACAATAATAGACTCCGTCATGATATCGTATCGTAGGCGCATAGATGCCGAGACAGTTAGGGGCCTCTGTGGCTAAGGTAAACTGGCTGTTTCGGTTGAGGATATAATTGATTTGCTCCCAATGAACGAGGTCAGTGCTGTGAAAAAGCGGAAGCCCCGGAAAATATTCAAAGCTGCTGGTTACCAGATAGAAGTCATTGCCGACTCTGCATATACTTGGATCAGGATGAAAACCCGAAATAATTGGATTGCTGTAACGCATATACTTGAAACTCCTTTTACTTAACATGTTATAATATGTGAAGAAACATATTTGAAAAATGGGCAAAAAAAATTGCTTCAGAACGGAAAATGTGCTCATTTACAATATAATAAATAATTGCCATATGGTAAGTTTAAAACAGAAATTATAAAAAAGATACAATACTTATTAGAGAATTTTCATTTTTTTATTAACAATTGAACAAAAATGTGTTAAACTTTGAATACAACTTTAACACATTAAAGCGAAGGAGAATTAACATGGCAAATTACTATCAACCGGAAATTGAAACAATGCCGGTAGAGCAGATACAGGCTCTACAGAGCGAGAGACTTACTGAGCAGGTAAAATATGTATATGAAAATGTGAAGTTTTATCATGACAAGATGGATGAGGCAGGCATAACGCCCGAAGACATCAAGGGTATCGGGGACTTATATAAGCTGCCGTTTATTAATAAGGATGATTTGAGAGACCAGTATCCGTATGGACTTTTGGGAGTGCCCTTATCGGAATGCGTAAGGATTCAGTCAACAAGCGGTACAACAGGCCGTCGTGTTGTAGCATTTTACACACAGGCTGATATTGATATATGGGAGGAGTGCTGCGCGAGAGCTATTGTTGCGGCAGGCGGTACGAAGGAAGATGTGTGCCATGTATGTTATGGCTATGGATTATTTACAGGAGGTCCCGGTTTAAACGGCGGTTCACACAAGGTAGGCTGCCTGACGCTGCCTATGTCATCAGGAAATACAGACAGGCAGCTTCAGTTTATGACAGACCTCGGTTCCACGATTCTCTGCTGTACACCGTCTTATGCAGCAAACCTCGGAGAGGCAATCAATGAAAGAGGTCTCAGGGATAAAATCAAGCTGAAGGCAGGCATCTTCGGGGCAGAGCCTTGGACTGAGGAGATGAGAAGAAACATCGAAAAATCTCTTGGCATCAAGGCATATGATATCTATGGACTGACAGAGATTTCCGGTCCGGGCGTTTCCTTCGAGTGCGAGGAGCAGCAGGGTATGCATGTGCAGGAGGATCACTTTATTCCTGAAATCATCAACCCTGAGACAGGCGAGGTGCTTCCGGAGGGTGAAGTCGGAGAGCTTGTATTTACATGTATTACCAAGAAGGCATTTCCTCTCTTGAGATACCGTACCCGCGACCTCTGTTATCTGACCCGAAAGAAATGTTCCTGCGGACGCACCCATATCCGTATGCATAAGCCGATGGGAAGAAGCGATGATATGATGGTTGTTAAGGGTGTTAATGTATGGCCCTCACAGATTGAAGCAGTTCTTTTGAATCAGGGTTATCAGGCAAACTACCAGATTGTTGTTGACCGCATTGGAAATAATGACACGATTGAAGTACAGGTTGAAAAGACACCCGAGATGGCAGCAGATGCAGAATTTAATACAGCACAGAGAGAAAAGATGATTGTAGCAGGCTTAAAATCAATGCTTGGCATCAAAGTAGAAGTAAAGATTGTAGAGCCGAAGACGATTACAAGAAGTGAAGGCAAGGCTGTCCGTGTTGTGGATAAGAGAGACTTATATAAATAATGGGATTCATGATAAAAAACTGCGGGTCGATGCTTCGCAGTTTTTTATGCACACGGATTTTTTTCCGTATAGAATCGCAGGGGGTTACTTGTTTGAACTGTCAGACAGGATAAAGTAGGACTGCATGGAGGTGGCAACAATCGTGCCGTCTGCTTTGTATACGTTTACCTCATAAACAGCAATTTTGGAGCCGTATTTGACTTCTTTTGCCTCTGCAATGAGCTTTTCCGTGTCACAGGCAGGTGCGAGATAGTGTATCGTGCTGTCAACAGTCACGACGCTGCCTCCATGAGTAAGAGCGGCGCTGCCGCCGATGGTATCAGCCAGTGCAAAGGTGCATCCTCCGTGTACTGTGCCAAGCGGATTTAATATCTCCGGTCTGAGCGGCATCTCACCTTTACAGTATCCTTCTGAAATTTCAGTGATTCTCATATTAAGAAGCTGTATAAAACCTAAAGTTCCGTAAAAATGATTTTTAATTGCATCATAATTCATTGTGGTTCCCCTTCTTTCTGCTAACGCATAGAATATATTTTAACCATTTTTCATAATTTTCAACTGGTTTTATAAACTGTAGTCTTTTTCTTAGGGAAATCAGACAGTTCATTTAAATTCCAAAAATCCTTTCGGTATTTTTCTTTGCATTTTCTATCAAGACAGATTCAGAAATACTCATGTATTGAGCAAGGTCTTTGACTACATATAAAATATTCTGCGGCACATTTGTCCGGCTTAAGCCTGATACATTTCTCGGGGTTAGATAGGGGGCATCTGTCTCGATCAAAATTCGGTTCAGCGGAATAAGTTTCACTGCATCACGCAATTCTTTCGCACGCCGGTCGTCACAAATCCATCCGGTAATACCAATAGAAAATCCCATATCAAGATATTTGCGCAATGTTTCTTTATTACCCGTAAAGCAATGTACTACTGACTTTTTGCAGATATCCGGATGCTTCTTAAATCTTCGTATCAATTCTTCTGCCGCCATGCGTTCATGCAAAAATAATGGCTTGTCCAGTTTTTCTGCCAGAACAATATGTTTTTCAAGACAACGTATCTGATTTTCCTTCGTGGAAAACATACGGTCAAAATCTAATCCACATTCTCCGACAGCAACAATTTTTGGATTTTCAACTAATATTTTCTCTATGAATTGAAAGTCTTCCTGCTTTGCAGAATCTGCGTTATGAGGGTGAATGCCTGCTGTTCCGAATGCGTCATGCGTTTGGACAAAGGCATCTATCTTTTTGTTTTCAGCGCTGTCTGTTCCGGTCAGAATACAGGAAACTCCTGCATCAGCAGCATCCTGTAAAATTTTTTCAGGATTTGGAAATTGCCTGCAGAACAAATTCAAGCCAATATCGTAATATTTTACAGCCATTACAAATTCCTTCCTTCAATGTGTATTCTGTTGCCCTCAGTTTATAAGGACGCACACGCCTCAAAAGTTACGCTGTCCTGCCTGTGTGTGTTCTTGTAAACCGGGCGCAGATGAGAGCCAAACAAAATGATATATAAAATAAATTCATTATAATATAGTAATGTAAATGGCTGTATTTTGCAAGCACTTTTGCCATAAACAAGGAGGCTGAAGTCCCATGCTATTTTTTATTTGGAAAGGCACTTAAAGGCAGAGCAGTTCATACAATAAAATAAATGAGTCCCGGGGGTGTTTCTTGAAGACCTTTGAGCAACCGTTATCTGCCAAGGAGGAGACTGCATATCTGGAAATAATGAACGGTGGGGATTTAGAAGCCGCCCATAAGGCAAGACAGATATTGATCGAGAGAAATTTGCGCCTTGTGGCACATGTGTCCAAAAAATACATGGGTTGTGGGGAGGATATGGAGGATTTGATATCAATAGGCACCATAGGACTTATAAAGGCAGTAAATACCTTTAAGGCAGAGAAGGGAAGCAGGCTTGCCACCTATGCTGCAAAATGTATCGATAATGAGCTTCTGATGATGTTTCGGGCAAGAAAAAAGGTGACGCGTGAGATATCCTTATATGAACCGATTGGAACAGATAAGGAAGGAAATGAGATTAATCTGATTGATGTGTGCGAGCAGGAACAGCGTGATGTGGTGGAAGACATGGATATGCTGGCAAAGATGAAATGTCTGTCTTCGCTGATTGAAGAACGGCTGGACGACAGGGAACGTGAAATTATCAAAATGCGGTATGGAATGCTGGGGAAAAGCTTTACCGGTGAAGAGATGACGCAGAGGGACATTGGAAACCTGCTCGGTATTTCGAGAAGCTATGTATCACGAATAGAGAAAAAAGCCCTTAGCAAACTGAAAGAGGGGCTGGCAGAAGCCAACTTGTATTGATTTGTGCTATTTTTTACATTTCAAGGTCTATTTTTTACATTTGCATTGTAATTCGTTTCCGCCTGTGATATATTCCTAAAACAGTTATACAGGCAAAGGAGCAGTGAAGAATGTACAGCAGAGTGATAACAGGCGCCTTAAACGGAATTGAGAGCGTGCTTGCAGCAGTGGAGGTTGACGCATCAAAGGGACTTCCGGGCTTAGAGATGGTAGGGCAGCTGAATAATGAGGTGCGTGAGGCGAGGGAACGTGTCAGAGTTGCGCTCAAAAATATATTTATTGAGATTCCGCCGATGCGAATCACAGTCAGCATATCTCCGGCAGAGATGCGTAAGGAGGGTGCTGCCTATGATTTACCGATTGCAGTCGGCATGCTTGTGTCGTTAGGGCTGATACCGGAGGAAGGAATTCAAAATACATTGATTGTAGGAGAGCTTGGACTTGATGGGGAGGTCAGGGCGGTCAAGGGGATTCTTCCGATTGTAAGGAAGGCAAAAAGGGAGAGGATAAAAAGATGTATTGTACCGATGGAAAATGTAAGGGAAGGAGCGGTTATTGATGGAATTGAAATTATCGGAGTCGCTCATTTATCGGAAACGATTGCCTATCTGAGAGAGGTGGAGGAGCGTAAGGCACAAAGGATAGCGCCTGCCGGTCAGACACGCATGGACAGTTTTGAGGAAACGGATACAGATGTGGATTTTGCAGATATCAATGGTCAGGAGGCAGTGAAACGTGCAGTAGAGGTAGCGGCGGCAGGTTTTCATCATATCCTGATGATCGGACCGCCAGGCTCGGGAAAGACAATGATTGCAAAGCGGATTCCGACGATTCTGCCGGATTTGTCGATGGATGAAAGTCTTGAAGTGTCTACCATATACAGCGTAGCAGGAGTGCTTGACAAGAAAAAGGCATTGATTACAAAACGCCCGTTTCTGGACCCGCACCACACGATTTCTGAACAGGCGCTTGCAGGGGGAGGACGTATTCCTAAGCCGGGGGTGATATCGCTGGCGCACAGGGGTGTACTGTTCATGGACGAGCTTCCTGAATTTCGGCGCAATGTGCTTGAGATTCTCAGGCAGCCATTGGAGGACAAGCGTATTCACATTGCCAGAGCCTATGGGAGCTTTGTCTATCCGGCGGATTTTATGCTGGTGGCGGCCATGAATCCATGTCCTTGCGGATATTTTCCGGACAGGAACAAATGTACCTGCTCAGAAATAGAAATCAAAAAATATCTTTCAAGGATATCAGGTCCGATATTGGACAGAATAGATGTCATGACAGAGGCTCCCAGAGTAGATATCAGGCAGTTGTCCTCTGACATGAGTAATGAGAACAGCAGACAAATCAAGGCACGGGTCATGGAAGCAAGAGAACGTCAGAAACACCGCTACAGAAATACGCGGTACCAATTCAATGCGGAGCTTGGAACAGGTGATATCCGGAAATACTGTAAGCTTGGTACAGATGAGCAGGCGATGATGGAGGAGGTGTTTCGCTGTATGAACCTGTCAGCGCGTGCATACCATAAAATCATAAAGGTCGCAAGGACGATAGCCGATCTGGACCAAAAGGAAGAAATCAATACCGAACATTTGAGCGAGGCAGTATGTTACAGGACAAACAGTAAATATTATACGTAGTAAATAAACAAAGCCGGCTGGCTAATATGCAGTCCGGATTGGTGGCGGTGTGCAGTCTGATTGAAAACGATCTGGAATTATTTTTTGCCGGACAGTACATTAATTATAGAAGAAACGGAATTTAGAAATTGAAATGAGAGAAATAGCGGAAAACAGGAATAATGCAGGGCAGCAGTCAATAGAATTGGAACAGAGAATATATGCATGCTGGCTGGATACAATATATTGGCTTACGAGGGAAGCAAAATACAGACTTCTTGAGACAGCAGGAAATGTCAGGGATATCTATGAGATGTCCGAAGAGCGCATCGCATCTGCCATAGGCTTACAAAACTGCAGGAGGTTTCTGCAGCACAGAAGGCAATGTGATCCTCAGCGCATATGGAGCAGCCTGGCTGGTCTTGGGATCAGCTATACCTGTTGTCTGTCAAATGATTATCCATCCGGACTTGCCAATATTCCTGATCCTCCCTTTGGATTGTTTTACAAGGGAAAGCTGCCTGACGAGAAAGCTCCGGCGGTGGCTGTGATTGGCGCAAGAAAGTGCAGTGAATATGGAAGATGCATGGCAGAGCGTTTTTCAGAGGCTTTGGCATTACAGGGCGTAACGATTATAAGCGGTATGGCAATGGGCATAGACGGCATCAGCCAGAGCGCGGCGCTGAAAGCAGGAGGCAGCTCTTATGCAGTTCTTGGGTGCGGCGCAGACATTATCTATCCAAAATCCAATGAAGCGCTTTACAGACAGCTTGTGGAAAAAGGAGGCATTCTGTCGGAATATCCTCCCGGAATGGAACCAAGGCCAGCGCTTTTTCCGCCGAGAAACCGCATTATCAGTGCACTTTCCGATGTGGTGCTTGTGGTGGAAGCGCGGGAAAAAAGCGGAACGCTGATTACGGTAGATACGGCATTAGAGCAGGGAAAAGAGGTTTATGTGGTGCCGGGCAGATGTACGGATACGCTGAGCACGGGCTGCAACAGACTGCTGAGGCAGGGAGCGGCAGCGGCAGTTGCGCCGGAGGACATTATAGAGGATATGCACTGGCAGGTTAAGAAACCGCAGGACAGAAAAACGGACAGGCAGGAGCTTAGCCTTTCAAAGACTGCGCAGGAGTTATACAGCCTGATGGATATTATGCCTGCTTCACGGGAGGAAATTATCAGGAGGCTTAGGGAAAATGGAAAAGCTTACACGCTGCCGCAGATTTGCCAGGGCTTTGTAGAGCTTGAATTAAAGGGAGTCTCAGTATGCCAAAACGGGCAGTACTGTCTGTCTGCTAAAGCGGCACTGGACAGGCAGTGATGAAAAGATACAACAGGAAATTCAAAGGGAAAACTGTAACAATATTTGGTAAATTTTATAAAATATTACTTGCCACGATTTAAAAATTGGGTTATAGTGGTGAACTGTAAAGCACAAAAGTGATAATGAATCGTAATGATGAAAGTACAAAATCACTACAATGAAATTTTTAATTATAAGATAAGAGGTAACAGTATGGCAAAGTATTTGGTAATAGTAGAGTCACCCGCAAAGGTAAAGACAATCAAGAAATTCCTGGGTGCGAATTATGAAGTATTGGCAAGCAACGGTCATGTACGTGATATGCCTAAGAGCCAGCTGGGATTTGATGCGGCAAATGATTATGAACCGAAATATATAACCATTCGGGGCAAGGGCGATATTTTGGCAAAGCTGAGAAAAGAAGTGAAAAAAGCCGAAAAGATATATCTTGCAACGGACCCTGACCGGGAAGGAGAGGCAATCTCGTGGCATCTGTATATTGCCTTAAAGCTTGAGGATAAAAAGGTATACCGCATCACTTTTAATGAGATTACGAAGAATGCAGTAAAGGAGTCTCTGAAAAATCCAAGAGAAATCGACATGAATCTGGTGGATGCACAGCAGGCAAGGCGTATGCTTGACAGAATGGTTGGTTACCGTATCTCCCCTCTTTTATGGACAAAGATCAAGAGAGGCCTGAGTGCGGGACGTGTGCAGTCGGTTGCGCTCCGCATTATATGCGACAGAGAAGAGGAGATTAATGCATTTATTCCGGAGGAATACTGGACACTTGATGCTGCTTTGAATATTAAGGGCGAGAAGAAGCCGCTCATTGCAAAATATTATGGGGCTGCTGACAAAAAAGCAGAGATTTCTTCTAAGGAAGAGATGGAGCAGCTTCTAAAAGAGCTTGAACATGCAAGCTTTACTGTTGCTGATATTAAAAAAGGTGAACGCGTGAAAAAGGCTCCGCTGCCCTTTACGACCTCCACGCTTCAGCAGGAAGCAAGCAAAGTGCTCAATTTCTCCACGCAAAAGACGATGCGTCTGGCACAGCAGCTCTATGAGGGCGTGGAGCTTAAGGGACAGGGAACGGTTGGTATTATCACTTATTTGAGAACAGATTCGACCCGGGTTTCAGATGAGGCAGTGGCAGTTTCTAAGGAATACATCGTCAAGAACTATGGAGCAGAGTATGCAGCAGAGACGGTGCTTGAGAAGAAAAAGGAGCAAAAGATTCAGGATGCACATGAAGCAATCCGCCCGACTGACATTAGCAATACTCCGGCGGATATCAAGGAATCCTTAAGCCGGGACCAGTTCCGCCTGTATCAGCTTATCTGGAAGCGGTTCACTGCAAGCCGTATGACACCGGCAAAGTATGAGACGACTTCTGTGAAGATTGATGCAGATAAGCACCGTTTTACGGTAGCAGCTTCTAAGCTTGTATTTGAAGGTTTTATGAGCGTATATAAGGAAGCAGACGATGAGAAAGCAGAGCCAAACACGCTTATTAAGGATATTACACAAGATACAAAGCTGACATTGGAAGCTTTAGACCCCAGGCAGCACTTTACACAGCCCCCCGCACATTACACTGAGGCGTCCCTGGTAAGAGCGCTTGAGGAACTGGGCATAGGCCGTCCCAGCACATATTCCCCCACGATAACGACAATTATTGCAAGGCGCTATGTCATAAAGGAGGAGAAAAATCTCTATGTGTCCGAGCTTGGCGAAGTGGTAAATAATATGATGAAGGACGCATTTCCGTCTATCGTAGATGTCAACTTTACTGCAAATCTTGAAGCGCTGTTAGATAAGGTAGAGGACGGCGCGATAAGCTGGAAGACAGTTGTGGCAAACTTTTATCCGGACCTTGATGAGGCCGTGAAGAAGGCGGAGAAGGAGCTTGACGAGGTAGAGATTGCTGATGAGGTGTCTGATGAGATATGCGACGTATGCGGCAGAAACATGGTCATAAAGTACGGTCCTCACGGCAAATTCCTTGCATGCCCGGGATTTCCCGAGTGCAGAAGTACCAAGCCTTATTTTGAGAAAATAGGCGTCGCATGTCCGAAGTGCGGTAAGGAGATCGTCATACGTAAGACGAAAAAAGGCAGGAAGTATTACGGATGCGAGGCGATTCCGGAGTGTGATTTTATGGTATGGCAGAAGCCGTCAAAGGAAAAATGCGAACGGTGCGGAGGCATCATGCTTATAAAGGGAAACAAGCTGGTATGCGCCGACGAACAGTGCGGATTTGTGAAGAAAATAGAAAGTGCACAATAAGTGAACACAGTAACCAATAAACATTTCTGCAGAATTTCCGGTTTGGCTGAGGTTAAACCGGAAATTTTCAATTTATTATTGCATTTTTCCTAATAAATCGAATAATTATACAATTATAAAATTTTTATGAAATTGTGAAGGATTCTTGAATTATTTGCGGCAACTATTGAAAAATTGACTGCCCTGTGATAAAATTTACGTTATAAAAGGATTTTTTGCGGAGAAATTGAAGGATAGTAATTGTTTATTACATGCAACAATTACTAAGGTTCAAGGAACTTGGAGGTTTGCTATGAGTAGTGTACAATTATTAGACAAAACTAGAAAAATAGGAAAGCTTTTACACAATAATAATTCCAGCAAGGTGGTTTTCAATGATATCTGCAAGGTAATCCGTGATATCGTGGATTCCAATGTACTCGTAATCAGCAAAAAAGGCAAGGTTTTAGGTGTCGGCAATTGCGAAGGCGTAGAGGAATTAAAGGAACTGGTAGATGATAACGTAGGCGGCTTTATCGATCCGATGTTAAATGAACGGCTTCTTGGCGTGCTTTCGACAAAAGAAAATGTCAATCTTGCAACGCTTGGCTTTGAAAGCACCGATGTACGAAAATTTCAGGCTGTCATCACTCCGATTGAGATTGCAGGAGAACGTTTAGGAACCTTGTTTATATATAAGTGTAATGAACAGTATGATATTGATGACATTATTTTGTGCGAATATGGTGTGACGGTTGTAGGACTTGAAATGCTTCGCGCTGTCAGTGAGGAGAGCGCTGAGGAAAGCCGTAAGGTGGCAGTTGTGAAATCAGCGATCTCAACATTATCGTTCTCGGAAATGGAGGCTATCACACATATTTTTGATGAGCTTAATGGTACAGAAGGGATTCTTGTGGCCAGCAAGATTGCTGACCGCGTAGGCATTACGCGAAGCGTGATTGTCAATGCGCTCCGCAAGTTTGAGAGCGCAGGAGTTATCGAATCGCGGTCTTCCGGTATGAAAGGAACATATATCAAGGTTCTCAATGATGTTGTGTTTGAAGAAGTGGAAGCGCTCAAACGCCAGCTTAATAAATAACATGAATTGTTTGAAATAATTAAAAAGAATAAAAAGTTTTAAAAAAGGCTTATCTGTTAGAAAAAGATAAGTCTTTTTTTGCTCTAAAACGAAAAAATTAGTGATTTACATAACTGAAACAATAAAATTTACATAATATAACAGAAATAATAAAAATAATACTTGAAATATTCTGAAAATAATCTATAATAGAGTAAGAAAGATAATACATTATGTAAATTTGTTTTGACGACAATTGATTTACATATTACAGACTGGAATAGGAGGAGCAAAGATGTTAAGCAGTTCAAATGTATTTGATTACATTAATGTTTTGGGAACCTCATTAGATGCGGCTGCTGCAAGAAATGATATTATTAATAATAATATTGCTAATGTGAACACTCCCAATTACAAGAGAAAAGATATCCGCTTTGAGACAGAACTGAAGCATGCATTTACAAGGTCTGATCAGGAATCAGTGGATGCAAGAGTGAAAAATCTTGATTTGGAGGCCCTGACACCTGAGACTTATACGGATTATGCAGAGCTGTCCTATCGGTATGACGGAAATAATGTGGATATTAATAATGAGAATGCGATACTTGCAAAAAATCAGATTAAATACAATGGTCTGATGGACCTGCTGAACAAGGATTTTTCAGCATTGAAGTCTGTAATGAAGTAGGGGGGATTTGAATGGGAATATTTGATTCGTTTGATATCAGCGCATCGGGAATGTCGGCGGAAAGATACCGCATGGATATCATTTCGCAGAATATGGCAAATGCAAATACGACAAGGACAGAGGACGGTACGCCGTATGTCAGAAAGGTTGTGACCTTTCAGGAAAAGACAGATACTAAGAACAGACAGTTTTCACACATGCTGGACACAGCGTTCAGCAATCTCAGCGGCAGACCGCTTGGCTGTACAAACTCAGCGGAATTGTCAAGTCCCGGAACCGGCGTAAAGATCGGCGGCGTGTATGAGGATACATGGACAGAGGAAGTGATGACCTATGATCCGGAGCATCCTGATGCAGATGAAAACGGATATGTTCATTATCCAAACGTCAATGTCATTACGGAAATGACCAATATGATTGATGCAAGCCGGGGCTATGAAGCAAATCAGGCAGCATTTGAGGCGACAAAGGCGATGGCGCTTAAGGGTCTTGAGATGAGTAATTAAGGAAAATGATTAGGAGAGTATAGGGGGAAACAATCATGACAGTAACAGCATCGAATGACATCAACAGCTTATATAATGTAAGTTCTGATGCGGTGAAGAATACTTTATATGGAAACAAGACGGCAGACGGCGGGGAGGAGAGCCAGAATCTGTTCGGAACGTTTCTGAATGCAGCAGTAAGCAATATTACGGATACCAATAATGCATTGTCTGACAAGGAAAATGAACAGTTGAAATGGGCAATGGGGATTTCAGAAAATACGCATGACTTGACCATTGCAGTAGGAAAGGCTGAAACAGCGCTGAACTATACGGTTGCATTGAGAGATAAGCTTTTAGATGCTTATAAGGAGATTATGCAGATACAGATTTAGCAGAATCTAATAAAAAGGATTACAAGGGTAACGGCTCAGGCTTGCCTGAACTGCTGCCCAAGGGGAATTGAATGGGATAAGGAGACACTGAAATGGTTGACAAGGTATTGGATTTTGGGAAAAAGCTGTTAGAAAGGATTAAGGAATGGTGGAATAAATTCCAGCCAAAACAGAAGACATTGATTATCGGTATTGTGGTTGTGATTCTGCTTGCCATTGCAATATTGGTAGCAGTGCTTACAAGAAAACAGTATGTAAATATTGTTAACTGTGAATCTACCAAAGAAGCAGCTTCGGTCAGAGATTTGCTTGACGGACAGGGGCTTGATTATAAGGTGTCGGCAGACGGACTGCATTTTGATGTGCTCAGCACACAGGAATCCGATGCAAATCTTCTGCTTGGCGCGAATAATATTCCGACAGCGGCATACACAATCGACGATGTGTTGGATGGAAGCTTTTCGACAACAGAGGCCGATAAGCAGAAACGCTATAAGCTTTACCTGGAAACACAGATTGAAGAAGATGTTGAAAGCATGAAGGCAGTCAAAACAGCATCCTGCCAGCTTACAATTCCGGAAGATAACGGTACGTTGATTGCTCAAAACCTTGAGACCTATGCAAGTGTCCTCCTGGAGCTGAATGACGGCGCGGAATTTACAGAGGATAATGCAGCAGCAATTGCAAGAATGGTTGCAACAGGGCTTGGAAATGACAGCACGGACAATGTGACTATTACAGATGTAGAGGGAAATATCTGGTTCCCGATTGAAAAAACATATTCAACAATTGAAAAGGCTGATACAATGATGATGCTCAAACAGGAAGCGGAGAGCCTGATTAAGAATGAAGTAAGACAGGTGCTTCTTGGAACAAATGAGTTCAATCAGATTGAGGTGGCTACCAATATTTCTATGGATTTCTCACAGAGAGAGACAGTGGAACATAACTATACACCGGCAGATGGACAGGAACAGGGCGTGCTTTCCCATGAGGAGGTATATCAGTCCAATGCCACTGACGGAGTAGGCGGAGTGCCGGGAACGGATTCAAACTCAGAGACCGACTACATGATCGATGAGTCAACAGGCACAAACAGCAGTACATATGAGAGGAAGAGCGATTATCTTCCAAATGAGAAAATTGTCACAACAACAGATGCTACAGGAACAATTGTTTATAATAACAGTTCAGTATCCGTAGCTGCAGTAAAATATCGTCTGGTAAGGGAGGAAGATGTAAGGCTTCAGGGGCTTCTGGACGGTATCACATGGGAAGAATATAAGCTTGCCAATAATGAGAGGGTGAAGCTTACAATAGATGATGATTTGATTAGCATGGTAGCAAATGCTACAGGAATTCCTGATAATAATGTAAGCTTTGTTGCATACGAGGAGGTTCAGTTCATTGATGCCGTAAGCACAAGTGTAGAAGCAAAGGATATTATTCAGATTGTATTGATTGTAATCATCCTTGCACTTCTGGCATTCGTGGTAATCATGAGCCTGAGAACCAAGAGAGAGGTCGAGGAAGAGGAAGAACTTTCAGTGGAAGACCTGCTGCAGTCAAATCAGATGGAAGAGCTTGAAAGCATTGAGACAGAACAGAAGTCTGAGGCAAGAAAACTGATTGAGAGCTTTGTGGAAGAAAATCCGGAAGCAGTGGCTACACTATTGAGAAACTGGCTTGATGAGGATTGGGGGTAACTTATAATGGCTGAAAAGGAAGAATTAAAGGGAATACAGAAAGCGGCTATCTTACTGATAGCCCTCGGACCTGAAAAGTCTTCCCTGATATTCAAGCATTTAAAGGAAGATGAGATTGAGGATCTGACGCTTGAAATTGCGAATACAAAAAGTGTCACACCGCAGGTGAAGGAAAAGGTTATTAATGAGTTTTATGAGGTGTGTCTGGCACAGCAGTACATTGCAGAGGGCGGTATCGGATATGCCAAGGAGCTTTTGGAGAAGGCTCTTGGAACGGAGAAGGCGCTGGATGTTATCGGAAAACTGACGGCATCATTGCAGGTAAAGCCTTTCGAGTTTGTGAAGAAAACAGATGCATCGCAGTTGTTAAACTTTATTCAGGATGAGCATCCTCAAACCATTGCACTGATATTATCCTATCTGTCAGCCGGTCAGGCGGCTACGATTCTTGGAGCGCTGGTGCCTGAAAAGCAGGCAGAGGTAGCAAGGCGTATTGCGACGATGGACAGAACAAGCCCGGATGTCATCAAGGAAGTAGAGCGTGTACTGGAGTCAAAGCTTTCATCACTGGTCAATCAGGATTACACGATTATCGGCGGTGTGGATGCAGTCGTGGATATTTTAAATACTGTAGACAGAGGAACAGAGAAACATATCATGGAAACACTCGAGATGGAGGAGCCGGAGCTTGCCGACGAGATCAGAAAGAAGATGTTCGTATTCGAGGATATTCTGCTTCTCGACGACCGTGCGATTCAGCGTGTGCTCCGAGATGTCGACAACAACGACCTTGCTATTGCATGTAAGGGTTCTACAGAGGAAGTACAGAATGCAATTTTCAGCAATATGTCTAAGCGTCTTGCCGAAATGATTAAGGAAGATATGGAATTTATGGGCCCTGTCAGAATGAAGGATGTTGAGGAAGCCCAGCAGAAGATTGTTAATATTATCAGAAAGCTTGAGGATTCAGCAGAAATTGTTATTTCTCGAGGCGGAGGTGACGAAATCGTTGTCTAATGGTGGCGTACTAAAATCGGGCTGGGTTGTTGTAAACCCGGCCAACACAAGAATTATAGATTCCAATGCGCGCGCAGAGGCAAGACTGAAAGAGCTTGCAGTGGAACTTGCCAGACAGTGCGGGGAAGAGCCTGATTTTGCAGACGGCTTTACACAAGGGATAAATGCCGTAGAAGTAGCGGAACTGATTCGTGACGGTGAAGGTCACATTATCGGAGGAGAGCAGGACTCCGGCGAGGAGGTAAAGGGGGCAGAGGCTTCTGTACCCGAACAGCAGCCGAAGCCTGCATATGAGGAACTGGTAGCAGAGGCACAGGCGCAGATTGAAGAGATGAAACAGGAAGCGCTTGCCGAGATCGAACGGGCAAGAGTTCAGGCTGTAGAGGAAGGCAGAAATCAGGGCTATCAGGAGGGATTTGAAAAGGGACAGAATGACGGCTATGCCCAGGGCCATCAGGATGGACTTGACAGCGTATCCGAGGCAAGGAAGCAGGCGCTTGCCGAAGCAGACAAAAAGATTGCGGCAATGGAAGAAGAATATCAGCAGAAGCTTAACGAAATGGAGCCGAGATTTATTGACACGCTGACGGGTATTTACGAACATCTGTTTCATGTGAGTCTTAAAAACTCCAGAGAGCTGATCGTATATCTCATACAAAACACCATGAGGAATATTGAAGGCGGAGGCACTTATTTGATTCATGTGTCCAAGGAAGACTATCCTTTTGCAAGCATGCAGAAAAGGGAGCTGATTAAGGGAACGAATATCGCGCTGGAAAATGTTGAGCTTCTGGAAGATGCAACACTGGGTAAGAACGAATGCATGATTGAGACCGGAAACGGCGTGTTTGACTGTAGTCTGGGAACACAGCTTGAGGCATTGAATGAGGAGCTGAGACTGTTGTCTTATGAGCCTTAAAACAGAGAAAATTAAAGGGATGAAATAAATGGAAATCGGTATTTCCTTTGACAAATATCAGACAGTACTGAATAAAAGCTTTTTTAAAAAGCTTGGCAAGGTGGAAAACGTGGTGGGACTTACCATTGAATCTTCCGGACCGGACGCCAAGATGGGTGATATGTGCAAAATCTATACAGATTCCGAGAAAAAGCACGGAATCCTTGCGGAGGTAGTCGGATTCAAGGATAAGAAAACACTGCTTATGCCGTATGAGGACACAGAAGGAATCGGGCTCGGCTGCATTGTGGAAAATATGAATTATCCGCTTAGCGTATCAGTAGGGGAAAGCCTTCTGGGGAAAACCGTTGACGGGCTTGGAAGATGCATTGACGGCTTCGTGCCGGACCCGGCTTCTACTAAACGGTATCCGCTGGAAGCGCCGCCGCCTGATCCTATGAGCAGAACTATTATCAGTGAAGTGCTTTCGCTTGGAGTGAAGGCGGTAGACGGACTGATTACAGTTGGAAAGGGACAGCGTATCGGAATCTTTGCCGGTTCCGGCGTTGGCAAATCGACATTGATGGGAATGTTTGCCAGAAATACAAAGGCTGATATTAATGTCATTGCTTTGATTGGAGAGCGCGGACGTGAGGTGAGGGAGTTTATCGAACGCGACCTTGGCGAAGAGGGTATGCGCCGTTCAATTGTCGTGGTGGCGACCTCGGACAGACCGGCGCTTGAGAGAAACAAGGCTGCCAAGACAGCTACCGCGATAGCGGAATATTTTAGGGATCAGGGAAAAGATGTACTTCTTATGATGGATTCCCTGACGCGTTTCTCTATGGCGCAGAGAGAAATCGGACTGGCAACAGGCGAGCCGCCTGTAACACGAGGATATCCGCCAAGCGTTTACTCAGAGATGCCTAAGCTTCTCGAGCGTGCAGGATGCTCGGAGAGAGGCTCTATAACAGGGCTGTACACAGTCCTTGTAGAAGGTGAGGACTTTAACGAGCCGATTACAGATACAGCGAGAAGTATTCTTGACGGACATATTATGCTGACAAGAAAGCTTGCAAACAGAAACCATTATCCGGCAATTGATGTGCTGCAGAGTATCTCAAGATGTATGTCAATGGTCGCATCAAAGGAGCATAAAGCAGCAGCAGGCAAGCTCAAGAATATTATGGCGACCTATAATGAAGCAGAGGATTTGATTAATATCGGAGCTTACAAGAAAGGGAGCAATCCTAATATTGACAGGGCAATCAACAAGATTGACGAGGTAAATGAATATCTGCTGCAGTCAACAGAGGATAAGTTCAGCTTTGAAGAGACTGTAGCGCAGCTGGAAGAAATGTTTAAGGATAGCTAAAAGGTGGGAATGCAATGGCAGTTTTCCGTTACAAGATGCAGGGGATTCTGGATATTAAAGAGAAGCTTGAAAACAGGGCAAAGCAGGATTTCGCAGAAGCGAATATGCGGCTGGAAGCTGAGAAAAAGAAGCTTGATGAGCTTCAGGCCAGAAAGTATTATTACATGCAGGAGGGCGTAAAACTCCGCATGGAACTGATTGACGTGAGAAAGATTCGCGAGAATAAAATGGCAGTTCTGAAAATGGACGAATATATTGCCGGTCAAATGAAGGAGATTGCGCGTGCTGCCAAGGCGGTTGAGAAGGCGAGAGCGGCGCTGCAGGAGCTTATGCAGGAGCGAAAAGCGCATGAGAAGCTCAAGGAAAACGCATTTGAGGAGTTCCTGAAAGAAGAGCAGGCGGCAGAGAGCAAAGAGATTGACCAGCTTACCTCATATACATATGGACAGAAGTTAATGGAGGAAAAAAACTGAAAGCAGCTTTCAGACCATTGATTTTATGCGCGCTGAGGCACGCAAGGGTATAAATGACAGAAAGGTATGGTTACGATATGGCACGCAAGGACCAAAATGTAAGCCCGGACGCACCGGAGATGCAGCTTAAGCAGCTTAAGGAAAGTCAGAAGGCGTTTAAAAAGGAACAGAAGAACCAGAAAAAAGAAGCCAGAAAACGCGCAAGAGAGCTGGAGGAACAGGAAAGGGAACTGGACGAGCAGATTGACGGGGGCAACGCTTCCGTGGTGATTGTCACGATATTTATTATCGTTATCTGGCTTGGAATCTTATGTCTGTTGGTGAAAATGGACGTAGGCGGATTCGGCTCCAATGTACTGACTCCGCTTTTAAAGGATGTGCCTGTAATCAACAAGATTCTTCCGAACGAGACAGACACGGAGACGACCGGGGATAAATCCTATGGAGGCTACAGCAGCATCAAAGATGCGGTTGATCAGATTACAGAGCTTGAGAAACAGCTTGAACAGGCACAAAATACCAATGCTACATATGCCGAGCAGATTGAGGCATTAAAAGCAGAGGTACAGCGCTTACAGACCTTTGAGGATAGTCAGGTAGAATTTCAGCGCATCAAGGAGCAGTTTTATGAAGAGGTGGTCTATGCGGAGAATGGTCCCGGAGCAGAGGAATACCGCGCTTATTATGAAGAAATGGACCCGACGACTGCAGAGGCGCTGTATAAGCAGGTTGTGCAGGAGGAAGCAGTCAGCAATAAGATGAAAGATTATGTGGCAACCTTCAGCAACATGGATGCAGCAAGCGCAGCTAAAATTCTTGGTGCCATGACAGATAATCTGGACCTTGCAGCCGAGATTCTGTCGAACCTTTCAGCAGCTTCCAGAGGAGCTATTATGGGAGAGATGGATTCAGCCGTAGCAGCACGCATTACTAAAATTATGAACCCAAATAACTAAAGAAATGCATCATTTTACCGATATATTTTATGTGACCCAATGAAATTACATAAAGGTACCTTGAAAACTTAAGAGAGGAGGAATGACAATGACGGGAACAACCGTAGGCAGCAGAACCCTTGACTTCAATCCTGCACTCACTGCAGCAGCGAATAGCAAAAGGGGCGCTGCGAAGACTCAGGATTTTGGTGATGTCCTTAATAAGACAGCACAGAAGCTTGAGCAGCCAAAGTATGAACAGTCTGATAATAAGACTGCTGCGGACTTAAAGGATACGGAGCAGGTTCATGAGCCGGAGGATTCAAAGGAGATTAAAAGCTCCCAAAAAAGAGAGGATATCAAGGAAACGCCTCAGGAAGAGGTGTCGGCAAAAGAGATATCTGAGGACAGGGAGCCCGCTGATGAGATGACTGCAGAGGAAATTGCAGATGCACTTTCCCAAATTATTGAGCAGATCAAGGAAATTCTTGGCATATCAGATGAGGAACTGTTAAGCGGTATGGAGGACATCGGAATGCAGCCGCTGGATTTATTGGATTCTGCAAATATGGCACAGCTCGTAACTGCGATAGCAGGTGAGGATTCTTCAATCAGCCTTGTCGCAAATGAGGAGCTTTATACAGCATTGCAGGATATCTCAGAGATGGTGAATACACAGGTAAACAGTCTGTTGGAAGATACAGGTCTTACAGGTGAAGAGCTGGAAGCGGTACTTGAGAAGCTTAAGGAGCTTGAAAATCAAAATCTTTCGGGTCAGATGCAGGAAATGGAGCAGGAGGCAGGGATTGCTTTGCCCAAAAATCAGGATCAGCCTGTTTCAGAAAAAGAAACTGTAATCATCAAGGAACAGACAGAAGAGCTTCCGGAGAATCAGCAGGAAAACCCGACAGAGGGTGATGCAAAGGTACAGGTGCAGAAGCAGCAGGGAAACGACAATAGTGATTCCAAGAGCTTCGGACAGCAGAACTTATCGCAGAATTTCCAAAATGAACTGAGCGATGCCATCAATGCATCAGGTGAGGGGATTGAGAAGTTTACCTCCGAGAGCACTGAAAATATTATGCGCCAGCTTGCTGATATGGTAAAAATCGTAAAAGGTGAAAATCTCACAGAGATGGAACTGCAGCTTCATCCCGCAAGCCTTGGTACAGTGAATGTATCACTGACAACAAAGGGTGGAATAGTGACAGCAGAGTTTACAACACAGAATGAGGCAGTAAAGGCTGCTATAGAAGCACAGGCATCACAGCTTAGGGCAAACCTTGAGGAGCAGGGTGTCAGGATTGAAGCAATCGAGGTCTCTGTGGCTAGTCATCAGATGGAGAGAAACCTGGAAGGAGATAATCATCAGGGTCAACAGCAGTCACAGGAGCAGCAGGCAGAACATATCCAGGGAGTGCGCAGAGGAAACATCAATCTCAAGGCATTTGAAAGTGGCGATGAACTGATGGAAGAAATGCAGGGAGCAGATGATGCAACCAGAATCGCCATGGAAATAATGACAGCGAACGGAAATACGATGGATTTGATGGCATAGTATTTAACAAAGAAATGGAAGAGAGGTGGAGCAATGGGAAGTTTAATCGCACCCGTAGGGGAAGACGGTACCTTACAGACACAAACCACATCAGGAGATTCCCTTACCAAAAAGGGGAAAGACAATAGTACGGTAGACAGCGATATGTTTCTGACGCTTCTGGTGGCAGAGATGCAGAATCAGGACCCGTTGGAGCCGACAAGCAATACGGAGTGGGTTTCACAATATGCGACCTTCACACAGGTTGAAAAGATGACAGAGATGGCGGAGTCCGTTGACATGCTTCGTGCAAACGAGCTGATTGGCAAGGAAGTTATCATGAAGGTAACCAGTGAGAGTACAGGAGATGTCTCTTATAAGCAAGGTGTTGTTGACTATGTTCTCATGGAAGACAGTAAGCCGATTCTTGTAATTGATGATGAAAAATATTCTCTTAGTGATTTGGACAGCGTTGTAAGCGATGAATATTCTAAGGCATACGATATTTATTCAGAGTTTGCAGCCAATATCAATGCGCTGCCTAATATCAAGTATGCTGACAAGTCTTATGCAGATGTGATTACCAAGCTTTATGAGCAGTATAACTTTGAGATGGATGATTATCAGAAGAAATTCATGGTGACATATGCATCAGAAGAGCTGAATACATTAGTTCAGTGGGTTGCCAAGATGAAGGATTATGGTGTTGAATTTAAGTCAACTGAAGCAGAGGAAGCCGAGGAACAGACATCATTAAATGACATTCTGGAAAGCTTTAATACAAAGATGAATGCGATTATTGACAAGCTGAATCTTCTGACAGTGGCTGCGGACAAGGAGCAGACAACTCAAAGCAGCGGAAATAATGATGCTGTAAACAGCACGGAAAACGTCAGCAGCAATCAGACTGACAATACAGAAGCTGATAAGACTGACAGTACTGGAGACGGCGCGGAAAGTACCGACAGCAGCAAAACGGATAGTACAGAAGGCACCGGCAGCAGTAAGGCTGATAGTACAGAAAGCACCGACAGCAGCAAGACAGACAGCACGGAAAATGCAGATAGCAGTGAGACTGACAGTACAGGAAACACAGACAGCAGTGAGACTGACAGTACAGGAAGCGTTGAAAATACAGTTGTCACTGATGACAGCAAAGATTCTGGCAGCACGGAAAACCGTGATACAGAAAACAATGCGGCAGTAGAATAAAACCGGGTATTTTATGACAGGGAGGAATGTAGGATGAATATTAGCAATAGTCAATTCCTTTCCATGGAACAGCTGCAGGAACAGTATTTAAAACAGCAGAAGGTCAACACAGGCAGCAGGTCTGCTCAGGGCATGAGCTTCGGGGAAATCCTTTTAAAACAGCAGGTTCAGACAACTCAGGAACAGGAAGCCGTGAAGTTTTCCAAGCATGCGGCGAACAGACTGAGCGACAGGAATATTGAGCTGACCGACGAGCAGCTGGAAAGGCTGAATGACGGTACGAAGAAAGCAGGTGAGAAAGGAATCAGGGATTCTCTGGTACTTGTAGATCAGCTTGCATTTATCGTCAATACAAAGAGCAATACCGTAATAACAGCAATGGATCAGACAGAAACAGACGAAAATATTTTTACAAATATTGATGGAGCCGTGATTATATAGGCTGTCATGTATCAAAAGCCGGACCTTTTAAGGAGGCTTATATCCCTTGAATGACAGATAGGGAAGCGCATGGATTATTGACAGAGACGGCAATAAGATTTAGGAGGTCATTTAATTATGATGAGATCACTTTACTCTGGTGTATCAGGTTTAAGAACACACCAGACAAGAATGGACGTTATTGGTAACAATATTGCAAACGTAAATACAACAGCATATAAGGCAAAGTCAATCAACTTTTCCGATATGCTTTATCAGACAACACAGGCAGCTACAGGACCAAACACTGACAACGGTACAGCCGGAACAAACCCCAGACAGATTGGTCTTGGCGTTAAGACAGGCGCAATCAATACCAGTATTACGACAGAGGGTGCAACGCAGTCAACAGGCAATCCTTTCGATCTTAAGTTAACAGGCGAAGCGTTTTTTGTAGTCAGCGATGGCACGAACCAGTATTTTACAAGAGACGGGTCCTTCAACGTTGATGCAGCAGGCTATCTCTGCATGGGCAGCACAGGTTATATCGTACAGGGCTGGACAAACACAGATGCCAATACAGGCGCAATTATTCAGGACTCCGTAAAGCCGATACAGATAATGTCAAGGGAAAATTCAACCTATCCGGCAGCATACACGACAGCCGCTTCCATCTCCGGTATTGTTGATATGCATGACGATAACCTTGACACGGAAAACGGCAGAATTTTAAATGTTCAGACACTTGACAACAGAGGTTATGAATACAACCTGAAGTTCGGCATTAAGCCGGTAACCAATAATGTGACATCGACAAAGAATGTGACCAATACAGAGCGGTTATATCAATTGCCGGGATCAATCGCATGTGAAGACATCTCAACGCTGACATACTTTAAGGCTGATGGAACGGAAATCAAAGCGACCGGTTTACCCAGTGCTTTGCTGAAAGCATTGGAAGAAGAAGCGAAAACAAATAAGGCAGGTGTAAGAAACGGTCAGCATACGGATGGTACGGAGGATGACGTAACGATTACAATTTCTGATGCCTTTTTGACTGAATATAATATAACGGATTTAGGAGATGCATCTACTCTGAAAGACAGTGAGGTAAGAGTCCACTTCTCCGGCGACACAGGTTATGTGGCATATAAGAATGCAGGCGGAGCGACAGCTTCAAATGTAGCATACGGCACGATTGATATAAGCACGGAGGCGATGGCAGCATTGTATGGCGCTGCTCCGGCGCTGAACGCATCGGCTGATTTAGATGCAGCAGTTTCGGACGGTCTGCTTGTTATAGAGAAGACTTATACAGATGGAACAGATAACCAGTATGAATTCAGAAGTACAGACGGCAATGATACAGTGCTTGGTTTAGACTACACAGATATTTCAAAGCTGCTTGCAACAGATGCTTCGCCTAAAGTGCAGGCACAATATACTTCCGTTGAGGATACAACGCTCGCGGAGAAAATAGACGGGTCTTATACGATTGAGCTGATCAGCATGACAGATTCAAATGGCGATGAGATTGATACCACCAATCTCGGAGACAACACAAGCTTTAATGTTGTATATGATATTTCAGATGGCGATTTCTCCTATGTGGGTTCTGAGGGAAATACGGCGTTTACACTGAATCTCAGCGCATTAAACTCTTACTTCTCTGATGTGAGCTTTGATATGTCTACGACAAAAAATGTCGAAAACGGCGGCAAGTCAACAGTTTCGGGTCTGAGAGATGACGGACGTAAGGTAGGAAGCCTGACAGGCGTATCAATCGGAACAGATGGTGTGATTACGGCAAATTACAGCAATGGCATGTCAAAGTCCATTGCCCAGATTGCAGTAGCGACCTTTGCGAATGCAATGGGTCTTCAGAATGAAGGAGATAACCTCTACTCAGCAACCGCCAACTCCGGTGATTTTGACGGCGTGGGCGTGGACATCAAAGCAAGCGGTACCGGATACATGACAACCGGCGTGCTTGAAATGTCAAACGTAGACCTTTCCCAGCAGTTTACGGACATGATTACTACACAAAGAGGTTTCCAGGCAAACAGCCGAATTATTACAACCTCAGATACTTTGCTGGAGGAGCTTGTAAATCTTAAGAGATAACAGAAAACAGGCTTGAAGATGTGATTTGATCTTCAAGCCTTTTTTTCGGCATAAATGGCAGCATTCACGCGTGCAAAATGCAAAAGGACAGGAACGACACACAGACAGTGCGGCAGATGCTTTATCATGAAGACAGAAAGGTTAGGAAAATAAAATGGCAGGAATACCGATTTCAGCATGCATCATAGCAAAAAATGAAGAAAGACACATAGAAAACTGTTTAAAAAGCTTGCTGCGCTATGATATGGAGCTTATAGTAGTTGATACAGGATCGTCAGACAGTACGAAGAAGCTTGCAGAAAGGTATACAGATAAGGTTTATGATTTTGCCTGGACAGATGATTTTAGTGCGGCAAGAAATTTTGCAGCATCAAAAGCGTCAAATAATTGGATATTTGTACTGGATTGCGATGAGCAGGTTCAGGATATGGATATTGGAAAACTGCGTATATGCATGCAGAAATATCCTAAATGTGTCGGAGTCCTGGGGATTATGAATGTATATCAGAATAATGCAAAGGAAATGATCCGGACAGATGAAATTCCGCGGTTTTATAATAAAAATTATTATGAATACAAATTTAGGATTCATGAGCAGATTACGCCCGCAAAAGCAGAACATTATGATGAGATTCTGCTCGAAACCTTTCCTGTTCCGGCTAAGGTAAAGCACTATGGCTATGACATATCAAAAGAAGAAATGAACGAAAAGCAGGGAAGAAATCTGAAGCTTCTAAGGAGATCATTAGGAGAATATGAGGGAATGGACGATTATGTTTATTTTCAAATGGGGCAGTCATATAAGATTCTGCAGGAGTATGAACAGGCTGTTGAAGCATATGACATGTGCCTGGAGGTGAACCGCAATCCTGAAAAAAGATTTCTGCCGCTCTGCCTTGAGACTTATACAGAATGTCTTATGAAAATCGGCAATGTCAATGACGCTTACAGACTGCTTGATATGAACAAAGAATATTTAAAGACAACAAAACTCAAATATTTGTTTGGGAAAGCAGCAGATATCTGCTGTGATAAGGAGAACGCTGTCAGATATCTGACAAGCATCACGGACGCAGCGGATTTGGATAAACTGGAGGATGATGCATTTGATGCCTTCGCCAGAATTTTTGCATTATATAAAGAAGCGGGAGAGACAGAGAAGCTGGAGGAGTATAAGAACAAGCTGGTCGAATATGGGAAGCAGCACGGTAAACAGATTGTATTCCCTGCATAATCCGGAGGAATGACATATTAAAATTGCAATGCCGGCGTCAGTGTACCTGGTGTCTTGTCTTATTGATAATTAGCCAAACCTACGTGCCTATCCGTCCATCTGCGTAGTTTTGCCAAATATCAACGAGACAAGACACTGGTCTGAGGCTGTTTCCCCGTACACTGGCGCTAAAATAAGAAAGCGTACGCATCACGGGGGAATGCAGTAAAGGAAGGATGGAAAATATGATTGAAGTGACAAAATTAAACGGTGCAAAGATTCTGGTAAATACCAGTTTGATCGAAATGGTGGAGGAAACTCCCGATACAGTCATTACATTGACAGATGGAAAGAAGATAATCATAAAAGAAAGTAGACATGAAGTCAAAAATTTAGTAAAATTAACGAGGCAGGAATATTTTCAGCAGGGATTGAACGGTAATCAAAATTTGTGAAAATTTTCAGAAAATTGTTGCAATTTATGTAACCTTACAGTATTATATAACTATGGGAAAAAGAGGACATAGGGTTTACTATGTCTTCAAAAATAAAAAAGGGGTGTGTAAAAGTGGATTTAGCATCGTTGATAGGTTTTATAGCCTGCTTCATATTAGTAGTATTCGGTATTGTATCTGGTGACGATGGCTTTGCAGCCATCGGATTCTTTATGAGTGGCTCATCTGCCTTGATTACATTCGGCGGAGCCTTCATGTCTACCATGATGTCTGTCTCAATGTCAGATTTTATAGCCGGACTGAAAAGTTTTACATTGGCATTTAAGACAGTGAAAGTCAATATTCCCGAGATGATTACTAAAATTATTGAATTGTCCAATATAGCCAGAAAAGAAGGACTTCTTTCTCTGGAAGAAGCAGCGGGAAACCTTGATGATGAATTTATGAAAAAAGGGATTATGCTGATCGTTGACGGTACGGACCCTGAGCTGGTGCGCGGCATTTTAGAGACAGAGCTGGACAGCATCGAGGCACGTCATAAGGACAAAATCGGTTTTTGGGAGACCTGCGCTTCCATGGGACCTGCATGGGGTATGATTGGTACGCTTGTCGGCTTGATTATCATGCTGCAGCATATGACAGACCCGTCTACGCTTGGACCTGCCATGGCGGTTGCTTTGATTACAACCTTCTACGGCTCTATGCTTGCAAACTGGGTATGTACGCCGACAGCCAATAAGCTCAAGGCAAATAATGCGATAGAAGTGCAGGCAAAGGCAATCATGATTGAGGGGCTTTTGTCAATACAGGCAGGTGAAAACCCGCGTGTAATCGAGGAAAAGTTAAAATCATTCCTGTCTCCGAAAGACAGGACATCAGGTGCGGAAGAGCGTGCTGGAGGTGAAGCTTAATGGCGAGAAAGAAGCAGGAAGAAGTAAAGCAGGGATTGCCGGAATGGCAGGCTACTTTTTCTGATATGATGACATTGCTGATGTGTTTCTTTGTTATGCTCTTTGCCATGTCGGACGTGAACGCAGCGAAGTTTGAGGAGATGGCATTATCTTTTCAGTCAAATTTCAGCATTTTTAAGGGCGGTGCGCAGGCAATCGGGGATGGTATCTTAATCAGCAATGGTGTGAGCCAGCTCAATCAATTGGATGAGTACATAAATTCTACAGGTAAGGTGGCAGAGTCGGATTCTGATGCAGTGGAATTTGATGCGAATGCAGCAGATGTTTCTGACGCAGAACTGGAAGAGCTTGCCGAGCAGCTTGGGGCAGACAAAGAAGAGGTCAGGGAGCTGCAGGAGGCGCTTGCCGAACTGGAAGAGGAAAAAATGAGGCTGTCGGAGGAGCTTGCCGAGAAAATCGAGGAAGCGTTTGCAGAGAGCATGATGTCTGATAAGGTAGAGGTGGATTTTAATTCGGATTATGTACGCCTGACATTAAACGGAGCATTTTTGTTTGATTCAGGAAAAGCTGACATTAAGCAGGATGCGATACCGGTTCTCAATAAGGTCGGCGTGATTCTTTCCAAGTATGCGGAATCGGATATTGAGATAGAAGGACATACGGATTCTGTTCCCCTGAACGGCGGAAGATATGAAAATAATGATGTGCTCAGCAGCTACAGAGCGCTTGCAGTCTTTAATTACCTAAAGGAAAATGCGTCGTTGGACCCGGGAGTGATGAAGCACTCCGGCAGGGGAGAATATATGCCGATCGCTGACAATGCGACACCTGAGGGAAGGGCTAAGAACAGGCGTGTCGAGATTAAAATATATAATTCATTAAGCGGGCATTAATTGAAAGGGGACTAAAAATGAGACGAAATCTGTTATCTATTATTATTTTAGCATTGCTGGTTGTGAATATTGTATTGACAGCTATTATGATGGTGAGCGTGTCAGGCGCTTCCAGAAAAACAGCGGCGCTGGTGTCGGATATATCGACAATTATAGGACTGGAGATTGACGGACTTCCCCAGTCAGAACTTTCCGGAGTTCCGTCCATGGCTGATACAGCAGTATTTAATATTTCAGAAGAGCTTACAATTCCTCTGAAAAATGACGAAGACGGAAAGAGCCATTATGCAGTAGGAAACGTTTCCTTATCGATGAACACAAAACATGAGGATTATGCTACTTATTCGGAGACGATGACGGAAAAAGAAGGCTTGATTAAGGATATTGTATTCTCAGTAATGGGAGATTACACGATGGATGAGGCAAGAAGCAATACAGACCAGATTAAGTCAGAGATACTGACCAGAGTTCAGGAGCTTTTTGGTTCGGACTTTATCTACAGCGTATCATTTAACTTTTTATATTCATAGAGCGGATATAAATGAAGGGGAATTAATTGATATAGGAGTAATTAGTAATTATATGTAGGGGGTGATTAACTACATGGGAGAGGTATTATCTCAAAGCGAAATTGACAGTCTGCTGGCAGCGTTAAGCTCCGGTGAACTGGATGTGGAGGATATGCAGGAGAAGGATGAGCGGCAAGTCAAAAATTATGACTTTAGCAGGCCTGCTAAATTCTCAAAGGAGCATCTGAGAACATTAAATATGATTTTCGATCATTATGGAAGATTGTTATCGACCAATTTGCCTGTATATTTGAGAAAAAATGTTCAGGTAAGTGTGGCAAGTTCAGAGACCGTAACCTTTGCAGAGTTTTCGAATGCTTTGTCGAACCCGGTATTGCTTACAGTCGTTAATTTCTCACCGATGCCCGGTTCCATTATTATGGAGTTGACAAGTGGATTGGGATATGCGATTATAGACCGTATGCTGGGTGGCAGAGGAGAAGCCCTTGAGAAGGCAAGAGACTTTTCTGAAATTGAGATGAGCATTATTGAACGAATCATGGTTATCTGTATGCAGCTCCTCAGAGAACCATGGAAAAATGTTGCGGAGGTCAATCCGTATTTGGAGAGAATAGAAACAAATCCGCAGTTTGCTCAGATTATTTCGCCAAGCGATATGGTGGCGCTTGTTACCATGAATGTTAAGATAGGCGATGTCGAAGGTTTGATGAATGTGTGTCTTCCGTTTTTTACACTGGAGTCTGTTATGGACAGGTTGAATACCAAGTTCTGGTATTCGAGCATGCAGAAGATGGATGACGAAGACTATGAACAGTTTATTGAGTCCATGGTGCGCAGAGTGGATGTGCCGATTAAGGCAGTGCTTGGCAAGAGTGTTATTACGGTTCATGACTTTGTCAATATACAGGTAGGTGATATCATACGACTGGATTCAAGAATAGATGATGAGCTTGATGTATATGTGGGAGATATTAAGAAATTCAGTGCAGTGCCGGGAGCAAGCAAAGAGGCATATGCAGTAAGGGTAACATCAGTAATCAGGGAGGAGGAATAAGACAATGGATGGAATGCTATCTCAGGATGAAATCAATGCATTGTTGAATGGAGTAGACTTATCAGCCGATTCCGGAGCAGCAGATACTGCGGCAGCGACGATGGACGCTTCCACGGGGGATGATCTCACCGATATAGAGAAAGATGCGATAGGAGAGGTAGCCAACATTAGTATGGGTACTTCAGCTACGACGCTTTATTCACTTGTCAATAAAAAAGTAAATATTACAACACCTGTTGTACAAATGTGTACTTGGGAGGATGTGCTCAGCGATTATGAGAAGCCCTGTGTATTTATACAGATTAAATATACGGTTGGTTTAAACGGTACGAATATATTAGTTTTAAAAGAGCATGATGTTAAGGTTATCACTGACTTAATGATGGGCGGTGACGGTACCAATATTGATGGCGAGCTGAGTGAACTGCATTTAAGTGCGATTTCAGAGGCTATGAATCAGATGATGGGTTCATCGTCCACCTCGCTTTCTTCCATGCTTGGAAAGACAATTGATATCAGTCCGCCAGAGGCAAGCCTTGTTGATTTGCATTCAAGGGAACCAAGAGACCTTTCACCGTTCCTTGAGGAACGATTTGTTAAAATTTCTTTCAGAATGCAGATTGATGATTTGGTAGATTCTACATTGATGCAGTTATATCCGCTTGATTTTGCAAAATCAATTTATGATACTTTTATGGCTCAACAGATGGGAGAACCGGCACCATCACCTGCTCCGGCGCCAGCAGCACCATCACCTGCTCCGTCATCGACACCTGCACCTGCACCGGCGGCGCCGGCTATGGACATGGGAATGCAGCCGCAGATGAACATGGGAATGCCACAGGGCGGTATGAACATGGGGATGCAGCCGCAGATGAATATGGGAATGCCGCAGGGCGGATACAATATGCCGCAGATGAATATGGGAATGCCGCAGGGCGGATACGGAATGCCTGCGGGGTACGGAATGCCTGCGGGGTACGGAATGCCAAATGTAAATATTCAGCCGGCACAGTTCCAAAACTTCTCACAGGGACAGGGAGAAATGGTAAGCGCCGAGAGTATTGGTCTTATCAAGGATGTTCCTTTGGAGGTAACAGTAGAACTGGGAAGAACCAGCAAATCTATTTCCGATATTTTGGAATTTGCTCCCGGAACTATCATAGAGCTTGACAAGATTGCAGGAGAACCGATCGATGTGCTTGTAAATGGCAAATTTGTGGCAAAGGGAGAGGTTGTTGTTATTGAGGAGAGCTTTGGTGTGAGAATTATGGAAATAATCAAATAAACTATTTCAAATATAGAAAGGACATGGTTAAATATGGGAAAGAGAATTCTGATCGTAGATGATGCTGCTTTCATGAGAATGATGATTAAGGACATCTTGACAAAAAACGGTTATGAAATCGCTGCTGAGGCTGAAAATGGCAAGATTGCAATTGATAAGTATAAGGAGGCATCTCCTGATTTAACACTTCTTGATATCACAATGCCTGAGATGGATGGTATTCAGGCTCTTAAGGGAATTAAAGCACTTGATCCGGGAGCAAATGTTATCATGTGCTCTGCTATGGGACAGCAGGCAATGGTTATTGAAGCAATTCAGTCAGGCGCGAAGGACTTTATTGTAAAGCCGTTTCAGGCGGAGAGAGTTTTAGAGGCGGTTAAGAAGGTTGTAGGCTAGTAATATGCTTTTATCATCGACATCAAACAGGTTTGACTCCATTGTACAATTGTTAACAGTATTATTGATTTTTATATTTGTTTTGGCGCTTACATATTTTTCCACAAAGCTTACTGCAGGTCTTCAAAAGGGAAGACTTGCAGGTTCTAATGTGGAAATACTTGAGACATTTAAAATAGCGCCATCAAAATATATACAGGTTGTAAGAATTGGTGAAAAATATTTTTCTTATGTGGTCTGCAAGGATACAGTCACATTGCTTGGGGAAATGACCGGCGACGATATCTCAAAATTTCGAAAAGCAGAGACAAGTCAGGCAGTAAATGTGAATTTTAAGGAAGTATTTGATAAATTCAGAAAGCAGTAAATGCTGTTTAAGGACAATATGATATGAGAAACATGAGCAGAAGCTGCAATATAAAGCAGGAGCTTAGGAAAATTGCATATATGCTTTTTATGGTATTTACCATATTGGCAGCAGATATCGCGGTGGCAAATGCTACAAGTGAAGATGAAGCTGCAGCGGAGCATATACTCAATAACCAGGAAACAGATGAGAACAGGACAAATATTAACGAGCCTGGTTCTGCACAGACGGGGGAAGACCTTAAGGAATTAAATATTGCAAATAATCTTTCAATTACCTATGAGAGTGGAAACGGAGAGCTTAGCGGTACACTGAGAATACTGCTGATATTGACAGCAATCGCCGTTATACCGATGCTTCTTATAACGGTCACTTCTTTTACGAGAATACTGATTGTACTTCATTTCACAAGACAGGCATTGAATACGCAGTCAGCTCCGCCGAATCAGGTCTTAATTGCAATTTCATTGTTTTTGACTTTTTTTATTATGCAGCCTGTATTCAGTGAGATTTATACAGAGGCAATTGTACCTTATGATGCAGGTGAGCTTACCTTTGAGGAAGCTTGCACAACTGCAGCAGGTCCGCTGAGGGATTTTATGTTTGAACAGACTCAGGTAAAGGATATCGATGTATTTATGCAGATATCCAATACAGCGTGGGACGGTGCCAGCGAAGAACAAGTGCCTACTTCCGTACTGGTTCCTGCTTTTATTATCAGTGAGCTGCGCACTGCATTTATTATTGGCTTTGTTATTTATATACCATTTATCGTAATTGATATGGTTGTTGCATCTGTGCTGATGAGTATGGGTATGATGATGCTTCCGCCTACAACAATTTCCATGCCGTTTAAAATTTTATTGTTTGTACTGGCGGATGGCTGGAATTTGGTAATCGTAAATCTGGTTCGGACTTTTTATTGATAAAGAAAGGGCGAAGTTATTAGATGACGATAGAAATGGTTACGGATATGATGCAGGATGGGCTGTTTGTTATTCTGAAAACAGCAGCGCCTCCACTAATCGTGTCTTTAGTTATTGGTCTTGCAATCAGTATTTTTCAGACTGTGACATCGATTCAGGAGCAGACACTTACGTTTGTACCCAAAATTGTAGGAATGTTTGTCTGTCTGATGGTTCTGGGACATTGGATGTTAAACAATATGACAACATTTATGACAGATTTGTGGCAGAATTTTTCAGTGTATATCAGATAGCAGAGGAGTGACGATATATGGTAGACTTATCATTTCCCTTATCTGAACTGGAATATTTTCTGCTTGTCTTTATGCGGATTGCAAGTTTTGTGTTTGCGGCACCTTTTTTCAGTACCAGAGGCGTGCCGAATCAGACAAAAATCGGACTGAGTGTGTTCGTTGCTTATATTATGTATCAGTTTGGACCGGAACACATCTATCCGGAATACAATACGGTACTTGGATATGGGATAATTGTCTTGAAGGAAGTGTCAGTGGGTCTGCTGATTGGATTAGCGGCTCAGTTGTGTACTTCCATTGTTTTATTTGCAGGAAGAATTATAGATATGGAGGTGGGGCTGTCCATGGCAAATGTGTTTGATCCCACCACAAATGAACAGTCTTCCATAACCGGTGTTTTATTACAATATGGTGTTATGCTCATTTTGTATACAACAGGACTCCACAGATATCTTTTGAAAGCTTTGATGGAGACGTTTACACTGATACCGATAGCAGGCATTCATATCGATACGGATAAACTGCTGATGACATTGATTACTTTTTTGAGCAATTATATTATTATCGGTTTTCGGATATGCCTGCCGGTTTTCGCAAGCATTACGCTTATGAATATCGTGCTTGGATTGCTGGCAAAGCTTGCACCTCAGATGAATATGTTCTCTGTCGGCATACAGCTCAAGCTTTTGGCGGGGCTTAGCGTGATTGTGATAACCGTAACGATGCTTCCTGATATCTGCAATTTTATATCGACACAGATACAGCAGATGGTAGTTTCAGTGGTGGAGGGCATGATGTGATTTTAGAATACAATTTGCAGTTTTTTGCGCAGGATGGACCAGGCGGTGAAAAAACTGAGGAACCGACTGCCAAAAAGAAGACGGACACCCGTAAGGAAGGTAAAGTTCCGAAAAGTAAAGAATTATCGAGCGGAGTAGAGCTGATTGCGCTTTTTCTGATTTTAAAGTTCTGGATAGGTCATATGGGCGAGAATTTTATGGAGCTTTTTAGTGAAATTTATGAAAAGATTCCGGCTTACACGACTTATTGGGGGGGCAGCATTGTAAAAGAGGATTACAGAATACTGCTTAATGGTGTATTTGTGGAGCTGCTGACACAACTGCTTCCTTTTTTTGTGGTTGGCGTTGTCCTTGCAGTCGGCATCAACATGCTGCAGTTCAAGTTTCAGATTTCTACGAAACCGCTGCATCCCAAGTTCAGCAAACTGAATCCGGTATCAGGAATGAAAAGGCTGTTCTCCAAGGATAAAATCATAGAGCTTTTAAAATCAATTGCCAAGGTGATTATCATTGTGGCGGTGGTGTACTCAACCATAAAGGATGACTGGGTATATCTTGTAAAATTTTACGAAATGCCGCTCAATCAGGCAATTGAACTGATCGGCAGCATTGTTATCGACATGGGGCTGAAGATTTCACTTGTTTTTATGGTGATAGCATTTGTTGACTTGTTTTATCAGCGCAAAAAATTCAATGATGATATCAAGATGACCAAGCAAGAGGTAAAGGATGAGTATAAGAATTCCGAAGGAGACCCGCAGATTAAGGGAAAAATCAGGAGTAAGATGCGAGAGGCGTCTCAAAGGCGAATGATGCAGGACGTGCCGAGAGCAGATGTCGTGATCACAAACCCGACGCACTTTGCAGTAGCGATTAAGTATGATGCATCAATCGGATCGGCACCGGTTGTTCTGGCGAAAGGCGCGGATTATGTGGCGCAAAAGATCAAGGAAATTGCAAAAGAGAATCATGTAGAGATTGTAGAAAACAAGCCGCTTGCCCGTATGCTGTACGCCAATGTGGACATCGGACAGGAGGTTCCTCCGGAACTGTACCAGGCAGTTGCTGAAGTACTGGCGATGGTATACAAGATGCAAGGGAAAATATAAATATGGGTATACATAATATTTCCGGGCAAACTGCAGGAAAGATGTATTATGTAAATTAAAAAACTCTGTTTGCAGGTAAAAACGCACAGAGTTTTTCTGTTTCATTTGTGTAAGAAGTATAAAAAATAAAAAAAATAAAAATTTTTACATTTTATTATATACAAATTATGTAAATTGTGAGATAATTTACAATATCGGAAGGAAAACAAAGTCGAGCCATGCGAGACCTTGTTTTCACCCGATATTGTAACGAGGAAGCGAAGCTTTCGAGAGCGGAAGGAAAACAAAGTCGAGCTATGCGAGACCTTGTTTTCACCCGATATTGTAGCGAGGAAGCGGAGCTTTCGAGAGCGGAAGGAAAACAAAGTCGAGCTATGCGAGACCTTGTTTTCACCCGATATTGTAACGAGGAAGCGAAGCTTTCGAGAGCGGAAGGAAAACAAAGTCGAGCTGTGCGAGACCTTGTTTTCACCCGATATTGTAACGAGGAAGCGGAGCTTTCGAGCTATTGGAAGGAAAGTGAAACAAAGCTTTCAAATTTAAAAAAGAAAAAGGGAGTTTTTAGGAGTTAAGGGGGAAACAAAGACATGAAGATGAAGAAAGCGGACATAGGTGTAGCTTTATATTTACTTAGCGCTATCATCATGTTGATTGTACCAATTAGCAGCACGCTGCTGGACGTACTGCTTGCGTTAAATATTTCGCTGGCATTTACGATCCTGTTTACTACAATGTTTGCAAAGGAGGTCCTGGATTTATCCTTTTATCCGACTATTTTGCTGTTTACGACGATTTTCAGAATTGCGCTGAATGTATCGTCAACCCGTCTGATTCTGTCAACAGGTGATCCGGGAAACGTAGTCGCAACTTTCGGACAGTTTGTAGGCGGCGGTGATCTTGTTATCGGTGTTGTTGTATTTATTATCCTGATTATCGTGCAGTTTGTCGTTATCAATAAAGGTTCTGAGCGAGTTGCTGAGGTTACAGCCAGATTCACGCTGGACGCCATGCCTGGTAAACAGATGGCTATCGATGCAGACCTGAATACAGGCGCCATCACGGATGCAGAAGCAAAGAAGCAGAGAGAGAAGCTCCAGCAGGAGGCAAGCTTTTTTGGCTCTATGGATGGTGCTGTTAAATATGTAAAAGGAGACGCTACGGCAGGTCTTATTATAACAGGCGTTAATGTTGTGGGCGGTATTATCATGGGCGTCGTAAGGCAGAACATGGATATCGGCGCTGCTTTGGATAAATATGTTATTCTGACGATTGGTGATGGTCTGGTAAGCCAGATTCCCTCCCTCCTTATTTCATTGTCAACAGGTATTCTTGTTACAAAGGGTTCCAAGGAAGCCGACTTTGGTCCGGTGCTTGTCAATCAGCTCTTTGGCATACCAAAAGTACTCTATATGGTAGGTGCGGTGCTTGCATTTCTGGGCTTGGTGACACCCCTGAATCCTTTGATTTTTGTCGTTTTAGGCGTAATATTTATCGTGTGCGGACGTATGATTGCTTCTACGATAGAGGTGGCAAATATTGAGGCAGAGGCAGACGCAGAGGAGGATACGGCAGACGAGATCAGGAAGCCGGAAAATGTTAATTCCCTGCTGCAGGTAGACCCAATCGAACTGGAGTTTGGATATGGCATCATACCGCTTGCTGATGTGAATCAGGGCGGCGACCTGCTTGACCGGGTTGTTATGATCCGCAGGCAGATTGCTTTGGAGCTTGGTACAGTGGTTCCGATTATCCGTCTGAGAGATAATATCCAGTTAAATCCGAATCAGTATATTATTAAGATAAAAGGAGTTCAGGTAAGTGAAGGTGAGATATTATTTGATCACTATATGGCAATGAATCCCGGCTTCGTGGAGGAAGAGATATCCGGTATTCCGACCTTTGAACCTTCCTTCCACCTGCCTGCGATCTGGATTACAGAGAGCCAGAGAGAACGTGCAGAGAGTGTAGGCTATACCGTAGTTGATCCGCCGTCAATCATAGCAACACATTTGACAGAGATTATCAGGCAGTATCTTGCAGACCTTCTTACAAGGCAGGATGTACAGAATCTTGTCAACAATGTCAAGGAAACAAATCCTTCCCTTGTGGAGGAGCTTGTGCCGAAGCTTTTGGGACTTGGAGATATCCAGAAGGTATTGCAGAATCTTCTAAAGGAAGGCATATCCGTAAGAGACCTTGTCACAATTTTTGAGACGCTTGCTGACCATGCGGCTTCCACGAGAGATACGGATATCTTAACAGAATATGTAAGGCAGAGCTTAAAGCGTGCCATATCAAATAAATACTTCCCGATGAATGAAACGACAAGCGTAGTAACTCTTGATCCGGGTCTGGAGCAGGAAATTATGGGAAGTGTGAAACAGACAGAGCAGGGAGCATACCTGACGCTTGATCCGGAGAAGACAAAAACGATTATCGCTTCCGTGGAATCTGAGGTTGGAAAGCTTGAGAAGCTTGGAAAAAATCCGATTGTGATTACCTCTCCGATTGTCAGAATGTATTTCAAGAGGCTGACGGAGGATTATTATAAGGATTTGGTAGTGGTATCATATAATGAGATAGACTCAAATGTTGAATTACAATCAGTAGGAATGGTGACAGCATGATAATTAAGAAATTTCAGGGAAAAACAAAGGAAGACGCACTGGAGTGCGCAAAGAAAGAGCTTGGTGACGGGATTGTAGAGATGAATGTCAAGACCATCAAAAGAAAAGGAATGCTTGGCATTTTTAAGGGAACAAAGGTAGAAGTTACTGTAGCTAAGGAAGAAGAAAATGAAAAGTATAGTGTGAATCCCGTCAAGGAAACGGAAAAAGATGGCGTGGCAGTAAGTCTGAGCATGAATGCAGGGCAGGGAAAAATTATTCCTATGAAGCAGTCTGAAGGACAAGGGGCAGCGGCCGAAGATGTCAAGGCAGTTGGACAGGCGGTAGCGGATGTGCTTTCTGCCTTTCCGGCGCAGAAGACAGAAATAAAATCGTCGAATGTTGCAGTTATGAAGCCTGCTGTAAAGCAGGCAGAGCCAACCATAGATAATTTGAGAGGCAACGGTTTAGAGGAGAAGCTTGACAATCTCCAGAATTTAATAGAAAAACAGCTCTTACAGCAGGAAAATAAAATTTCGGCAGAGGACACAAGGAGTGAGGAAAGCCAGATGCCGGAAGTAAATAAGGAAAGAATTAATTTCCTGAGACTTCTGTATAATAAGATGATTGACAATGAAGTGAATGAGAAATATGCAAATGAAATCATTGATGAGATTGATAAGAACTGTAAGGCAGATGTTACGATGGACTTTATGCTGTCCGAAATTTATCAGAGAATGATATTAAAGCTTGGAAAGCCGTATGTTATGGAGGAAGGTGAGAAAAAGCCAAAGGTAATCTTTTTTGTGGGTCCTACAGGTGTAGGAAAGACAACAACCATAGCGAAGATAGCATCCTCTTTCCGGGTTGAGCATAAGAAAAAGGTTGCGCTTCTCACGGCAGACACTTACAGAATTGCAGCAGCAGAGCAGTTAAGAACCTATGCGAATATTTTGGAAGTGCCTTTCCGGGTAGTATACACGGCAAAGGAAATCGCGGCAGCAGTGAGCGATTTTCAGGAGTATGATTATATATTGGTAGATACAACGGGACACTCGCCAAACAATGAAGCACAGTGCGAGAGCATGAGTGACTTAATCAGCTCCGTAGAGACAGCAGCTACAAAAGAGGTCTTCCTGGTGCTGTCAGCCTCAACAAAATATAAAGATTTGATGAAGATTGCAGATACTTATAAGGAAATTGCCGATTACAAATTAATCTTCACGAAACTTGATGAGACCTCCACATTAGGAAGCATTTATAACCTCAAGCTTTACACGGGTGCAGCGCTTTCCTATGTGACATATGGTCAGAATGTACCGGATGACATTGAGTATTTCAATCCACAGTCAACTGTAAAGCAGTTGCTTGGAGGAAGGCGTTAATAGGGGGTTAATGTATGGATCAGGCAGAACAATTAAGAAATGTTATTAAAATGAATCCGGCGCCAAGACCGCTTGCAAGAGTGATTACCGTAACGAGCGGAAAGGGCGGTGTAGGAAAGTCAAACACGTCAATCAATCTTGCATGTCAGTTTAAGAAAATGGGAAAAAGGGTGATTATACTGGATGCGGATTTTGGACTTGCCAATATAGAAATCATGTTCGGTGCAGTTCCAAAGCACAATCTATGCGACTTGATTTACCAGGGAAAAAGCATCACAGATATCATAACATGGGGACCCATGGACATAGGATTTATATCAGGAGGCTCCGGCATTGCGGGATTGGCGAATTTAAGCAGGGATTATCTGAATTATATTATACAAAATCTTGCACAGCTTGATGCAATTGCTGATATTATTATTATAGATACCGGTGCCGGAATTTCCGATGCCGTGCTGGATTTTCTGGTCGCAAGCGGTGAGATTTTAGTAGTTGCAACTCCGGAACCTACTTCTATTACTGATTCTTATTCCCTTTTGAAGGCGTTGAACAGTCATTCGAGATTTTCAAGAGATGATTCCAGGATTAAAGTGATTGCAAACAAGGTATCAGGTGACGCAGAGGGAGAAGCGATGTATAATAAGCTTAGTACAGTGGTCAACAGATATCTGAAGCTTCCGATAGAGTACCTTGGGGCAATACCGCAGGATTACCATCTGGAAAATGCAGTTATGCAGCAGAAACCGGTGAGTATGCAAAGCCCGAATTCAAAGTCAGCTCTGGCATATGAGAAGATAGCGTATGCACTTATGGATAAGAAATATGATAAGTCACTTGTAAAGAGGGGAATGGCAGCCTTTTTTTCACATATTGTAGCAGGAAATAAAAAGATGGGGTGAACAGAAGATGTGATCAGGAGGAGTCTATGATAGAGAAATTGATATCGCCGGGAGATAAGCTTGAAATGAAATCAATCGTCAAGGTAGTGCTTCCGGATGGTACAGAAGGAGTAAAAACCTATAAGACTTCTGTATTTGATGTTCTGGACGATGGACGACTTGAGATCGTGATGCCGACGGAGCAGGCGAAGCTGGTTCTGCTTCCGGTTGACGGAGAATATGACGTATGCTTTTTTTCACATAGCGGTATGTACAGGGCAGATGTCAGAATTGTGGATAGACAGAAGATAAACGGGACATATGTTCTTGGCGCTGAAATAATCAGCAGCCTTCGTAAATTCCAGAAAAAAGAATATTACCGGTTTAACTGTGTGCTGGAAATGACTGTGCGGGAACTGACGCAGCAGGAGGCAGACACACTGGAAAAAGGCAGTGTGAATCTGACTGCAAGGACAGATATGATTAGAGGAGTGATTGTGGATATCAGCGGCGGCGGTACGCGGTTTGTAACAAGACAGCGCTTTCATGAAGGCAGTCATGTCCTGATGCGCTTCAGTCTGCCTGCTGCAAACAGGGAAAAGCCGTTTCTGCTGGCTGCAAAGGTAGTCCTTTCAAAGGAAATAGAAAACAGGCCTCAAGAGTACGAAAATCGTGCTAAATTTGAATTTATGGATAACGCAGTGCGTGAGGAGATAATCAAATATATATTTGATGCGGAAAGAAAAAATAGAAAAATGGTAAAGGTCGTTGAATCGTATGACAATTAACTCAAATATTTCAAGAATGAAGAAAAAAATACTTATTGTTGATGACTCTGCACTTATGAGAAGAGTTATGTGTGATATAATTAATTCAGATGAACGGTTCCAAGTAGTGGAGCAGGCTTTTGACGGTGAGGCGGCATACGAACTCCTGAAAAAGAATCAGTATGACGGTGTCGTTCTTGATGTGAATATGCCAAAGATAAACGGAATCCAGCTTCTTCGTATTCTGCAGAAGGATAAGATTCGTGCACGCATTATGATGGCAAGCACGGATACCAAAGAAGGTGCATCTGTCACAATGGAAGCACTTGACCTTGGCGCAATTGATTTTATAGAGAAGCCGGCAAATATTGTTTATCTAAAAGGAAATGAGTTTAAGGACAAATTCTTAGAGACTCTTCAGGCAGTGGTATCAAGCCGTCAGACCAATATTCAGGCTGCCTCTGCTGTACCGTGGACAAAACAGGATGAGAATACACAAAAGCTTGTAAACATTGTCAGAAAAAGCAAGCCGGTTGTGGGGGGACAGAAGGTTGTAGCGCTTGCCTGCTCGACAGGAGGGCCTAAGGCACTGCAGAGTGTGATACCAAGACTTCCCGCAGAGCTTGCCGCACCTGTTCTGATTGTTCAGCATATGCCAAAAGGATTTACCCAATCTCTGGCTGAAAGGCTGAATTCACTCAGCAAGATAAAGGTTAAGGAAGCGGCAGAAGGTGATGTGCTTGAAAATGGCGTGGCATACATATCCATGGGAGGAAAACACATGAATGTGGTTACCAGAGGCGGGAAGCCGACGATTACATACACTGATGAACCTCCAAGAGAAGGCGTAAAGCCATGTGCCAATTATATGTATGAATCCTTGAAAACAAGCAGCTATTCCCAGATTATATGTGTTGTGCTGACTGGTATGGGAGCGGACGGAACAAAGGGAATCGTGAATTTAGGAACTTCAAAAAAGATACACGTCATCGCACAGGATGAAGCTACCTCAACAGTATACGGTATGCCGAAGGCGATTGCTGCTTCCGGATTGGTAGATCAGGTAGTGCCGCTTGATGACGTGGCCCAGGAAATAATAATGAATGTGGGGGTCAAGTAGAATGGATACAAGTCAATATCTTGATATTTTCCTTGATGAGTCAAAGGAACATTTACAAAATCTGAGTGATCAGATTATGGAGCTGGAGCAGAATCCTGAGAATATGGATACCATCAATGAAATTTTCAGAGCAGCCCATTCCTTAAAGGGCATGGCAGGCACGATGGGATATAAGAGAATGCAGACGCTTACGCATGACATGGAAAATGTATTCTCAGAGGTCAGAAACGGAACCTTTAAGGTACAGCCGGGTATGATTGATGTTCTTTTTAAGTGTCTGGATGCATTGGAGGAGTATGTTAATAATATTCAGCAGACAACTGAAGAAGGAACAAATGACAATCAGAATTTAATTGATGCGCTGAACAGTATCTTAAAAAACAGCGGTGAAGTGAAAGCAGCAGGCAGTGCGGCGGCTTCTGACAAGGCGGATTCAGCGGCAGCGGTTTCTGATAAATCAAATGCCAAGAGAGAAAGATGGCAGGATATTAAAATTAATGATACGGAGAGAATGCTTGTTGAGAAGGCAAACGCAGAAGGCTTTAAAGTATACGGCATTACTGTTTATGTTGAGGAAGCATGCGTACTGAAGGCAGCGAGGGCATTTTTGGTATTTAAGGCGCTTGAGAAGCTTGGTGAGATTATTGTTTCGGCACCGACAGCACAGGATATTGAGGATGAGAAATTTGATCTCACATTCAGCCTTATCTTTATCTCAAAAAGTACGAAGGACGAAGTAAAGGCAGCGATAAAGAGCGTATCTGAAATAGAAGAAGCGTTCTGTGAAGAGTATGTATTGGCAGAGCCGGAGAAGCCTGCAGAAGAGGTTAAGGCGGCAGAGAAGCCTGCAGAGGAAATAAAGACGGCAGCAGCGCCGGCACCCACAGCAGCGCCCACAGCGCCTTCTCCTATTGCATCAGGAAATAAGCCGTCTGCTAAAACGGCGGCAAAGCCGGTTGTAAACAGGACAGTCAGAGTCGATATTGAGAAACTGGATAATCTCATGAATTTAGTCAGTGAGCTGATTATTGCAAAGAACTCTTTGGTTTCCGCAACAGAAGCAGCAGAGAACAAAGGCGATAGCAGTTCTGTAAACGAGCAGATTGAGTATCTGGAGAGTGTTACAACCAATCTTCATGAGTCCGTCATGAAGGTTCGAATGGTTCCTATAGAAAGCGTTGTGGCGAAGTTCCCGCGTATGATCAGAGACTTGTCAAAGAAGCTTGACAAGAAGATGGAATTGTACATGTCCGGTGAGGATACAGAGCTTGACCGTACTGTAGTTGATGAAATCGGCGATCCGCTGATGCATATGCTTAGAAATTCCGCAGATCACGGACTGGAACCAAATGATGTCAGAGTCGCGAATGGTAAGCCGGAGGTTGGTTCGATATTCCTTGATGCTTATCAGGATGGAAACAATGTTGTGATTGAAGTAAGAGACGACGGCGCCGGAATTAATATAGAAGCTGTTAAGGGTAAAGCAATTGAGCGCGGCATTATCACGCCGGAGCAGGCTGATACCATGACAGAGAAGGAGGTTATCGACCTTTTGTTCCTGCCAAGCTTCTCGACAGCAAAGAAGGTTTCCGATGTTTCAGGACGAGGCGTAGGACTTGACGTAGTGAAATCTAAGATTGAGTCATTAAGCGGTGAGGTTGAGGTTAAGAACCGCCTGGGGCAGGGTTCATCGTGGATTATCAGACTTCCTCTTACGCTTGCAATTATACAGGCGCTTATGGTTGTTATCGGAGATGAGAAGTATGCGATTGCACTTGGCTCCATTCAGACCATTGAGGATGTTTCGCCGGATGATATCAAGCTTGTACAGGCAAAGGAAGTTATTCATATTCGCGGAACAGTGATTCCTATTATCAGATTGAACAAGGTGCTTGAGATTCCGCCAAGAGAAGACGACGGAAATAAGAACCTTACTGTTATTATCGTGAAAAAAGGCGACAAGCTGGCAGGTCTGGTAGTAGATGAGCTTATCGGACAGCAGGAGGTAGTTATCAAGTCCATGGGTAAGTATATTAAGGTGCCGAAGATGATAAGCGGTGCTACCATTTTAGGCAATGGTGAAGTGGCACTGATTCTTGACACCAATGCATTGATATAATCCTATTTATGAAAAGGAAAGGCAGGGCATAGAACATGGATGAAATAAAAGTAATGGACGAGCAGATGCGGAATGAAAGCCTCAACCGTCCCGTAGAACATGATACAACACAATACATTGTCACGCAGCTTGGCGGCGAGCAGTATGGTATTGACATTAAGTACATATCAAATATTATCAGAATGTCAAAGATAACCAGAGTTCCGAAGGTATCCAATTATATTAAAGGAGTTATCAATGTGCGGGGCGTGGTTATTCCTACGATAAGCCTGAGACTGAAGATGGGACTTCCTGAGGATGAGATTACCAAGAAAACACGTATCATTATCCTGACGCTTGACCAGCACGAGTCAATCGGCGTATTGGTTGATGAAGTAAAAGAGGTTGTCACTCTTGATGAGGAACATACTGAGCGGATGAGCTATGAGAAGGATGATAAGGAGAGATATCTTTCCGGTGTAGGCAAGGCGGATGGAAAGCTGATTTCATTGCTTGATATCACTGCGGTACTTGCAGAAGTTGTTGACGTATAATAGAGTATAGTGTAGCTTTTGATGCGGGCAGCGGAGAAAAGCATTCCCTGCTCGATTTTAGGAAAGGCTTAGGATTTATCATGTCGGAAAATATTAGTTTTGAGAAAGTTACAACACAATACTATGATGTATTAAAAGAGCTGGGAAATATCGGGGCAGGCAACGCGACGACGGCGCTTGCCCAGATGCTTCAGACTAAGGTGGATATGAAGGTTCCGCAGGTAAGGCTTCTTGACTTCAAGGATGTCGGTGAGGTTATGGGCGGAGAGGAACAAATTGTTGTGGGCATTTATCTGGCGGTGGAAGGTGATATTACAGGCAGCATTATGTTCATACTGGAACAGTGTGCAGGTAAGGCGCTCGTGTCAAAATTGATGGGAACACCGCCGTCAGAGGGTGATTTCAGTGAGATTGAGATATCCGCAATGAAGGAAATCGGTAATATTATTACCGGGGCTTATCTGAATTCGCTGGCGCAGATGACTAATCTCAAGATGCTTCCATCAGTTCCGGATTTGAATATTGATATGCTGAATGCAATTTTAAGTGTACCGGCAATAGAGTTTGGCATTATGGGGGATCAGATTTTGCTGATACAGACAGTTTTTACAGATGAAGTGGATTTGAACGGTTATTTCATTTTGATGCCGGATTTGGAATCTTATTCAAAGATGCTGGGGGCACTTGGACTGCCGATATAACGCATCTATTTGTAAGAAGGCATAGTAAACTGCATCATGCGGCATACTATGAAAGTCTTTGGCTTTCATGGCACGAATACAGAGAAAGGGCATCGTAAGCTATGGCGAATATAGTAAAAGTGGGAATGGCAGACTTAAATGTGTGCAAAAGTCCTGATGGTATTACTACGCTGGGACTTGGCTCATGTGTGGGAATCTGCATAAGGGATCCGATTGCAAAAGTCGGAGGGCTGGCACATGCTATGCTGCCTGACAGCACGCAGATAGAGAATAATTCAAACAGAGCGAAGTTTGCCGATACAGGTATTGATGATCTTGTGAAAAAATTAATAGCCATGGGCGGAAAGAAAGCAAGATTTGAGGCTAAGATTGCAGGCGGAGCACAGATGTTTGCATTCCAGAATAAATCAGATATGGTACGTGTCGGAGAGCGGAACGTAGAGGCAAGCAAGAAAAAGCTCAAGGAGCTGGGCATACCTTTGAAAGCGCAGGACACAGGGCTTAATTATGGTCGTACCATTATATTTTATCCGGAGACGGGAGATTTGGTTATCCGCTCGGCAGGAAAGCCTGAAAAGACAATATGACTACATAATTAAGGGGATTATAAAATGGGAAATAAGACAGGTCTTATCACACCGTTTCTTATGCTTCTGGCAGGTGCGATAGCGTCTATTATCATGTACATAAGGGGATATGAGCTGACAACAATGCTGTGGGGGCTTTTGATAGTGCTGGTGATATTCTATATCTTAGGCGATGTGGCAAGATATCTCTATGCATCTATCAGACCCCGTATCATACCTGCACATGATCTGGACAAGATGATCAAACAGGCAAAAAAGAATGGTGACCTTACCGGAAGTGTGGTGGCTTTTGCTGACAAGGAGCAGGATCAGATGCAGGAAAGCGTAGATGCGGATGGCTTTATGGCAGACAATACACAGGGGTATTCTGACAAGGACCTGGAAGCATATGATGCTGAGAACACAACCGCTGAGATGGAAGGCTATCATGATACTGCTTCGAAAGAAGGCGGGGTATAATAGTCAAGGGGAATTACTGGTTATTTGTGACAACATTGTGTATAACGGGGGAATAACATGAATGAATCAGCACGCAAGAGACTTTGGGAGGATTACGCGAGACTGAAAACACCGGATTTGAGAGAGAAGCTTATCCTGGAATATGCGCCTTTGGTAAAGGTAGTGGCAGGACGGCTTAGCATGTATCTTGGTTATAACGTAGAGTATGAAGACTTGGTAAGCTACGGAGTGTTCGGACTGATTGATGCGATTGATAAGTTTGATATGGGCAAGGAGGTCAAGTTTGAGACTTACGCAAGTCTGCGTATCCGCGGCGCTATCCTTGATCAAATCAGAAAGATGGATTGGATTCCTCGTACGATCAGACAGCGTCAGAAGCAGATTGATGCCGCCATGAAGGAGCTTGAGCAGAAGAAGGGAAGACCTGCTACGGATGCTGAGATTGCATTACATATTGGCATTAGTGAAGACGAATTTTTAGATTGGCAGAATCAGGTGAAGGCAGACAATATTGTTTCCTTAAATGAGTATGTCGAACAGGGGAACGACATTTCATCTGATAAAAGTATCAGTTCCGGATTCGATACTCCTGAAGGTGTGATTGAGAAAAGTGAGCTTAAGGAGATGCTTGAACAGGCATTGGAGCTTTTGACGGATAAGGAGAAAAAAGTAATCCTTTTATATTATTATGAGGAATTGACACTGAAGGAAATCAGCCGTGTGCTGGAGGTTTCGGAATCAAGAGTATCACAGCTGCATACAAAGGCATTACAGAAAATGAAGACAAAAATGGGGAATTATATCGGTATATTGGATCAGTAGACGCACTGGTCGAGCGGAGGTAAAACTCGAATGAACGGATATTTTCAAATACAGATCAGTGAAAAGGGGGTAAGCCTGCTGCTGTCTCCTCCAATTGGGGCAGGAGAAAAGATACGCGTGAACGAATTAAAGGAGTATCTTAGCAGAATAGGCGTACCCTATGATGTTATGGCAATCAATTCAGCCCTTTATTCATTGGGTGAGGAGGAGATTGTCCTTTTTTTAACTCCGATGAGGATACCGCCTGTTGATGAAAAATTTTCTATTCAGGTTTCATTGGATAAGATGAGAGCTGTTTTACGCATGTATCCGCCAAGTGTGGGCGGACTTGCCGTGAGCAGGGTACAGGTTATGGAAATGCTGAATAGAATGGGGGTGAAGGCAGGTATTGACGAAGAAGCGATAAAAGAGGCTCTTGAGGATAAACAATATTGTACGGATATCGTAGTTGCAAAAGGCAGAATGCCGGTACCCGGGCATGATGCTTCCATTATTTATCATTTCGATACCAACAATAATATACGCCCCGAGTTAAAAGCAGATGGAAGCGTGGACTTTTTTAAATTAAATACGCTTCATCAATGTACGAAGGGGCAGGTTCTCGCAGAAATTATACCGGAGCAGGCGGGTGAGGACGGAATTGATGTATACGGAACTGTTACATCTGCAAGAGAGGTCAGAAAGGCAGTCTTTGCGCATGGAAAAAATCTGGAAATATCAGAGGACGGATTAAAATTGATTAGCATGGTAGACGGGCATGTGTCCCTGATAGATGATACGGTTTTTGTATCAGATGTGTACAGCGTGGAGGACGTGAGCACAGCAACAGGAAACATAGAGTATCACGGAGATGTAGAGGTAAAAGGAAATGTCTGTGAAAATTTTAGCATCAAGACTGACAGCAATGTTTTCGTGCAGGGTGTTGTAGAAGGGGCAGTGATAGAGGCAGGCGGGAATATTGTCATAGCCAGAGGCATGCATGGGCAGAATAAAGGCATGCTTAAGGCAGGTGGGAATATTATCGCTAAATTCATATCTGCTGCTGAGGTGGAGGCAGAGGGATTTGTGGAAGCAGAGCAAATCTTAAATGCTAAAGTGACGGCAGGAACCTGCGTTAATGTGGAGGCAGGAAAGGGATTGATTACAGGCGGAAAAACTGTGGCCAAAAGCGCTGTGAATGTGAAAAATGCCGGTTCTCCGATGGGAGCTGCTACCATTATAGAGGTTGGAAGCGATCCGGAAGCAAAAAAGAAACTTACGGAGCTGCAAAAGAGCGTCGGGGAAAAATCAAAAGCCGTTCTTCAGATGAAAAAGACTCTTGAGGATATAACACAAAAGCTGAAAGCAGGCGTAAAGCTTCTGCCGGAACAGCTTCATAATGCCGGAACAATTCGGGAAATGCTTGCGGAAACCCAGATTCAGATACAGAAGGAACTCAAGGAAATCGAGAAGCTTGACAAAAGGCTGAAGGGTGATGAGAATGCCCACATTGATGTACGCGGTACGATGTATCAGGGCGTTGCGGTAAGTATTTCCGGTGCAACGATGAATGTCAAAAATGAGTATACATATTGCAGATTAATCAAAAAAGGTGCGGACGTAGCCTCTACAAATTTGTAGAGGCTAATTTATTTTTATGTTATTTTAGGGCAATTCAGGCTGAGCCGTTGCCTAATCCGCTAAAACAAATGAAATATTAGGTTGATTGTTTTTCCAAAATATATTAAAATATAGCAAAGTGTGCTTATTCAGATAAATCCATAGGGGAGGGATAAGAATGGCAATCAGTCCGATATTGCTTAACGGAAGTATCCAGCAGACGGATAATGTCCTGCATAATCAGGTGAAGCAGGTAGAAAAAGGTATGGTGGATCAGGGAAATATACAAATTCAGGAGGAAAAAAAGGAGCAGCAGAAAGCAAAACAGGTTGTTCATGCAGATGAAACCCTGTTAAAGGAGGAACGCTTTGATGCTAAGGAAAAGGGGCATAATGAGTATTCCGGTGATGGAGGAAAGAGGAGGAAAAAATTCAAAGGCGATGGAAGAGTTGTCGCAAAACCGGAAGGCGGCTTTGATATGAAGATATGATGCTTTGTGAAGATGCAGTTGTTGAGGGATGGAACGACTGCCGGGATTACATATTGGAAAGGTTTGGTAGCAGATGAATTGGATAGAAGCGGCATTGCTTATATTTGGAATTGGAGCCTTTGCAGGCAGTTTTTTGATAAAAGGAAAGTCAGAGGAGGAAGACAAAGGCCAGCAGGTAGATTTGGAGCTTATCAGAAGCATCATAGAAAAAGAGATGGGTGATGCCAGAGAACGTGTCACGGAAGTGGTTGATGAAACGCTTGAATATGCGGTGGAGAAAACGGAACGCGCATCAGAGCGCATTTCAAATGAAAAGATTATGGCAATCAGTGAGTATTCGGAGACAGTGCTTGCAGATATCAATAAATCCCATCAGGAAGTCATGTTTCTCTATGATATGCTGAATGACAAGCATAATCTTCTGAAAGAGACTGTAAAGCATGTGGACAAAACCGCAAAGGAGGCTGAGGAAGCCGCCAATGCAGCAGCAATTGCTCTCGCAGCCAGGGCAAAAGAGGAGACTGAGGCAAAGGCAAGAGAGCAGCAGGAGGAAGCAGCCGGCAAGGGAGCTGCAAAGAGAAATCAAGCGCCGGAATATGCGGCACAGAATAAAGAAGCGCGTGAGAAGGAAGCAGCACGCCGCCAGATGGCAAGGCTGATCCTGCCAATGCAGCAGGATATGGCGATGTACCATCAGCAGGATATGCGCTCCATGAACCGGAATGCGCTTGCTGTCCCGCCCGGATATAAGGCAAAAGAGGATAAGCCGACAGAGTTAAAACCGTTAGTTGTAAAGAGCGTAGAAATCGTATCAGCAGATATTGTTTCCTCCAATGACATGAGACCGGTAGCAGAGAATCCTAATGTAAGTCCGGTAAGTGCAGCGGATTTGCAGACATTTGGCTCGCGTCCTGAGAATATGACAGTAGTAGATGTAAAGCCGGCAGATATCAGACCCGTAGAAGTTTATTCCTTTGCGGAGCAGGCTCCTCATATAGAACGGCCGGTAAAAAAGGAAGCGCAGGCAGCCGCTTTCGAAAACACAGTGAATATGATGAAGCAGCAGGACAGCATTATGGCTTCTGCCGGGGATGCGAAGGAAAATAATAATGACAGAATTCTCAGACTTCACAAGGAAGGTGTTTCCAGTGTGGATATTGCAAAAGAGCTGGGGCTTGGAGTCGGAGAGGTTAAGCTGGTTATCAATCTGTTCAAGGGGGCTGTGTAAATGAAATTGAAGTATATGTTAAGAGGCATGGGGCTTGGAATCATTATCACAGCGGCTGTAATGGGAGCTTACAGCAGAAGTGCAGTTGCAGATGCAAGAGTTGCAGTGCTTAAGGAATATGGAATCGGAGAAGAGCCGGTTCTGGCAGAAGAGGACGAAACGGAGGAATACTCTGAGAGCGCAGAGACCGCGCCGACGACAGAATCGGCATCTGCCAGAGATGAGGAAAAGGAGTCCGAGATTCGTTCCGTGCTTGAGGAGGCAGTAGAATCCGAACAAGCAGCAGAAACAGAAGAAATGTTGTCGTCAGAACAGCAGGTACAGGCGGAAGAAGCGGCAGAATCGGTTCCGGAATCAAGAACGACGCCGGAGTCCGCACCGGAAAATGTGAAGCCGTCAACAGAGCAGTCGGGGCAGGCAGCAGAGACAGAAGGGAGCTTGCCAACGGAAGAACAGGCGTCAGCAGGGATTGTACCGGGAGCGATTTCTTCATCAGACGTAACATCGGTGCCCAAAGTAGAGAATACGGTGGTGCCGACAGAAGAAAGCGTACAGCCGGCTGAGGCGGTTCAGATAGCCGTCGGACAGGAGGACAATTCAGGAACCGTGGCAGTAAAGCTTTACAATGCAGGTCTGATTGAAGACGCAGTAGCATATAATGCTTTTTTAATGCAGTATGGTTATGACCAAAGAATCAGTCCGGGAATTAAGAGTATCGGCGCTGCAGACAGTTGGCAGGAAATAGCAGAAAAGCTTACAGCAAATTAAGTCAATGGAATTGTTAGATGTAATTCCAATAAATGAAAAAGAACTCTTGCACAGGAACTCTTTTTATGTTACACTGTTCATGTTGCGGCTGTATTCGGGTATTGCAGCCCGGCAAAGGATATTATAAGAAGCAAGAATAACTTCTTATAAGTTTATTATTACAGTATTCACGTTTGCTGATTTACGGTCCATGCCGTTTAACGCTTAAGGTAGCCCGTAGAGATGACGCAGACGGAAGCGCGGTGGCACCGCAGAAAATGGAGGTAAGATATGAGCGTTATTTCAATGAAGCAGTTATTAGAGGCAGGTGTTCATTTCGGACATCAGACAAGAAGATGGAACCCTAAGATGGCTCCTTATATCTTCACAGAGAGAAATGGTATCTACATTATCGACTTACAGAAATCTGTAGGTAAGGTTGACGAGGCTTACAAGGCTGTGGCAGATATCGCGGCACAGGGCGGCACAATCCTTTTCGTAGGTACAAAGAAGCAGGCTCAGGATGCTGTTCGTACAGAGGCAGAGCGCTGCGGCATGTTCTATGTCAACGAGAGATGGTTAGGCGGTATGCTTACAAACTTCAAGACAATCAGAAGCAGAATCGCAAGATTAAAGGCTATCGAGACAATGGCAGAAGACGGAACATTTGATGTTCTTCCTAAGAAGGAAGTTATCCAGATTAAGAAGGAATGGGAGAAGCTTGAGAAGAACCTTGGCGGTATCAAGAACATGACAAGGATTCCTGACGCAATTTTCGTAGTAGACCCTAAGAAGGAGAGAATCTGCGTACAGGAGGCTCATACACTTGGTATTCCTCTTATCGGCATTGCTGATACAAACTGTGATCCTGAAGAACTTGATTATGTAATTCCGGGTAATGACGATGCAATCAGAGCTGTTAAGTTAATTGTATCTGCTATGGCAGATGCAGTCATTGAGGCTAATCAGGGTGAGGTTATGGCAGACGCAGCAGAAGATTCTGCTGAGGAAGCTGCAGACGCTGAGTAATCGCGAATTTGACATAAATTTCATATAGGAATCAGGAGGACTTTAAAATGGCTATTACAGCAGCAATGGTAAAAGAGTTGAGAGAAATGACCGGTGCCGGAATGATGGACTGTAAGAAGGCACTGAATGAAACAAACGGAAATATGGATGAGGCTGTTGAGTACTTAAGAAAGAACGGACAGGCTAAGGCAGAGAAGAAGGCAAGCCGCATTGCAGCAGAAGGTCTTTGCAAAGTGCTTACAGATGGAGATAAGGTAGCAGCAGTTGTAGAGGTTAACTCTGAGACAGACTTTGTTGCAAAGAACGAGCAGTTCCAGAACTTTGTAACAGCAGTAGCAAAGCAGGCGCTTTCTACATCAGCTGCAGATATTGATGCATTCCTTGCAGAGTCATGGAATGAAGATGCTTCTAAGACAGTAAGTGAGGCGCTTGTAGATAAGATTGCAGTAATCGGCGAGAAGTTAAGCATCAGACGTTTTGAGAAGGTTACAGCCGAGAATGGTTGTGTTGTAACGTATACACATGGCGGCGGAAAGATTGGCGTTATTGTAGAAGCTGAGACAGCCGTGGTTAATGATGCAGTTAAGGAAGCTCTTACAAATCTTGCTATGCAGGTTGCAGCTTTGTATCCGAAGTATGTATCTTCAGACGAGGTTTCTGAGGAGTACAAGGCTCATGAGAAGGAAATTATTGCAGAGCAGATTAAGAACGATCCTAAGATGGCAGGAAAGCCGGAGAAGGTTATTGAGGGCGCTGTAAATGGACGTCTCAACAAAGAGCTTAAGGAAGTATGCTTACTTGAGCAGGTATATGTAAAGGCTGAGGATGGAAAGCAGACTGTTCAGCAGTATATTGACACAGTAGCTAAGGCTAATGGTACAGATATCAAGGTTAAGAAGTTTGTTCGTTTTGAGACAGGCGAAGGTCTTGAAAAGAAGGTTGATGACTTCGCAGCAGAGGTTGCGGCTCAGGCTGGAATGTAAGCCGGATTTTTGTAACAGATTTTTTGATAATTGATAAGTTGGCAGTAACCCTTGTAAATGACATGCAGATGTTGTTTGCAGGGGTTTTTGTCTTGGAAGACCATAAGAAAACGTAGGATAAGAGGCGATTGTTATGAGAAAAATAAGAAGGCTTTTCATAGGTGTGCTTTATTGCATGATATGTCTTGCGGTGACAGGCTGTGGGGAGACAGAGGATAATCGTTTAACATCACGGGAAGTGACTCTGACGGATGTGGAAGAAACAACAGAAACACAGTCTTCTGACGGACTAATGGAGGTCCATTTCATTGACGTTGGGCAAGGGGATGCCACATTAATTAAATGCGGCGAAGCTTCTATGCTAATTGATGCCGGAGACGATTCCAAAGGAACCATGCTTCAAAATTATCTGATGAAGCAGGGCATTACCCGGCTGGATTATCTGGTTTTAACGCACCCTGATTCAGATCATATCGGCGGTGCACCTGTTATGATAACAAAATTTGATATTGATAAAGTCTTTGTATCAAATTATGAGAAGGACAATAAGACATATTTAAAATTAATACAGGCGTTGGATAATAAGAATATTTCCTATACAACGCCTGCTGTCGGAAGTGTTTATGACTTGGGAAACGCTTCATTTACAATTCTCGGTCCGTGTGCATCATACAGCGATCCCAATAATGCTTCTGTTGCACTTCTTCTGCAGAATGGAAAGAACCGTTTTTTGTTTACGGGTGATGCAGAGGAAAATGCCGAGTGTGATATGATGCAGACAGGAATTGATATTTCCGCGGACGTTTATCAGGCAGGGCATCATGGGTCTAAGTCTTCTTCGTCAGAAAGTTTTATGGAGAAGGTATCACCGTCCTATGCAGTTATTAGCTGTGCGGAGGGGAATTCTTACGGACATCCGCATGCGCAGACCTTGAATACATTTCGAAGTATGGGGATTCAGGTGTTCCGAACAGATGAACAGGGAAGTATTGTCGCTGAATCCGACGGCACAGCTATTACTTGGAATTGTGCTCCTTCGCAGACCTGGAAAGCAGGAGAACCGACGCAGAACAGTGCGCAGCAGGTGCGGAAAGAGGAGCAGCCGGAAGAGCAGCAGAAGCAGTCAGAAAATGATGCAGCGGAGCAGCAGAAGCAGTCAGAAAATGATGCAGCGGAGCAGCAGAAGCAGTCAGAAAATGACCAGTCAGGACAACAGCAGATACAGTCAGACAGTGGGAAAGCGGCTCAGCAGACAGCGGTAGAAGTACATATTACCAAGACAGGGGAAAAGTATCATCGTGAGGGCTGCCAATATTTGAAGAAAAGTGATATTTTAATCACGCTGGACGAGGCAAAACGCATGGGTTATGAGCCTTGTAGCAAATGCAATCCGCCCCGGTAACAGTATCAATGCAGGAAACAGTTTAAAAGCAGATTCTGCTGCATGAGTCTGTGTATCATAAACCGGAGGCGGAAAGAAACGCCTCCGGTTTAATGTTAGAGAGTTATTTTATTTTTCCAAATCAAAATATGGTTCATACCGGGTTGAAGCTCCTCTAATGGTCCTGCTGCGGGGTGTCCGCTTCTGGGCTTGGAAACGAGGTCGGTATCAATCGTAAGTGCAGAACCGTCCGGATTTTCGTATGCTTGTTCCGATAGGCGCGTCATTCCTAAAAGAGCAGTGGTGATCAATGTGGTCGGAAGCCCGGAAAATCCTTCCGGCAGGCAGATATCGAGATAAACGCCGTCAGTCTGTGCTGCAAGTTCTGCGTGAGGGTTATCGCTGCAAATAAGCCGATTCTCTTCTCTGTCAAATGATTCAGCACCATTCAGGTAAACATTTCCATTGATATAAGCGGGCTGCGGCACCTTTGCAAAAAGCTGGACATCGCCATGACCAATCTCCATGACGCGTGCGATATATTCCTCCAGCGAGACTGGCGCTTCGTCATAGCCGGCTGTACCATAGCACCAATTTTCATTGGAGCCGCCGATAAAGATATTCTGATACCAGCGGTCATCATTTCCATAGACAGGAGTATTGCCCGAAAGCTTTGTCGTGTGCGGCAGGTGATACGGCGTGGCGCGGTCTAAAACCGGATAATGGTGGTGATGGCCGCATATAAGATTATGTACGAAGGCAGTACCTTGCGCAGCATTATCAAAAGTATAGGGAGCAGTAAAAATATTATTATCTACAAGGCATGGGCCATGAGTCACTTCAATCATAAAATCCCGGTTATTGCTGCTGTAAATGCTGCGGCTGACACGTGTGCCTTGTGCCTGCCAGTCAAGCCATGTGCCAAGCGTGCAGTGATGGATATAATTTTCACAAATCTGTGTATCAATTGCTGCATGCAGCTTAATGCCTGCAATTTCGTGTCCGTAAAATTCATGCTTCACTGCAATATTGTAAATTTCATTGTGATAAATTTTGCTGAAGGCACAGCCCATGTGACCGACGATGCCGGCCTGGCCGCAGTCGTAAATAGTATTATTGCGGACAATATGAGAGCCGATAAGTTCTTTGCTCCATCCAATGTTCAAGGCTTTGAATACGGATTCTGTCTGGTAATGGTAGCCTGCTTTTTTGTTCCACTTTGTATAGAAATTGTCTCCTGTTGAAGCTTCTTTTCCAAGGCTGACCGCGACGCACTTTGCATCGTGTAAGGTATTATTCTCGATTATCCAGCCTTTTGACCAGTTTGGACCAAGCATACCGGGCTGATTAGCGGTAGGCGGCGCCCATGGACTTGCTGCCTGTGCCATTTCAAATCCGCTTACTGTGATATAATTGAGACCTGTCGCATCAGGATAAAAGCAGGAGCGGCGCACATTGATTTCGACAAGCTCATCATTGGGATTGGCTCCGTGAAAATTGGCATAAATCGTTGTCGTATCGCTGGAAACGGCAGCAAACCACTGATAAATTGTCTGCTGCGGATTCAGGATAGTTTCTTCCTGTCTGCCCCATGTCGGATAGGGTGATACAGTACGCACTTGAGGATTCTGTACATCATCAAGAGAAAAAGCTTCATAGAAGGATTTTCCATTCAGATACACATCGCCTAAGTGCGCAGGCACATCATAAGGCTCCACAACCCAATCGCCCATGATCTGTTCGGAAAACGGATTAAAACTGCCGAACAATGTATTAGGAACATCTGCTTTCCAAACAGTGCCCTGGTAAGGAATCCAGCCCGTAATCTGTTCAGAGCCTTTGATTACAACATGCTCATTTTCTGCTGCCTGATAAGTGATACGGTTTGCATCACTGGTACCCCCGAAACGCGGCCTGACCCATTCCCGGTAGGTGCCTTCGTGGACAATAACAGTATCTCCGGCAGCGGCAATGTCTGCTGCCTTTTGAATGGTGAGAAAAGGAGCTGTCTGACTTCCGCAGTTGTTGTCTGCTCCTGATTTTGATACATGATAAATATTTGACATGATGGATAAACCTCCTATAGGAATATTTGAATGATATATGAACAATCTATCTGTTCTGAGCGTGCTCTAATGATTACTGTATTACGGAATCAGAGTGAATTGCTGTAAGTCAAAGCTTCCGGCTCCTTCATAAACAAAAAATAAGGCACATTTTCCGACAGTAATGTCAGTTTTGGCAGTGAGTGAAATCCATGATTTGCAATGCAAATCAATAGATACGGCGCTGACACAGCAGTCTGCATCGTTGATGCAGATGCGGAGTGTGCCGTGTGCAGTTCCCCGTATGCAAAGGCTGATTTCGGAAACAGCCGCTTCCATAAAAAAGTATTTATAGCCTATGATAGTATGATGATCAATGCCGTGTATATATTGCACCGGCGGATTATCACAGAACGGCGGGGCTGCAATGTCCTCTGTGTCCTGCGTGATACAGGAAGCAGGGGCGGTGTCAGAGTCAGAAGGCGTACTTCGGTAAAGCTGACAGGCGATATAGGCCGGATAAGTGCCGGCACCGCGCAGAGGACCTCCGTTTAAGCCGCAGCTTGTTGCCTCAGCCTGAGCAATATGCCCTTGTCCGTCAATATAAACAGGTTCGGCAACGCCCTGACGCTGATAAGAGGAATTGTTGGTATGGCGGTGGCTGAAAATATAGTATGTGTCATTGACACAGGCTAAACCGCCATGGATATTTCCGACAGGGTAGGCGGGGGCATTGACAGTGAAGCTATTTAGCCCGATATCGGACGTTGAATGGATTCTGCCGCCAAATCGGAAATCACGGTCAGGATATCGGCTGAAATAATAAAAAAGACCGGTTGCTTTGGCAGAGTAGACTAAATAATACAGTGAATGAATCTTCCGCATGGAAGGCGCTTCAAAATAAGCAGCCTGTTCCTCCTGCCTCCATTCCTTTGAGATGATTAACGCAGGTCTGCCCTTAGCAGTCAGCATATCAGACTCCAGCTCAGTTACATGACAGCCTGGATAAAGAAGACCGTTTTCGTCAATGTTTTTCTTTGGTGCAAAGCCGGAATACAAATATATGCGCTTATCGTCATCAATAAAAATACTCGGGTCAAACTGATAGAAATCACCAGGGAGGTTTCCGATAATGCGGCCGTCTTTGTCATGGATATCGCCAAGATACCGATAGCTTCCTGCAGGAGTGTCACACACGGCAACGGAAATGATTGAGGAATCTGACATAGAATAATACAGATAATATTTTCCGTCCGGAGCTTGTATCACGTCCGGGGCATACAGGCAGGTACGCTTGTGTACAGAATCCTTGGGATGGTCAGTTCTGCGGTAAATGATGCCTTCATAGCGCCAGTCGGACAAGTCAGTTATCGGTGCGGACCAGCATACATAATCATTTTCACAATATTTTGTTCCGCCAAAGCAGTCATGACTTCCATAAATATACAGACGGTCATGGAAAACACGCGGCTCGCCGTCAGGAATATATTCCCAGCTTGGCAGATAGGGATTAAACACTTGATTTTTCATAGCGGTTCCTCCATTCGGTCGGCGTACAGCCATATTGGTTTTTAAAGTAGCGCAGGAAGGTGCGCATACTGGTAAAGCCCACATCATAGGCAATATCTGTAATGCTGCGGTTTGTGCTGCAGAGCAAATCGCAGGCGAGATTGAGCCGTTGGTGCGCGACATAGCTCGGAAAGGACATTTTCAGTTCTCTTGAAAATAAATGTGATAAGTAATAGGCACTGATGCCAAATTCCTTTGCCAATGCTTTCGCAGACAATTGAAAACGGATATTTTCATTGATGTAAAGTAAAATTTTCTCCGTCAGATTCAGCTCTGTATGCTGTTTCCGGCGGTGAATCGGAATGCTGTAAAAAATGTCGGACAGCAGTACCATCAGCAGACCCTTCCCTGTTGTAAAGGGAACATCAGTTTCTCCGGCGCTTTTCAACAGCAGGTTTAATGCCTGCTGCCCGTAAGGGGTTAACTGCTCTTTTTTAAAGAAAGGCGTTTCCATTTCATAGTAGTTGAATTCGTCAAAAAAGTCATCCATAAAATCCATGTCAGCAATAATCAGCATAAATTCAATATCGCCTGTCGAAGCATAGGCATGAATCTGATTGGGATAAATCAAGGCACAATCTCCGCTGGCAAGTACCCGGTTTTCCTGATTGATTGTCACATTCAGCCTGCCGTCAGCAACATATGCAAGCTCCATATGCTTATGCAGATGCTTCGGATAATTGGGGTGGCGCCATATATGACAGGTATATTGTAATGTGCGGCTTTCATAAAAGGGCTTTTTCATTGAGAACTTCTCCTTTGCAATAACTAATTAAAAAGTAACATATATTGTCAGGGCATTTCAAGTAAATAGCAATTACTGACGGCAAAAAAGACAATTTCTGTCACGCAGACGTTAAAAATGTCTTATAAAATAAGTCACATAGCATATGAGCAGAACGCACAAAGAAAAGCACAATCATTAATCATATGCCGTCATTATGAATAAAACACATTAGGAGGGTTACAAATTATGAGAAGAAAAGCAGTATCCGTATTGTTGTCAATGTCTATGCTTGCTTCCATGTCAGGATGCGGTCAGACACAGGAGACATCAAACACACAGGAGACATCACAGATGACTTCTGAGGTACAGGAGCAGACAACAGCGCCGGCAGAGGACGCATCATCAGAGCAGGCTTCCGGGGAAGCGTACAAACTGGATTCCATTACAGTTGTCGTAGATGGAACCTTTAATGCCTCTTTGGACGCAGGTCAGGCAGATTTTATTGAACAGTGGGAAAAAGAGGTAGGCATTGATTTGATAATTAATCAGCTTGACCATTCAAGCTATACGGACGGTGTAGGACGCTTGTTTGCCAGCGGCGATTATCCTGATGTGATATTACTGAATGCAGGGCTTTATGCAGAATATGCAAAGACCGGAATGCTGTGGGATATGACAGAAGCTTACGACAATGCAGATTTTCAAAGCAGAATGATATTGCCGGAGGTTAATCAGAACGTGAGAATTGACGGCAGACAATATGGCATTGCGACCGGACTGGGCGGAGGCTGCATTACTTATGTAAAAAAGAAATGGCTGGATGCTGTTGGAATGAAAGCAGAGGATATTAAGGACTGGGATTCTTATTATGAGATGCTAAAGGCGTTTGCGACACAGGATCCTGACGGCAATGGAAAGGATGATACCTATGGCGTATGTGCTGCAGGATTCGTAGGAAGCGAAGCGCCTTATACAAATTATCTGCCGCAGTTCTGGCAGAATGCATATCCGGCATTTCTGCAGGACGAGAATGGGGTATGGTATGACGGCTTCGATACAACAGAGACAAAAGAGGCTTTGAAGCGGTTACAGCAGGCATATGCGGATAAGGTTATTGACCCGGAATCATTAACGATTCAGACAAAAGGAGTGCGCGAAAAGTGGTGGTCACAGGACCAGGCAGGTTCCTTTGGTTCCTTTACATATTGGGCAGGATATTGGAATGACAATCTTGTAGACAATATGACTAAGAATGGCATTGATTCTGAGCTGGTGCGCCTGGAGCCTATCGCAGAGATGGACGGATATCTTAACAGGGAATCGCCGGTTTACTGCATTATTGATGATGGAGACGGAGATGACAGCAGAGAGCAGGCAATTTTTGATGCATTCTTCGAAACAATGTTTGATGGCGACAAGGTGCAGATGCTTTGGGTATATGGAGCAGAAGATGTGCACTGGTCTACACATGCAGAGAGCTTTACGACAGGCGAGGGCGAGACGCTGAAGGAATATAATTATGATGAAGGCGAGTTTCACCTGAAGCTGAATCCTGCTGACCCTGCCAATGTGTGGAAAAAGAATGCCATCGATCCATCTTCTATGATAGTATCCATGACAAACGGATATGAGACGGCAACAGATTTGACAAAGGAGTGCAATATTTTCTTTGCGGCAAATTGTATAGATGCACCGAAGTCTGCATCAGCAGAATCCCTCAGCAATTATAACGGTACATTGGTGGATATGAGAAATGAGGTCATCGCCAATGTTGTCGTTCGCGGAATGGATATTGACGAATGCATGGCACAGTATGAGGAAGATTCAGCGAATATGGTAGCTGAGATTCTGGAAGAGCTGAATCAGCAATAGTGAGGGAAATCATAAAAGGGAGCAGAGACTCCCTTTTATGATATACAGAAACATGATTGAATTCCTTGTGCGGTAAAACTTCCCTACGCAGCATAATCAATATTGGCACCCTTGTATTTGGCAGCATCAAGCGCTTTTTGATTTTGGGTGTATGGATTGTTTTCGTTCGTATATTGAATCATGGTGTTGGTGACACCGCCTGATACATAGGTGCGCCCGCATTCCGGACAGACAGAGGTGTGGATTGTGACGGAGGCATTTAAAACCTTTCCGTTATTCATAGAAGCCTTTTTGTATGCGTTTGCGACATGCTCATTCTCATGCGCGCGGACTCTGGAAGCAGCTGATTCCGGCGAAATGTGCGATGCGGATTGAAAGGAAACATTGCTCTCGTCCGAGCCGTCCTGATATTTTCTGTTTGCACAGGTCTCACAGTCCTCGGGCGATGAACGTCTGCCGGGCTTTTTGACCTCGTCCGGATTGACGCTTTTCTGCTCCTGTCCGGCAGCAGGATTGAGAGAATCCGGTTTCAGGGATTTGGTATTCGGAGAATTGGTATAAAAGGAATTTCCCGGATATAATCCTGAAGCAGCGCCAATAGTCATAGGACATCCCTCCTTTACTAAGAACTAATATCTGTTCAAATATATATAAAAATTATAGCACAAGAGCGTTAAGGTTGACAATCCTTTTTCTCAAGAGCTTCTTTTTCATGTTTGATTTCCCAGTGTATCAGAAAAGTGAGGATTCCGCGCAGCAGGATTGTAAGGCCCAGGATTCCAAGCTCCTCCCATTCTCGCACGATAACAGTGCGAAGCACTTCACTGCCCATCTTGAATTCCAGTGATAATGCGATGCCCTGCGCCAGGTCAAGCCTTATTTTGAAATCATGCTTTATCCAGTGGAAAAAGCATTGAACTGCAGTAAAGACCAAGATGGCAACACCGAAGGATTCTAAGATAATTGTGCATATTTCAACGATGTTGACTAAGAATAATTCCATAACATTGATCATTGTATGCATGGATACCTCCTGTGATTGTGCGAAGCGATAAGCTATTTATGCATAGGTTAACCATTTAGGGCAGGAAAATTCATATCAGCCGTTTTCGTCCGGAGTGTTTTGTGCTACAATGTTCATATAAGCGCTGCAATTTTTGCATGCCTGGATATCAACGAAACGGTTTGCGAGTGTATTGACTATCTGTAGCGTCAGTGTACACGGGCTGTGTGAATAAAAAATGGTATAGAACAGAGAATGGGGCTGTCTATGAAGAAAAAATCAACAGATACATTTAATACAGGAAAAAGAGAAGAGAGAAAAGAAGAAAAAAAGGCTAAAAGCGTGAAGGCTGCGAGTACGGCGAGGGAAATCAGGTGGGATAAGCTTGATAACACGGCGCATCTGTTTCCTGTGATTGCGGGAGAAAGCATGAGCAATGTATACCGAATCAGCGTGACCCTCACAGAGCGGATTCAGCCTGAGCTGCTGCAGCAGGCATTGGATATCGTCCTGCCCAAGTTTGACGGCTTTAATCTCAGATTGAGGCAGGGCGTATTTTGGTATTATTTTGAAGAAAACGGAAAGCCGGCGCCGAAGGTTAAGGAGGAGACGACGTTTCCCTGCCGGTATATCCACCATAATAGAAATAACAGCTATATGTTCCGCGTCACATATTATAAATACCGTATCAATCTGGAAGTATTTCATGTGCTTACAGACGGCATGGGCGGTATTAACTTTTTGAAGGAGTTGACGTATCAGTATTTGCGGCTGGTTCATCCGGAATTAAAAGGCGAGAAGGGAGATGCGCTTGCAAGCAGCACCTCTCTGAACAGAGAGGACAGCTTTTTAAAAAATTACCGAAGAAGTTCCGAGAAGGGCTATCAGACTAAGAAAGCATATTTGGTGAAAGGCGAGCGGCTCAGCCCCGGGGAGTTCGGCATTATGCATGGTTATATGCAGATTCCCGGGCTTAAGGAGGTGTGTCATAGATACGGCGTGAGCATTAATGAGTATCTGGTGGCAGTATTTACATGGAGTGTGTATAGGGAGTGCATGCATGGTATGCCGTGCGACAAGCCTGTCAGAGTTGCGGTACCTGTCAATCTAAGGCCTTATTTTAATTCCATCACGACCAAAAATTTTTTTGTCATGGTTTCCGCCGAATTTCATCCTGTTAAGGAGGAATATACCTTTGAGGAGGTTCTTGATTCGGTAAAGAATAGCTTAAAGAACCAGATTCATAAGGAAAATTTGGAAAAGCTGTTTTCCTATAATGTATCCAATGAGAAGATATGGATTGCGCGAGCCGCCCCGCTGTTTATCAAAAATATTGCCATGCGGCTGGTATATACGAAATCGGCGCTTGCCAATACATCGACAATCACGAACATCGGAAATATAACAGTGGAGGAAGAGTATAAGCCATATGTGGAAATGTTCCACTCCTGCCTTGCCATGTCCAAAGGGCAGCATATCAAAGGGAATATATGTTCTTATGGAAGCACACTTGTATTCTCCTTCAGCTATGATCTTGCAGACCCGTCAATACAGCGTGGATTTTTCAGAAAGATCGCTGAGGACGGCGTGCATGTTGAAATTGAAAGTAATGGGGTGAACTATGAGTAAGTGCAGACAGTGTAAAATCGAAATTCTTGACGAGACAGAGCGTTGTCCGCTGTGCAACACGGTTCTGGAGCCGACGATAGAGGTAGAAAATATGTATCCGGATATCAGGGTCAGGTCGAGAAAGCTGGTGATGCTTTCGAGAATATATTTGTTTCTGGCGGTGGCTGCTGAGCTGATCCTTGTAGATGTTTATATGCTTTCCGACGTTCAGGCGCTGGCAGTTATCATCAGCGGACTTGTACTTTTGTTTGGATATATTGTAATCCGTTATGCGATACTTGGAACAAGCGGATATATAGCTAAGACAGTTGTGCTTACAATTATTGCGGTGATTATGTTTGTGGCAATTGACTTCTCGGTCGGCTATAACGGATGGTCCGTAAATTATGTGTTTCCATCGGGAATCCTGCTGATTGACGCGGCGGTTGTCGTGCTCATGATTGTAAACCGAAAGAACTGGCAGAGTTATCTGATGCTGCAGATTTTCATGGTGCTCTGTGGTGCGGCGGCAGTGATTTTATCTTCTGTCGGAATCATTACACACCCGATGCTTTCTATCGTGGCGCTGAATGCTTCGATAATTTTGCTGCTTGGTACAGTGATTATCGGCGGCAGAAGGGCAAGAGTGGAGCTGCGAAGGCGGTTTCATATATAGTGTACTGACACGGTGATATTCAGGCAATCCTGCTTGTCGTGAATAAAAGGCTTCCGGCACAAAAGCTTTTTTTCATGCCGGAAGCCTTTCTTATATTATATTGTATTAAAAACTTTCCTATTACAAGAGCTGTATTCCGCTGTCAGCGCATGCTTTTTCCATGTCCGCCGGCCAGAGTGATGACTGAACCTCGCCGATATGTGCTTTTCTCAAGAAGAACATACAGATACGCGACTGACCGATGCCGCCTCCGACTGTGAAGGGAAGCTCTTCATTGATAACTGCTTTCTGATAAGGAAGCGCAGCACGTTCGGGGCATCCTGCTTTTTCAAGCTGTGAAAGCAGTGCTTCCCTGTCAACACGGATACCCATGGAAGACAGCTCCAGCGCGATGTCAAGCACAGGATAATATACGATAATGTCGGCGTTTAACGACCAGTCATCGTAGTCCGGCGCACGACCGTCGTGCGGCTTTCCGTTTTCCATTTTATCGCCGATTTTCATGATGCATACAGCGCCTTTTGCCTGTGCTATGTAGTATTCGCGTTCCTTTGGCGTGTTGTCGGGGAAGATTTCCGCTAACTCGTCTGTGGTAATGAAAAAGATTTCATCAGGCAGGATTTCATCAATGTAATCGTATTGGATTGCCATGTACTTTTCTGTATTTTTCAGGCATTTGTATACATTTTTTACAATGGTCTTGAGCGTATCAGGGTTTCTGTCTTCTCTGTTAATAATTTTTTCCCAGTCCCATTGATCGACAAAAATAGAATGAATATTGTCAGTGTCCTCATCACGGCGGATGGCATTCATATCCGTATAGATACCCTCCCCGATTGAGAAGCCGTATTTTTGAAGTGCGTAGCGTTTCCACTTGGCAAGAGACTGTACGACCTCGGCAGTTCGGGCGTTCTGTTCCTTGATATCAAAGCTGACAGGACGTTCCACGCCGTTGAGATTGTCGTTCAGACCGGAAAGCGGGTCCACGAAAAGGGGAGCAGATACACGTGTCAGGTTAAGATGCTGAGAGAGCTGATTTTGAAAAAAATCCTTTACTGTTTTAATGGCAATTTGTGTATCATGCAGATTTAACGCGGAATTGTAATCCTTTGGAATGACCAGATTTTTCATTTTGAGTCTCCTCTCTATATTCACAGCGCAGATGATTGAAGCGCTGTTCCGATATGTTAAGTATCGCACTTTATGATGGTAAAATCAATCACAAATCTTAAGCAGTTCGGTGATGAAAATGAAATTGTGCAAAACGCTTTTATAATAAGAAATTTTATAGATAAATTTAATAATTTTTATAATTACAGAAAATCTCTGAACAGATATCAATTGTATAATTTAACAAACCATATTGTTAAAAAAGTATAAAATCAAAGCTTTTCAGGGAGCTCGTCTGTATTGTTGCCGAATATGACAAAATTCTTAATGTTTGTATTGAAAAAAATATTTTTACGAGTAAAATATAGTGTGGACTGAATGGGAGTGAGACCCCCAAGAGGACGGTTCTTGGAGAGGAACCTAAAAAACTACTACATCAGGATAAGGAAGTGAGAATATGGAAGGGTTGGCAGAAGAACTGCTGGCGGAGCTTAACTGCGAGACAGTCTTTACAATTCATCTGGGAAGTATGGATATTCCTATTGCCGAATCGACAGTGATTACCTGGGTAGTCATGGCAGTCATCTTGCTGTTATCAATTTTCCTTACAAGCAACCTGAAAGTACATGATATCAGTAAAAAGCAGCTTTTTGCTGAGACAGTTGTCATCAAGCTGGAGAACTTTGTTGCTGATATGATTGGCGAGGAGGGACGCGCGTATGTGCCTTATCTGTGCGCTGTAATACTTTATATCGGTTTTGCAAATCTAATTGGTCTGTTCGGGGTGAAACCGCCGACGAAGGATTTGAATGTGACAGCAGCACTGGCGCTTATGAGCATCATACTTGTACAGTATGCCGGCATTCACAGGAAAGGCGTAAAGGGATGGCTGAAGAGCTTTAAGGAGCCTATGGCAATCGTAACTCCGATTAATATTCTGGAGGTGTTTATCAAGCCGTTGTCGCTTTGCATGCGGCTTTTTGGAAATGTGCTTGGCGCCTTTGTTATTATGGAGTTGATAAAGATTTTGGTTCCGGTGGCAATACCGGTGCCGTTCAGTTTCTATTTTGATATCTTTGACGGACTGATTCAGGCATATGTATTTGTATTCCTGACATCGCTGTATATCAAAGAATCAATGGAAGAATAGAGGCTAAGGAAAAACAAGTAATAAATCAGTAGCAGGAAATAAAACAAAAAGATTGGAAAGCTGCAGGAAAATGCAGCAGAACGGAGGAACATTATGATAGCAATTGGAGCAGGTATCGCAGCATTGGCATGTATCGGAGCAGGTGTAGGCATTGGTATTGCAGCAGGTAAGGCAACAGAGGCAGTTGCAAGACAGCCGGAGGCAGAGAGCAAGATTACAAAGCTTTTGCTGCTTGGCGGTGCGCTTGCAGAGGCAACTGCAATTTACGGATTCGTTGTAGCGATTTTGATTATTGTATTGCTGGGCTAAGCAATCAGCGTTATAAAATGCCGGAGTTGGAATAAAATCAGGCGTTTATGAATGAGGCTTAGACTTATTGAAAAGATGGAGGTAGGATATGTTAAGACTGGATATCAATCTTGTTTTTACCATTATCAATCTGCTAATCATATATTTTATCGTTGCAAAATTCCTCATTAAGCCGATTAAGAATATATTGGCAAAGAGACAGGAGGAAATCGATAAGCAGTATGCTGATGCCAGGACAGCCGAAGATAAGGCGTTGGAGTTAAAGCAGCAGTATGAGGATTCTGTAAAGGGCATTGCTGATGAGAAGGCTGCCGCAGTGAATGAAGCGCGTGCAAAGGCAGGACAGGAGTACGACAGAATAGTAGCAGATGCGAAGGCAGAGGCAGATAAGCTTGTGGACAATGCAAGAAAGCTTGCGCGTCAGGAACAGGAAAAGAGCGTAAAGCAGGCACAGGAACAGATTGCGGACTTAGTAGTGGAGGCAGCCGCAAGGGTAGTAGCTTCCGGGCAGGGAAGTACTGCAGACAGGGAACTTTATAATCAGTTTTTAGCAAAGACGGGTGAACAACAGTGATTAGTACAGCAATAGAATATGCAAATATAATGCGTAAGCTGAACATAGCAGAGAATATTGCAGGTCAGACCGAGGATATTTTAAAGGCTGTACCTCAGATTCAGGCTGATTTTGAGAATCCTGCTGTGGCGCTTACAGCAAAACACAATGTCATTGACAAGGTTTTCCCGAGTGAGATTCGTGATTTCCTAAAGCTTTTATGCGACAAGGGGGACATGAATCAGTGGGGAGAAATTGTAAAAGCCTATAAGGAAGCTGCCGCGGAAAAGAGCGGCGGGCTTAAGGTGACATTAAGATATGTAACAGCACCTGATGAAACACAGCTTCAAGGCATCAGGGATTTTGTGGCAAAGCAGTATGGGAAAGATGATGTAACCTTTGAAATGGAGGAGGATGCATCTCTTGGCGGAGGCTTTGTGCTGGAGGCAGGCAACGAGGTATTTGACTGGAGCACAAAGGGACGCATGCAGCAGCTTAAGGAGAAGCTTGCAGATGCCGGCAGGCAGAATACTGCAAGTACAGACAATATCATTTCCATACTGAGAAGCGAGATTGAAAGCTTTGAGCTTGAGGCAAAGGATAAGGAAATCGGCACAGTAAACTGGGTAGGAGACGGGATTGCCAATATTGACGGCATCGACCATGCGGCGTACGGTGAGATTGTGCTTTTTGACTGCGGCGTCAAGGGTATGGTGCAGGATGTGCGCAAGGATGAAATCGGCTGCATTCTTTTTGGACGCGACACAGAGATTCGGGAAGGCTCGCGTGTAGTTCGTACAGGAAAGCGTGCCGGTGTGCCTGTAGGAGATGGTTTTCAGGGCAGAATCATAGATGCATTAGGCGCTCCGATTGATGGTGCAGGACCGATTAAAGAAGAAGGTTATCGTCCCATCGAGCAGCCGGCGCCTACGATTGTAGACCGTAAATCCGTAGGAGTGCCTTTGGAGACCGGTATTCTTGCGATTGATTCAATGTTCCCGATTGGACGCGGACAAAGAGAGCTGATTATCGGCGACCGCCAGACTGGTAAAACGGCGATTGCGATTGATACGATTCTCAATCAAAAGGGCAAAGATGTGGTCTGCATCTATGTGGCAATCGGACAGAAGGCATCTACGATTGCAAAGCTTGTGAATACATTAAAGAGCCACGATGCGATGGACTATACGATTATTGTGTCGGCAACTGCCAGTGACCCTGCGCCTTTGCAGTATATCGCACCTTATTCCGGAACTGCTCTTGCAGAGTATTTTATGCATCAGGGCAAGGATGTATTAATAGTATATGATGATTTGTCAAAGCATGCGGTTGCGTATCGTGCGCTTTCCCTTTTGTTGGAGCGTTCCCCGGGACGTGAGGCATATCCCGGTGATGTATTCTATTTACATTCAAGACTTTTGGAGCGTTCAGCAAGACTGAGTGAGGAACAGGGAGGAGGTTCTATCACGGCGCTTCCTATCATAGAGACACAGGCAGGCGATGTGTCCGCATATATTCCGACCAATGTCATTTCTATTACAGATGGTCAGATATTCCTTGAAAGTGATTTGTTTTTCTCCGGTATGCGTCCTGCTGTCAATGTCGGTCTGTCCGTTTCGCGTGTCGGCGGCGCTGCCCAGACAAAGGCAATGAAGAAGGCGGCAGGCAGTATTCGTATTGACTTGGCGCAGTTTAGGGAGATGGAGGTCTTTACCCAGTTTGCATCCGACCTTGACAGTACGACAAAAGAGCAGCTGCAGCATGGACATGTGCTGATGGAGCTGTTAAAGCAGCCGCTTTGCAGACCGCTCAGCACTTCGGAACAGGTTGTCACCTTATGTACTGCGAATGCAAGAGTGATGCTGAATATTCCGGTAAATCAGGTGAAGGATTTCCAGATGAAGCTGTTGGAGTATATGAAGTCGGAGCATGCTGATATCATGAGGCAGATTGATATGGGAGCTGCACTTGATGAAACGCTGAATCAGACAATTGTTGCGGCAGCAGCAGATTTCAGGGACAGGTATCTTCAGGAAGCAGCTGCGTCTTAGAGAGGATTGAAAGAAAGGGTAACTATGGCCGAATTGTTATGAATTTTGACAAGATGGCTTAGCTACAAAAAGGTATAGTAGACAATGGCAAACGCACGTGAAATAAAGAGCCGGATGAAAAGCATTCAGGACACCATGAAAATCACAAATGCCATGTATATGATTTCTTCTACAAAGCTTCGGAAAGCAAGGACAAGCCTCGAGGAAACAGAGCCGTATTTCTTCACGCTGCAGGCTATGATTGACCGGATTCTGCGGCATCTTCCGGATATCGAAAACGAGTTCTTCAATCTCAGAAAATTTAAGGCTCCGGAGGACAGAGTACAGGGAATCATTGTTGTTACGGCGGATAAAGGACTTGCAGGTGCATATAACCATAATGTGCTGAAGCTTGCGCAGCAGGAGTTAGAGAACAATAACTCTTATAAGCTTTATGTTGTCGGCGAGGTGGGAAGGCAGTATTTTAAAGCGAAAGAAATTCCGGTAGACGAGCATTTTCTTTATACTGCCCAGAACCCGTCGCTGCACAGAGCGCGCATTATCTCGGAAACCGTTATGGAGGATTTCAAAAACGGTAAAATTGATGATGTCATCATTATCTATACCAGCATGAAAAACAATGTTGTGGCAGAGACCGAGAGAAAGCTTCTTCTTCCGCTGAAAAGGGAGGATTTTGCCCTTCATCATGCGGATGCACTGAAGGCGGGAATTTATCAGGAGGAGATTTTGTTTAATCCGTCTCCCGATGCAGTGCTTGAGAATGTGATTCCTGACACAGTAATGGGATATATTTACGGTGCACTGGTAGAGTCCTACTGCAGTGAGCAGAATGCCAGAATGATGGCGATGGATGCGGCAAATAAGAGCGCATCGGAGATGATTCATGATTTGTCCATAGAATATAACAGAGTGCGTCAGGCAATGATTACACAGGAAATCACAGAGGTGATATCCGGTGCCAAGGCGCAGAAAAAAAAGAAAAATTGATATTTGCGGCAAAAAGGAGGGACATGAACGTTGAATAAAGGAAAAATCGTTCAGGTTATGGGACCTGTAGTAGACGTTGCATTTGAGAATAATGAGCTTCCTTATATTAAAGATGCCTTAGAGGTTACATGTGAAGGCAAACGTCTTATCATGGAGGTAGCGCAGCATATCGGCGGCAATATGGTTCGCTGTATCATGCTTGCAGCCAGTGAGGGACTTTGCAGGGATATGGAGGTAACTGCTACCGGAAAGGGCATACAGGTTCCTGTCGGCAAGAAGACATTAGGAAGATTATTTAATGTATTAGGCGAGACGATAGATGGAGGCGAAAGCCTCGAGAATGAGGAACACTGGGTAATACACAGAGAGCCGCCGACATTTGAGGAGCAAAGTCCTGTCGTAGAGATGCTTGAGACCGGCATCAAGGTCATTGACCTGTTAGCGCCTTATGCAAAAGGCGGAAAAATCGGACTGTTCGGCGGAGCCGGAGTCGGTAAGACCGTATTAATACAGGAATTAATCAGAAATATTGCAACAGAGCATGGCGGATATTCTATTTTTACAGGAGTCGGTGAGCGCTCCAGAGAGGGTAATGACCTGTGGACTGAGATGAAGGAATCCGGCGTTCTCGAAAAAACCGCTTTGGTATTCGGTCAGATGAATGAGCCGCCCGGAGCACGTATGAGAGTTGCAGAGACAGGTCTTACCATGGCAGAATATTTCAGAGATGAGGAACATCAGAATGTGCTTCTCTTTATTGACAATATTTTCCGTTTTGTACAGGCAGGCTCCGAGGTTTCGGCGCTTTTGGGACGTATGCCGTCAGCGGTAGGATATCAGCCGACACTTGCGACAGAGGTAGGTGAGCTGCAGGAACGTATCGCTTCGACGAACAAGGGAAGCGTAACTTCGGTTCAGGCAGTTTATGTGCCTGCCGATGACCTGACAGACCCGGCGCCGGCAACTACTTTTGCACATCTGGACGCGACGACAGTGTTATCCAGAAAGATTGTAGAGCAGGGTATCTATCCGGCAGTAGACCCATTGGAATCGACTTCGCGTATTCTTGAGGCAGACGTTGTCGGACAGGAGCATTACGAGACAGCCCGCGCTGTGCAGGAGATGCTGCAAAAATACAAGGAGCTTCAGGATATTATTGCAATTCTTGGCATGGAAGAGCTTTCCGAGGAGGATAAGGTCACGGTATACCGTGCAAGAAAGATACAGCGTTTTCTGTCACAGCCGTTTCATGTGGCAGAGAACTTTACCGGCGTACAGGGAAAATATGTGCCTGTAAAGGAGACAATCAGAGGTTTTAAGGCTATTATAAACGGAGAGATGGACGAGTATCCCGAAGCAGCCTTCTTCAATGTAGGAACCATTGATGAAGTAAAAGAAAAAGCAGGCAGTCTGGTGCAGTAATTTAAGGAGGGTGAAAAGATGAATTCGTTCAACCTTAAAGTGATAGCCAGCGATAAGGTTTTCTATGACGGCAGATGTGAATGCCTTATTGTTCCGGCGCTTGACGGAGAGCTTGCAGTGATGGCGCATCATCAGAACATGGTAGTTGCCATTACTGTCGGGGAACTTCGTTTCAGGGAGCCGGACAGTGATGCGTGGAGAAAGGCAGTCGTTGGAATCGGCTTCGTACATGTCGCACATAACCGGGTGACTGTTATGGTAGACACTGCTGAAAGACCGGAGGATATTGATGAGGTGCGTGCGCAGGAAGCTCTTGAGAGAGCGCAGGAGCAGCTTCGTCAGAAGCAGAGTATACAGGAGTATCATGTGTCACAGGCATCTCTTGCCAGAGCGATGTACCGCTTAAAGAGAAGGCATGTGCATGAAATCAAATAAATTGCAAGCCACTGGATGCTTTTTGGGTATCCGGTGGCTTTTTTGTGGCGGCTTCCTCTCTTTTTCCGTATAACTAATCTCATAGTATTGCATAAAGGCGACATGATATGTTATAATTTTCAATATATTGTACTCGTCGTCATTCAGATTATGAGAAAGTCTGACAGACAGTGATTGGGATACATCAATTTGAAAGGAGATTTACGGAAGATGGAAAAAGTAACAGATTCTATCCTCAACATTGGCGTGAATGACAGAGAAATAACGCTTTTTGAAAGCCAGTACCGATTAGAGAAGGGAATGGCATATAATTCCTATGTTATATTGGATGAGAAGGCTGCAGTTATGGACACTGTAGACCCAAGGGCAACCAGGGAATGGCTGGCAAATCTGAAGGAAGCTTTAAATGGCAGAACAGTAGATTATCTGGTGATTCAGCATATGGAGCCTGACCATGGCGGAAGTATCTTAGAGCTGATGGAGCTTTATCCCGATATGAAGCTTGTGGGAAATGCAAAGACTTTTCCGATGCTTACACAATTTTATGATGTGGATATAGAAGGCAAAACAATTCTGGTAAAGGAGGGAGATACGCTCTCGCTTGGCAGACATACATTGCAGTTTATGATGGCGCCGATGGTACACTGGCCGGAAGTTATGGTAACCTATGAACAGTCAGAAAAAATCCTGTTCAGTGCAGACGGCTTTGGAAAATTCGGAACACGTGATGCAGATGAGGAATGGACTTGCGAGGCAAGAAGATATTTTATCAATATCTGCGGAAAATACGGAATGCAGGTGCAGGCTTTGCTGCAAAAAGTAGCGGGCCTAGCGGTTGATATTATATGTCCGCTCCATGGACCGGTACTATCAGAAAATCTTCCATATTATATAGAGAAGTATAAAATTTGGAGCAGTGATGAGCCGGAAGACGAGGGTGTGCTGATTGCGTGTGCATCAATTCACGGAAACACAATGAAGGCGGCAGAAAAGTTAAAAGAAATTCTTGAATCAAAAGGAGCTAAGAAAGTTGTCCTTACAGACCTTTGCCGTGATGATATGCATGAGGCTGTGGAGGATGCGTTCCGGTACAGCCGCCTTGTGCTTGCAGCCTCTTCTTATGATGCAGGGGTATTTCCGCCTATGGAAAGCTTTATCAATAAGCTCAAGTCAAAAAACTACAGAAATCGTACTGTAGGATTGCTGGAAAACGGTTCATGGGCGCCTACAGCAGCAAGAACGATGAAAGCAATGCTTGAGGGAACAAAGAATTTAGTTCTTGCAGACCCGATAGTCACCATAAAATCTGCAATGAAGGCAGAAAATATTCCTCAGCTTGAGGAGCTTGCAGAGAATTTACTGAAATAGACTTATTATGATGTGATGGAATTGTAATAATTTGTGCAGCTGTTCAGCACAGGGATTTGCTCTTGCGGTGATTTCCGCAAAAAATATAGTTTTTTTGTACGGTTTTATGCCTTTAACTATGAAGGTACTGAATCGCTGCTGATTTGTGAAGTAAATATAAGGGGATACAACTAAAGTGAGGGATAAGGTATTAATTATTGATGATGCAGAGTTTAATCGTGAAATGCTGGCTGAGATATTAAAGGATAATTATGCGATTCTTATGGCAGAAGACGGCTGCAGGGGAATCGAAATGATTGAGCAGCATAAAGATGAAATATGCGTGATTTTACTGGACTTGATTATGCCGGTTATGGACGGTTATAGCGTATTGGCATTTATGGAAGAGAAAGGATATCTGAAATATATGCCTGTGCTTGTCATAAGCGGTGAACATTCAGTAGACGTGGAACGAAGGTGCTTTGACTGCGGCGTTTCGGATTTTATTAAGAAGCCCTTCGATAATTCTATGGTTATCAGGCGGGTCAACAATATTGTAGACCTGTTTCAATATCGAAATAATCTTGAGGAGCAGGTGGCGCTTCAGACAAGAGCGCTCAAGAGTCAGTATGATGTGATTTGCAGACAAGCAGAGGAACTGAAGAAACGTAATGAAAAGATTACGGATATTTTGGCGGAGGTCGTGGAGAGCAGGAATCTTGAGAGCGGTGAGCATGTAAAACGTGTAAAGTCCTATACCGGAATTTTAGCAAGAGAAATGATGAAGCGTTATCCGGAATATCAGCTTACGGAAGAAAAGGTGCGCATTATAGAATCAGCAAGCGCTATGCATGATATTGGAAAAATTATGATACCGGACAGTATTCTGCTCAAGCCCGGAAAGCTTACAGAGGAAGAATTTGACTATATGAAATCGCATACTGTTAAGGGGTGTGAGATGCTTGACAACATTGAAGGTGTGTGGGATGAGACTTACAAATCTTATGCTTATGAGATTTGCAGGCATCACCACGAGCGCTTTGACGGCAGAGGATATCCCGATAAGCTGGCAGGAGATGATATTCCCATCTCAGCACAGATTGTATCAGTTGCAGATGTATATGATGCGCTGATTAGTGAACGCTGCTATAAAAAAGCATTTACAAAGGAGCAGGCATTTCACATGATTATCAATGGAGATTGCGGAGCATTTTCGCCAAAGCTTATGGAATGCTTTCAGAATGCAAGGGAAAAGATGGAAAATGTATCAAGAGAGGTGTAGTCCGGATGGGCTGCACTTTTTCTTTTTCATTTTATCTTGACAAATACCGTACACGGGTATAGTATATAGAAAAATAACACTGATAGAAGGAGGAATGCATGATGGCAGAACAGCAGGAAATAAATGATAATAATAATGCAATGTGTGAGCATTGTAAGCAAAAGACAAAGGAGCGTTCCGAAAAGGAACACAGGGACATGATTAACAGACTGAGCCGCATAGAAGGACAGATTCGCGGAATTAAGGGCATGGTGGAAAAGGATGCTTACTGTACGGACATCCTGATACAGGTAGCAGCAGTGAATGCAGCGCTCAACAGCTTTAACAGAGTACTTCTGGCAGACCACATCAAAACCTGTGTGACACAGGATATCAGGGATGGCAGGGAAGAAACTGTAGACGAGTTGATAGCTACAATCAAAAAGCTGATGAAGTAGCAGTTTCAATGTTGCTGTTTAGACAGCTTTTGAATTTGAAATAAAAGGAGAAGAAATGGGAAACGTAATTATTATAGCGATATTAGCAGTTATTGTTATCTTTGCAATCAGAGGAACGATAAAGCACAGCAAAGGCGAAGGAGGCTGCTGCGGCGGAGGCGGCACTGCCATAGCCGAGCATAAGGAGCTTGACGGAAATGTGGTCAAACAGAAGATGATTCAGATAGAAGGAATGCACTGTGAGAATTGTAAAAACAGCATTGAGCGCTCTATTAATAAAATTGAAGGGGCGGCCGCAGATGTTAATCTCAAAAAGAAGCAGTGCATCGTGTCCATGGATCGGGAAATATCAGATGAAGAGCTTAGAATTGCCGTAGAGCGGCTGGATTTTAAGGTGTTGGAGATAAAGGAATTGTAATACAGGAAGGAGAAGAGGGACAAGATGGAACAGTATACAGTAACAGGCATGAGCTGTGCTGCCTGCAGTGCCAGAGTAGAGAAGGCAGTGTCAAAGGTAGAGGGCGTAAGCTCCTGTTCAGTAAGCCTTCTGACAAATTCCATGGGTGTCGAGGGAACAGCTTCATCAGCAGATATCATAAGAGCTGTGGAAGAGGCTGGGTATGGAGCTGCCATCAAGGGCAGTACTGCAAAGGGAAGTCGGCAGACAGAGCAGGAGGAACTGCTGAAGGATAAGGAAACGCCGCTGCTGAAAAAAAGGTTGTGGTATTCTGTGGGGTTTCTGGTTGTTTTGATGTATTTTTCAATGGGACATATGATGTGGGGCTTTCCTGTTCCGTCAGCATTGGAGCAGAATCATATTGCAATGGGACTGATACAGCTTTTACTGACAATCGTAGTTATGGTTATCAACCAGAAGTTTTTTATCAGCGGTTTTAAGAGCCTGCTGCATAAGGCGCCCAATATGGATACGCTTGTGGCGCTTGGGTCTACGGCAGCATTTGTGTACAGTACTTATGCACTTTTTGCCATGACCGACGCCCAGTTAAAGGGTGATGATATGGCAGTTATGAGTTATATGCATGAGTTTTATTTTGAGTCTGCAGCGATGATACTGACACTGATTACCGTTGGAAAAATGCTGGAGGCACGCTCAAAAGGAAAGACAACAGATGCATTGAAGGGCTTGATGAAAATTGCGCCAAAGACAGCCACTCTTGTGCGCGATGGCAAGGAAGTGGAGGTTCCTGTTGAGGAGGTAGCAGTCAATGATGTGTTTGTGGTAAGACCGGGGGAGAGTATTCCGGTTGATGGGGTTGTGCTTGAAGGAGTGAGTGTGGTAAATGAGTCGGCTCTTACAGGAGAAAGTATTCCGGTTGACAAGCAGGCAGGGGATAAAGTGTCGGCAGCTACAGTCAATCAGTCAGGCTTTATCCGATGCAGGGCAGCAAGAGTCGGTGAGGATACGACTCTGTCACAGATTATTAAGATGGTGAGTGATGCGGCTGCTACCAAGGCCCCGATCGCAAAGGTGGCAGATAAGGTGTCAGGGGTATTTGTGCCGACCGTCATAGTGATAGCAGTTGTCACAATCGTGATTTGGCTTGCAGCAGGTCAGACAATCGGATTTGCACTTGCCAGAGGAATTTCGGTACTGGTGATAAGCTGCCCTTGTGCTTTGGGACTTGCCACGCCGGTAGCAATTATGGTTGGAAACGGTGTAGGCGCTAAAAACGGCATTATGTTCAAGACAGCAGTATCCTTGGAGGAGACGGGCAAGGTATCAATTGTGGCGCTTGACAAGACGGGAACCATCACAAGCGGGGAACCGAAGGTGACAGATATCATACCAGCCCAGGGCATATCGGAAAAGGAGCTTATCAGCATAGCTTACGCCTTGGAGCAAAAAAGCGAGCATCCGCTTGCAAAAGCTGTCAACGATTATGCCGGGCAGCTTGATGCCGGACAGATAGACTCATTTGACATGGTATCTGATTTTAAAGCGCTTGCAGGCAACGGGCTTACGGCTGTACTGGACGGAAAACGGTATTATGGAGGAAATGCAAAGTTCATCGGTGAACAGCTTACGATACCGCGTTCCCTGATGCAAGCGTCGGAACGGCTGGCGGAGGAAGGAAAAACACCTCTATTTTTTGCAGGCGACACGCTTATTGGAATTATTGCCGTGGCAGATGTCATAAAAGAGGACAGCAGACAGGCAGTAGAGGAACTTCAAAACATGGGAATCCATGTGGTAATGCTCACGGGAGATAATGAGCGTACCGCGCGTGCAATCGGCGCACAGGCAGGGGTCAATGAGGTGATTGCCGGTGTGCTTCCGGATGGAAAAGAAAGTGTCATAAGGACACTCAGGGAGAAAGGAAAGGTAGCGATGGTCGGCGACGGCATTAATGATGCGCCTGCCCTGACAAGAGCGGATATTGGCATTGCGATTGGTGCCGGCACGGACATTGCGATTGATGCAGCCGATGTGGTGCTGATGAAAAGCCGCCTGAAAGATGTGCCTGCCGCGATTCGGTTAAGCCGCAGGACGCTTCGGAATATCCACGAAAACCTTTTCTGGGCATTCTTTTATAATATTATAGGAATCCCGCTTGCAGCAGGTGTGTGGATACCGTTGTTTGGCTGGCAGCTTAACCCGATGTTCGGAGCAGCAGCAATGAGTTTGTCGAGCTTTTGCGTGGTGACAAATGCCCTGAGACTGAATATGGCGGACATTTACAGTACAAAACGTGACAAAATAAGAAAAAACAGTCTTCAAACAACAATTGTTTATAAGACTGATAATAGGAACAATCAACAAACAAATATGGAGGAAGAAAAAATGACAAAGACAATGAAAATCGAAGGAATGATGTGCGGACACTGCGAGGCAAGAGTAAAGAAATGCCTTGAGGCGCTGGAGCAGGTATCCGAGGCAGTGGTAAGCCATGAGAATGGAACTGCAGTTGTTACCTTAACTGCAGAAATTTCTGATGAAGCGCTTACAAAGGCAGTGGAGGAGCAGGATTACAAAGTGCTGTCAGTGGAATAAAACCGTCCTAATCGTAACAGTTCAGCCTTATGGATTATTTTAGCCGCCCTTCTGTGTACTGACAACTGTTCCATTTTATGGTTTCACTGAACAGAAAACGGCAGGATACTATCTGCCGTTTTCGTCAGGATAAGAATGCATAAAAGGCTGAATTGTAACTCCTAATCATGCAAAATTCTCAGAACACATTGACAAAAGCATATCCAAAACGGTAGACTGATATTGAGACTGTGTATTCTGACACACCCGGCATACCGCCCGGGCTGTGTTGTTATGGAGGAACTGATACGGGAATGTATAGTAAAAACACAATATTAATTGTTGATGATGAAGAAATAATAAAGAAAAAACTGCGTGAGGCAATTTCTGGTGAATTTGATGTGCTGGAGGCTTCTGACGGAAAGGAAGCGTTGGAAGTTCTTGGTGCTAATTTGGACAAAATAGCAGTGGTAGTGCTTGATTTAATTATGCCGGTTATGGACGGATTTCAGTTTATGGATGAGTTCAGACAGCACCAGGAGTACGATCATATTCCCGTGATTGTCACGACCTCCAATGAAGACTGGCATTCCGAGCAGAAATGTCTCGAGTCCGGCGTGTGGGACTTTGTTATGAAGCCATACAATCCGGTTCTTCTGCATGTCCGTATCAGGAATGCCATAGAGAAAAGCCGCATGATTATGGCAGAGAGAGATGCTGTTACAGGGCTATATACAAAGCTTAAATTTTATCAATCTGTACGAAAGCTCCTTTCTGAGGTGGAAGGAGAGACATTTGCCTTTTTAAGGTTTGATATTGACCGCTTTAAGATGATTAATAACTTTTACGGCATTAAGGAAGGCGACAAAGTACTCAAAAGCATCGCTGCCGAACTGAGAAAAGTGTCGTCTGTATTTGAAAATTTTGTGTATGGCAGGCTGGAGAATGATGTATTTGCAGTGTGTATGCCTTATAAAGAGGAAAATATCGAGCTTTTGATGAATGCGGTTCAGATTAACATGAAAAAGGTAAATAAAGATTACAATATTAAGGTTTCCTGCGGTGTATATGTTATAGATGATTACAGCATGGATGTGTCGGAAATGTATGACAGGGCATTTCTCGCAGCAAAAAACTGCAAGGGCAAATTTGTCCGGAATATTTCCTATTATGAGGACAGCATGATTGAGAACATGCGTCAGGAGCAGTTTATTATTAATGAAGTGAACCGGGCGCTTGATGAGGAGCAGTTTGAGGTTTATCTGCAGCCGAAGATTAATCTGGTCACAGACCGTTCCTATGGGGCAGAAGCATTGGTGCGCTGGAAACACCCAATAAAAGGAATGATGTCTCCGGGGGAATTTGTGCCAATCTATGAGCGCAACGGCATCATCGGCAGGCTCGATGAGTATATGTGGCGTCATGTGTGCAGGCTTCTGCGAAAGTGGCTTGATGAGGGGAAGACACCGAATCCGATATCCGTCAATGTATCAAGAGTAAATATTTATAATCCCCATCTGGTGGAGATTTTCAAGAAACTGATAACGGAATTTCAAATTCCTGCCGGTCTTTTGAATCTGGAGCTGACAGAGAGTGCGTTTATGGAAGATCAGGATTTGGTTATGAATACGATGAGCAGGCTGCATCAGCTTGGGTTTAAGATTATGATGGACGATTTCGGAAGCGGATATTCTTCTCTGAATGTATTGAAGGATATGGAAGTGGATTATCTTAAGGTAGATATGAAATTCCTTCAGCAGAGTCAGGAGTTTAACGGGAAGGGTGAGAAGGTGCTTGCTTCTGTCATCCGCATGGCGAAGTGGCTTCATCTGCCGTCAATTGTTGAGGGCGTTGAAACCGTTGAACAGGTGGATTTTCTGAAATGCATCGGCTGTGAGTATGCGCAGGGTTATTATTATGCAAAACCGATGCCGGTGGAAGAATACGAGCGGTTTGTAGCCGGAGAAGAGGAGATGGAGTTCAAGTCCGGCACAAATGAGAACAGCAGCATTGTGGATGAACTGTGGAACACCCGTTCCAATGTCAGCCTCTTTTTTGATATGCTGGATATTCCGATTGCAATTTATGAGTATCGAAAGGATAAGCTTGAACTGTTAAGGTCTAACAAGAGATATGATAATGATATTGTGTTTGATAAGGATATCAGCGAGGAGGAGCATAACAGAAGAATCAAAGCAGAGCAGGAGCTTTTGAGTATGAGATTTGCCAAGCTTGTAAAGGGTGATTTCTGTGAGCCGACAGAGTATGAGCTGATGGACGATATCTGGTATCGATTGACGATTAAAATAATAGGAAAACGCGCAGACACAATGATTATGATGGTAACCTTCTACGAGATAAGCGAATACAAATAAAAATTGTTACCGTTCACGCATACATCAAAGCAGCGTGAAACATGCATCAAAATGTCTGCTCTTTAGCGTTTTGTGTACATAACAGGCGCAGCGTGTATGGTTGCGCCTGTTTGACTGATGTATTATAATGATAAGCAGAGCGCTATTAAGTGAAAGGGGTTACAGGAAAGCCGGCAGGCAAAGCTGTAACAAAGGAAGAGAATCAATGCAGATAAGGGATATACTTGAAAAAGTACAGAGGGGAGAGCTGTCGGCGGCAGATGCAGAAAAGTATCTGAAGCTGCAGCCCTTTGAGGAGATGGGATTTGCGAAGCTTGATTTGCACAGGGAGGTCCGCTCAGGATTTCCGGAGGTAATTTATTGTGCAGGTAAGCCTGATGAATATCTGGTGTCGATTTATCAGAAAATGTACGAGAAGTACGGAGAAGTGTTTGGGACAAGGGCAACCGCGCAGCAGTATGAGCTTGTTAAAAAAGCGCTTCCGCAGGTACAGTACGACAATGTGGCAAGAATCCTAAAGCTGGAAAAAAATCCGGAAGAAAAGGCGTCAAAGCGTATCGGGAAGATTGCAGTCTGCACAGCAGGGACGGCGGATATTCCGGTGGCGGAGGAGGCGGCTCAGACGGCAGAATATTTTGGTTCCTGTGTTGAGCGGATTTATGATGTAGGAGTGAGCGGTCTGCACAGACTGCTTGCAAATACACAGACGATACAGGAGGCAAACTGCGTGGTGGCAGTGGCAGGTATGGAGGGAGCGTTGGCAAGCGTTATTGGAGGGCTTGTAAGCAATCCGGTAATTGCAGTTCCTACATCGGTAGGATACGGGGCAAGCCTGCATGGGCTGTCTGCCCTTCTCACCATGATTAATTCCTGTGCCAACGGAATTGCCGTGGTAAACATCGACAATGGTTATGGTGCAGGATATCTGGCTACACAGATTAACAGACTTGCTCAGCGGTAGGAGATTTTGCATTTCCTGCGGTGCGCAGCATGAGGTCGAAAGTCCGGACTGCTACGGAATTTAGAATGAGGAGATATTTGGAGATGAAAAAAATTTTATATTTGGAATGCTACTCGGGAATCAGCGGTGACATGACAGTAGCGGCACTGTTGGATTTGGGAGCAGACAAGCAGAAGGTTATCGATGCAGTTGACAGTATCAGACCTTTGGTCAGCGGATTTGATGTGGAGATTAAGAACGTGCAAAAGTCGGGGATTGCTGCCTGTGATTTTTGTGTATCACTTGATGCAGAGCATGAGAACCACGATCATGATATGGAATATCTTCACGGAAGGGGAGACGATTATCACAGAGATGAGAATCATCATAACCATGACGAAGAAGGACATATGCATGACCATCATTACGAAGATGAGTATACACATGTTCATAATGATGAACAGGAACATATGCATGACCATCACCACACAGATGCGCATTCCCGCCACCATCATGCACACACAGGGATGGCAGAGATAACCAATATCCTGAATCAGGCAAAGCTTACTGATGGAGCCAGAGAGCTTGCGCTGAAAATTTTCGGAATCCTCGCCGAGGCAGAGTCAAAGGCGCACAATAAGCCTGTGAATGAGGTCCATTTCCATGAAGTGGGGGCAGTGGATTCCATCGTGGATATTATGTCAGCAGCAGTTTGCCTGGATTCGCTGAAGACGCAGTATGATATAGCAGACATTGTCGTTTCAGAGCTTTATGAGGGACAGGGCAGTGTACGCTGTCAGCATGGTATTCTTCCGGTGCCTGTTCCGGCGGTTGCCAATATTATACAGACGCATGGTCTGGCAGTGCATTTCATGGAGCTGCAGGGAGAATTTGTGACACCGACAGGTGCGGCGATTGCAGCAGCTATCAGAACTTCTGACCGCCTTCCGAAGAAATTTCAGGTTGTGGCAAGCGGCATCGGCGCCGGAAAGAGAAATTACGAGAAAGCAAGCCTGCTAAGAGCAATGCTTGTGGAGGAGCTGTCTGAAAAAAGCGATACAATATACAAGCTTGAGACAAATATTGATGACTGCACTGGTGAAGCGCTTGGTTATGTGATGGACAGACTTTTCGAAGCAGGAGCAAGAGATGTCCATTATACACCTGTTTTCATGAAAAAGAACAGACCGGCTTACCAGCTTAATGTGATTTGCAATGAGGAGGATATTCCAAAGCTTGAGCAGATTATTTTTGAGGAGACAACCACCATCGGTATCAGGAGAGTGGAGATGGAACGCACAATCCTTGAACGTGAAAAGGCGACAGCAGATACCACGCTGGGAAAGCTTGCGGTAAAGGTATGCGGCAGCAGAGTATATCCTGAATATGAGAGTCTGGCGGCAGTCTGCAGAGAAAAGAACATACCATATCTTGAGGCATACAACAAGGCAGTTGCAGAGTTGAATAAAAAAAGTTCAGCCTGCTGCAGAGTGTATGAGTAAAAATTAATTGTGTAAGCCCAGTCAGGAGAAAAGAAGAAATGTTTGAAAAAGCAGCAGATAAAAAAAACGAAAAGATAACAACCGTCATATTTGATTTGGACGGCACACTTTTGAACACACTTGAGGATTTGGCAGCGGCAGTAAATTATGCACTGGCTGCCTGCAGCATGCCGCCGCGAACCATCAATGAAGTCAGGCAGTTTGTGGGAAACGGCATCAGAAAGCTTATGATACGCGCCGTACCTCAGGGAGAGGAGAATCCGGCATTTGAGAAGGCATTTGATTGCTTTAAGCGCTATTATGGGGAACACTGCAATGATGCGACAAGGGCATATGACGGGATTCCTGAACTTCTGCAGGAGCTTAAAAAATCAGGTTATGCGCTTGCAATCGTATCCAATAAAATTGATTCGGCTGTCAGGGACTTAAATGCCAAATATTTTCCACAGGTGGAGGTTGCCATAGGAGACCGTGAAAACCTGAAAAGAAAACCGGAGCCGGACAGTGTTTATCTTGCTCTTAAGGAGCTTGGCAGAACAAAGGAAGAAGCAGTTTACGTGGGGGATTCCGACGTTGATCTGCAGACTGCAAAAAATGCGGGACTTCCTTGCATTAGTGTGCTTTGGGGATTTCGGGACAAAGAATTTCTCATAGAGCAGGGGGCGGATACTTTTGCAAAAACCCCGATGGAGATTTTAGGGATATTAGCACGGATGAATCAGTAGGAAGGGTAACAGGAAGAAGGTTGTACAGATGAAGCTATATGATAAAAAGCAGATTGATTTCAAGAATATCATGTTTGACAACAAGGCGCTTTTTTGGCTGCTGCTTCCTATTATTGTTGAGCAGCTGTTAAATTCTTTTATGGGAATGGTGGACACAATGATGGTGTCGACTGTTGGAAGCGAAGCCATATCCGCAGTATCGCTGGTGGATTCTTTTAACAATCTGATTATCCAGATATTTTCAGCAATGGCATCAGGTGCAGCTATCATTTGTTCCCAGTATCTTGGCAGCGGCAATGAGAAGGAGAGCAATAAAGCTGCAAGACAGGTGGTTCTTACTGTAGCAGCCATATCAGTAGGATTGACATTAATATGTCTTGCAGGCAGAGAACGACTGCTTCAATTTATTTTCGGAGAAGTAGAAGCGCAGGTAATGAATAACTGTCTTGTGTACTTTCTGATTACAGTGCTGTCATATCCTTTTCTGGCGCTTTTTAGTGCAGGAGCTGCATTTTTCAGAGCCGGAGGCAACTCAAAATTTCCCATGAAGGTGTCCGTTATTTCGAATGTTCTCAATATCGTCGGCAATGCAGTGTTTATCTATGTATTGGGCTGGAGCGTTGCAGGCGCCGCGCTTGCGACATTGCTCTCGAGAATATTTTGTACGGTTGTGATTTTTTATTACTTGAGAAAGCCAAAGCAGGTTATCGTGATAAGGGATTACTTCAAAATCAGGCCGGATATGCCTTTAATATGGAAAATTATGGCTATCGGAGTGCCCTCTGGTATTGAAAATGGTATGTTTCAGTTTGGAAAGCTGGCAATACAGTCTACTGTTTCAACGATGGGAACCGTGGCAATGGCAGCCCAGGCGATGACCAATATTCTGGAAAATTTAAACGGCGTGTTCGGCATCGGTGTCGGCATCGGTCTTATGACAGTTGTGGGACAGTGCATTGGTGCAGGCAGAAAAGAGGAGGCAAAGTATTATATTGTGAAGCTGACAGGCATTGCATGGGTCGGAATCCTTTTTTCATGTCTTTTTGTGTTTGCAATCACAAAGCCTGTTTCATGGATTGCCGGAATGGAGCCGGATGCAGCCAGGATGTGCTTTGAGATGGTAACGGCAATTACGATTGTCAAGCCGCTTGTATGGGTAGGTTCTTTTGTGATATCTTATGGCTTGAGGGCGGCAGGCGATGTCAGATTTTCGATGATTGTCTCTACGATTACTATGTGGTGCTGCAGAGTTGCGTTATGCATTTTCCTGGTAAAGGTATACCATTTCGGACCTATGGCAGTATGGATTGGTATGTTTGCGGATTGGGGTATCAGAGCGGTTATTTTCTCGGCGCGTTTTCTGAGCGGAAAATGGCTGAAAAACCGGGTTGTATAATGGATTGCGGCAAGCCGGATATTTAAGGCTGCAGAAAGGCTTGCGCAAAAACTTTCTGCCTTAGGGAGGAAATTGATTTGAACTTTTTTATGGTACATTCTTTGGCTGCGCTGGTCATTGGAGTCGTGCTTGATTTGATTTTCGGCGACCCGCATTTGTCATGGCATCCGGTGTGCCTGATTGGGAAAATGATTTGCTTTTTGGAGCATAAGCTTCGCCGCCTGTTTCATGTGGAAGCAGGCTGCCGATGCAGGAAGGAAATACTGCCGGGTGCTCTGCTTGTACTTATCGTGCTTTTTATTTCTACGGGACTTCCTGTTATGCTGCTGTGGGCGGCATATCATATCAATGTCTGGCTGGGAGTGGCTGCAGAGGCAGTTTTATGTTATTTTATGCTTGCTGCCAAGTCGCTAAAAGACGAGAGTATGAAGGTATATGACAGTCTCCGGACAAAAGGACTGGAGGAAGGCAGAACGGCTGTCTCAATGATTGTGGGCAGAGATACCGCACGCCTTGATGAGAAGGGAGTGGTAAAGGCTGCTGTTGAGACAATTGCAGAGAATTTTTCTGACGGAGTCGCTGCTCCTATGTTTTATATGGTACTGGGAGGGGCAGGAGCCATGTACTTTTATAAGGCAGTCAATACAATGGATTCTATGCTTGGTTATAAAAATGATACTTATTATTATTTTGGACGCGTTGCGGCAAAGCTTGATGATGCGGCAAATTATATACCAGCAAGATTGTCTGCGGTATGTATGATGATTGCAGCGGCTTTTACCGGACTCGACGGCAAAAATGCAGTGCGGATATACCGTCGTGACCGCCGTAAGCATGCAAGCCCTAATTCTGCCCAGACAGAAGCAGTGGCAGCAGGCGCTTTAAGAGTGCAGCTGGCAGGCGATGCGTGGTATTTTGGAGAGCTGTATCATAAGGAGTTCATCGGTGATGCGCTCAGACCGATAGAGACAGAGGATATCAGAATTATGAACAGACTGATGTATGCATCATCCTTTGTGGCGCTGGTGATATTTGGAGGGATAAAGTTATGTATCTGCATGGCGGTGATATTTACAGGAATGTAGGGGCGATTGACTTTTCGGCGAATATTAATTTCCTTGGCATGCCGGAAAGCGTGAAGGAGGCAGCGCATAAGGGAGTAGAGCTGTCCATTCATTATCCGCAGATGCAGAATACAGGGCTTACGGAAGCAATTGCAGGATATGATGCAGAAAATGATATGATGTGGGGAATGAACGAACAGAATTATGTATGCGGAAATGGTGCGGCGGAGATTATTTTTTCGTTTGCAGATGCTTTGCAGCCTAAAAAAGTATTCCTGCCGGCACCGACTTTTTATGAATATGAACAGGCATTGACTGCTAAGGTTCCGCATTGTACAGTGCAAAAATATTACCTTTCAAAAAATAACAGCTTTGATATCACAGAAGATATCTTGAATCAAATCACAGAAGATATTGAATTGGTCTGTGTCTGCAATCCGAATAATCCTACGGGAAGGCTGATAGAGAAAAGCTTGATTTTGCAAATGATTGCAGCATGTAAGCGCGTCGGGGCATGGTTTTTAGCGGACGAGAGCTTCATGGAGCTTGTAAAAGGGCATGAGTCTTATACCATATGCAGGGATATCCAAAGCATTTCATACGACAGGCTCTTGATCTTAAAGTCGTTTACAAAGCTTTTTGCCATGCCGGGTCTTCGGTTAGGATACGGAATTAGCCCGAACAAGGCACTGATACAAAAAATGAAGGATTCACTGCAGCCGTGGAACATTTCCCTGCCGGCTCAGTGCGCAGGAATTGCGGCGATTTCTGAAATAAAGGAACACAGGTTTGACGAATGGAGCAGAGAAAGGATTGCCGGGGAGCGCATATTTTTGTATAACGAGCTGAAAAAGCTGGAAAATACATATGATTGTTTCAAGGTATATGAAGGGGCTGCAAATTTCCTGCTTTTTGAAGTACAAAACGAGCCTCAGGCAGAATGGCTGGCTGAAAAATGCCTTGAGAAAGGTATGCTGCTTCGAAGCTGCAGTAATTTTGACGGCTTGGGAGCTGGCTGGTACCGCACTGCAGTGAGGGACAGGGCGGATAATGAGCAGCTTGTGGAAACGCTTAGGGAGACGCTGAAGGCTCTTACAGAACCTTCTGACATAATCGGACAGGAATAAAGGGGCACGGTAAGTGCCTTTTTGTATTATCATTTTTTTGTATTATTACCTTCTATGGATTCTTATTTTTACAACATCTTAATCTCAACTTCCATACCCTTTTCCTTTTTTAATTTTCTGTGGTATATGCTTATTGCACAGAGATGAAAAGGAAGTGAAGGGTTATGCATATCTCAAAATCAATCCAAAAATTTGAACGCAAATTTGATGTAAAAGCAGAGCGGTTTCTATGGAGGCATCCGTTTCTTGGATTCCTTTCCGTCTTTGTAGGAATGCCGGTCTTTGTGTTAATCTGCGTATGCATCAGTACCGTTGCTGTTGTTTTTCCAATGGCATGGCTTTTTGGGTGGTTTTAATCTTTATATACTTTTAAGGCTGCCCCCAAATGCCTAACACCGTTTTTAGAAAAAAAGAACTATTATATTTCCAGCAAAGGAGGAAAAAGATATGCAAATTATAATCGCAGTTCTTGGCGTATGCGCAGCGGCAATGCTGCTGTGGTATGTCTGCATTTTAATGAAAGGAGATGATCAGGTATGATGACTGTGATACAGTACATTCTTTATCTTGCCATTTTGATTTTATTGGCAGTTCCGCTGGGTAATTACATAAAAAAGGTCATGAATGGTGAAAAAACATTCTTGTCAAAAATACTTACGCCCTGCGAGAATCTGATTTATAAGATGCTGAAAACAGACAGAGAAGAACAGATGACATGGAAAAAATATGCTGTAAGCGTATTGATTTTTTCCGGTATCGGATTGGTATTCTTATTTCTGCTTCAGCTTCTGCAGGGCGTACTTCCGGGAAATCCCCAGGGATTACCAGGCGTAAGGTGGGATTTGGCATTCAACACTTCTGCCAGCTTTGTGACCAATACCAACTGGCAGGCATATTCCGGGGAATCCACGTTGAGCTATCTGACACAGGCTTTAGGGCTTACTGTTCAGAATTTCGTCTCAGCAGCTACCGGTATTGCTGTTTTATTTGCCATGATTCGCGGTTTCGTAAAAGTAAAGGAAACAGGGCTTGGAAGCTTTTGGGTGGATATGACCCGCATTGTCATACACATATTAATTCCGCTCAATCTCGTGATTGCATTGCTGCTTGTGGGCGGAGGCGTGATTCAAAACCTGAAAGGCGCGGAAAAGGTAGCTTTAGCAGAACCTGTTGCAGTCAGTGCAGAGGGAGATATTTTGGAAGAGGCGGTAATAGACACGGAAGCCGGAACAGTCATGATGGATGGCGTCCTGCTCCCTGATGCAGAAATCATTACAGAGCAGTTTGTTCCGATGGGACCTGCAGCCAGTCAGGTAGCCATTAAGCAGTCAGGAACCAATGGCGGCGGATTCATGGGCGTAAATTCTGCGCATCCGTTGGAAAATCCCAACGCATTTACCAATTTAGTTGAAATGCTTTCCATTTTGCTCATTCCTGCCGCCCTATGCTTTACCTTTGGAAAGGCTGTTAAAAATAAGAAACAGGGAATTGCAATTTTTATGGCAATGTTTATCTGCCTTGTGATTGCATTGGGTATCATTGCGTTCAATGAACAGATGGCGACTCCGCAGCTTGCACAGGATGGTACTATAAACATTTCCATGATTAATCAGGCCGGCGGCAACATGGAAGGAAAAGAAACCCGGTTTGGCATTGCAGCGTCTTCCACATGGGCGGCGTTTACTACAGCAGCATCCAATGGTTCGGTCAATTCCATGCACGACAGCTATACGCCGATTGGCGGTATGGTAACAATGCTGATGATGCAGCTTGGCGAAGTCATTTTCGGCGGTACCGGCTGCGGACTCTATGGCATGCTTGCCTTTGCAATTCTTACGGTATTTATCGCAGGTCTGATGGTCGGCAGAACGCCGGAATTTCTGGGAAAGAAGATTGAACCCTATGAAATGAAGTGGGCTGTGCTCGTCTGCCTTGCAACACCAATTGGTATTTTGGTGGGCAGCGGTATTGCAGCAGTGGTTCCATCTGTCATGGACAGCTTGAATAATGAGGGCGCCCATGGCTTTTCAGAGCTGCTTTATGCATACAGCTCTGCAGGGGGCAACAATGGTTCTGCTTTCGCAGGATTTAATGCAAATACGGTCTTCCTGAATGTCAGTATTGGTCTGGTTATGCTGTTTGTCCGCTTCCTGCCGGTAATCGGCACGCTGGCAATTGCCGGAAATCTGGCACAGAAAAAGAAAATTGCTGCGACAGCAGGTACATTGTCCACCACGAACGCCATGTTTGTATTTCTGTTGATTTTCATTGTATTGCTTATCGGTGCACTCAGCTTTTTCCCGGCACTGGCGCTTGGACCGCTGGCTGAGTTCTTCGGCAGTATCACATAAAGGAGGCGGTTATTGTATGAATACCAAACAAAAAAGTTCCTTTGCCGATAAAAAGTTGTTCGGCAGGGCAGTAAAAGATTCTTTTATAAAATTAAATCCCAAAACACAGGCGAAAAATCCGGTGATGTTTCTGGTATTTGTTTCAGCAATTCTCACCAGTATTCTTTGGCTGGTATCACTTTTTGGCGTAAAGGATGCTCCCGGCGGTTATACGCTGGCAATTGCAGTAATTCTGTGGTTTACGGTTCTGTTTGCTGATTTTACCGAGGCAATTGCAGAAGGCAGAGGGAAAGCGCAGGCAGATTCGCTTAGGGCATCAAGGAAGGATGTGGACGCCCATAGGATTCCTTCCGCAGAAAAAAAGGACAGCATTACGGTTATTCCTTCCGCTGCACTGAAAAAGGACGAATTTGTGATTGTAAAGGCCGGCGAACAGATTCCTGCTGACGGTGAGGTGGTGGAAGGAGCCGCTTCCGTAGATGAAAGCGCGATAACCGGAGAGTCTGCTCCGGTTATCCGGGAAGCGGGAGGAGACCGCAGTGCGGTTACCGGAGGCACTACTGTTTTATCGGACTGGATTATAGTTCGGGTAACCAGCGAAGCCGGAGAGAGCTTTTTGGATAAGATGATTGCTATGGTAGAAGGGGCTGCAAGGAAAAAGACTCCCAATGAAATTGCGCTGCAGATATTTCTGGTTGCGCTGTCAATCATTTTTATTTTGGTTACTGTATCGCTTTATACGTATTCGGATTTTTCAGCGAAGCTGGCAGGAATCCCGAATCCGACTTCCATAACGACGCTGGTCGCCCTGCTTGTATGTCTGGCTCCCACCACGATTGGCGCCCTGCTTTCTGCGATAGGCATCGCAGGAATGTCAAGACTGAATCAGGCGAATGTTCTTGCCATGAGCGGTCGGGCAATTGAGGAAGCCGGAGATGTTGATATTCTGATGCTGGATAAGACAGGTACGATTACCTTGGGAAATCGTCAGGCTTCCGAATTTATTCCGGTGGATGGTGCGGATATAAAGGAGCTTGCTGATGCTGCACAGCTTTCTTCGCTGGCGGATGAGACGCCGGAGGGCAGGAGTATCGTTATTTTGGCAAAAGAGCAGTTTGGGATTCGCGGACGCAGTCTGAGTGATAAAGGCATGAAATTTATTCCCTTTACGGCGGTAACCCGCATGAGCGGCGTAGATTTTGATGGAAGCGAAATTCGTAAGGGTGCGGCAGATGCTATGCAGTCCTATGTCACGGCGGCAGGCGGAAGGTATTCCCAAGAATGCAGTCAGGTTGTCAAAGAGATTGCACAGAAAGGCGGTACGCCGTTAGTTGTAGCCAAAAACCATAGAATTCTCGGCGTAATTTATTTAAAGGATATTATCAAGCAGGGTGTAAAGGAAAAATTTGCCGATCTTCGGAAAATGGGTATCAAAACCATTATGATTACAGGAGATAATCCGGTAACGGCTGCAGCGATTGCTGCAGAGGCAGGCGTTGACGACTTTTTAGCGGAAGCAACGCCCGAGGGCAAGCTTTCCATGATTCGGGATTTTCAGGCAAAGGGTCATCTGGTAGCCATGACCGGAGACGGTACCAACGACGCGCCGGCACTGGCGCAGGCAGATGTGGCAGTTGCAATGAACAGCGGAACGCAGGCGGCAAAGGAAGCCGGAAATATGGTGGATTTGGATTCTTCGCCGACGAAGCTTATTGAAATCGTCCGTATCGGCAAGCAGCTTCTGATGACACGCGGCAGCCTGACAACCTTTTCCATAGCTAACGATGTGGCAAAATATTTTGCCATAATCCCGGCGCTGTTTATGGGGCTTTATCCGGGACTGTCAGCACTCAACATTATGAGGCTTCACTCACCCCGGAGCGCAGTGCTTTCTGCAATTATTTATAACGCATTGATTATTATTGCCCTGATTCCGCTGGCGCTGAAGGGTGTGAAGTATAGGGAAGTTTCAGCAGGAAAGCTGCTCTCACGGAATCTTCTGATTTATGGGCTGGGTGGTCTGGCAGCTCCCTTTATCTTTGTGAAGCTGATTGATATTTTTCTGGTTATGACCGGATTCGTATAAAGGAGGTTACGATGATGAAAGAAATAAAAGGAACACTGCCGAAAGCATTGACGATTTTTCTTATATTTACGGTGGTATGTGGAATTTTCTATACTGGTATTGTGACCGTGGCGGCACAGCTTATCTTTCCCGACAAGGCAAATGGCAGCATGATAGAAGTAGACGGAAAAAAATACGGCAGCGAGCTGCTTGGACAGCAATATACGGACGATGCTCATATGTGGGGACGTATTATGAACCTGGACATTTCCACCTATAAGGACGAAAACGGAAATATGCTGATGTATGCATCTCCCTCCAATTTATCTCCTGCAAGCGGGAAATACAAAGAACTGGTGGCAGAACGTGCAGAAAAGCTTAAGACCGCGAATCCCGATATGGATGGGACTGCAGTTCCGGTCGACCTCGTGACTTGTTCCGGAAGCGGACTTGACCCGCATATCTCGCCGGCAGCGGCAGAGTATCAGGTGGCACGAATTGCGAAGGCTAATAATATGACAGAGGATGCAGTCAGGGAGATGATTGATAAATGCAAGAAAGGCAGATTTTTAGGTATTTTTGGGGAAGAAACCGTAAATGTTCTGGAAGTAAATCTAATGCTGGATGGCATTTTGAAGAACTGATATGAACATAGCAGGCAAAAAATCATGTTCCCTTGTCAAAGCCGGATATCTTTATACAGTCTTAATACAGACGCATATATTCTTTTGCTCTCTTTACGAAATCCGTTTTAATATAAAGACAGGATAAAGAGATGTAAAGGAGCGCAGCGTGTATGAACGCATGGATTCATAAAAAAAGGAAATTAACCTCTTTTCAGGTGATTATTCTTGGATTTTCCGGTGTGATTTTGTTGGGAACATTTTTACTGATGCTGCCGTTATCCAGCCGTGAAGAAGTATGGACACCGCTTTTTGATGCCTTGTTTACATCCACATCCGCTGTTTGTGTAACAGGGCTTGTAGTTCATGATACTGCAGCGTATTGGTCGTCCTTCGGACAGTTTGTAATATTGCTTTTGATTCAGATTGGCGGCATGGGGGTAATTACTGTAGCGGCTGTCTTTGCGATGATTTCAGGAAGAAAAATTTCCCTAATGCAGCGCAGTACCATGCAGGAGGCGATTGCAGCTCCTAAGGTGGGCGGTATTGTCCGGCTGACGAATTTTATTGTAAAGATTACAATGCTTATTGAATTGGCAGGAGCCGCAGCCATGGCTCCCGTGTTTTGCAGGGACTTTGGAATAAAAGGATTTTGGATGGCGCTGTTTCATTCGGTATCTGCGTTCTGCAATGCAGGGTTCGACCTGATGGGAACGGAAACGCCTTTTTCTTCCCTGACTGGATATGCGTCGCAGCCGGTCATTAACCTGACGGTAATGATGCTGATTATCGTGGGCGGCATTGGCTTTTTGACATGGGATGATATTCGGACAAGCCGATTGCATCTTCATAAATACAGGATGCAGAGCAAGGTAATTCTTTCGGCAACTGTAATTTTGCTGGCTGCCCCATTCATATATTTTTATTTTTATGAATTTTCTTCCCTTGAACCCAAAGAGAGAGCTTTCACCTCTCTTTTTCAGGCAGTAACACCGAGGACGGCAGGCTTTAATACTGTTGATTTGACAGAAATCAGTGAAGCGGGGCAATGGATTATCATTGTGCTGATGCTGATTGGAGGCAGCCCTGGTTCTACTGCCGGAGGAATGAAAACGACAACGGCTGCCGTCTTATTGGCCACGGCGGTTTCTACCTTCTGCCGGAGGGAGGATACTTGTTTTTTCGGACGGCGGATTGACGGCAATGTTGTAAAAAATGCAGCAACAATTTTACTGATGTACCTTGTATTGTTCTTTTTTGGCGGGCTGATTATCAGCATTACAGAAGGACTTCCTATGCTTGACTGCCTGTTTGAAGCTGCTTCTGCGGTAGGAACAGTGGGATTGTCGCTTGGAATTACATCAGAGCTTGGTATTTTGTCAAGGCTTATTTTAATACTGCTGATGTTCCTTGGGCGGGTCGGAGGACTCACATTGATTTTTGCTGCATTATCCGGTACAAGGAAAACGCCGTCAAGACTGCCGCAGGAGAAAATTACAGTTGGATAAAGGAGGAAACAGACAATATGAAATCAATACTTTTAATCGGGCTGGGGCGGTTTGGGAAGCATATTGCCTTACATTTAAATCAGTTAGGGCATCAGGTCATGGCGGTGGATCATGTGGAAGAAAGGGTGGACACAGTGCTGCCTTTTGTAACCAGCGCTCAGATTGGAGACAGTACCAATGCGGAGTTTTTGGAATCCCTTGGCATCCGCAATTACGATGTCTGCATTGTTGCCATAGGAAATGACTTTCAAAGTTCTTTGGAGACAACCTCGTTATTAAAGGAGCTGGGTGCAAGGCTGGTTGTCTCCAGAGCAGCCAGAGATGTACAGGCAAAATTTCTCCTGCGCAATGGTGCGGATGAAGTAGTGTATCCGGAAAAGCAGCTTGCCAAATGGACCGCTATCCGCTACAGTGCTGACCATATTCTGGATTATATCGAACTGGACGAAGAACATGCCATATTTGAAATTCCTGTTCCGCAGGATTGGGCGGGCCGGACTATCGGACAGCTTGATATCCGCAAAAAATTCAGCATTAATATCATGGGAATTCGGAAAAACGGGAAACTGGAGCTTTCTGTTTCTTCGGACATGATTATGGAGGCAAAGGATACGATGCTGGTGCTTGGCAGGAATAAAGATATCCAGAAATGCTTTCGGATATAAAACGGAGGATTTTGAGGCGATATGATGCAGGATTTTCTGTTACTGACAGTGGTGCTGACAACTTTTGTTTTTGGTTGGTTTCTTATGAGAAAACTGGATATTTTTCTGGAGGAAAACCGGGAGGAAGAAGATAGACAGACGGAAACAGATGAAAAGGTTTTAAGAAAATAGGAAAAAAGTTATGCTGCTGTTTCATACAAAATGCCATATGAAAAGAAGAAACAGGAGCATCCGCTGCAGAAAACTTTATGAAATACATGGAAGACGGGAATACTGTATAAAAGCTGACATTGGAAAATCGCCAGGATGTGGTATAATGCAAGTACCGGTATACAGTAACCCTGAAAGGAGTACAGTAAATGGAGCTGCCAAGACAGAATCCGGATCAGCTGCTGCGTGCGATTAATAATGATATTTCAAAAAAAACGAAAGGAAAATTAAAGATATTTTTCGGTTACGCCGCAGGTGTGGGAAAAACCTATGCTATGCTGCAGGCGGCGCATCAGGCGAAAGAGCGCGGCATGGATGTTGTTCTCGGGTACATTGAACCGCATGCCCGTCCGCAGACAACTGCATTGCTTTCAGGATTGGAACGGATTCCGGCAAAACGAGTTTCCTATGAAGGAATTACGCTTCATGAATTTGACCTTGATGCTGCATTGAACAGACAACCGCAGCTGATTTTAGTGGATGAGTATGCACATACGAATGCGGAGGGAAGCCGTCATGCGAAGCGTTATCAGGATGTGCAGGAGTTATTAAACGCGGGCATCAATGTTTATACAACAGTTAACGTCCAGCATATTGAAAGCCTGAATGATACGGTTGCTTCCATTACCGGAATTATGGTTCGGGAGCGCATTCCGGATTCTGCGTTTGATCAGGCGGATCAGGTGGAACTGGTGGATATAGAACCGGCGGAGCTGCTGGAGCGAATGGCAGGCGGAAATATTTATCAGGAAGAACAGGCAAAACGCGCGGCAGCTAATTTCTTTTCAGTGGAAAATCTGACTGCCCTGCGTGAAATTGCCCTGAGACGTTGTGCCGACAGGGTGAATCTGCTGACAGAAAGCGCCAGAATTCAAAGCCGAAGCGATTATTATACGGATGAACATATTTTAGTATGTCTTTCATCTTCTCCGTCTAATGCGAAGATTATTCGGACTGCCGCCAGAATGGCGCGGGCATTTAAAGGAAATTTTACTGCTCTTTATGTAGAAACTCCGGCCGCAGCAGCTATGGAAGATGAGGACAAAAAAAGGCTGCGGGAAAATATGCGTCTTGCCGAACAGCTTGGCGCAGCCATTGAAACTACCTATGGTGAGAATGTTCCTTATCAGATCGCAGAGTTTGCAAGACTTTCCGGCATTTCTAAAATTGTGATTGGGCGCAGTACGGCAACCAGAAAAAGTATATTCAGTAAGCCTGCATTGACGGAACGGCTGATTGCCGCAGCGCCCAATATGGATATTCATGTGATTCCGGATGCTGCGGTATTGGAATACCGCCCTGTGAAACGAAAGCTTCCCCAGGTAGTAAAGGTAAGGGATATCGGAAAAAGCATTCTGGTTCTGCTGGCGGCTACGCTGATTGGTTATGCGTTTTACACTCTTGGATTTACCGAGGCGAATATCATAGCAGTCTATATTTTTGGGGTTCTTGTTACATCCATTATTACGACAAACCGACTCTGTGGGCTTGTAACTTCCGTTGTGAGTGTGCTGGTATTTAACTTCTTTTTTACGATACCTCGCTTTACGTTTCATTTTAACGATCCGGACTATCTGATTACCTTTACCATCATGTTTATGGTGGCATTTTTTACCGGCTCCCTTGCAACGAAGCTGAAGGAAAATGCCAGACAGTCGGCGCAGGCGGCTTTCCGGACAAAGATTTTATTGGAAACAAACCAGCTTCTGCAAAAAGAGAAGGACGAAAATGCTATTTTCCGGGTAACGGCAGGGCAGCTTACAAAGCTGCTGAAGAGAGATTTAGTTATCTATCCTTCTGATGGGAAGAATGTGGGGGAGCCGGGCATTTACCGTACTGCAGACAGCAGACAGACAGAACTGGTGACGGAGAACGAAAGAGCGGTTGCCGAATGGGTGCTTAGAAATAATAAGCGCGCAGGAGCTGCTACGGATACTCTGGCAAATGCAAAGTGCCTGTATCTTGCCATTCGGCAGAACAGCAGGGTGTATGGCGTAGTGGGAATCTGCATGGATGAAATTCCGCTGGATTCCTTTGAGAAAAGTGTGATGCTGTCCATCCTCGGAGAATGTGCATTAGCGCTGGAAAACATGAGAAATTCCAGAGAAAAGGAAGAAGCAGCGGTTCTGGCAAAGAATGAGCAGCTTCGTGCCAATCTGCTTCGTGCCATTTCTCATGATCTGCGCACGCCGTTGACCTCTATTTCAGGGAGTGCCGGAAATCTGATGGCAAATTATCAGAAAATGGATGACACAACGAGGATACAAACCTTTGCTGATATTTATGATGATTCCATGTGGCTTATCAATCTGGTAGAGAATCTGCTGGCTGTTACCAGAATCGAAGGAGGGCAGGTAAACCTGACCCGGTCGGTGGAGCTGATGGACGAGGTAGCCGCGGAGGCGCTGCGTCATATCAACCGGAAAAGCAGGGAGCATACAATTCATGTCCGTACCGGACAGGAGATGCTTCTGGCTTATATTGATGCAAAGCTGATTGTTCAGGTGTTAATCAATCTGGTAGATAATGCTATCAAATACACGCCTGCCGGTTCTGTGATAGAAATCGGCATGAAAAAGGAAGGAAAATGGATTGCGGTATCTGTTTCCGATAACGGACCAGGCATTCCGGACGAGCAAAAGCCGCATATCTTTGAAATGTTTTACAGCGGAGCCAACAAAATTGCGGACAGCCGCAGAAGCATGGGGCTTGGGCTGTCCCTTTGCAAATCCATTGTCACAGCTCACGGAGGAGGGATTGACGTATCAGACAATCAGCCCACAGGAACTGTGTTTACATTTACATTACCGGCAAGGGAGGTAGATTTAAATGAATAAACCTTTGATATTGGTTGTGGAGGATGATCCTCCGATACGCAATCTGATTGCAACAACATTAAAAACAAATGAATACCGTTACTTGTCAGCACCGAATGGAAAGACAGCGATTTTAGAGGCCGCCTCCCATAATCCGGATATTATTCTTTTGGATTTGGGGCTGCCGGACATGGACGGAGTGGAAGTCATCAAAAATATCCGTTCATGGTCAAATCTTCCCATTATTGTCATTAGCGCCAGAAGCGAGGATAACGATAAGATTGAAGCATTGGATGCAGGTGCAGATGATTATCTGACAAAGCCTTTTTCTGTTGAGGAACTGTTGGCGAGACTCCGGGTTACTCAGCGCAGGCTTTCCTTCATGACGGCTGAAATGCTGACGGCAAGCTCTGTATTTATTAATGGAGGGCTGCGTGTGGATTATGCCGGCGGATGCGCTTATCTGAACGGACAGGAGCTGCATTTGACGCCAATAGAATATAAGCTTCTGTGTCTGTTGTCCAAAAATGCAGGCAAGGTACTGACGCATACTTTTATTACGCAGCATATTTGGGGGCGAAGCTGGGATAATGATGTTGCTTCTCTGCGTGTGTTTATGGCCACGCTTCGCAAAAAGCTGGAACCTGACCCAAACTCCCCACAGTATATCCAGACGCATATCGGGGTCGGGTATCGAATGATGAAGGTGGAGTAATGGATTACGACTTAACAATTTTTAACAATTAAAGGTTGTATTTTTTCGTGCATTGTGCTATGATGCTTTCAATCGAATAAGAATAGTCGGTGCCATTACCTGATGAAGCAGATATTGATTGAGAAGAAGAATCAGGATAATGGTTAAAAGGGAAACAGGTGCAAATCCTGTACGATCTCGTCACTGTAAGCCGGGAGTGCAAAACCATCATGTCTGACAGGAAATTGTCAGGCATAGTCACTGATCATATCGGGAAGGCGGTTTTGTGCGTTGATTGGTAAGCCAGGAAACCTGCCGGTTATTGGTACAGGAAGAGATTCCGGATCACGAGTAATTGGTCGTACCGTATCACAGTCGCAAAGACTTTATTTTTCTTTGCCTTGTTTTGCTATAAAAGGCTGTGGATCATTTACTCTGTCAGTGATTTTGCTGGCAGATTTTTTTCTTGTGTCCTTTTCGATTTATCGTGATTCGGAGTATACAAATCATTTATCAATCAGGAGGACAAGATTATGAAAAAGAAATTGTTATCGGTTTTACTTTGCACATGTATGGCAGGAGCATTTATGACAGGCTGTGGAGACAAGTCTGAATCAGATGAAAGCGTACCAGCAGTTGCAGAGACGACAGCAGCAGCCGGGACTGTAACAGAAGCAGAGGAGGAAACGATAATGGTCGAGACGACACAGGAAGCTTCCACAGAAGTATCTGAAGAAACTACAACAGAAGCAGATGATGAAGAAAATTACAATACAGGAGATGCATCGCTTGACAATCCGAGAAACGAAGACGGTATCGGAGAGAATGAGCTTCTGGTAGTAAGCTTTGGCACCAGCTTCAATGACAGCAGAAGACTTACAGTAGGCGCTATTGAGGCGGCACTTGAGGAAAACTTTGAGGACTTTGATGTGCGCAGAGGATTCACAAGCCAGATTATCATTGACCATGTAAAGAGCCGTGACAATGTTGCGATTGATAATGTAACGGAAGCGCTGGACAGAGCAGTGGATAATGGCGTGAAGAAGCTTGTGATTCAGCCGACACATCTTATGAATGGTCTTGAATATAATGATGTAATTGACGAGGTGGCAGGCTATGCAGATGCTTTTGAGCAGGTTGTAGTAGGGGAACCGCTTCTTACAAGCGATGAGGATTTTGAGAAGGTTATCGCTGCAATCACGGAGGCTACGGCAGAGTACGATGACGGAACAACCGCAATTTGCTTTATGGGACACGGAACAGAAGCGGATTCCAATGGTGTCTATGCAAAGATGCAGGAGATGCTGAAAGATGCAGGCTATGATAATTATTATATCGGTACTGTAGAGGCAGAGCCTACAGTTGATGATGTTTTAGCGCAGGTGCAGGCAGGAGAATACAAGAAGGTAGTGCTGGAGCCGCTTATGATTGTAGCAGGAGACCATGCAAACAATGATATGGCAGGAGATGAGGAGGATTCGTGGAAGTCAGTATTTGAAAATGCAGGTTATGAAGTAGAGTGTGTTTTACGCGGACTTGGCGAGCTTGAGGCAATACAGAATATTTTTGTAGAGCATGCGCAGGCGGCTGTTGATCAACTTAATTAAGAATAGAGAAGGAAAAAGCAGAAGGCTTGGTGTGAATGTGAAAAATTCAAAGATTAAGGCAATCGTTTCTATAATGATTTGTGCACAGCTTATGACAGGCTGTGGGGCAGGCAATACACAGCAGACAATACAACAAAATACCATGGAGAATGCTCAGACACGTGAGGAGCGGACAGAATCCGGACAGATTGCAGAGACACAAGAGGAGCAGGCAGAATCCGGACAGACAGCAGAAACACAGGATATGCAGTCTCAGACAGAACAGACGGCCTCCGATAAAGTAGCGACAGCAGATGAGATGGCATCAGCACAGGAAAATGATTGGGAGACGCTTACGCCTGTTTACGTGGATTCCTTAAAGGAGGGAACATATTCTGTAGTCGTGGATTCCTCCTCATCAATGTTCAAAATTCCGGCATGTGAGCTGACTGTAGAAAATGGTGAGATGACAGCAGTCATGACGATGAGCGGAACAGGTTATCTCTATGTTTATATGGGAACAGGCGCAGAAGCAGTGGAGGCTGCAGAGGAGGACTATATTTCTTTTGCAGAGGACAATGGTGTGCACACCTTCACCGTACCTGTAGATGCGCTTGACCAGCCGATAAATTGTGCTGCTTACAGCAAAAAGAAGGAAAAATGGTATGACAGGCAGCTTGTTTTTCGAAGCGATTCTCTCCCGCAGAAGGCGCTTGGCGAAGGCACGCTCGTCACGGCAGAGTCCCTTGGACTTGAGGACGGTACATATACGGTAGAAGTGGCGCTAGAGGGCGGTTCCGGCAAAGCATCAGTAGAGTCTCCATGTACGATTACCGTTAAAAATCAGAAGGTTACGGCGACCATTATATGGGGCAGCTCGAATTACGACTACATGCTGGTAGATGGTGAGAAATATGAGATGCTTCCTACAGAGGGAAATTCAACCTTTGAGATTCCGGTTGCAGGCTTTGACTGGAAGCTTGCAGTGGTAGCTGATACAGTAGCAATGAGCACGCCGCATGAGATTGACTACACACTTTATTTTAATTCTGCAACGCTGCAGAAGGTGAGTGAATCTTAATGGATTTGGAGGAGCGCATGAAAAAGACAAAAAATATAAGTGTCATCTTTGCTGTGGTGATGACTGCTTTGTTTTTGACTGCCTGCGGTGCTGCAAGTGAGCAATCTACGACTTCTGCAGATGCTATCATAGTAGACGCGTTAGAAGCTGAAACGGGTACCGTGTCCGGGCTATCCGGTGAAAATGCTGCACACACGGAGGAAGCTGCGGCTCCTGTCTGGCAGCAGATGAGCATGACAAGAAGCATGGAGTTAAACTATGCACAATGCTTTACTGTGGATTACTATGATGATGTTTATGCACTGATTACCCTGAAAGACAGCGACAGATATTTGCTGGTTCCTGAGGGAAAGGCTGTTCCTGAGGGGGCAGATGAGGAGATTGTGATTTTACAGCAGCCGTTTGACCATGTTTACCTGACGGCGACGTCTGCCATGGATTTGTTCCGCGCAATCAACTGTATCGGAAATATCCGGCTTTCGGGAACTGATGTGGACGGCTGGTACATTCCGGAGGCAAAAGCCGCCATGGAGAATGGAGAGATGCTGTTTGCAGGAAAGTACAGTGCGCCGGATTATGAGTTGATTCTATCAGAGCAATGTGACTTGGCGATAGAATCTACGATGATTTATCATACCCCTGAGGTTAAGGAACAGCTTGAAAACGCTGGTATTCCTGTATTGGTAGAATACTCAAGCTATGAGACAAATCCGCTTGGGCGAATGGAGTGGATTAAGCTGTATGGCGTGCTGATGAATCAGCTTGATACGGCATGCAGCTATTTTGAAAGTCAGGAAGGCGTACTGCAAAATATAGTGCTGAATGAAGGAGAACCGAAAAGCGTGGCATTTTTCTACGTAACTTCAAACGGGGCTGTCAATGTGCGGAAATCCAAGGACTATGTTGCGCAGATGATATCACTTGCAGGCGGAAAGTATGTGTTTGACGAGCTTGGTGAGGAGGAGGACAATGCTCTTTCCACCATGACAATTCAGATGGAGACGTTTTATGACCGGGCAAAAGAGGCAGATTATCTCATTTATAACAGTGCAATTGATGCAGAGCTTGAAAATATAGAGCAGCTATTGGAAAAAAGTCCGCTTTTTGCGGATTTTAAGGCTGTGAAATCAGGAAATGTATGGTGTACCGGTAAGAATATGTTTCAGGAAAGCACAGGACTTGCGGATATGATACTGGATTTCAATAAGATTTTGACTGACAATACAGTTCGCGATGAAGAACTGACCTATTTGCATCGGCTGAGGCAGGAGCACGAATGACTGTCTGAAATGCTGCTGCTGCTATGGATTTGGCAGGAGTGTTAAGCTTGGACAAAGAAGCATCTGTTATAGATTTGGCAGAAGAATAAATGTTTAAACGTCATCAGATTTAATATGTTGGGAGGTGATATGTGATGCTGCAGAGAAAGACTTTGCAATTTATGTCTATGATGCCGAAGAACAGAGCTTTACGGTACATGACAGGTTATGGCATATTAAGTATTCTGCTGGTAATGTTTGTGTTTTTGGGCGTAAATACAGGAAGTGTCACATACTCCCTCTCACAGATTTTTCAGGAGGAGATGGCATACCGCATCATCCTTGATATCCGCATGCCCAGAGTGCTTGCGGCGGCGATTCTTGGCGGAGCGCTTTCGGTTTCGGGATTTTTGCTGCAGACCTTTTTTCACAATCCGATTGCAGGACCTTTTGTTCTTGGAATTTCCTCAGGGGCAAAGCTGATTGTGGCGCTGAGCATGATTTGGTTTCTTGAAAGAGGGATTCATGCAAGCTCTATTGTCATGGTGCTCGCGGCATTTGCAGGTTCTATGCTTTCCATGGGAGTGGTGCTTTTGGCGGCAAGGCGTGTAACAAGTATGTCTACGCTTGTTGTGTGCGGTGTCATGATTGGCTATATCTGTTCGGCAGTCACAGATTTTGTGGTTACCTTTGCAGAGGATTCTAATATTGTAAATCTCCACAACTGGTCACTTGGAAGCTTTTCCGGCATGAGCTGGTATCATGTGCGCATTATGGCAGTGGTCGTGTTTGTCACGCTGGTGTGCGTTTTTTTGCTGTCAAAGCCGATAGGTGCGTATCAGCTTGGTGAGGATTATGCGCGGAATATGGGCGTGAATGTCAAAGTATTCCGCGTATTTTTAATATTGCTTTCCAGCGTGCTTTCTGCCTGTGTGACGGCATTTGCAGGCCCTATCTCCTTTGTGGGAATCGCAGTGCCGCAGCTTATGAAAATGCTGTTTGGAACGGCAAAGCCGATTATTATGATACCGGCATGTTTTATGGGCGGAGCAGTGTTCTGCCTTTTTTGCGACTTGACGGCGCGCACATTATTTGCACCTACGGAACTTAGCATCAGTTCCGTGACTGCAGTGTTTGGCGCACCTGTGGTTCTTTATATGATGATGCGGAAAGCATGACGAGGGGCAGCAGAAATGGAGTGAAGGGTTTTGGATAAAGATTATATACGTACAGAGAAGCTTTCTGTCGGTTATCGTGGGAAGGTGCTTATCGGGGATATCAATCTCTGCCTGAAAAAAGGGCAGATTATGACCTTGATAGGACCAAACGGAGCAGGAAAATCTACGATTTTAAAAAATTTCACGAGACAGCTTATGCCTATCGGTGGTATTGTGTATATAGACGGCAGAGCCATGAAGGATATGTCCGGCTCAGAGCTTGCAAAGCAGGTCGCGATGGTGATGACACAGCGCATAGAACCGGAGCTGATGACCTGCTTTGATGTCGTGAGCACAGGTCGGTATCCTTATACCGGAAAACTCGGACTGCTTTCAGAGAGTGACCGGCATAAGGTAAACGAGGCATTAAAACTTGTGCAGGCGGCAGAGCTTGCAATGTGTCGTTTTTCTGATGTGAGCGACGGACAGAGACAGCGCATTATGCTTGCAAGGGCTGTCTGTCAGGAGCCGGAGCTTATGATACTGGACGAGCCGACCTCGTTTCTTGATATCAAGCATAAGCTGGAATTGCTGGAAATATTGAAGAAACTGGTTCGGGAGCAGAATATGACTGTGATAATGTCACTGCATGAGCTGGATTTGGCTCAGAAGCTTTCAGATGTAGTGGTGTGTATCAGAGAAAATAAAATCGACAGATGCGGGCCGCCGCAGGAGATTTTTACCTCTGAATACATCAGAGACTTGTATGGGATAACAAAGGGAAGCTATAATGCGGAGCTGGGCTTTATGGAGCTTGAGCCTGTAACCGGAACTCCGAAGGTCTTTGTGATTGGCGGAAACGGAAGCGGTATTGCGACATACCGGAAGCTGCACAGGGAAGGGACTGCCTTTGCGGCAGGAGTCCTTCACGAAAATGATGTGGAGTATCAGGTGGCAAAGAAGCTTGCTTCCATTGTGATTACAGAGAAGGCTTTTGAGCCAATTTCAGAGGAGCATTATGACAGGGCAAGGAAAGTGATGAAAAACTGTGAAAAAGTAATCTGCTGCCTGACGGAGTTTGGAACAATGAATGAGAAAAACCGTATGTTGTATGAGGAGGGCTGTAAATGAGGCGTATCATGCTGGCAGGGACACAAAGCGGAAGCGGCAAGACAACCATTACCTGTGCGGTATTGCAGAAGCTTGTCAATGACGGGTATGATGTCAGCTCGTTTAAATGCGGACCAGATTATATTGATCCGATGTTTCATGGCAGGGTAATCGGTACCAGAGCAAGAAATCTCGACAGTTGCTTTTGCGACAGTAATACGCTGAATACGATTTTATATAAAAATAAGGGCAATATTTCGGTTATAGAAGGTGTTATGGGATATTACGACGGTGCAGGTGCGTCAGGTTCCTCGTGGGAGATAGCCTGTCAGACTGCTACACCTGTCATATTGATTATCGACTGCAAGGGAATGGGACAATCTATCGGCGCTGTGATGAAGGGTTTCCTCACCTTTCGGAATCCAAGCCGGATTGCAGGATTTATTTTTAACAGGCTTCCTGAGAGCATGGTGCCTGAGGCAGAGCGTCTTTGCGAGGAGATGCAGACAGCATATTTTGGGCGATTTCCATACATTAAGGAGGCACAGCTTGAGAGCAGGCATTTGGGGCTTGTGACAGCAGAAGAAATCAAGGATATCCAAAAAAAGCTTGCACTGCTGGCAGACGCAGCAGCAAGATATCTGTGCATGGATAAAATAGTAAAGATTGCGGAACAGGCAGAAAGACCTGCATTTCAGATGGTAATGCCTCAGCCGGTTGTTCATGGTGGGCGTGTAAGGATAGGGATAGCAAGAGATGAGGCGTTCTGTTTCTGGTACGAGGATAATTTGGAGCTGTTGAGAGAGCTTGGCTGTGAGATTGTGCCGTTTTCTCCGCTTTGGGATACACATATGCCTGACGGACTTGACGGACTGATTCTTCCGGGCGGTTATCCTGAGCTGTATGCGGACAAGCTTTCTGCAAATAAAGGTTTTCGGCAGGAGCTTTTAGAGCTGTTAAAGTCGGAAATTCCGACTATTGCCGAATGCGGAGGTTTTTTATATCTTCAGAAAAGTCTGGAGGACAAAAACGGCATCGTATACGATATGGTAGGATTTTTGGAGTCGGACGGCTATCGGACAGATAAGCTGCAGCGGTTTGGTTATGTAAGTCTTAAAGCTTTATCCGACAATATGCTGTGTCAAAAAGGGCAGACGCTTGTCGCACATGAGTTCCATTATTGGGATAGTACGGATTGCGGAGCCGGATTTATGGCAGAAAAGCTAAGCCGGTCTTTGCAATATGCCTGTGTGGTGGCAGATGACAGGCTGTATGCAGGATTTCCACATTTGTATTTTTATGGAAACAGAGATGCCGCATGCAGGTTTGTGAAGTGTTGTGATGTATATAGGAAAAAGGGAAATTCTGGTGCGGCAGAGCGACGCGAGTGAGCCTGTGAAGTGTTGTGACATATACGAGAAAATGCTGAAAATAAATACGGAAGGGTTGCAGGACGATGGAAGCGAAAAACGGAAAAGCATTGATGATACAGGGAACCATGTCAAGTGCAGGAAAGAGTCTGCTTGTGGCGGGCTTATGCCGTGTGCTGAAGCAGGACGGTTATCAGGTAGCGCCTTTTAAATCTCAGAATATGGCGCTGAATTCCTATATTACAAGGGAAGGGCTTGAAATGGGACGGGCACAGGTGATGCAGGCGGAGGCGGCAGGGATAGAGCCGAGCGTCTATATGAATCCAATCCTGCTAAAGCCTACAAACGAGACAGGCTCACAGGTAATTGTGAATGGCGAAGTCTATAAAAATATGAGCGCGCGAGAATATTTCGCATACAAAAAGCAGCTTATCCCTGATATCCGATATGCTTTTGAAAAGCTTGCATCAGAAAATGATTTTGTTATTATAGAAGGCGCAGGCTCCCCTGTGGAAATTAATTTAAAATCAGATGATATTGTCAATATGGGAATGGCGCGCATCGCAAAAGCACCTGTCCTGATTGTGGGTGACATTGACAGAGGCGGTGTGTTTGCGCAATTATGTGGTACAATGATGCTTTTGGAGGAAGAAGAAAAAGCCATGGTAAAAGGACTTGTGATTAACAAATTCCGTGGCGATAAGACAATTCTTGACAGTGGGATAGAGACGCTTGAGCGGCTTGCCGGAAAGCCTGTGCTAGGAACAATCCCATATATGGAGCTTGCACTTGAGGACGAGGACAGCCTTACGGACAGATTTGCTGTTAGAAAAAAAGCGGATATTGATATCGTAGTGATTCGGTTTCCGCACATTTCGAATTTTACGGATTTTAATATCTGGGAAAATATAGAAGGCGTCTCGCTTCGCTATGTGAGCAGACCCTGCGAGCTTGGAAGTCCCGATATGATTATCCTGCCCGGCACCAAAAATACATTTGATGACCTTCGATGGCTCAGAGAGTCAGGAATGGAAGCAAACATTCTGCGAAAATATCATGCAAAAGAGTGTGTTATTTTTGGAATATGCGGCGGTTATCAGATGCTTGGAGAAAGGATTGTCGACGAGACAGGCGCCGAGCTGTCGCAAAACGCAGGCAATGCGCTTCGCGGAATGGGGCTTATTCCAATGACAACCAGTTTTGAACAGGAAAAAGAACGAACACAGGTAACAGGTGTTGTTAAAAAAATAACAGGCGTATTCCAAGAGCTTAGCGGACTGGAAATAACAGGATATGAAATTCATATGGGAAAAAGTACAGGGGCAGAGCGCTGCTGTCTGACCTGCATAGAGGATAAAATATCCGGCATATGTAAGGAGGAGGGATATGCTTCTGAGCTTGTGTACGGAAGCTATGTGCATGGAATCTTTGACAGGCATGAGATTGTAGAGACAATGATAAAAGCACTTGCAAAAAGAAAAGGAATAATTGCTCCGACAGTACATATTCTCGACTATAAAGAATACAAGGAACAGCAGTATGACAAGCTGGCAGACGAATTGCGCAGTGCAATGGACATGAAGCAGATATATACAATTATTAAAGAGGGAATTTAGAAAAGAAAATAGCAAAGTGTGATGGATAATAGCTGCTATACAGAATGATGAAAAAGAAATTTAGAAAAAGAGTAATTGTTCAGTAGGTCCGCGCATTTACTGCGCTGACCGTAAGATAACCTGGGGCAGAAGGCAAAAATCCCATCGGCGGAGCCGATTTTAAATGGATTTTTGCATGTAACTGTGAGGGTACTGAACAGTTACGAAAAAGAAATAAAAGGCATATTGATATAAACCGGGGGATTGCATATGGAAGGGATTTATGCTGAGCTGGAGCAGGTGGCTCCGGCTGATATTGAGAGACGAAGCTTTGAAATGATTGGAGAGATTCTTGCAAAAGAGTATTCAGACAGGGTTCTTGACCCAAAGCAGGAGCCAATCATAAAGAGAGCAATCCACACAACTGCCGATTTCTCGTATCTTGATAATCTCGTGTTTTCGGAGAACGCAGTGGATATTGCATTAGAAATATTGCATAACAATTGTTATGTTATTACGGATACCAATATGGCACTGGCAGGCATCAATAAGAAAAAACTCGCACAATATGGCGGCCGTGCATATTGCTTTATGGCAGATGAAGATGTGGCAGCCGAAGCAAAAAGGCGCGGTGTTACAAGGGCGGTTGTAAGCATGGAAAAGGCGGCAAAACTGGCAGAGCAGGGCAGGAAGCTGGTGTTTGCCATCGGAAACGCGCCTACGGCATTGATTCAGCTTTATGAGATGATTGTGAATGGCAGCTTAAAGCCGGGGCTGATTATCGGAGTGCCTGTAGGCTTTGTCAATGTGGTTCAGTCCAAAGAGCTTATTATGCAGACAAATGTGCCGTATATTGTGGCAAAGGGAAGAAAAGGCGGAAGCAATGTGGCGGCGGCAATAATGAATGCGCTGCTGTATATGTGAATTGGATAGAGGGATAGCGTGTAATGAAAGAATTCATTATAAAAGATACCATAGATGATTATTTATCCGTATCGAAATACATAAATTGGAACGATGGCAGCATTCTATCAAATGCTAATGAATTTAAGAGGAAATATACGGATGAAATCTCTTTGACTAAGGCTGTGTATGAGTTTGTGCGTGATGAAATAAAACATTCATGGGATGTACAGGACAAGCGAGTGACGAAGTTTGCAACAGAAGTGTTGGAACAGGGTGTAGGTATCTGCTGGGCAAAGGCGAATCTTCTTACTGCTATGCTTAGAGCATGCGGGATACCAACGGGTATTTGTTATCAGCGTCTCACGTTGGGAGATGTGCCTGATACCGGATTTTGCATTCATGCCTTAAACGCTGTTTATATAAAGTCATTGGATAAATGGATTCGTTTGGATGCAAGAGGCAATAAAGCCGGTGTAGATGCCCAGTTTGATTTAGAGCAGGAAAAATTAGCTTTTCCGGTGCGCAGTGCTCTTGGAGAAGAGGATTATGGGATTGTTTATGCAAACCCTTCTGATAAGTTAATGAAAGTGCTGGAAGAGAATACGGATGCGCTTCATATGTATCTGAACTGTCTGCCGGATAATATATTTGAATATAAAAGAGCAGCGCTGGAAGATATTGATGAACTGGTAAGAACAAGAATAATCGTTCTTCGTGCAGCGAATAAGCTGTCAGAGGATGAGGATATGTCTTTCGTAGAACAGGAATCCTATGCATATTATAGGCGTGCATTGGAAACTGGCGAACACATAGCATATTTTGTATATGACAATGGAACATTTATTGGTGCAGGTGGTGTGAGTTTTTATCAGGTTATGCCAACCTTTCATAATCCGGGCGGCAAAAAGGCTTATATTATGAATATGTACACTGCACCGGAATACCGCAGACAGGGAATTGCATTTCATACACTGGATTTACTGGTAAAGGCTGTGAGGGAACGGGGCGTGTCACAGATTGCGTTAGAGGCAACTGATATGGGACGGCCATTGTATGAAAAATATGGATTTGTAAAAATGGAAAATGAAATGGAACTGAAATAATGTATATGATTCATGGAGGCAGTTAAAAATGGCAGAGATACACTCCGGTATCAGATATATGGAACAATTTCTTCAAAAAGGCAGTAAAAAGCTGGCATATGGTTACACGACAGGTTCGTGTGCGGCGGCAGCGGCAAAGGCGGCTGCCTATATGTATTTTACAGGAGAGGCGCCGGAACATGTCATTCTTATGACACCAAAGGGGATTGAGCTGGATTTGGCGGTCGAAGAAGCATTTTTTGAAGCGGATAAAAAAGATATCACCTGTTGCGCAATCAAAAAACAAAGCGGTGACGACCCTGACATTACAAACGGAGTACTGGTATACGCAAAACTTACATTTGTCAGACAAGAAGGCACTGCAGCAGCAGAGGAAATCAATGAGCTGCGCATCAATATTGATGGAGGAACCGGTGTCGGACGAGTGACCAAAAAAGGATTAGAGCAGCCGGTTGGCGCTGCTGCCATTAACAGCATTCCGAGGAAGATGATTGCAGAACAAGTGACGCAGGTCTGTGAGGAATATGACTATAAGGGACTCGTTCAAGTGTGTGTCAGTATTCCTGCCGGAGTTGAGCTTGCGGCAAAAACCTTCAACCCGCGCCTTGGTATCGAGGGAGGGATATCAGTGCTTGGAACAAGCGGAATCGTGGAACCTATGAGTGAAAAGGCATTGATTGATACGATACGTGTAGAAATGAGCGTGAAAAGGGAGTCTGCCGAAAAGGAGAGTCATGTGCTGCTGGTTTCCCCCGGAAATTATGGCAGAAGCTTTTTATATGAACATTTTGGTATTGATATTGAGGAAGCAGTAAAATGCAGTAATTATATAGGGGAAATGATAGATACTGCCAATGAGCTGGGATTTCAGAGACTTTTGCTGGCAGGACATATCGGAAAGCTGATTAAGGTATCGGGAGGCATTATGAATACGCATTCTGCCAATGCAGATGCGCGGCTTGAGCTTCTGGTGGCGCATGCACTGAGAGCAGGTGCTGATGCGGAGCTTTGCAGGAAAATCCTTGATTGCATTACGACGGAGGAGGCTTTGCAGTTATTGCAAAGCAGCGGATATCTGGAAGCGGCGATGAAGCAGATGATTAGTAAGATAGCGTATTATGTCAGGAAAAGAAGTGACAAGACACAAGTTGAAGTTATTGTATTTGCAAATGATTTTGGAGAGCTTGCATGCACCGAACATGCAAAATTGTTTTTGAGGGACTTTATAAAGGAAGGATAACGATGGAAGCGAATACGGAAAATAAGGCTGATAAGAATAGAGGCTGTCTCTATGGCATTGGTGTCGGACCGGGAGACCCGGAATATTTGACATTGAAAGCAGTCAGATTAGTGAACGAATGCGAATATATCGCGGTACCGAATGCGGTAAGGCAGGAATCCGCGGCATATCAGATTGCAGTACAGGCAATACCGGAACTTGGCAGACAGTCGTCAGACAGGCACTGGCTGGAATTGCCTATGCCGATGACAAAGGATATTCAGGAGTGGCACAGTTATCATAAGAAAGCAGCCGAAAAGATTGCAGTAATATTAGAAAAGGGAAAAAATGTGGCATTTCTCACACTTGGCGATCCGACAGTTTATTCTACCTATATGTACATTGACAGGCTGATAGCTCAACTGGGATATCGGACGGAAATTATCAATGGAGTTCCGTCTTTTTGTGCGGCAGCAGGAAGATTAGGGCAGGCATTATCCGTGAAAGAGGAGCAGATACATATTATTCCGGCAAATTATGACATGGAGCTGGCATTGTCAATGCCGGGGACAAAGGTTTTTATGAAAGTCGGAAGAAGACTTTCAGAACTGAAACGTCTGCTGCGCTCAAAGCAATGTACAGCAGAAGTCAGAGAAATCTTCATGGTAGAAAACTGCGGCATGGAGGGAGAAAGGTGTTATGTGGGATTGGAGCAAATACCTGAGGAAGCAGGGTATTTCTCTATTGTTATGATAAAATAGCAAAGTTATAAAAATTGGAGGATTTCAATGTCAGATTATTATATAAAGATTATTCCGGCTGGTTCGGACAGAAGGATATCTCCCCAAACGGCAGACAGAGCTGTTAAATATTTGCAGTCCTGCATTATTGCATATTCTGTGGAGGCACATATATATGAAACGCCTGCATTTGTTGATTGCGGCGGTTATCTTCAAGATATCAGTTGTCCCTATTGTGGAAAATCCCTGTTTACTGAATGGTGGACGGAAGCGATGAATAAGGCTTACGAAAATAATTTTAGGAAGCTTGACATAAAGACACCCTGCTGCAATAAAGATTCTTCGTTGAATGAATTGCAGTATGATTTTCCCTGCGGCTTTGCCTGTGCAGAAATTGATATTATGAATCCAAGAGAAGAACTGATGGAGGAGTGTATAATAGAGGTGGAAAAGCTGATGAATACCCCTGTCCGCATCATTTATTCACGCGTGTGAAATGCAGGAAAGCATTTCAATGTTCGCAAACTGATACAATATCGTAAACTGTTGTAATAGAGGGAAAAGCCTGAAAAATCAGTGATTTAGGGCTTGACATTATAGAAAGGAAAAGACAAATTTATGGTACACTTTGTTGGAGCGGGGCCGGGAGCTGTTGATTTAATTACTGTTCGCGGCATGAAGTTACTTCAAAAAACAGATGTTATTATATATGCAGGTTCTTTAGTAAATCCAGAGCTTTTAGATTATGCCAAAGAAAAATGCAGTATCTATGACAGCAGCAGAATGACACTGGAAGAAGTTATCAGTGTCATGGAAGCAGCACATCGTGAGAAAAAGGATATCGTGCGGCTGCATACAGGAGACCCTGGTATATTTGGGGCGGTGCGTGAACAGATGGATGAGCTTGACAGACTTGGAATTGAATACGAGAGCTGTCCGGGGGTAAGTTCCATATTTGGAGCGGCAGCCTCTCTTAACATGGAATACACGCTGCCGGATGTATCACAGAGCGTCATAATCACGCGCATGGCAGGGCGCACGCCAGTGCCAGAGAGGGAAAGTATTCAGGCTTTTGCGTCGCATGGAGCTACAATGGTGTTGTTTTTGAGTGTCGGCATGGCAGAGCAGGTCAGACAAGAATTGTTAACAGGAGGATATTCCAAAGATACGCCTGCTGCAGTGGTATATAAAGCAACATGGGCTGATGAGAAAAAGGTTATTTGTACTATTGATACGCTGCCTAGAGCTGTGAAAGAGAATCATATAGCCAAAACAGCTCTTATTATCGTGGGCAGCGTTGTCACCCATACAAGCTACCGTCGAAGCGATTTATATAATCCAAACTTCGCAACGGAATATAGAGAAGCTGTCAAAAAGCAGTTATAATCTTGGAAACAGGAAAGAGGTGCAGAAGATGCTGCATATTATCAGTTTTACAGAGAATGGATTGAAAGTCGGAAATAACATTTGTTATTATGTCAATGTAATTCAATTGCAAAAAACAGAGACACAAGGAACTGATATAAAAAGCGGGATAAAAAAGGACGACAAGCAAGAAAGCCATAATCAGGAAAATGATATTCAGATAGAAGAATATAAAGGAAAGAAGGATGAAAAGGGGAATATTATAAAGAATATTTTAGAAGATACCCCGGATAAAGCGCCTGATTGTGAGCATATGACAACCTGTAAAGTCTGCGATACCTTAGAAATAAAACATACCGGACCGCAATATGCACAACTTTTGGACAGTACACTTTCAGAATGGACGAGGAACCGATTTCATTCAGGGGAGCAGCTTCTTTTTATTGGTGCATGCGGGATAGCAGTGCGAAGCATTGCACCATTTATTAATGGAAAGGATACTGACCCAGCGGTGCTTGTGATGGATGATAATGCAAGATATGTAATTCCAATACTGTCGGGGCACCTTGGGGGGGCGAATGAGACAGCACAGCTTATTAGTAAAATAACAGGTGCCGTACCCGTTATTACGACAGCAACCGATGTAAACTGTCGGTTTGCAGTGGACCTTTTTGCAAAGAACAACGATTTAGTGATTGGAGAACTGGGAAAAGTAAAACACATTTCCGCCGCAGTACTGCAGGGGAAACGTGTGGATATGATTCTTGACGAGATGGTGGAGCTTGATGATTGTAAGACGGAAACTCCAAAGGAAGTCAGGGTGATAAAAACAGGAGATGAAATAGCAGCGTCAGACCAGTATGATTCGCAGGCAATTGTATTGATTTCTAATAAAAAGCTCCCATATTTATATACGAATGGGGAGTTGGCGGAAAGTACTCAACACAGTAATACAGAGGTTACAAAAACGATATTACAGCTCTGCATGCAGCATTCCAAACATTTTGGGAAGTCTGTCGAGGCTAATCAAACGATATTACAGCTCTATCCTAAGAATTTAATACTTGGAGTAGGCTGTAAATCAGGAAAAAGCATGTCGGAGCTTGAGTGCTTTTTGACAAAACAGCTTGAGGCACGGAAGCTTGCAATGGAAAGTGTCTGCTGTATCGCATCAATAGACAAAAAAGCAGAGGAAAAGGGAATCATCGCGCTTTGTCAGAAATACAACTGGCGGTTTGTCACCTTTCCGGCAGAGCTTCTGATGAAGCAGCAGGGAAGCTTTTCGGCATCAGAGTTTGTCCGGCAGACAGTGGGGGCAGATAATGTATGTGAGCGGTCGGTGATGGCAGCAGGTGCAGAAAGACTGCTGCAGCAGAAGACCTGTCAGAATGGCATGACGCTGGCAATCGGTGAGATAACAAGGAGGATTCGTTTTGGTGAGTAGAACAACAGACAGAATCACTGCAGACCGTATCAGGCTCTCTGTAGTGGGAATCGGTCCCGGAGATTATGATATGATGACAGGACGGGCGATATGGGCGCTGAGTGAGAGCGATACGATTGTAGGATATCAGGTGTATACAGCATTGATACAAGACTATTTTCAGGGTAAGGAATATCTGACTACCCCGATGCGGCAGGAGACAGAACGATGCAGACTTGCCATCAATGAAGCGCTTGAAGGAAAGAAAGTCGCTATCATCAGTAGCGGTGATGCAGGGATATATGGCATGGCAGGACTGATGTATGAAGTACTTGAGGAAATGAAGCGTGAGTCAGTACAGCCGACCGCCGTCCCAGACAGGTTGGACAAGCTTAAGAGCATTGTGATAGAAGTGATAGCAGGAGTAACAGCAGCAAATGGGGGGGCAGCATACCTTGGAGCGCCGCTAATGCATGATTTTGCGGTAATCAGCTTAAGCGATTTGATGACACCATGGACAATGATAGAGAAGCGGCTTCTTGCATGTGCAGGCGCGGATATGGGAATCGTATTATATAATCCATCTAGTCACAAGCGTCATGATTATCTGCAAAAAGCGTGTGACCTGCTGTTGCAGACGCTTCCTGCTACAAGAGTCTGTGGACTTGTTGAAAACATTGACAGGGAAGGAACTAATACCAAAGTATGTACGTTGGGTGAATTGAGAGAAATTCCGGTAAACATGTTTACTACCGTCTATATTGGAAATTCCAATACCAAAATAATCGGAGATAAGATGGTAACCCCAAGAGGGTATCAAATATAGGAGGTTTGCGTTGAAAAAAGTATTGGTATTTGCAGGAACAAGTGAGGGCAGAAAGCTTGCTGAAGAATTGGCGGAACAAAGAATTGCAAGCATTGTATCAGTAGCAACAGAATATGGTCATGAATTAATGGCTGAGGCTGTGAAAGCGTCTGAATATATATCTGTGCACACAGGACGTATGCAAATGACGGAAATGGAAAACTTTATAAAAAATTCTGAGGTTCGTGTAGTAGTAGATGCAACCCATCCTTATGCAACAGAAGTTTCGGAGAATATAAAAAAAGCCTGCAGCAATTGCGGCGTAGAGCTGATTAGATGTCTCAGGGCAGCGTATCAGGAGAATCAGACCAATATTTCTTCCAATCTCGTGATTGTGCCATCAGTGGAGGAAGCGATTGCGTATCTCAATACGGTTTCGGGTAATATTTTTGTGACCACAGGCAGTAAGGAAATCGGAAAAATAGCAGAACAGATTGATGACACCGGCAGATTATATGTCAGAGTACTTCCAAATACAGAGTCAATCAGTCTATGTGAGAAGGCAGGCATCAAGGGCGCTAAAATCTATGCGATGCAGGGTCCCTTTGACGCAGAGACAAACAGGCTTATGTTACGGTTAAGCCATGCTAAGTATATGCTCACAAAGGAGTCCGGGAGAGCGGGAGGCTTTGCGGAGAAGCTTGCAGCGGCTGAAAGGGAACAGGTTACCACAGTTGTGATATCGCGTCCGGCGGAAGGAGGAATTTCATTTCAAGAGACACTCGTACGTGTAACGGAACTATGCAGTGGAGAAGAACAAAAGGATATCAGTGCTGAAATTCAAAGGGAAGATGAGAATCGTTTACGAAAGAGACAGGAATCACCTCAAAAGACGGATACGATTCAACTGACCTTAGTTGGCATTGGCATGGCAGGAAATAAGAAGCAGCTTACAGGAGAAGCAGCGCAAGCATGTGAGCAGGCGGAGGTTATTTTCGGGGCAGAGCGTATCCTTGCTTCACTTGACTGGGTAAAGACTCAAAAAGTAGAGCTGTACAATGCGGATAAAATCATTTCGTATCTCATAGAGCATCGCACAGTCAGACAGGCAGCAGCAGTATTTTCAGGAGATACGGGATTTTACAGCGGAGCAGCGGCATTTATGCGGATTATGGGGTCTGACATGCAGTATATGCATACTGACAATCATGGCAATAATATTTTGTTTAAGCTGTACATTCTGCCGGGGATTACAACCGTTCAGGCGTTTTCGGCAAAGCTTGGTATACAGTGGCAGGATATAGAGCTGTGCAGTATACATGGAAGGAACGCGTATCTCATGAATAAAATAAAACACGGAGGAAAACTTTTTAGTTTAGCAGGCAGTTCTGAGGATATACGGCAAACTGCCGCCCGGCTTATGAAGTATGACCTTGGTGAGGTAAAAATGCATGTGGCAGTGAACCTGTCTTATGATGATGAGCGGATATACACAGGAGAACCGGAAAAATTTTTGGATTTTTCAGAAAAAGGTCTGATTGCATTCATACTGGAAAAGACAGGAAACCACATTCCGCATTTTCATCTTCCTGATAATTTTTTCACAAGGGGAAAGGTTCCCATGACAAAAGATGAGGTCAGGGCAGTGTCAGTGGCAAAGCTTATGCTTAAGCCTGATTCCATTCTGTATGACATCGGGGCAGGAACAGGCTCCGTGGCAGTGGAGTGCGCCAATATCATCAAAGATGGAACGGTATACGCTATCGAAAAAAAGCCTGATGCAGCGGTATTGATTAGGAAGAATGCGAGTAAAGCGGTATGCGATAATCTTTTTATAATAGAAGGAACTGCACCGCAGGCCTTCGGGGAACTTCCGGCGCCGACGCATGCGTTTATCGGCGGAAGCAGCGGAAATTTAAGTCAAATCCTAAAGCAGCTTTATGAGAAAAATAGAGATATTCATATCGTGGTAAACGCCATAACACTTGAAACACAAAGTGAGATATTAGCTTATATTAAGGAAAAGAATATCAAAAATGCAGACATCGTTACGATGCAGGTATCACGTTGTGAGCAGGTGGGGGATTATCATATGATGAAGGGTGAAAATCCGGTGATGGTCGTAACATTGTCGGTATCGGCCGAATGCATAAAAATCTGAGTAGTTATCACTTAAACATAGAAACGTGTATCAGCTCAGAGGGTTGTACTCGCTGCAAACCTCGTAAGAAAACGCAGTGGCTGAAAGACTCAAGGCTGAACTGTTACAAACGTTAGGACTGACAAGGATTGCACTTGCAACCCCTGTGTGATAATGCTACAATGAAGAAAACAGATGACGAGGTGCATAATTTGGGCGATACAACAGAGGACATTAAGGTAGCACGTAAGCATAAAGATAATTTGTTTCGGCTTTTATTTGGAAATGAAGAATATAAAGAAAACAATCTGCTTCTGTATAATGCATTAAATAATACAAAATATACAGATGTAAATGATATTACAATTACAACAATTGATGATGTTATTTATATCAAGATGAAAAACGACGCATCAATCCTTTTGGATGGTAATCTGTCTGTGTGGGAACAGCAAAGTTGTGTTAACCCTAATATGCCTTTGAGAGGACTCATGTATTTTGGGCAACTGTATGACCAATACATTAGGACGAATGAATTAAATATTTATGGAACAAAGCTGGTAAAAATTCCAACACCGCAGTATGTAGTTTTATATAATGGAGCAGATGACAGACCGGCAGTGGAAATCCAAAGGCTGTCAAATGCGTTTATGAACAAGACAGATAATCATGACTTTGAATGGACAGCAAAGGTGTTAAATATTAATCCCGAGAAAAATGATAAGTTGTTGTCAGAATGCAAACCACTTTCAGAATATGTGTATTTGGTAAGTAAGATTAGAAGAAATCAGGAACAAGGAATGTCTATTGAGACGGCTGTTCGTAGTGCTGTAAAAGATTGTATAGAAAAGGATATATTAAGGGATTTTCTGGTAAAGCATGAATCGGAGGTGTTTAGTATGTGTATAACAGAATTTGATGAGAAGGTATTTGTTAAAGGAATAAGAGAGGAAGGACGAGAGGAAGGGCGAGAAGAAGGACGAGCAGAAGAACAGAGAAGGATAACGATACAATTATATAATATTGGAATACCCATTGATAAGATATCTGCTGCTACAGGCAGGAGTATTGAAGAAGTACAAAAAATCCTTAACAGTGCAGAGAATTTCTAACAAAGAAACTGATGCTAATGATTTATAGGGAATAAGTCAGCTGTTGAAGTTAAAATGATATACAAAAATAACTAAGTTAAAAGAGAATTGCCTCAAGAGACAATTCTCTTTTAAAAATTCCACAGCCTAAGGAGGTAAGCGAAAATTACCATGAATCATACTAGAAGAGGAGGTTTTCAAAATGTTTTTTGACAAAAAAATAAAAGTAGAACCTTATAACAAAGAGAAACAAAAACCAATTATCAGGGCAAGCATTTGTAACGGAGAGCAGGTGGCAGGCTTTCGGGACAAAGCTACAGGCATATTTACAGAAGTGATGTTAATCAAAAATGATAAAGATATGAATTACTTTTTGAAAAAATATAATATTGAGTTATCTGAGATTTCCAAAGAGTATTGAGTACGTATGTAACAGTTCAGCCTTATGGATTAGTTCTGACAGGACGAAGGTTGGCAGTTCTATGCTGGTACAGGCGGTTGGACTTCGAATGCGAATTTTCTAATGGGTGATGCCAAAGTCTTAGAATACGCCCGCGACCGGACTCTACGCGCCGTCCATGGACGCGTTTCGTCCTAAATCCGCGTCTATGCGGATTTACGCTGATGTATCGAATCACCCATAAGAAAATGTCAGCATTCTCCGCCAGCCTGTACCGGCATAGAACTGCCGACCTTCTGTGTACTGACAACTGTTCGATTTTGAGGTTTCAATGAACAGAACACGGCAGATAGTATCCTGCAGGTTGCCTGTATCTATGATTTTTAAAGTTGACTTTTTTCTGCGCTGTTGTTAAGCTATAAATGTTAACTCAAATATAATACAACGTTAACAACGAAAGGTGATACAACATGATGAGCTTAATAAAAGAATTAAAACAAAAAATATACAAGCGAAAAGATGTCACAAGGGAGGAAGCCTTAGCGCTTGTGAAGGTTCCCTTGGATGAGCTTACAGATGCCGCAAATGAAATCAGGGAAAAAATGTGCGGAAATCAATTTGACCTGTGTACCATTATAAACGGTAAATGCGGGAGATGCTCAGAGGATTGTAAATATTGTGCGCAGAGTGCCCACTATCACACAAGCTGTGAGGAAACCTATCCATTGCTGTCCACAGAGGAGCTTTTAGCAGGTGCCAGATACAACAAAGAACAGGGAGTGCTTAGGTATTCTATCGTGACCTCCGGCAGAAGTCTCAATGACAGAGAAGTAGAGCAGGTATGCGGGAGCATCCGCGAGATTCGCCGGCAGGTAGGGATTGAGGTATGCGTGTCGTTTGGACTTTTAACGACGGAGCAGTTTCAAAAGATTAAGCAGGCAGGTGCATCAAGGGTCCACTGTAATCTGGAAACCTCCAGACGATATTTTCCGCAGGTCTGCACCACGCACACCTATGACGAAAAGATCGCCGCGCTGCTGGCAGCTAAAAATGCAGGATTAAGCATATGTTCCGGTGGAATCATGGGACTTGGCGAGACAATGGAGGATCGGATTGATATGGTGCTCACCGCAAGGGAATTGGGAGTAAAATCAATTCCGGTCAATCTCCTGAATCCCATAAAAGGAACGCCCTATGAGAAAAACAGAATTCTCACCAATGATGAGCTGTGCCGTATTGTCGCCATATTCCGTTTCCTTGTTCCTGATGGAAATATAAGACTGGCTGGAGGACGCGGACTTGTAGGAGATAAAGGAGAGAAATGTTTTCGAAGCGGAGCGAATGCGGCAATTTCAGGGGATATGCTTACGACTGCAGGCATCACAATTAGTACGGACATAGAGCTTTTGGGGCAGCTTGGATATGAGGTGAGGCTTTAATGCTTCCGAAACCGGGCGGACAGTAACATTTTGATTGATAGAGGAGGAAATGGAATGGGGTTGTTTAGAAAAAAGGAACAAAGCGTCAAGAAAAATACTGAGGAACAAAATGCAGTACTCACTGTATATTCCTGCCGCAATGATACAAGTGATATCATGCAGATGGCAGCGGAAATTTTTTCAGAGACAATGATTGACTGTTCAGAGATACCGGACGGGGGATTTCGGATTACATTACAGGATCATTCCCAGGTAACTTTTCATGTGATGAGCGGATCAAGTCAGATTTCTGCTCATACAAGCGGTATGGCGAATTTCTTCATGCAGTCTCCTTTGAAAAATAAGAAATTAAAGGAAGGAGCTATTCGGCAGATATTACTATTTAACTGTGTTATAGGTATTGAATTTACAGTAAATGAAGATTCGGACAGAACAGAGTATTTGATTGCGGCAGTATATCTTCTCGCAGTTAAGCTAAAGGGCTTTGTGCTTCATCCAAACATGTATCTTTATCAGGCAGATAGAAGACTGCTGATTTCTATTGATGGAAAGACGGATTTGGAGGAATTTTATCCGATAGCGGACAGCAGCCTCTTAGATAAGGATATTCCGGAGGAGCAGTGTGATATCGATAGAAAAATGCGTTCCATACAAAAGTGCAGGGAGAAGGGGTTAAACTGCATGGAACATCTGAAGGCAGCAGTATATGAGTCAGAATGTAAGATACCCGCGAAGGAAGAAATCATTCACAGGCTGAGCGGAATATTTGCGGCGGCAGTATGTTCTGAAGCATGTAATTATGAGGATGAGAAAGCAGAAGAAATGGTAAAAGGCATGCTGGAAAGTTTAGAGGAACAGTATCAGATATCATACTGGCTGTCTGATGAGGAGCGGGAATATACAAGTCATCCGCTGGATTTTCCAAAGCTTCATGCAAAGTTTGGCTGGCGGTATGAGTGCTGTGCAGTGCTTTTATGGGCATTGAATCTGATGGAGCTTGGTGAACCGGTGAAAATATGTGATGCCGCAGAAATCGGGAAAATCATGTGGAATCATGATTTTAACAGCCTGATGGAAAAAGTTGTGTTAAGGAGCAAGGACGAAATATTGGATATGCAGGATTTGATATTCCGTTATGATTGGGCATGTGTCGATGCACGCATCAATCAAAAAAGAATAGAGGCAGTTGACGGAGAAATTGTATATGAGTGGCATTATGCCTTGAACTGGCTGACCGGTGCCGATGGCATAACAGACTGGGATAAGGTAAAGCCTAATACATAATTTTGAAAAAATACAGACTTGACTTTTTAAAATTTCACTGATAAAATAAGGAACGTCGAGTGGCATAGAATGCGTAAATCCAGATTGGGGTTTACGCATTTTTTTTGCACAATCATTTCTGCATGGCTGAATGTTACGACAGGTTGTGGAAGCTTTCCTGAAAAGACTCCGATGAATTTTTAGGAGGTTATATTATGAAACAAGAAGAAACAAAAAACCGGATGGGAACGATGCCGGTAAACAAGCTGATGCTGTCTATGGGACTTCCTATGGTGCTGTCCATGATGCTGCAGGCAGTTTATAATATTGTGGATAGTGCCTTTGTGTCCAACATGCCGGAAAACGGAGAGATGGCGTTGAATGCATTGACACTGGCATTTCCGGTGCAGATGCTCATGGTTGCTATTGGAATCGGTACAGGTGTGGGAACCAACGCTCTGCTGGCAAAAAGCATCGGTCAGGGAAACAGGCAGAAGGCAAGTCAGGTAGCAGGAAATGCAATTTTCCTCGCGATTGTCATTTATGTGGTTTATCTGCTGTTTGGTATATTCGGAGTGAAGCCTTATATCGCTTCGCAGACACAGAATGAGCAGATTAAAGCGATGGCGGAGGATTACCTTGGCATTTGCTGTGTGATATCGATGGGAATCGTATTTTTTAATATTTTCGAAAAATTACTGCAGGCGACAGGACGTTCAATCTATTCTACAATCGCACAGGTTGTCGGAGCAGTCATCAATATTATCTTTGATCCGATTCTTATTTACGGTTGGCTTGGAATGCCGGAGCTTGGCGTGCGGGGAGCCGCTTATGCGACAGTAATCGGGCAGATTGCTTCCGGATTAATGGGACTTATCTTTCATTTGAAATATAACAAGGAAATTGAAAATAAATTGTGTTATTTAAAGCCTTCGCTCCGCACAATCGGAGAAATCTATACGATTGGTCTGCCGGCAATTATCGCGCAGGCATTGATGTCATTAATGACTTATGGTTTGAACATTATCCTTGGAAAAATCGGAGAGTCTGTCGTAACAGCCTATGGACTTTATTATAAAATCCAGCAGTTTATATTATTTGCAGCATTTGGACTCAGAGATGCCATCACGCCGATTGTATCCTTCAATCATGGAATGCGGAGCAAAAAGAGAGTTCAGGAGGGCATACGATATGGAATGTCATATACTTTGATTGTGATGGCGGCAGGGCTTATCGTATTAGAACTGTTTGCTGAGCCTTTCGCAGCGGTGTTCGGTTTGTCAGGTGAAACGAAGAATCTGTGTGTGCAGGCAATACGCATTGTCTCTCTAAGCTTCTTGTTTGCGGGGGCAAACATTGCATATCAGGGAATTTTCCAGGCACTGGATGCAGGAATACAATCGCTTGTCATATCCGTGTGCAGACAGATTGTTTTTGTACTTCCGGTAGCGTGGGGATTTTCTCTGCTGGCCCGTCAGTCCATGGATTACATGTGGCTTGTATGGCTGACCTTTTTGATTGCAGAGGGAGTATCCGTCATCATAGGAACGGTATTTATGCTGCAGATAAATAAAAAAGTAATTAAAAAACTTGCATAAGCAAAGGAAAGGAAGGTAATCCGTATGAAGAAAAGAATTATCACAATCAGCCGTGAGTTTGGAAGCGGCGGCAGAACAATCGGAAAACAGTTGGCAGAAAAGCTTGGGGTTTCCTGCTATGATAAGGAACTGATTGAGAAGCTGGCAGAACAGACAGGACTTGCAAAGAAGTATATTGAGGAGCAGGGAGAATACGCACCTGCGATGCACCCGTTTTCCTATGCCTTTGTGGGACGCAGCGTGAATGGAATGTCCGTGAGCGATTACCTCTGGAACGAGCAGAGAAAGAAGATTCAGGAGATTGCCGGGAAAGAACCTTGTGTGATTGTAGGACGCTGTGCGGATTACATTTTGAGGGAACGCGATGATGTGCTGAATGTCTTTATCCACGCACCGCAGGCTGACCGGGCAAAACGGATTGTTGAGGTTTATGGAGAGACTGAGACAGAGCCGTTAAAACGTCTTCGGGAAAAGGATAAGAAGCGTGCCATTAATTACAAATACTACACAGAACGAGAGTGGGGCAGAGCGGAAAATTATCATTTGACACTGGACAGCAGTATGTTTGGCATTGAGGGAAGCGTAAATCTCCTTTTTGATATTCTGAATACAGAACGAGAGAGGTGATAACAGTACTTATCTGCAGGTGATTATCAGGAAATAGAACGGAGTGTATAGATTTATGTGGAAGTATGTCAGAAAATATCTGCATTTTGCTGTTATAGCCGCATTATTTATGATTGGAGAGGTACTTATGGATTTGATACAGCCCAGTATTATGAGCCGGATTGTGGACGAGGGAGTATTGGGGCTGAATAATGGAGGAATCGGAGACCTCCATGTTATATGGACATTGGGTCTTCAAATGATAGGTCTTGTTCTGTTTGGCGGTTTTTGCGGCTCCTTAAATAACGTGTTTGTGCATCTGTCCGGACAAAATATTGGGAACGAAATGCGGAAAGACTGCTTTCGCAAAATTATGACATTTTCTTTTCCGCAACTCGACCGGTTTGGAACCGGATCCCTTGTGACACGGGTAACCAATGATATTACACAGGTGCAGAACTTTGTTTCCCAATTTGTTCGTGGTATGATTCGAACCTCTCTTTTGATGTTTGGAAGCATTTATTTTATGTTTCGTTTGAACAGAGACTTCGGACTTATCGTACTTTGTGCATTCCCATTTATTGTCGGCTGTCTTGTATTTTGTCTTATGAAAGCAAATCCATTGTTTTCCCAATTACAGGCGCAGCTTGATACCATCAATGCCATTATGCAGGAGGATGTGTCCGGTATCCGCATCATCAAGGCATGTGTTCGGGAGATATATGAAAAGCTGCGTTTTGGAAAGGCAAACGATGCATTGATTAAAACACAGCTTCGTGTACTTGTGATTTTTGCTTTTATGAATCTGGTGATGAATGCAATGATGTACGTAGTGATCACTGTCGTTTTGCTGGTCGGTTCTTATGAGGCAGGTGACAGTGGGGCGACTCCGGGACAGATCATGGCGGCAATTACTTATGCCACTCAGCTTTTAAATGGTATTTTGATGCTTGTTATGCTGTTTCAGGGGATATCAAGAGGACTTGCATCATGGAAACGTGTCAAGGAAGTGCTAAACAGCGAACCAGAGCTGAAGGATGGAGGCTTTGCAGGGGAAACGAAGCAGCAGGGTGCGATTGAGTTTCGGGATGTTTCCTTTTCATATCCCGGTACGGAGCGAATGGTTTTGGAACATATCAATCTTACTGTACATAAGGGGGAAACTGTTGCTATCATGGGAGCAACCGGCTGCGGAAAAACGACCCTTGCCAGTCTTATTCCGCGCTTTTACGATGTGACGGACGGCGCTGTTTTAGTGGATGGTATTGATGTGCGCGAATACAATCAAAAAGCATTGCGTGAAAAGGTTGCGGTGACGCTGCAAAAGAGTGAGCTGTTCAGTGCAGCCATCGGGGAAAATATTGCATGGGGTGCACCGGAAGCTTCGCAGGAAGAGATAAAGGCAGCTGCTGTGATTGCACAGGCTGATGATTTTATCTCTTCTACAAAGGATGGCTATGAAACGATAGTTGCAGAGCGTGGTATGAGCTTATCGGGTGGTCAGAAGCAGCGGATTTCCATCGCAAGAGCAATTATAAAAGCGGCGGAAATTTTGATTTTTGATGATTCTACCAGTGCTCTTGACCTGAAAACAGAGGCAAATCTCTATGAAGCTCTGCAAAAAACAAATCCGGGAAGCACAAAAATTATCATTGCTCAGAGGATTGCATCAGTCCGCAGAGCAGACAGGATTGCCGTTTTAGAAAACGGCAGAATTGCAGCGGTCGGCACTCATGAGGAACTGCTGGCTGGCTGTGCTGTTTATCAGGATATCTATCATTCCCAGATTGGAAAGGAGGAAGAAGTGCATGGATGAGAATAAGGAGCAAAAGCTGGCACTTAGAAATATTCCCGGCATGCGGGCACGTGAGAGGTTTGTGGAAGTGGAGTACGCACAGGATGTGAAAACTACCCTGAAGCGGATTATTTCCTATTTTGTGAAGGAAAAGATAATGGTACTCTGCATGCTTGTTACTGTCATTTTTGGCACGCTGTGCGGTGTCTATGCACCTAGTCTGCAAAGCAAAGCCATCGATATTATTGCAGCAACAAGAACCGGAAGCTTTGCCAAGACTTTGATTCTGATGCTTTCTATGGATTTGCTTTATAGTGCAAGCCAGCTTTTGCAGGGATTGTTCAGTGCAAAACTCAGTCAACGTATTGTGAAGCGGATGAGGGAAGAACTGTTTGGGAAGATTGTAGACCTGCCTGTCCGGTATCTCGACACGCATTCTCATGGAGATGTGATGAGCCGTATGACAAATGATGTGGAGAATATTTCCACGACAGTTTCCCAGTCCCTTCCGTCCTTGTTTTCCGGTGTCCTGACAATTATCGGTACTGTGGCAATTATGCTGTGGTATTGCTGGCAGCTTGCATTGCTCAGTCTTGCAACTGTGATTCTGACGCTGCTTGCCACGAAGATTCTTTCAGGGAAGGTTCGCAAATTTTCACGCAGGCGGCAGATGCTTCTTGGACAACTGAACGGCACAGTTGAAGAAATGGTATCAGGCTATCGCACGGTTGTGGCTTACAACCATCAGGATATTACAACGGAAGAGTTTTGCCAAACTTCGGATTCTCTCACGAGGGCAGGTATTAAAACGGATATTTTCAGCGGTGTCATGGGACCGATTATGAACTGCATTGGCAATATTGGATTTGTGATTATAGCAGCTTTTGGCGGATATTTTTCAGTAAAGGGTCTGATTTCGGTTGGAGTTATCTCGGCTTTTATTGTTTATGCAAAGCAGTTTAGCCGTCCAATTAATGAAATTGCACAGATTTACGGTCAGCTGCAGACTGCCATTGCAGGTGCAGAACGCGTATTTACAGTATTGGATGAGGCAAATGAAGATAAATCAGGGGAAAAACTGGCTGATGACAAGACGGCGGCTGTTACCTTTGATAAGGTACAGTTCTCCTATGCTTTGGGATGTCCAGTCATTCGGAATTTTACACTGACTGTGCCGTCCGGTAAAAAAATCGCTCTTGTCGGCGCGACCGGAAGCGGTAAAACAACAATTGTCAATCTGTTGATGCGTTTTTATGATATTGATAGTGGAGAGATTCGGATTAATCAACAAAATATACATAATATTTCACGGGAAAGCCTGAGGCAGAATGTAGCGATTGTTTTGCAGGATACCGTTTTATTTAGCGGTACAGTGCGGGATAATCTAAGATACGGTAATGAAAATGCCACAGAAAAGCAGCTTGAGAATGCAGTGGAAATGAGCTGTTGTAAGGAGATGCTCAAAAATCTGCCGAAAGGCTATGATACTCTGTTGACAGGGTCGGGGGAGAATATCAGTCAGGGGCAGAGACAGCTTCTTGCTATCGCCCGTGCTTTTGTGGCTGATCCTAAAATTCTGATTTTGGATGAAGCTACCTCCAATGTAGATACACGCACGGAAAAGGCGATTCAGGATGCCATGCAGCTTGTCATGCGTAACCGTACCAGTATTGTGATTGCGCATCGTCTGTCTACAATTCGTGATGCAGATAGGATTGTTGTTATGGATCATGGAGAGATTGTAGAAAGCGGCAGTCATGATGTGCTGCTTTCACAAAAAGGAAAATATTACGAACTTTATATGACACAGTATGCCGGATTTGCAACATGAGAAGGTCTAAAATTAAAGGGGGTTATCAGATTGACTGATAAGCCCCTTTTTTGTATAATGAGTTAGATTAGAAACAACTTACATAAGTTAGATACTGTAAAAGTGTATGGAAAGGTGGAAAGTACACATGATGATTAATCAACGGCTGATTGGAACAGTCAGCGAAAGTAAAAAATTTATTGCGGGAAATGTCGTGCTTCAATGGTGTTCCCTGGCAGCAAATATTGCTATGATGACAGGGATTACGCGGCTGCTGGCAGGTTTGTTTACGAAAACGGTGAACAAACATACCGTTGTCATGACGGCAGCATTGGCAGTCATTGCGGTTATCGTTCGTTTTGTCTGTACCATAGGCGCGTCCCGTATGGGATATCTTTCTTCTAAGGCAGTGAAAAGGACACTCAGAGAGAAAATATACCGGAAGCTCCTTAGTTTGGGCGCTTCCTATAATGAGCAGGTGCAGACCAGTGAAATCGTACAGGTTGCAGTGGAGGGGGTAGACCAGTTGGAAACTTATTTTGGTGCCTATCTTCCCCAGTTCTTTTATGCGATGCTTGCGCCTTTTACATTGTTCGTTTATCTCTGCTTTGTCAACATCCCATCTGCAATTGTGCTGCTCATTTGTGTACCATTGATACCGATTGCTATTGCAGCAGTGCAGACATGGGCAAAAAAGCTGTTGGCAAAGTACTGGGGACAATATACGGCATTGGGTGATACTTTTTTGGAAAATCTGCAGGGACTTACGACGCTGAAAATTTATCAGGCAGATGCATGGAAACATGAGGAAATGAACAGAGAGTCAGAAAATTTCCGAAAGATTACTATGAAGGTTTTGACCATGCAGCTCAATTCCATTACCATCATGGATTTAATTGCTTACGGCGGGGGAGCGCTTGGCGTGATTATGGCAGCGACACAATACGCGAAAGGGCAGGTTTCACTCTCGGGCTGCCTTTTGATTATCCTGCTGGCAGCGGATTTCTTTATTCCGATGCGGCAGCTTGGTTCCTTTTTTCACATCGCCATGAATGGCATGGCAGCGAGTGACAAAATTTTCCGGCTGCTTGATTTGCCGGAATCAGAAACAAAGACAGCTCAGGTCCCCACAGACTGTTCGATCGTGTGTTCCAATCTGCATTTTTCCTATGATGGAGACAGGAAAATCCTGCAAGATGTGAGTATGGAGTTTCCGAAAGGCTCTTTTACTGCAATCGTGGGAGAGTCCGGCTGCGGTAAGTCTACTATGGCAGCGATTCTTATGGGGCGGAATCAGGGCTACACAGGTACGGTTGCCGTTGGTGGGACAGAATTGAAGACAATCAATGAAGAAAGCCTGATGAAGAATTTTACTTATGTCAGCCATCAGAACTACCTCTTTAAGGGAACCGTGCGCGATAACCTGTTGATGGGCAAACCGGATGCAGCGGATGATGAGCTATGGGCAGTACTGGAACGGACAAAGCTGGCGGATTTCCTGCAAAATGATAAGGGACTGGACACGCTGCTTACAGAGAATGCCGCTAACTTTTCCGGCGGACAGCGTCAGCGTCTGGCACTTACAAGGGCTTTGCTGCATGACAGCCCGCTATACATTTTTGATGAAGCTACCTCAAATATTGATGTAGAGAGTGAGAATGATATTATGGAGCAGATCCATTGTCTGGCGAAAACAAAAACAGTTATCCTCATCTCACACAGACTTGCCAATGTGACATCTTCAGACAACATTTATGTGATGAATCAGGGAACGGTCTGCGAATCAGGTTCTCATGAGGAACTGCTGGCAAGGGATGATTTTTATGCAAGATTGTGGAATACGCAGCAGAGTCTGGAAAATTACGGAAAGGACGGGGATAGATGATGAAAAAACGAAGTGGGTTTCATGTAATGCTGAGTCTGATTGGACTGGTAAAGCCGCTTACCGGTTTTATGCTGCTTGCAGTTTTTATGGGACTGATAGGGCATCTCAGTGCTACATTTATTACAGTTTTAGGTGGTTATGCAGTGCTGGAGCTATTGGAAATTGATGAGCCGTTTAGTCTGACTGCCATTTTTTTCTCAGTTGTCATTTTTGCACTGGTGCGCGGTCTTTTGCGCTACGCGGAACAGGCGTGTAATCATTACATTGCATTTAAACTGCTGGCGCTTATCCGTGATAAAGTGTTTGCGGCGCTTAGGAAGCTGTGTCCGGCAAAGCTGGAAGGCAGGGATAAAGGTGATCTGATTTCCGTAATTACCTCTGATATTGAGCTTTTGGAGGTTTTTTATGCACATACGATTTCTCCTGCTGCGATTGCTTTTCTGTATACTATTTTGATGTGTCTGTTTATAGGCAGTTTTCATTGGGGGCTTGGAGTGCTTGCACTGGCAGCTTATCTGTTTGTTGGAATTATTATTCCGCTTATCACTTCCAGGTTAAGTGGTGATAATGGCATGAGGTTTCGTACGAAATCGGGAGCTTTAAGCAGTTTTGTTCTTGACAGCCTGCGGGGACTTTCTGAAATGCTTCAGTATGGACAGGGTGAAAAACGACTGATGGAGATGAATGCAAGAACAGATGCGCTGGCGCAGGATGAGGAACGGATGAAAGGGATAGCCGGGCGCAATATGGCAGTGACCAATACGGTTATTCTTGTTTTTGACCTTTTCATGCTGTCTGCATCGGCTTGGCTGTATCAGTCAGGTTCAGTGGAATTTGCAGGGGTGCTGATTCCGACAATTGCACTGATGAGCTCTTTTGGACCTTGTGTGGCATTGGCAAATCTGGGAAGTACTTTGCAGAATACCTTTGCGGCAGGAAATCGCGTACTGGATATTTTGGAGGAAACGCCTGTTGTGAAGGAAGTTACAGAAAAGCCGGAGCTTTCTTTTAGCGGCGCAGCCGCCGAAAGGGTGACATTTTCTTACGGTATGGAAACCATTCTTGATGAGGTGTCATTAAAGATACCAGAGGGAACTGTTGTTGGAATTTCAGGAAGGAGCGGCAGTGGAAAATCCACACTGTTAAAGCTGTTTATGCGGTTTTGGGAGGTACAGAAGGGAAGTGTCAGTATTTCCGGTACAGACGTTGGAGAAATCAATACTGCAAATCTCCGTGATATGGAGAGCTTTGTGACGCAGGAAACGCATCTGTTTCATGACAGCATCAAAAACAATCTGCGGATTGCAAAGCCTGATGCAGCAGACGCAGAGATAGAGGCGGCCTGCAGGAAAGCGTCAGTGCATGAGTTTATTATGAGTCTGCCGCAGGGGTACGACACGGCAGTAGGTGAGCTTGGAGATACGCTTTCCGGAGGTGAACGGCAGCGCTTGGGACTTGCACGTGCTTTTCTGCATGATGCACCGTTTTTGTTGCTGGATGAACCGACCAGCAATCTTGACAGTCTGAATGAAGCAGTCATTTTAAAGTCTCTTAATGAAGAGCGGGAGGGAAAAACGGTTGTGTTGGTATCTCATCGACAGTCGACTATGCGTATTGCTGATATTGTTTATTCTGTGGAAAGCCTGTCCAAGACAGGAGGGAGGATGAGCTGATGACAAAGAATGAGCAGATAAAGAGGGAACGGGAAAAGGCAATGGTATCCGAAATGATTGCCCTGTACTGCAAAAAGAAGCATGGAACAAGGACTGGTTTTTGCAACGATTGTGCTGCATTGAATGCTTATGCAAGACAGCGCAGCGACAAATGTCCGTTTATGGAACAGAAAACCTTTTGTTCTAATTGCAAGGTGCACTGCTACAAGCCGGATATGAGGGAGAAAATCCGGGAGGTTATGCGTTTTTCAGGTCCGAGAATGATTTTACATCATCCTGTAGCAGCGATACGGCATGTCATAGAAACCAATAAAGAAAAAAGGTGGCTGGATTCCGCAGAAAAAGGAGGATTATAAGGATGTTTCGTTTGAAAAGATTGATATTTCTGTGTCTTGGCTGTATTTGCATGGCACTGGGCTGTATTGGAATTGCGCTGCCCATTTTGCCAACCGTTCCGTTTTTCCTTGCAACGTTGTTCTTTTTTGCGAACTCGTCTCAAAGGCTGCATGACTGGTTTATTGGGACGAATATGTATAAGAAACACTTAGAGTCCTTTGTACAAAAGAAGGGAATGACAGCGCAGACGAAAACAATGATTATCGTCTGCGTGACAGTACTGATGGGAATCGGTTTTGCAATGATGAGCCGTGTTCCGGTGGGCAGAGTCATATTGACAGTAGTGTGGATTTGTCATATGATTTATTTCATATTCGGCGTGAAGACCATCAGTGCAGAGCAGACAGAAGCGTAGTGTGTTGACAAGTAGTCAGTACACTATGCTTCTGACCGGACAGAGCTTGGCATTTGCAGGATTTCAGGTACATTTTAACAAGCTGCGGTATGATGGTTAGAGACTTACATAAAAGAGGAGGTCCTGTCATGCGCATTTTAATTGCTGAGGATGAGATAGAGCTTGCCAAGGGATTGAAATTCCTATTGGAGAAAAGTAAATTTTCCGTGGATATTGTACATAACGGAGCAGATGCATTGGATTATTTTCATGGCGTGGAGTATGATGCTGTTGTACTGGATATCATGATGCCAAAGATAAACGGTTTAGAGGTGCTTGCAAATATCAGAAAAGAGAAATCGACAGTCCCGATTATGATGCTCACGGCTAAGGCTGAGATAGAGGATCGGGTGGCAGGCTTGGAGGCAGGGGCAGATGACTATCTTCCCAAGCCTTTTGCGAGCAGAGAATTTATTGCGAGGGTGAAAGCGCTTGTTCGCAGAAATGCAGGATTTGCCGATAATATTCTGGCATTTGGCAGCGTGCAGCTTGACTGCAACCGTTATGAGCTTTCTAACGGGACAGAGGTTGTCCGGTTAAATAATAAGGAATTTCAACTGACAGAGCTGTTTCTTAGAAATCCCCATCATGTCTTTTCGACAGATTACCTGATGGATAAGGTGTGGGGGCAGGATTCGGAGGCGGATATTGATGTTGTCTGGACCTATATCGGTTTTGTGCGCAAGAAGCTGAAAACCTTAAAGGCAGATATTGAAATTAAGACGGTTCGCGGAGTGGGGTATTCGCTGGAGGAGATGACATGTTAAAGAAGATGCAGCGGCGGTTTATTTTGGTAGCCATGCTTGCATTCGGAATGGTTATGCTGGTTATCGTAGCAGGAATTAACCTGGTCAGTTATTATCAGATGACAGCGTCTCAGGACAGTCTGAACGAGGGAATCCTTGCGCATGAGCAGAGAAAAGCTTCACAGCCGGAAAGGAGACGTCCGCCGGATTCAGAGATACCATGGGCGAGAGGACCGGAGGCGGAATTTACCACGCGTTTTTTCATTGTCCGCTGTGACGAAAGTGGAAACATTGTGCTGATAAGCAGAGACTATATTTCCTCTGTCGATGAAAGTGATGCAGAAGAATATGCAAAAAAGGTTCTTTCGAAAGGACGGGAGAGAGGATATTATAAGGATTACCGTTATCTGGTAAAGTCAGAGGAAAACGGCAGTACGGTCATTTTCTTAAATGTCTTTGATTCATTGCAGTTTGGAAAGTCTCTGCTGATTGTGTCTGTCAGTATTGGTATGCTCAGTCTGCTTGCCGTTTTTTTGCTGGTTCTGCTTTTTTCCCATCGTGCGATACAACCGTATGTCAGAAATATTGAGCGTCAAAAACGTTTTATCACAGATGCAGGACATGAGCTGAAGACACCGCTGACGTCTATTGCAACCAGTGCCGATATTGCGGCAATGGAATATGAAGATGACGAGTGGATTGCTAATATTCAGAAGCAGACGGTGCGCCTGACAAAGCTTGTAGGTGAGCTGGTGACGCTTTCCCGGCTGGACGAGGAAGCCCCTTTACCGGAAAAGCTTGTATTTTCGCTCAGTGATGCAGCATGGGAGATTGCAGAGCCTTTTGCCGCTCTTGCGAAGGCAGAGGGAAAGAGATACAATCAGAGTATTGAAGATTATTTGAAGATGGAGGGAGACAGAAGCATGATTCAGCAAATGCTGTCAATCCTTCTTGATAATGCAGTGAAATATTCTGATGCAGGCGGCGAAATCCGCATGAACATTTACCGCAGACATAATAAAGTCTGTCTGGAGGTGTTTAATACATGCGACTTGCAGAATATCACAGACCTGAATCGTCTCTTTGACCGTTTTTACCGTCCTGATGAATCGCGCTCAACCAACACAGGCGGCTCCGGAATCGGATTGTCGATTGCACAGGCGATTGCGGAAGCCCATGGTGGGAAAATAACAGCAGACAGCCCTGATGGAGGGTCTATTCTTTTTAAGGTTGTGATATAGGGTTTGTTTAGCGTCAGTGTACAGGGTCTGAGGCGTGTTGTTCCCTGTACATTGACGCTATTTTAGAAAAAAATGATGGAAAGACTTACTGTTGTGCAGACAGTGGGTCTTTTTTCTATATACACATAATTTTCACAAACCGTTTCAAGTACATTTTAACTAAGCTTTTTATAATAGCTATTAGTTTTATTATAAAAGAGCGAAATATACTTTCGGGCTTAGGAGGCGGTTATGGAAAAGGAACAGCAAATGCTTGTCAGAAAGCGGAAGATGAAGCAACTGGGTGTATTTGGAATCTGTGCTGTGGTGGCGGGAGCATCAGCGGCAAGCATCTGGAGATATGTCAGTACACGGCAGAGGCCGGACGGCGAGGAACAGAATCATCGTATGGATTGGGGGCAGGGCATGAGCGGCGATATGGTTACTGCAGCAGGCACAACTGCTGTAGGAATGGATGCCGTTACCTTTGACATTGATTTCCTGGAGGATACCAGTCTCTATGTGGAGGAGGTATATTTGTCAAATGGTGATACTGTAGCCGCAGGCGACAAATATGTGAAGTTCACTGACGAAAGTATCAGCGCAGCAAGAGAGGAACTGGAAAATGCAGCGTTAAGTGCAGATTTAGCATACCGCAGCAGCGCTGTCACATATGAGGAAAGCAGGATTCAGGCGCAGTACGACTATGACGTGGCAGTCTTGGAAGCTTCTTATGCGCAGCAGGTCTATACAGATGCGCTGGCAGAGCTTGACACAGAGCTTGCGGCGGCGCAAAAGGCGTATCAGGAGGCACAGGAAGCGTACGATGAGTATTATAATGCTGTTTTAAACGATACCTTTTATGAGGACTATGAGCTTGACAAGCTCAAAAAAGCATACGAAGATGCCAAGGACCTGTACAACAACCGCATACAATACTGGGAGGTAACCGAGGAGGAGCTTGAGAGCGGCACAGCGCAGGGAGACAATCAAATGATGACACTGCCAACTCTGTCAGGAAGCGCTGCAGACAATGGCGGCGATTCAGACAGCACAGATAATGCTGACGATTCAGACAACACAGACAATGGCAGCGATTCAAACGACACGGATAATGAAATGCAGAAAGAAGTATCGGAGAACGCTCCGGAAGACGGAATGATGCAGGGCAAGGGCGGACTTTCAGCGGCGATGAAAGAGGCGCAGGAGGCTGCCAATGACAGGAAATGGATATTAAAGACCGTGACCTTGCTTGAGGAAGAAGCAGAGGAAGCAGAGGAGGAATATGAAGAAGCACAGGAAGCTTACAAGAAAGAACTTGTAGGAGCGGAGCTTAAGCTGCAGAAGCTCTATAACCAGCTCGAAACAGCGCGTGAGGATTACACCGACGCCGAAATAACATATCAAAAGGAAAGTCTGAGCGCTAAGACAACATATGAAACTACTGTTGCAAAGGGGCAGACAGCGCAAAGTGATTACAATACGAAGCTTACAAGTCTTGAAGATGCGTTGGAACGTCTGAAGGACGAGAAAGAGGAAGCCGATGAGAATCTTGCTTTGTTTGAGGAGCTTGTAGGAGACGGTTATCTGTACACAGACAGCGCCGGAACCGTGATGATGGTACGCGCAAGGGAGGGACAGCCGTTGGCAGGCGGCGATATGATACTCGCGTACAGCAATGCTGATTCGCTTACAGTGTCCGTTTCCGTATCACAGGAAGATATTGCAAAGCTCTCTGTCGGAGAAAAAGCATATATCATGTTTTCTGAGCAGGGAAGCTTTGAGGGCGTGATTGAGAGCATCAATCCGATTGCGTCTTCTGACAGTAAAACATCTGTTACATATACTGTTATGGTATCTATTGAAGGAGATATCAGCGGGTTAAGCGCAAACCTGACAGCGACCGTGATGTTTGGCGAGATGCCGGAGGGCGGAATGCCGGATATGAGAGAGATGTCCGGAGAAAATCAATCCGAAGGAATGCCTGATATGGAGAATATGCCTGACATGGAGAATATGCCTGATATGGAGAATATGCCTGACATGGAAAACATGCCGGATATGGGAGAGATGCCGGCAGGCGGAATACCGGATATGGGAGGAAGACAGAATGAGTAAAAAGCGCAGGAAAGAAATTTTCGCGATTGGCTTTGTCATTGTCATAATGGGCAGTGCGGCAGGTTATACACTTTGGAAATCAAGTCAGGAAGGACAGGTGGAAATGGTGTACAGCGGGCATGAGGCACAGCGCGGTACACTGCAGAGCATTGTGACGGAAAGAGGGACTGTAGAGCTGGGCACGACAACGCAGGTATATGATATTGATGTGACAACGCAGGAAGAAGATGATGAGGATGATGATGAGGAAGAAAGCGAGGACTATTTAAGAGTTGAGGAGGTATATGCTGCAGTCGGACAGCGTATCAGCGAGGGCGACAAGATATGCAGCTTTACACAGGACAGTATTGAAGACGTCAGAAAATCACTCAAATACGCTGTAACAGATGCGCAGATTGAGCTTTCTAATGCACAGACCGCATATAACCTCGGCGTTTTGGAAGCAGGGCTTTCCCATAACGAAACAATGCTTGATGCTGCTCTTGCACAAGCGTCCTATGACAATACGATTGCAAGACTGTCAAATGACCTTGCGGCAAAAACACTTGAGATTGAACAGCTCTTGGCAGATATCTATCAGATACAGCTTGACCTGACAGAGGAAGACTATCGGGAACAGAAGGCAGATGTTACAGAGGCATATGAGGATGCAAAGGAAGCCTTGGAAGATGCCAGCGAGGATTTTGTAACGAATAAGGTAGAGGCGGCACAGACTTTTATGACAGCAAGAGAGTCCTATGAGAACTTTTTCAGCCAGTTTGACGAGTCTAACCAACAGATAGAGGATAAGGTAAATGAGGTTTATGCAATTCAGGAGGAAATTGCATACAACCAGCAGCTTTTGGAAAAGGAGCTGCTGACAGCAAAGCAAAAGTCCGAAAGCTCTAATATCAGCGGCTCGATAGCAGATACCAAATATCAAAGCAGCCTGACAAGCTATGAAAATGCATTGACCAGCGCGCAGACAGCGCTTTCGGAGGCAGAGGAGAAGCTTGCTGCTTTTGAGGAATTTGTCGGGGACGGTACAATCTATGCAGCAGGCAGCGGCATAGTCACGGAAATCAGTTATGAAAAAGACGATTATCTTGTCAATGCCGGAACAATTATTTCTTTTGCAGAGGCGGAAAACATGACCATTACGGTTGATGTCTCGCAGGAGGACGTGGTTACTATGAAGGTTGGAGACAGCGTATCTATTGCCTTCACCGCATATGAGGGAGAAAGTTATACAGGTACGATTCAGTCCATCACTACAACAGCGACAAGCAGAAGCGCTGCAACCATCAGCTATCCGGTTGTCATTGCAATAGAAGGCGATACCTCAAAGCTTTATGGCGGCATGACAGCGGACGTTACCTTTATTACAGAGGAAAAAGACGAAGTCGTCTATATATTGTCAAAGGCAGTTACAGAGGAAAATGGTAAGAGCTATGTGTATGTGCAGAAGGACAACGACTATGTACTGACGCCTGTCACAACAGCCTTTTCCAATGGGGAAAGCATTGAGATTACGACAGGGCTGAAGGAAGGAGATACATATTACATTTATCAGCCGGCAGAAAAGACGGAGCAGGAAAATCAGACACAGAAAAATGAAAACTCCGGAGAAGGAAAGCAGGGAAATCAGATGCAGGATAGTAAAGAATCTCAAGGAATGAATCAGGAAGCAGCAGAGCAGGAAAGTCAGAATGAGGATAAAATGAATCATGAAAAGCAGAGCCATGAAAGCGAAAATTCCGGAGAAATGAGACAGGATAATCAGGAAAATCCAGGACAAAATGGTCAGTGGGAGGGCAGGCAGAATGAACCATAAAATCAAAATCGCAGCAGCAGGCTCAGGAATCCTCGTGGTTGCAGCAGCAGTCGCGGCAATCATTTTGTTCTCCGGCACAGAGGAGGAAAGCTCTGTATATCGGGAAACGGCAGTTGAATACGGCACTTTGACAGTCGGCATCACTGACGAGTCCTCCGTCAGTATCGGTACGGTAGAGCAGACCTTTGATTTAGATATCAGCGCCCTCGTAAGCAGCGATACACAGACCTCCGGCACATCATCGGCTGGCGGAATGGGCGGCGGTATGCAGATGTTTTCCTTTGAAGCACAGTTTACCTCACAGTCGCAGTCACTTGAGATAGAGGAGGTGTATGTAACTGTCGGACAGAAAATCGAGGCAGGCGATGTGCTTTATACATTGACTGCTGAGAGCGTCGACAAAATCAGAAACACCCTGCAGGAAGATGTCAGCGAAACCAAGAATGAATATGAGACTATCCAGACAGAACAGAAAGAGTCAAGGCTGCAGGCGCAGCAGGGCTATGAGACCTATATTACAAATGGAAAATATGCTCAGTTTATTTACGACAATGAGCTTGCTGACCTGCAGGAGGCAGTTGATGACGCGGTACAGGCAGTGAATGAGAAACAGGATGAGCTGAACGAAAATCTCTTGGAGCTTACCAGGGTGCAGGATGAGCTGAACGAGGCAAATGCTTATCTGAAAGAAGCGGAAGGCGCTGTTTCGGAGAATTATGCAGGACGTTATGACAATCCCTATTATTATACGGTATATGAAAATACAAGGGAAACAGCCGAGGCGCTTGTAGAGAAGCTTACAGAGCAGGTGGAAACTCTTACGGAGCAGAACGAAAGCCTGACGCTGGAAATCGAGGAGGCAATGCGGAAACTCAATCAGGCAAACTTGGAGCTTGAGAAAGGAAAGCTTGCTTCAAAACAGACCTATGATATTGATACCTATTATTCCGACAGCGCCTCCAAATGGTATCAGATACAGACAGAAAGCCTTGATAAGGAGCTTCAAAATGCAAAAAGCAGCTACGAAGATGCACAGGCAAAGCTTGCGGAGTTTGACGCTTATATCGTTGATAATACGGTGCTTGCAGAGTACAGCGGCGTTGTCACGCAGGTAGAGCTTGCTTCCGGCGATTCCGTAAGCAAGGATTCAGGGCTTATCGTGCTGTATGATCAGGAGGCAGTGACAATGGATGTCGCACTGAGCGAGGAGGACTTCCAATCCATTGACAAGGAGGGCAGCGTGAACATTTCCTATACGGCATACCCTGATGCGCTTTATACCGGAGTAATCAGCGAGGTATCCGATGCAGAGTATGACAGCAGCACAGGCGGGCTGTACTATACTGTTACAATTACCATTCAGGGAGATGTATCGGGATTGTATGAAGGCATGACGGGAGATGTTACCTTTGTCACAAAAGAGACGAAGGAAGTGTTCTATGTGTCAAACAGGGCTATTTTGAGAGACGGCACCCGTTCCTATGTAAAGATGTATGATGCGGACGGCAATATCATGGAAAAAGACGTTGTCACAGGCTTTTCGGACGGTGTTAATGTAGAAATCGTGGAAGGACTTTCGGATGGAGATGTCGCTCTGATCGAAGGAAAGGTGAGTGGACAGTGAGAATATCCGAGTTATTAAGGCTTGTTTTTATCAATCTTTCGCAGAATAAATTCAAGGTAATCCTGACCTCCGTTGGTATTATCGTAGGTTCTGCAACTATCATGCTGGTGCTCGCAATCGGTACGGGCGGACAGATGGAGGTTGCGGAGCAGTTTAAAAACCTCAATGCAGGAGCAATTGATATTTCCTATGAAAGCAATGCTGTGGAATTCGGAGGAGGAGGCTTTGGCGAAGGTATGCCTGACATGGGGGCAGCGCCCTCCGGCGGAGGAAGGGGAGGAGGCTTTGGCGGAGGTATGCCTGACATGGGAGGAGGCAGCTTCGGAGGCGGTTTTGGCAGGAATAATGACGACCGCATGAATCAGGAGAAAATTATTCTGTCGGAAGATGACATGGAGGATTTAGAGGTATTTGTTCCGAACCTTTCCGACGTCACCATCTCCTATACGACGACCTGTGAGACAGAAGGCGGTTCTCTGGAGGAGGCAGCCTCATATACGATTGCAGGTGTAAAAAGCAATTACGCTTCCATCAGCAACATGACTATGACAATCGGTGAATTTCTGACAGAGGACAATGACGAGAAGAAGGAAAAGTATTGTGTGCTTGGAAGCAGTGTGGCAAAAGAGCTGTTTGACAGCGCATATTCAGCATATGGCGATGTTGTTTACATAGACTCGCGGCCATATACAGTCAGCGGTGTGCTTGAGGAAATGGGAAGTGTTTCATCAGGCATCAGTCCTGATACGGCGATTTTTATTCCTTATGAAACCGGTATTAAATATATCACCGGACAAAATATCAGTCCTACGATAACCGTGATTGCGGCAGATGTCAATGAGGTAGAGGACGTTATTGCAAACATAGAAATCGTTCTTGCAGACAGCTATCCGAATGCGGAATTTACGATTTCCGATGCAGGAACCAAGATGGAGGCTGCATCAAAGTCTAATGACACATTGCAATTATTGCTGATTGCAATGGCAGCGATTGTCTTTGTGGTAGGCGGCATCGGTATTATGAACGTATTGTTCGTGTCAGTCAAGGAGCGCACCAATGAGATTGGTATTTTAAAAGCGCTCGGCTGCTCCCAAAAAGATATTCTGCTGGAATTTCTGTTTGAAGCGAGCGTAATGAGCTTTATAGGAGCCGTGCTTGGTGTGATAGCGGCACTTGGCATTACCCCGATTATCGAAAGCTTTTCCGTGAGAGTGGAGCTGTCGGTGACGGGAGCCGGATTGTCGCTTGCATTCGGTGTTCTGACGGGAACTGTCTTTGGATTTTACCCTGCATATAAGGCATCTTCACTGATTCCGGTTGTAGCGCTGAACCATGAATAATCGTTGGAAAGGGCATAGGAGACAAAATGAGCAAACGGAATAAGATAGTAATTATTATTTTGATTATAACAATTGCTGTGACAGCGGCATTGTCTGTAAGGATTTTTCAACAGCGTGCAGACAAACAGCAGTCAGATGCAGAGAAGACAATTGTATTGGAAAACGGACAGTCGTTTGTGTTTGCAAAGATAATCGCAGCCATAGGAAATGAAATATCATACGTGATTGTTGAGGAACAGGAGAATGGCGGATATCAGGAAACGCAGGAGGAAGGACAGCTTCAAATACCAGTAGGCACAGAGGTCATCACAAAGCTTGGAACCAGCACAACTTTTTCACGCCTTGCAAACGGAGATGTGATAAAGCTGCTGATGCAGCAGACGCAGGATGTGGAAGAAGTGATAAAAATATGGATTGTGGATTAACAGTCATAATGAATGGGAGGTGTATTGTCATAAGCATCATAGAGATAAAAAATGTTAATAAAGGCTATCAACTGGGTGAAGATACGGTTCCTGTACTAAAGAATGTCAATTTCTGTGTGGAAAAGGGTGAGTATGTAGCAATCCTTGGTCCCTCCGGCTCCGGCAAAACGACACTGATGAATATTATCGGGTGCATGGACCTGCTTGACTCCGGAGAATATTATCTGAATGGAAGAGCGATTCATGAGACGCCCGAAAGCGCATTGACCGAGGTGCGGAACAAGGAAATCGGATTTATTTTCCAAAATTATCAGTTGATTCCGACTTACAATGTTATGCAGAATATCATTATGCCGCTGATTATCAGAGGCATGAGCCATGGAGAGGCGAAAAAACAGTGCAGGGAAATCGTCAAGCTGTTAGGAATTGACCATCGGCTTGACCACAAGCCAAGCGAACTGTCCGGCGGTCAGAAGCAGCGTGTGTCGATTGCGCGTGCGCTTGCTTCCAATCCTGCAATTCTGCTTGCCGACGAGCCGACAGGGGCGCTTGACAGCGCAAGCGGTCAGGAAGTGCTGAAACTCTTTGACGAGCTTAATGAAATGGGCAATACCATTGTTATGATTACACACGACTTAAAAGTAGCAAAAAAGGCAAAAAGAATCGTAAAGATAATTGATGGATGCTTGTCGGACGGGATTGATTAGAAACCAGCCAGCCTTTTATGTATTGACAACCGGACGAAAACGGCAGATAGTATCCCTCCGGCTGCCATGGATTCCGAATGGGAATTTCCTAATTCATCGTATAAGGAAATATCACCATTCTCCACCAGGCAGCCTGCAGGATACTATCTGCCGTTTTCTGTTCATTGAAATCATAAAGCTGAACAGTTATCAGTACACTGCCGACCTTCGTCCTGATTAAAATAATCCATACGGCTGAACTGCTACTTCTAAGGAAGGCAACTGCCTTATTATTTATTGTAATTTGTTAGAGGATTCTGTACAATCCTGTCTTTGACAGTTGACAACGAAAAAAATCGCTGTACTGCTTATAACTAGGGTATTTCAGCGATTTTCTTCGTTGTCACGCTCTTTAGTTAGTAATGTCTATCGTCCGTTACTTAGCTTTTGAATTTCTTTCATCTTACTTTTACTGATGAATTGGTAATCAGTTCTAAAACCACAAACATCATGTAAGTCATCAGTCAATTTATCTCTTGTGTAAGTAGGAATAAAACCCTGCTGTTGCAAATCAACAAAGTTAATTTCTCTTAGTTTTTCAAGTATTTCACTACAAGTATATTTTTCACCAAGCTGTTTTTCTAAAAGACGATAGTGTAAGAGTGCCAGAAAACATATCAGAAAATGAGTTTTGATACGTTCATCTCTTTGGACATGCACGGGCTTTGCAGAAAAATCCGTTTTCATGATTCTGAAACATTCCTCTATCTGCATCTTCCTTCGCTTACTTTTAGTATCTCTCCAACCTCATCATCCAAAAGATCTGTACATACTGCATACAGACCATCATATTCGGATTCTTCTAAAATTTTTTCTTCATCCAGATAGTAATGGATATCAGCTGCTTCACCATTTTTTGTTGCCGCCGGTTTGTCTATAAAACGTGCCAGATCGTTGGGTTTCTTTCTGTTCTTTTTTGTGGAACCATCTTGAATCATAGTCTTGGCGCGTTCAACCTGAGCATCTCTGATAGATTTCTGATAAGCAGCATATTTAGGAGAGTATGTAATTATCGGACGCTGATCTGGATTCCCACTGGTGTAAGGAATTTCTTTATAGTAGAGCTGATCTGTTTCGTCTCCTTCAAGGTTATTCAAATCAATTTTTCTATGGTCAGATAGTCTTCTGAAATCTTTTCCGTTCTGAGCCAGTTCCTTATCTTCTTTTCGAAGTTTTTTGATAGATTGGGTGACAATAAATGCTCGTTTTCCCATATGATTGAAGTTGCGATTGCTTTGTGAAGCCAGACTGGCATCGCTGCAATACCAATCAGAAGGCTGGCATTACACAGCTTGTTGATGATATGCGACATTCCGTCAGCTGCGTTTAGTACAGCTTCAACAGAGGCATCCTCAAAGACAGTCCGGGTGCAGCCTGCCCCTTTCAGTTTTGCCTGTATGTAGCTGCGCCCTTCTTCTTTTGTCATGCCCTCAAGGTTATAATTCATGACGATGCGCTGGCGCAGGGGCTCATGAATACCCAGACGCAGGGAATTGTTCAGGGATGGAAGTCCTGCGAGGAGAATGACGACCCTGTCCCTGGAATCCATTTTAAAGTTGAACAGGATTTTCAGGTCATTCAGTACAGCATTGTTGATATAGTTGGCTTCATCAATGATAATGACCAGTGTCTTACGTTTTTCCAGGGCAAGCCTGTGGAAGGCACTGTATAAGGGTGAAAAGGAAAAATTTGTAAAGACCCTGAAGGAAGTACGGAAATGTGCCCCGAATGAAAAGGCAGTGAATGAATGTGAAGAGTATGTGCTGAATAACTGGGACAGTGCAGTGCTTCGTATGCAGGATAAAAATGTGTACGGGTGCAGTGCGGAGGGGCATGTAAGCCATGTGTATTCGGACAGAATGAGTTCCAGACCCATGTGCTGGAGTGAGACAGGGGCAGATGCCATGTGCTGGATGAGGTGCTATGTAAGGGATTATGGAGAGGAAAAAGTCATAGAACTGGTACACTACCGCCGGGGTCACAAGCAGCTTGAAGCAACAGGAACAGAGGATGCGGAGCCGAAATTTGCCAGAGAATATCTGAAGAAACTGCTCCACGGACAGCATGACAGCGACAGGGTGTATCTGGAGAGGATGCAGGCAGCCATTCCGAGTGTTGAAATCAGAAAGAAATTGGCAAGCAGGGAAAGGCTAAGTAATATTTGACAGCAGGCACAGGAAAGAAGTAAACTTAAAGAAATCAAGTCTGGACAGATTCATGGCAGGAACTCTCTGCGACTCTCCAACTGACAGTAAGTTTACTCTATCTAATTGTGAAAAAGATATTGCATAAAATTGAGGAACATGATATGCTAAGAGAAAGTATGTTCGATGAAACGGAGGCACATATGAAAATCAGTTATAAAAAGCTATGGAAACTTTTGATTGATAAGGAAATGATGAAAAAGGATTTAGCAGAGAAGGCTAATATTAGTTCGGCTTCCATTGCAAAGTTAGGGAGAAATGAAAATGTTAATACGGATATTTTGTTGAAAATATGTGAAGCTTTGGAATGTAATGTGTCTGATATTATGGAAGTGGTTGAAGATACGGAATAGTTTGGAGTGTTTGTTATGGACAGGTTGACAAAAGAGCAACGCCATAAAAATATGAGCCGCATAAAGAATAAAGACACAGGTATCGAGATGAAGTTGCGAAAAGCACTATGGCAGAAAGGGTATCGATATCGTAAAAATTATAGTTCATTGCCTGGGAAACCTGACATTGTACTCACAAAATATAAGATAGCCATATTTTGTGACAGTGAATTTTTCCATGGAAAAGACTGGGATGATTTAAAGAAACAGCTTGAACGTGGAAAGAATGCTGATTTTTGGATAAAAAAGATAGCAAGAAACAGGGAAAGAGATGAAGAAATCAATAAGCAATTAATGTTTATGGGATGGACTGTTATAAGATTTTGGGGCAAGGATATCAAAAAAGATGTGGATCAATGCGTGAAGGTCGTTGAAGAAACCATATTTGAAAATACAATGAGTGAAGAAGATATACTTGATTAAAGGAGACGGATATGTACACATCAATAGATTTATTTGCAGGAATAGGTGGAATACGAAAAGGGTTCGAAAATGCCTTTGGAGAGGATATTTCAACTGTATTCGTGAGTGAGTGGGATGAATATGCACAAAAGACATATCGTGCTAATTACGCTGATGATTTTGAAATAGCAGGAGATATAACACAAATTGACGAAAAAGAAATACCGAACTTTGATATTTGCTTAGCGGGATTTCCATGTCAGGCATTTTCAATGGCGGGTAAAAGAATGGGATTTGATGATGATTATAAAGGAATGTGCAGAGGAACCCTGTTTCAAGATGTAGTTCGTATTTGCGAATATCATCAGCCCAAAGTAATTTTCTGTGAAAATGTGAAAGGTCTGACTATTCATGATAAAGGAAGAACTTTTAAAGTAATCAAGCGGGCTTTTGAACAGATTGGATATACGGTTTATGATAAAGTTTTAAACAGCAAAGACTTTGGTGTTCCTCAGAATAGAGAGCGTATTTATATTGTTGCATTTCGCAACAACATAGACAGTACAGGTTTTAAATTTCCGGAGGGGGAAAATTCCGATACAAAGATAAAAGATATAATGGAAGAAAATACTGTAAGTGTAAAATACTATCTTTCCACTACTTATATGGAAACGCTAAAACGCCATAAGGAAAGACATAAAGCGAAAGGAAATGGATTTGGTTATGAAATTCGTGATATTAATGGGCAGGCTGGAGCTATCGTCTGCGGAGGCATGGGAAGGGAAAGAAATCTGATAGTCGATAGAAGATTAAAAGATTTTACCCCCGTTACTCATATAAAAGGAGAGGTAAACAGAGAAGGAATAAGAAAACTAACCCCCAGGGAATGGGCGAGATTGCAAGGATTTCCGGACAATTTTAAATTAGAACTGGCAGATACTCATCTGTATAAGCAGTTTGGCAACAGTGTAACGGTCAATGTAATTGAAGCAATAGCAAAAGAGATAAGGAAGGTGCTTGAGAATGGCAAATAAGAACAACAGCAAAATGTCAGGAAACAAAGGTGAATGGTCTGAATTATATGCATTTATGAAATTGTTAAGTCAGGGTCGTGTTTATGCTGCGAATGAGAAGGTAGAAAAGATTGACGATGTCTTCTATCCGATTTTGAAAATTATGCGTGAAGAACAAAAAGGACATACCATTGATTATGTAATCACTGATGAAAATGTTCATATTGAAGTGCAGTCAAAGATGGTTATGACCGTATCAAGAAAAGAGTTGGATGACAATGCAAACAGATTATTACAGGAAATAGCAAACAACAGTGGCAGCTTCGAATTGGAAGAAGTAGCGGAATTTGCTAACGGTATTAAGGTAACAAAGATAAAAGCGCCTTCTTCTGATACAACAGACATTTCCATGCAAATTGAGGATATACATACGAATTATATTCGTAATGTGGGATTTTCCATTAAATCTGAAGTGGGAAATGCTCCAACATTACTTAATGCTGGGAAAACCACGAACTTCATTTATAAAGTTACCGGTATTACAACGCAACAGGCACAGGAAATCAATGCGATAGATACGCCAACAAAAATTAAGGACAGAGTGAAAGCCATAAAAGAGTTTGGTGGTTCTATCAGTTATGCCGGCATGGAACATCCGGGATTTAGGCGTAATTTGATTATGGTAGACAGTAGTATGCCGCAAATTATTGGTAATATGCTTTTGTATTACTATGAAGAAGATATTAAAGAATGTGGTAAGTTGGTTGAACTTGCTGGAGAACGTGATCCGCTTGGATATGGGGATGCCATGATGTATGAATATAAATTTAAGAAATTCCTCTGTTCCTGTGCGTTGGGAATGAAGCCTGCAAAGAAATGGGATGGACTTGATGAAGCTAATGGAGGTTACATTATTGTAAAAGCTGATGGCGAGATATTGGCATATCACATTTATAACAGAAATTTCTTTGAGCAGTATCTTTTGGATAATACTATCTTGGAAAGGGCATCTACAAGCAGACATGAGTATATGAGCCTGTACGAAGAAGATGGAGAAATGTTTATTAAGTTTAATTTGCAGGTAAGGTTTAAGTAGTATAGATGAATACTAAAACTAAAATGAAGTATAATATATTAATCTAATGGATATGCCAATTGAATAATGTTTGTAAGATCTGGAAAGATGGAGGTATAAAATGAGAGTGATAGCAATTGATAAAGATACGAGAAGTGAGTGCACATCTGTTTTAACAGACATGTTATTAGAAGAATATAAAGATTTGGCATTTGATTCTTTTAATGCAAATGGAAATTTTGAGGGACAAAGAGGTGTGATTACAAAGTCTGCTGCTGCTGCACGAATAAGAAAAAGAATGCAGGACGATTTTTGCAGAGGAACGATTTTTCCACAAGTTGTTTTGGGAATACAGACTGAGAAAACGCATATAGAAAAATTGCAAGAAGGCAAAGAGTACAATAGTTTGGAAATCTTTAGTGGATGTACGGTGTCTATAATTGATGGTATGCAAAGAAGCAATATCTATTTTAAAAATTTTTCTGGAAATGAAAAAAGAAAAATACGAGTAGAATTTTGGGTTGCAGATAATAGTGAAAAATTATTATACAGAATGTTAGTTTTAAATACGGGACAAACACCATGGAATACACGGCGACAGATTGAGGTAATATATGGGAATTTATCAAAAAATATAGAGAATGAACTCTATAAAATTTATCCAGAACTTAAGGATAAAATAGACATTTATGCTATTGACGATGGTAAAAGAAGAACACAGGCTGGCAAATATCATAAATCAGCAATCATAGAACTGTATTTGGGTTTTAACATTAGAAATGTGAAGATTAATGTTTCTGATGAATTGGCAGAAGAATATCAGCGTTTTGATGTAATGGAATCAATAGAAAAAGAAGGCTCGTTTAGCATATTTATTTGTATATTAGGAATGATGTGTAAATTAGATTTGGCTTTTTCTGAATATGGGAAGAAATGTGAAGAACAGGGGCAATTTACTGAAGGAAAAGATATTTTTGCCAGTTCAACAGCTTGCGTTGGGTTTGTTGTGGCCAGTGCGGAATATATTTTGGGGAAAATATCTGTTGATAGGAGCAAAGAGAAAATTGTTGAAAAATGTGATGATTATAAGAAACAGATGTTTTCAATTCTAAAAGCATTAGAGAATAATAAAGCGATAAATGAGGATTATTTGAGTTTGGAAATTCTTAATGCCAAATGCGCAGGTTTGCCGAAAACTAGAATAGGAGATGAAATGCGTATTATGTTTAAAGATGCATTTATGAGTATGTTAAAATATGTGGATATAGCTGAGATTTTGTCATTAGGAGATTTTTGGAGAGAATAATGTCAAGAAATATAAAAGAACAACAGAGGAAGATGTTTAGTATTTTGCGAGATTTTGTGCCAGAAGATATGCAAAATAAAATCCCAGATGTAGAACGGAGGATTCATTTATCGCGATGTGCATATGACGTGGTTGAAAAAGCAAAATATATATGCAGTAATGTTCTCTTAGATGAGAGAATAGCGTTGATTAAATATAATTTACATACATACATATATATGTGTAAAAAAAATACCGCAATCATTTATTCGAGATCAATCAAGTTATGTTAATAACCAGGATGTATTGTATGGTATTGGTATATTGCTATTTAATGAGCGAATGCTTACAATTAGTAATGAGACAACAGGGTACATGGTATATGACAGAATTTTTGGCTTTACAGAAGATATGGAATATGAATGTGATGTTGTTTTTGAGATGATTCAAAACTATACATTGTTTGAATTTGATAATCAGGATTTTGAAATGTATTATAAGGAGGATTTGGATCGTTTATTATATATGATGTTTTTTTATGATAATCGTGATTATGGTCAGAACATGGAATTGACATCAAATATACTTCAAATACTGGAAATGGATTCAAGTAAGTGTATTATTTCAATTTTAGGGAATATTGCACAAACTAGAGATGCCTCGATGATTTTTTTGCAGCTATATAGATGTATTGAGTACCTATTTATTATTTGTAAAGCACTTGATCTTTCGAAAAAATATGATATGGAAGGAGAAACGAAGAAAATGGTTTTGATGATTGATTCTGAAAAAATTCATTTTCCAGAAAATGGTTGTATAAATCAAATTATATGTCAATATGCTTTAAGTGGAGTGCTGGAGGAATATTATGATTATGTGTGTAATTATGTCAATAAGAATGAAATAAAATCTGAACAGAAAGAAAAAACAGTGTCAGATTATATATATGCTACAAGATGTAAGATTGCACACTTTAAATATGGACAAGAAAAAATAAGCGATGCAGAAACATTGGAGAAAAGTAATGTTATCCTCAGTAAATTAGTAAAAAGTATCTTTCAGGAATTAGATGATGATTTGATGAAAATAAATAAAGATTTAGATACTTTTTCTGAAATTGATTTTATGAACAACTAGATTGTGAAGCGTTTTGCAAATAAACATAATGTTATAGTGACAGGAAATTATGATACGGGTGATTTGATAATAAGTAGATATGGGTGCGACCTGTGAAATCAGTGTAGTTTATGTCCGATAGTGAGCGGAAGAATAAGAGTATAGCAAGTAATCCCCATATCTACATAGGAGTGATTGTAGTGGATGTATTGTATAGTGCTTCGAATATAGAATGAAGATGGAAGGGAGTTTGACAATGAGTGTTGAACAGGCACAACGTGTAGTAAATCAAATTGATAAGGATATTGCTGATTTAGAAAAGAAAATGGTCGAATTGGTTAAAAAAGAAGCCGAGAAGACGAGAAAAATTGATAATATACAACGAAGTATCACAAAAAATACTTCACAAAGTATGTTGCAGTCCAAGACGAGACAGATTGAGAGCTGTCAAAAGAATCTTTCAAAGATTCTTTCGGATAAAGCAACTGTTAATCAAAAGCTGGCGGATAAAAGAAAACGTCGAGTTGATGCTGCCGGAAAGTTACAAAAAGAGGAACTGGTACAAGCTAAAAAGGTAGAAAAACAGCAAAAAAATTTATATGCAGCATACGAAAAACAAATTAAAGAATTGACAGATCAAATCCAAATGTCAGGAGAGGTTGTGAAAAACGAAAGAATTTTAATTGGTTCGGGACCTGAAGAGGAGTATGATGTTTTTGTTTCACATGCTACTGAAGATAAAGAAAGTTTTGCAGATGAATTTGTGAGAATTTTGCAACAAAAATTTAATCTAAAAGTTTGGTATGATGCCGTTTCAATTAGATGGGGGATAGTATACGAGCAGAAATAGATAAGGGGTTAAAAAAGTCTAAATTTGGTGTTGTAATATTATCGCGTAGCTATATAAGTAAATATTGGACAAACTATGAATTAGAAGGGCTGTTTCAAAGAGAGTCAAATGGTGGAAAATTAATTCTTCCAATATGGCATAATATTACAAAACAGGAAGTACAACAGTTTAGTCCTTCGTTGGTTGGTAAAATGGCAATGAATGCTGCAATTATGACACCAGATGAAATTGCGGAAAAACTAAGTGAATTATTATCTAATGAAACTGGCGAAAGTGAAAAAGTGCTTGCAATAAAGATGAAGGATTAATATAATCTAGAGCGTGTTTGAAAAATAAAAAATGCACAAAAAATATGTTCATCTCTCTTTTTTATGGTAAAATAAAGAAAAAGGGGTGTTGATTATGTTGAGGCGTTATGAATTGACTGATCAGGAATGGGAACAGATAGCTCCAT
>JAGAQJ010000046.1 GCA_017622845.1 Lachnospiraceae bacterium | reverse complement strand
TCCTCTCCATCAAGCCTCGTCAAAGATTCGTCAACAGTTATGGTTCCCTGCTCAAAATCAATATCTTTCACCTGTAACGCCAGCAATTCTCCTATCCGCATACCTGTCCAAAATAAAATCTGAAAAGCAATCCAAGAATCCTGCTTATCCATAATCGCATCTGAAAACTCCTGAAACTCCTCCAGTGTCCAATATGGTCTCTCATCCGCTTTGCTCTTTCCCATACTTCCGGCTTTGCGGCAGGGATTAGAACGCAAATCATAGAAATTTACTGCATAATTCAAAATCGCGCTAAGCTGATTATGTATTGTTTTCAGATATGTAGGCTTAAATCCTTTTTCCATCATTTCTCCCTGCCATTTGCGTATCATGGGAGCTGTGATTTCATTAATTGGTGTTTTCCCGAAATACGGCAGTATCTTATCGTTCATCACATACTCTTTCTGTTTTATGGTAGTTTTTCGTAAACGCTTTTCCATATCTGCCTTATAAATCTCCCAGAAGTCCGCCAACATCATTGTCGGATCAGATGATTGCTGCAACATAAAATGTGCGTACCATTCTTCCGCTTCTTTTTTGGTCTTAAAACCTCTTTTTTGTGATTTCTTTTTAGTTCCTGTCCAATCCGTCCACCGATATTGTATCCGCCACGTACCGTTCGGATCTTTCTTCGCATTGCAACTCATGCACTTACCTCCTTTGCTCCTCCGTACCATTTTTCCTTAAAATACTCCACCGGAATCTTTCCGGCGATTGTGAGAAATCCTTTACTTGCCAAATCCTTATTCATTTCTCTAAGGATTTTGTATGATTTCCCCATGCTCACACCAAGCATTTTTGCAATGTCCTCTGCACTGTAATAGATTTTTTCGTTCATATTGTTTCCTCCTTTATCTTTATTTGCTTCTGTATAGTATCATTTTGTTGCGTTTTTATAATATCGCAACTTTTGTTTCGTGTCAATATCTTTTTACTTTATTTTTTTATTCTTGTGTGCTATCCTATATATGATGTTGAACAGTTTCACAAAAATATAGCTTTAGAGCAGGAGGCATGTTGTTATGACAGTCGGGGAAAACATAAGACGTATCCGGCAGGAACGTAATCTTACTCAAAGACAATTAGGAGAAATGGTTGGAGCAAGTGAAGCCTACATTCGTGCCTACGAAAGCGGCAGAAGAAATCCCAAACCATCATCTCTTGAAAAAATAGCAGACGCTTTATCTGTCAATCCCGAAGTTCTGGCAAACTCTGATTTTGACGGTATAAAAGCCATCCACAGACTATTTCAGATATTCCGGCAATACGATGGACAGCTCTTTGAATACCAGGATAAAGATGGAAATGATATGGTTGGAATCAGCTTTGGAACATTGTCTTTGATGCGATCATGGTTAGATCGTTATGAAGAATATATGGAAGAAGTTGAGAAATGCAATGAAATAAAAGATGTTAAGAAGCGTGGGGAAGCTCTGCTGAAAGCGGAAGCCGATTTTAATCTTTGGATGGATATTTATCCGGAATCGGAACCATGGAAGGAACGGCTTAAGATTCAGAAGGCGCATGATGAGGTTATGGACAAAATCGGATTGGTTTCACAAAATAGTATATAACATTGGAGGTATAATTATGGAAATTAGATATGATTTACAAACCAACAAAGAAGCTGAACTAATCAAAATCATTGACACAGTCACTAATGAATCCACTTTAGATTCTAGTTTATTGTTTGAGTATTTTAAAAAGAACTGCATAAACATTACTCCCCCTGAAGAAGAACCCCCTATGATGCAATTGTTAACCATTGACTCATTAAAGAACTATAAAAGCGGTCAATCAATCAAACCTGGAAACATTAAACTGAATATTAAAAAACTCGTAGATACGCTACCTGCTATTGTCGAAACTTCCGTTGGTATTCTATATGACATACCAATATTGAAAGTATGTGCTGCATTAACTCTTTGGAAAGCATTTTGTAATATTTTTACAGTAGAAATAACACGTGAACAAGCCATAGTCCTTGTTGCACTATGGAAAAATTGCGATGGTTCTCATCATATTAACCTTTCGGATGGATTTGATGCCGTAAATACCTTATACAAAAATTTAGATGATTGTGTCATGAACCAAACCATCTATAATAGAATTATAGATCAACTGATTAATCTTAAGTGCATTGAAGTAACTGATGAAAAAATATGGTTGCGCGAATGGATCAGTCAAAAATATGTAAATTAAAATTTTTGTACCCAAATTGTACCCAACGCCATATAAAAAATCCCTACAAAGCCCATAAATACAGGCTTTGTAGGGATTCATCTTTTTATTCAAACTCAATCGTTCCCGGCGGCTTACTGGTCAAATCATAAAATACCCGGTTAACCCCTTTGACCTCATTAATCACTCTGCTCATCACCTTCTGCAGCACTTCAAACGGTATCTCTGCTGCCTCTGCTGTCATGAAGTCCACCGTATTCACCGCGCGAAGCGCCACTGCGTAGTCATAAGTCCTCTCGTCTCCCATAACTCCCACAGAGCGCATATTTGTAAGCGCTGCGAAATACTGTCCGATAGAACGGTCTAAACCTGCCTTTGCAATCTCCTCACGGTAGATAGCGTCTGCATCCTGCACAATTCGCACCTTTTCGGCGGTCACTTCACCGATAATGCGGATGCCAAGTCCCGGACCGGGGAAAGGCTGACGGAAGACAAGCTTCTCAGGAATGCCAAGCTCTAAGCCGGCTTTTCTAACCTCGTCTTTGAACAAGTCTCTGAGCGGCTCGATAATCTCTTTAAAATCTACATAGTCAGGCAGTCCGCCTACGTTGTGATGGGACTTGATAACTGCAGACTCGCCCCCGAGACCGCTTTCCACCACGTCGGGATAGATGGTTCCCTGCGCGAGGAAGTCAACGGCTCCGATTTTTTTTGCCTCTTCCTCGAACACGCGGATAAACTCCTCGCCGATGATTTTGCGCTTCTGCTCAGGTTCTGTTACGCCAGAGAGCTTGCCGTAATAGCGTTCCTGTGCATTGACGCGGATAAAGTTTAAGTCAAATTGTCCTCCGGCGCCAAATACTGCTTCGACCTCATCTCCCTCGTCCTTGCGGAGCAAACCATGATCGACAAAGACACAGGTGAGCTGCTTGCCGATTGCGCGCGAAAGCAGACCTGCTGCCACGGAGGAATCCACACCGCCGGACAAGGCAAGGAGTACTTTTCCGCTTCCAACTTTTTCACGAATCTTCTTGACAGATTCCTCAACAAAGGAATCCATTCTCCATGTGCCTGCACAGCCGCACACATTTCTCACAAAGCTGTAAAGCATCTTTGTGCCTTCCTGTGTGTGAAGCACCTCAGGGTGGAATTGAATTGCAAAAAGCTTCTTCTCACGGTTTTCTGCTGCTGCCACGGGACAGTCTGCTGTATGCGCTGTAATATTAAAACCAGGTGCAGTCTGTGAAATATAGTCAAAGTGGCTCATCCAACAGATAGTCGTCTCCGCCACATCACTGAATAAGGGCGAGGTCTTGTCCACATGAACCTCTGTCTTTCCGTATTCGCGGACCGGAGCCTTTTCTACCTTCCCGCCAAGAACATGCATCATGAGCTGTGCGCCATAGCAAAGCCCTAATACAGGGATTCCCAACTCAAAAAGTTCTTTCTTGTAAGTAGGGGAATTCTCCTCATAGCAGCTGTTTGGACCGCCGGTCAAAATAATTCCCTTCGGATTCATTGCCTTAATCTGTTCAATATCTGTCTTGTAGGAATAGATTTCACAATATACGTTGCATTCCCTGACACGCCGTGCAACAAGCTGATTGTACTGACCGCCAAAGTCAATGACGATTACCTTTTCCTTGGAAATCCCTTGTTCCATGTTCATTGTATTTCCTCCTCATATTGTTTTCCGGTAACGTTCAAAGATATACATCTTTGTAACAAGGTATGTCTGTAACTATTCAGCAGGCATACGCATTCACTGCGTTTGCCGTAAGAAAATGTATATTTAGCAGGAACCAATTCATCACCGAAAGTGATTATGCATGAATTTGTTCTTGTAACTATGAAGGTACTGAATAGTTACGTATGTCTTTCACTTTGCTGAACTTATTATATTATACACCTGCAACTTATGCAACGTTTAATTCAGGGGATTTTCCTTTGCATCTGCTGTTCCGGCAGGACTTTTCCCATAATTTTCAGGCGGAAAACAGGAGATGACAAATTTTTTTCATTGACAGCGGGAAACAGAGCTTTTTCGTTGTCGAATTGTAAATTTTCATCTCCGTATTGTAACTTCTCCGCCTGCCTGACAGTATATTCGGTTATTCCGTCTGCCGGAAGATACTATACCTGTTTCTTCACTACATGCTGCCGGACAGAAGATACTATGCCTGTTTTTTCGCTACGGGTATCCATACTTCGTACTGTGCGTTTTGTGGGTCAGGATTGATATAAACCTCAATATCCGGTGCATTGCCATACTCATATCCGGAGGTTGGCAGCCATTCTATGACAATGCGGCGTTCCAATTCCTGTATCGACTCATTTGTGCCTGTTCCGGAAAAGATTGCCCATGTAGCAGCAGGTACAATATATTCTTCAAGATTGCCCTTTGCCTGCGAGGTAGATACCGCAATATAATACCTCCACGGCTCTGCATCGCCGCATGTGCTGACTCCGAGCACTCCCATCGGCGGCGTATCCATCATACTAAGCATTCTTTGTAAGGTACCATTTTCAGATACTTCCTGCCACTTCGGGGGAATGATTGTGAAATTTTTCTCAATATCCTTATGCAGCGGCACGGATACACCAACAATGCGAAAAGCCTCTTTCGTCTCAATTCGATAATTCATTTCTTCCACTCCTTTGACTGTGATTTTAAATGTAATCGGCGGAAAGGATTTTACAGCTACCCCCTCATTCCTGACAGCAGACGGGGCAATTCCATGGACAGACTGAAACGCTCTGTTAAATGCAGTCGGCGACTGATATCCGTATTTGCCTGCCACATCAATAATTTTCATTTCCTTTCCCTGCAGGTCTACGGCAGCAAGCGACATCTTTCTTCTGCGGATATATTCCGACAAAGGAATACCTGCCATATAAGTGAACATTCTCTGGAAATGATATGCGGAACAGCATGCAATCCGCCCAAGCTCCTCATAGTCCATTCCGTCAGTCAGATGCTCCTCTATATATCCTATCGCATCATTTAATCTTTCAATCCACTCCATAAAATCCTCCTATTCTTTCTATTCGGCATATCATCATACCCGCAAAGCCATGCTGCCGCACTCCCCGATTTCGTAAGCGAAATTCCTCTGCCATTAATACCGCCGAAAATAAATATTGCAGGCAGCGTTTATAAACAGCCGTTCTTCCGTTCAACGCCCAGCACTGTTCATAGCTTTCGTGTACATTGTATCACAGCATTCTTCTCTGTTCCTCTCTATCCCTGCACGAAAAAGAGAGAAATGATGCGTTTCTATTTACTCCAAACCATGATAAATTCCTTTTCATTTGTGTTTTCATCGATATTTTCTGATTGGATTACAAACTGCTCTCTCTGATAAAAAATTACTGCACGTGTATTCTTTTGATAAACGCTTAAGCGCATGGATGATTTGATTTTTTTCACATAATTTAATAATTGTTTTCCAATACCTCTTAACTGAGCAGCTTCTCTCACAAAGATTCCCTCAATATCATTGTCTGTTAATCCGATAAAACCCTCTATTTGATTGGCATCTTCATACACATATATTTCTGCCTGCGGCAGTAAATCCTTTACCGCTGCATAATTATCTATCCAATATTCTTTTGATATAAAATTGTGCGCTTTCCTATTTGTATCAAGCCATATCTGCATAATATCAATTAAATCATTTTCTCTGAATGTTCTTATCACAATGTATCCCTCCAAATCCAAATTCCGCCGCTCCCGATTTATTCAACCGGATTCGTTTCCATGCACTTCATGCTTCAACCATACAACAGCTGCTTTCTGCATGTTCCATTTTGTTTCCTGTAAAACACAAGAGTTAAATATCTTCACGGATTATTGCCCTCTGTTTACAACGGCACAAACTCCTTAAAATGAGATAATTACGCCATTCTCTCTGTCCTGGGTCGTGTGCGCTCTTGTAAACCGGGAGAGGCATCGCCGTTGTGAAACATACAATCCGCCGCGCAAGTCAGGAAGCGGCACTTCCGCATAAATGCAGAAGTGCCGCTTCTTTTCTAATTCATCTGCTGCCTTTTGTCAATGTAATCTACCAGTGATGCAACCGTACCGTCAATCCCAAGTCTGCTGCTGTTTATGGAGATATCATAATTTTTTGAATCTCCCCATTTTTCCTTGCAGAAGCCGTTGTGATAACGTCTGCGCTTCAAGTCCTTCTCGCGAATCATCTTTTTGGCATTTCCTTCGGTCAATTCATATTTCCGCATAATCCGGTCGACTTTCTGCTCCTTATCCGCCAAGACAAAGATTGATATCAGACCATCATACTCCTTCAAAATGGTTTCGCTGCATCGTCCTACTACCACAAAAGATTCTCCCCCAGCGGCTTTCTTCTGCAGATAATCAAACTGAAGCAGGTACAGATTCTCCTCCGGCGAGCTGCTGTACCCACGCACCGTTCTGGAAGAAAGGAGATTCTTGTGCTTTTCGTCCAGCCCCTTCAGATGCTTCACATCTACACTCCGCTCCGCCGCAATCTCATCAAGCAGATTGTGGTCGAGCAGCTGGACTCCATAATGCTTTGCCAGCTTTTCCGCGATTTCATGTCCTCCGCTGCCAAATTCCCTGCCCACGGAGATAATTAATTGTTTTTCCATCTGCTGTCACCTCCCTTTTATAGATATCTTAAGTAGACTACAAGCATGGATATCAGCACGACCATCAGCGTCGCCGGAAGCATTTTTTTACAATAAAGTCCCCATTTTATCACGTAGCCTTCTCTTGAAGCCGTTGCAATTCCCACAACATTTGCCGAGGCTCCGATTGGCGTCGCACTTCCGCCGATATCCGTTCCCATCGCAAGGGTCCATGCAAGTATGGACAAATCAATGCCATATGCCGCAGACAAGCTTTTGATAATCGGTATCATGGTGGTTGCAAACGGAATATTGTCCACAAAGGCACTGGCAATTGCCGACAGCCATATGATAATCGCAATCATGACCATACTGTTGCCGCCGCTGATTTTTCCGATAAAGCCTGCCATAATTTCCAGAATTCCCGTCTGTTCCAATCCTCCGATTACCACAAATAAACCGATAAAGAACAGAAGCGTCTTGTAGTCAACCTTCTTTAATAACATCATAGCATATTTACCCGATGTCGCCAATGTGACAATTGCAACAATAAATCCAATAGAGGAGACTGTAAGCCCTGTCTGCGCATGCGTAATCAGCAGAATAATCGCTGCTGCAAAGATGACACTGCTCACCACAAAGCCCTTCCTGTCGGTTATGGTCGATTCCGGACTTGGAAGACTGCTGTAATCTACTGAGCAGGATGCATTTGCAAGCAAATCCTTCTTAAAAATTAAGTAAAAGTATATCAACACTGCAATCAGGGAAATCCCTGCAATCAGACCTGTATTGGTCACAAAATCCGTGAAGGAATAGCCAAGCGAGGTTCCGATAATAATGTTTGGCGGGTCCCCGCACATGGTTGCCGAACCTCCGAGATTTGCACAGAATATTTCCGATAAAATCATCGGAACCGGATTGAATTTCAAAAGCTGTGACAGCTCGATTGTTACAGCCGCTAAAAACAAAATAACTGTGATGCTGTCAATAAACATCGCCAGCACGGTCGATAAAACCATAAAAGTAATAAAGACCGGTATGACCTTGTATTTTACAAGCTTGGCAATGCGCATGCACAGCCAGCGGAAAAAACCGACTCTTGCCATTCCTTCAACCATGACCATCATGCCGAAGATAAATACAATCGTTTCCCAGTTAATGCCGGAGCTGCTTCCTGACGCCTCGCCTGCCGTATACCAAAATTCCGGTGTGATGATACTCTTAAGGTTGATTGTATCAATCACTGCTTCCATACTGTGCATCCCTACGCCGAAGACAAGAATAATTGTCAGCAGTGCACAAATCAGGGAAACAATATGTCTCTCGACAATTTCCGTTACAATAAAAACAAACATTGCAATAAAAATTACTACTGCAAAAACCTGTGATAACATCTTGATTTTTCCTCCTAAGTTCTTTTGAACTGCTGTATTATATCCGCTCCACCTTTATCATGTTTGTGTTTCCGGTATTGCCGTCTAAAACGCCGCCGGTCAGAACGACATTATCCCCTTTAGCAAGTCCGAATACTTCTCTTGCCCTTTTCAGGCTGTTATCAAACATTTCCTCCATGGATTGATATTTTCCGCAGAGAACCGGAGTCACGCCCCAACTCATGTTAAGCTTGCGCCATCCCTTTTCAGACGTGGTCATGCCGATAATATCTACAGGACACCGGAAACGGCTGACCATTCTTGCCGTGTGACCTGTGAGCGAGTTTACGATAATGCATTTTGCCTTCACATCAACTGCCATCGCACAGGTCGAGTGGGAAACTGCGTCAAGATTATTTTGAATCGTAAATTCCGTTGTGTTGAAACGCTTGGCATAATCGATATTTTTCTCCGTAAATTCCACTGTTTCCACCATCATCTGAACAGCAGCAACCGGATATTTTCCGCTTGCAGTCTCACCTGAAAGCATCACTGCCGAGGTTCCGTCGTATACCGCATTGGCAACATCCGAAAGCTCTGCTCTTGTCGGTCTGGGATTGTGAATCATGGACTCTAACATTTCCGTTGCTGTGATAACCCGTTTTCCCAGCATGCGGCACTTGCTAATCAGGTATTTCTGGATTGACGGAACTTCTATCGCAGGAATTTCCACGCCCAAATCCCCTCTTGCAACCATCACGCCGTCTGCAATTTCGCAGATTTCCTCAATGTGGTCAACGCCGGAACGGTTCTCGATTTTGGCAATAATATCAATGTCCCTGCCGCCATTCTCGTTCAAAAACTGCCGCATGTCATTGATATTTTCTTTGTTGGAGACAAAAGACGCCGCAACAAAATCGACCTCATTCTGAATACCAAACAGCAAATCATCCTTATCCTGCTCACTCAAAAAGCACTGCTTCATCACCTTATTTGGGAAGTTCATGCTCTTGCGGTTTGACAGCTCACCGCCCACGACTACTTCACACTTTGCACTGACAGCGTCCAGCTCAACAACCTTGAAAATGACAAGTCCGTTGTTGACAAGAATGGTATCTCCGACCTCCAGATTCTCCATAAGCTTATCATAATTTACCGCCACTCTCTCCTGATTACCTATGATATCTTCCGTTGTAAAGGTAAAATAATCACCGCTCTCCAGATTGACCTTTCCGTTCTCAAAGGTTTTGATACGGTACTCCGGTCCTTTGGTGTCAAGCATAATTGCAATCGGAAGTCCGAGCTTTTCCCTTGCTTCCTTAATTAAGTCAATCTTTTTTTGATGCTCCTCATGAGTTCCGTGTGAAAAGTTCAACCGCGCCACATTCATTCCTGCTTTGCACATCTCACTCAATACTTCAATATCCTCACATGACGGACCAATCGTACATATTAATTTTGTTTTTCTCATCTGACTCCTCCAATCGAGCAGAATTTTCCTGCTCACATAATACAAACTGATCAGAAGTTCCCTTTACTTCTGATAATATAAAACCGCCAAAAAGCATTCTGCATATCTGCTGCATTGGTGCAGTGTATCACTACTCTGGGAATCCGATTCGTTTTTTTCCGTCTGACTGATGAATATAATGGGTGACAAGCCGGTTTAGATTCTGATGAAAGAATTGTGTTGTTTCTTCACTGGAAACAAGCTTTCCATCCGGCAGAGAAAAGATATTTAAATACAGCAAGTCAAGGGAAACCCGCATCTCCCTTTTTTGACTGATATACTGACTAAGCATCTGCAATTCGAAAACACCGCAATTGCCCAGCATTTCCGTTGTACATACTTTGTCATTGCTGAACTGTGCACGGCAAGGCACCAGATAGGATGAGGCTTTATCCATAGAAGCGTGCAGCAGCGAAGAATCTGTCCTGATTTTCTCAAAGCACATTCCCGATATAAGCACAAATACAACTAAAAGAAGATAGATAATCTTATAATTCCTGATACACACGCTACTCTCTCCTATTTATGACGGATTTAGCAGTAACATTGTAGCATACTTTTTTACATTCGAAAAGGTTTTATCAAATATCTGTGATTATTTTGTAACAGTTCAGCCTTATGGATTATTTCAAACAGGACGAAGGGCGGCAGTCGTATGCCGGAACAGGCGGTTGGACTCCGAATGCGAATTTTCTAATGGGTGATGCCAAAGTGTTTGAATGCGTCCGCGACCGGACTCTACGCGCCGTCCATGGACGCGTTTCGTCCTAAATCCGCGTCCGTGCGGATTTCCGCTTGGTGTATCGAATCACCCATAAGAAAATGTCAGCATTCTCCGCCAGCCTGTTCCGGCATAGGACTGACGCCCTTCTGTGTACTGACAAATTATTCCATTTTACAGTTTCAATGAACAGAAAACGGCAGATAGTATCCTGCAGGCTGCCCGGTGGAGAATGGTGATATTTCCTTATACGATGATAGATACTCAGGAGTAAATTTGCATGGACGCAAATTTAGGCGAGATGGAGGCATGGATGCCGACTCGAGCCGACTCCGTCCTCATTAGAAAGCCTTGATTCATCGTATTAGGAAATTCCCATTCGGAACCAATGGCAGCCGGAGGGATACTATCTGCCGTTTTCGTCATGTTAATACATAAAAGGCTGAACTGATACTTATTTTAAATACCGATGAAGAGTTTCAATGAATTTATCCACATTAAACGGCTTTGCGATGTGTTCGTTCATACCGCACGCAAGCGCCTGTGCCTTATCCTCCTCCAATGCGTTGGCAGACATTGCAAAAATCGGCATGCGTCTGACATCTGCACGGTTCATTCCCCTGATAATTCTTGTCGCCTCATAGCCGTTCATCGTCGGCATCTGGATATCCATAAGAATTACATCATAATATCCTTCTGCTGCCTGCTCCATGATTCTGACCGCATCTGTGCCATCGGGGGCAGCATCGACCTCAAAGCAGGCTTCCTCAAGAATCTCAGTGGCGATTTCCCTGTTCAGCTCGTTGTCCTCTACAAGCAGAACACGCTTTCCGGAAAAGTCAGCCTGCGTCCAGTCCTGCGTTTCTTCCTCAACAGGAACCAGCTTATTCGCCCTTAAAAGCGCCGACTTCAAATCCGACTTAAACATCGGCTTAGAGCAGAATGCGGTCACGCCTGCCTGCCTTGCTTCCTCCTCCACATCTGCCCAGTCATAAGCAGTCAAAATAATGATAGGCACATCATCGCCGACCGCCCTGCGTATCTGCCTTGTCGTCTCAATGCCATTCTGCTCCGGCATCAGCCAGTCAATGATATATGTATGGAACGGGTCTGCATCATGGTATGCTTTCTGTGCCCTGTAAACTGCTTCACGGCTTGACATGGTCCACTCGGACCGCATGCCGATCTCGTCTAACATGTTGGTGACGCTTTCACAGGTGTTAAAGTCGTCGTCCACCACCAATGCGCGAAGTCCTGCCATTTCTCCGATACGAGTAGAATTCATTTCCTTAGACTGCAGCTTAAAGTCAAAGGTAATGCGGAACTCACTGCCTTTTCCTTTCTCGCTGTCGGCAGTAATCGTACCGTTCATCATGTCAACAATGTTTTTAGTAATCGCCATTCCAAGTCCGGTTCCTTCAATGCCGGTTCTGGTGGTTGACGCCTCTCTTTCAAACGGTTCGAAAATGTGCTTTAAAAATTCCTCTGACATTCCCATGCCATTATCCTTGATGATAAACTCATATTGGGCACAGCCGGGCACCTCTGACGGATGCTGGATAATTCTCAGCGATACCCTTCCGGTAGACGGCGTATATTTGATGGCATTGCTCATGACATTGATGAGCACCTGATTCAGCTTCAAAGGGTCTGTGTAGATATCCTCATCCTTGACCATATAGGTATCCACATAAAACTCCAGCTGCTTTGCCTTAATCTGGGATTGATTCATGTTGACCAGATTGTGAATCACCTCAGAGAGATTGCACTCCTGCTCATTGATATGCATGCGTCCGCTTTCAATCCGGCTCATATCCAGAATATCATTAATCAGATGAAGCAGATGATTGCCTGACGCAAGCACCTTTTCCATGGAATCCCTGACCTGATCCGTATTGTTGATATGTCTGAGCGCCATTGTGGTAAATCCAATGATTGCATTCATCGGCGTACGGATATCATGGGACATATTTGACAAAAAGGTGGTCTTGGCAGCATTGGCATGCTGTGCCTGGGAAAGTGCCTCGCGCAGAAGCCTCTGCTGCTCTTTCTCATGCTCCACGACCGTATCCACATTTCTGTATCCGACAACCATGCGCTGCACGCCGTCATTTGACGGAATCCTCGCACAGTTCATCTGGAAAAAGTGAACCGTCCCCTTGTACACACGCTGATAATGAAAGGCTAATATTCCCTTATCAGGAAGCTTTTCCTTCAGCGCGCTGAGACTTGTCTGTTTGCGGAATTCCTCCTGCTGCTCCACTGCAACATAATCTAAAATATATCTGTTCAGCGCATCCGTATACCCGGTTCTATACACCAAATCTCTTATAAAATCCTCGCGCCCTTCCGCGCTTTGTTCTGTTTTCCGCAGCAGCTGGAACGTGTCCTCGTCCATATTTACAAGATATACCGTATCATATTCCGAGCTTAACGCGTCAATGATGCTCATCTGCTCCTGCAGCTTCTCGAAATTCCTCTGCTCTTCTTCATAAAGCTTTTTTGCCGAAATATCCCTGAGTACCACAACCACAATCACAAGCACAAGTACCGAAACTGCTGTAACTGTCAAAACTCCTGTCCATGGATTCGCACTCATGTAATCCGAAAGCGTGATGCTGTCTGCCGAATAGCTTGTATATTTTGCAATAATGTCATCTATCTCCGATTCCGGCAGCGCATAGATGCACTTTGTAAAGATTCCAAGAAGCTCATGTTCGATATCCCCTGTAACGGAAATGGAGTAGTCATAGGATGGCGTCTCCAGAATTGTGTAGACAAGCTGGCCTGATGTGTCTTCATTTACATATTTCACAGCCGTATGCGCGTAAACATACATTGCATCCGCCTTGCCGTCCAATACTGCCTGCAATGCGGCAGCGCGGTTCTTACATACAATGGTCTGAACATTATCAAGCAGCTCTCCCTCAATCTGAACCAAGCCCTGATTGGAAATCACGGCTACCGTATGGATATTGCCGTCAAAATTCTTCCGGGTAATCCTTGCCATATTCAGCGTAATATAGGACGGAGACAGATATGCCCCGTAATCCTCTGTCAGAGAAGCCCCAAAACGTGCATCTAAAAGAACCGGAATTGCTCCTGTTGTCATCAGCTCCTCATATTCCTCGCGGCTTTCAGGCGCATACAGCTCATACCGGATACCGCACATTTTCATATATTTAGCAAAAATGTCCGGCAGGATTCCCTTCAGCTCCCCATTCTCCACATAAGAGTACGGCTCTCTGTCGCAATTGGCGGAAACGACTAATACCTTGTCTCCCCCGGAGTATTCCCGGATAACCTCCTGCTCGCGCAGCGTAAATGCAATATTTGAGCTTGTGCTTGTTTTATAATACTTATAATACAGCGTGTTTTTCCAGTCCCCCTCCACACTGTCCATCTGTGCAATCGCATAGTTGATATCCTCAAGCAGCTCCGTATCGCCCTTTCTTACAATGACATAGAAATCCTCTGTCGCAAATTTATCCAGAATCTTCTCACCAGCCGTTTTGCGCAGAGAACTGGTCGCAATTGTATCAATCTCCCCATCCCGGAGCGCAGCTTTCAGTTCTTTCGGCGTATTATAATATTTTAATGTATAAGTAAAGCCTTTTTCCTCTGCAAATGACGTGACATCCTCCTCCCGGTTGTTTCCTTTTAGAATGCCTATCGTCATTCCATTGTAAGTGCTATAGTTCCCGGGCGTATACCGTTCATCGTCCATTGCAGCGCTCAGCACAACACTGTTTGTGCCAATCGGACTGGAAAAGTCAAATTTCTCTTCACGCTCCTGTGTCCTGCGCACAGAAGAAAGAATATCAATCTCACCGTTTAACAGCATGGACTGCATGTCGTCCCATGGTCTGTCATAACCGACATATTCATAATGAAAATTCACGTAGCGTGTAACCATCTGGAGAAAATCATAACCGTATCCGCTTCGGATTCCATCATCGTCAATCATGTGATAGCCGTCAAATGCAAAAAAACCGACCTTAACCGTCCGGGCATGCGCTTCTTTCGCACAGACCTCTGCGCTGCCTCCCAGAACTGCAGTAAAAACAATGATTATCATAAGCCAGGCTGTCATGCGGATTCTGCCTGTATGCTTTTTTGATTTTGTCTTTGCCTGTGCCCCCATTGCCCGAGCCTCCTTCTCTTCTGTTCTGCATCATACTTTCTAAGCTTATATGACTGCAAACGGATAATACCCATTATAACCACAACATTATACCAGAGCTGCAGGCAAAAATCCAGAGGAATCTGATATCCGTTACAAGGAAGCGTAACAGTCTGCATTGACAAAATACTGCAAATCCTCTCCCGGAGCGCAAGCACCTTCGCGGGGGGGCAACCGACAGCTCATCACTCATGACAGCCGCAGCGGGAGTCTCAATCATGATTTCCTGCTCTATGTCCTGATATGCGATGCTTTGTTCCCGAAGCTCTCTTTTTACTTCCTCCGCAATCTGCTGAATCCGGTGCACCTTGTGGACTGATATAATCATAGGAGATAAGAGCCTTCGCGATATCCGAAAGATTTCCTGCATTACTGTTCACACCCAATCCTGTCCCTTTCTCCTTGTGCTTACATTTTGGTATCGGATTCTCTTACTTGTTTCCGGAAAGCTCAAGCATGGATTCTGAAAGCTCATGAATATGTCTGGTATCGTCAATGACCTCATTCATATTTTCTTTATAAACTCCCATCGCTTCTGCGATTGCTTCTACAGATGCCTGATTTTCTTCCGAATGAGAGCTCATATTCCCTATCTTATCCTTAAGCTCCTTGAAAATGGACTCTACCCGGCTTATATTGCTGTTCTGCTCCTCAATATTGCCGTACAGGGAGCCGAACCTGCGGGTTAAATGTTCGAAACCGCCCTGCAGTTCCTCCAAAGCTCCCAGAGAGACATTGATTGCTTCCGTACTCTCTCCCAGCTGTGAGGTTGTCTTCTGTATCTGATCCTGCATCGCATTGATGACATCGACTACCTGTACTGAGCATTTATTGCTGTCGACTGCCAATTCCTGTACTTTGGATGCCACTACCGCAAAGCCGGCTCCTGCCTGCCCTGCCCTTGCCGCCTCAATAGAAGCGTTCAGCGCCAGCATCGTAGTGCTGGAAGAAATGCTGTTGAGCTGTTCGGTCACCTTATAAATCTCGTCCATACGGCTCTCCAGAATGCGGAATACCTCATTCGTCTCATGCATCGTCCGTTTTACGGTTTCCATCTGTCTGTTCATCTCTTCCATATTTTTGCTGCTGTCCGCCAATGCATGCTCAAAATTCTTCACGTCGCTGTTTAAAGAGCCTATCTGAGTCTCTGTCACCTGTATCCTGTCCTGCACATTGTCGCAGGTATCCTCCACTTCTCTTGCCACCTGTGCTATGGTTTCCGAGCTTTGCTTCAGATCGCTTGCATTTCCCTCGAGCCTGGTATCCGCCGCCTGAAGGTTTTCGATTCTTCTGGAAGAATTCTCAAAATTATGCTGCAGTTCTTCTCCGATGGTCAGCAGCGACTTTAACAATTGTTCCGCATCCTCTGCCCTCTCCTGGCTGCGCAGGATAAAGGCACGTCCTCTCTGTATTGCCAGATAGAACATTCCGCCTGCAAGCATAAACATTGCCAGGCATAAGAAAAACTGTGCGGTACTGTCTGCCTTTTCCGGATGAATCAAAAACTGAACGACCAGCAGGAGGCTCGCCAGTATTGCCTGAACCTTGGTATACTGCGGTCTCAGATACATGCCTGTCAGACCGATAACTGCCAGATAAAGCGGAAAGTCGTCACTATAATAATCTCCGCTGTTGAGCGATATAATGAACACCAGAAAGACAAGACTCATGGATACGACAAACTGCTGTTTCTCTTCCTTCGCATGCCTGCTTCTCATGACAAGCAGCACCACTGTAAAAACTGCCAGACTGATACCGACAGCACATGCTCCCGCCAGACTTTTTGTGATGATGTTTTTTAACAGAAATACTGCTGCGACGATATATGTAACATATAGCATCGTCTTGAAAATCTTATCCTTTGAAATAGGCTCCCTGGTCACATTCTGTTTCTCATTCATAAGTATTTCCTCTCCTTATGCATTTTCTTAATAATTTGCTTTATTCTCAGCAAAGTCTGATAATAATATCATACCGTACGAATTATTAGACAGCAAGTTTTTTTTATATTCTGATAACGGCAAACGCGTTTGCCGGAAGCTTGATTTTATCCGCAAGTCTGCCGCTGCTGTTTGTTACGGATATCCTGTCAGGCGCTTCAACCGCATTATGCGCCTGCGGTTCATCACCTGTAAGAAGCTGCATCGTATAATCTTTCTTAGACTGCCATTCCTCTGCCAGCTCCAGATCCAGCTCTGCCGGCTCCTTCCCTGCATTGACTGCCTTTACGATAATCTGGTCCGCTGCGGTATCAAAGCTGAGCGAATAATAAATCCCCTGCTTTGCCGCCTCCTTTTCTTTCCCATCTGTATCCAGGGTTGTATCACCCATGTTATTGCTGTACATGCACTGCACATGATAGCTTGGCGTGCCATACGCCCTCTCTGCGTCAAACCAGATCATATCCGGCGACCACTGCGTATATCCAAGCCTTGCAAAAAGCGGTGCATAGGAAGCCAGCACAACAACATCTGCATTCCGCTCAACGCCTGTCAAAAATGCCGCCTCAGCAAGGGCACCCTCCAGGGTATTGGCATCAGGCCTGTTAAAGCCGTTAAAGGGATGCGCTGCATACTCTCCGGAGAAAACCTTTGTCTTTCGGGGATAATTATCATAAAAATCCACATGGTCATACAGCCATTGCGGCTTCACATAATAATGCTCGTCCACTGCATATACAAAGTTCTCTTTGTCTTCATTCTCACGGTAGAACTTCCATGCCATCTCATATTTCTCAGAGGTGATATCCGGTCCTGCCGAACCAATCAGCTGTATCTGAGGCGCTGCTGCATGAATCGCCTTTTCAAACGCGGCATACCGCTCAAAAAAGTCAGCCCTCTGTGTCTGCCACTGCTCATTTCCGATGCCAAGCATTGATAAACCAAACGGCTTCTCATGACCAAGTCCGGCACGCACAGCCCCCCACCTGGTGTCGACGCCGCCATTTGCAAACTCAATCAAATCCAGGGCATCCTGTATCAACTCCTGAAACCTGTCGCTGTCTATAGAAACCTGCTCTGTTGACTGATACTGGCATGCAAAGCCGACATTTAGTACCGGAAGCGCTTTAGCGCCAAGCAGCTCGCAGAGCAGGAAATATTCATAAAATCCTAATCCCATCGTCTGATTGTAGTGTGCATATCTGCTGTGAAATGCATTTTCTGCACAGTTATCGTGCACTGCCCACCGGTTCCAGTTATTTTTTCTTTTCCAAGGCTCCTTTAAGCTGTCCTTATACCGGTATCTGTTCTGCAGCGTATTGCCTTCTACAATACAGCCGCCCGGAAAGCGGATAAAGCCCGGATGCAGCTTCTCCAGCAGTGCAAACAAATCAGCCCGGAAAATGCCTGCAGCGGCATTTGCAGGAAACATGGAAATATAGTCAAACTCTGCCGTTCCCGGCTCCGCAAGAAGCATCAAAAACTGCGCCCCTCTGCAGCTCTCCTGTGCCGTCATGCGCGCTGTATATTTCCGATAATAATTGTAGGTTTCCTCCTCAAAGCTTTCTCCCTTTACACGGCACTCTGCAAAGACATGGTTCTCTTTTGCTATCCGGACCACAAAGTCTCCCGTGTACTTCACCGGTCTTACCCAAAAGGTGAGAAGGTACTCTTCCCCTTCCTGAAGATAAATTCCGTCGTATGCCTTATTCGCAATCCCTGCCATGGCCTGCTGCACGGTCACGCGCATATAATGCGGATTTTCCTCGCACAGCGGGCTTCCCATATAAACGCCATGCGACACAGCCTCCTCTGACGGATATGCGCTCCAGCCGTATCCGCCGTCCTCCTTGACATAATAATCACTCTTATCTCCAAAAGCCTCCACAAATTCAAAAGACCTGTTTTCAATCATTTCCGCATACAGACCGCCGTCTGCCGCATAGTTGATATCCTCAAAAAACAAACCAATCATGCCGTCCTGTATCGGATGCTTTCTCTTATTTCCTATTAATAGCTTCATAGATGCTTCCCCCTGCTTCTTATTGTCTTTTTAAATCTTTTGCAAGCTCATAAATTGCCTGAAAAATTTTCCTGCAGCCTGCTACCTGCTCCACTGTAACATCGGAATCCTTCAAGCCTTCATTTGATGCGGCGGCAATCTCTTCACTAGACGCCGACAGCTGCGATATATTGTCATGGATACGATTGGACAGAGCTCTTGTCCGGTCCATACAGCGGTTCACCTCACCAATGTTATGGGACAGCAGTCCTGTCTCCTGCGAAACCTGACCGAACTTCTCTCTCGTCTGGCAGACTAAATCATTCTGTCTTGCAACCGAATCAACCGCATTTCCAATGCTTTCATTCGCAAGCTGCGTGTCCGCATTCAGTTCCCTGATAATGCTTGTTATGTTATTGGAAGCTGCTTTCGTATCCTCCGAGAGCTGCCGGATTTCCTCAGCGACCACGGAAAAGCCGCGTCCTGCCTCTCCTGCTCTTGCCGCTTCGATAGAGGCGTTCAGCGCCAGAAGGTTCGTCTGGGCGGAGATGCTCAGAATCGTGTCCACAAAACCTCCTACCTTCTCAACCTTGGCAGTAAGCTCCGCAATCACCTCCTCAACCACCTTACTGCTGCTGCTCACGCTGTCTGCCTGTCTGCCAAGCTCCTGCACCGAAGAAGCGCCGCTTTCCACAGCAGCATTCACGCGGTCTGATGCCGCCAGCATGGACTGTGCAACCTCTCCGGCGTAATCAGCCTGCTGCAGAATCTCGCCGCAGAGCTGCGCATCTTCCTGTATCGCTTCTGCCGTGCTCTCTGTGCTTTCTGCGATGTGCTCCATTGATGTATGATTGTTGTCAAGACTCGCGCCCAGCTTTTGAAGAGAATCCATCGCTTCCCCAAAGTGCCGGATAATGTTGTCCGCAACCGTTACCATAATGTCATTGCTTTCCTTCTGTTTTCTCGCAGCCTCCGCGATGACACCTGTATTCTCCTCATTAAATCTGACTAAAATCCTTGTGATGCAGATGGATGCGTATGCCATCAGAATACTGACAAACAGATTCATAACAATAAGCTCCCCGTCGCCTCCTGAAACGGCTTGGAGATTCAGAAGAATTCTTATCATATTGGCGCCCACAATTGCAATGTTTCCGAAAATTGTCATACGGATATTAAGATATGCCATGCTTGCGAATAGTATCGGATATGCATAGATGCCGGTTCCTTCTGAGGTATTTACCAGCCGGAAGACTACATACACAAAGGCACCTGCTGCCATCATTCCTGTTCCGCAGAGCCGTGTGTCCCTTTTTGCGAAAAATAATGCAAGAATGACTGCCATCGAAACAATCACTGCCGCTAATTGAACATATGTACGCCAGCTCACGGCGGAAGGCATGCTGATGATAAGCGCCGCCATCGTCAGAAGCAGATATCCCATAATGATCAGCATAATCGGAAATACTGCCTTATTGGCTCGTTTTAACTGTTCATTTGTCATAAAAAATCCCCCATTCTCTGTTTCATTTGTGTCATTTTAAACAGTGCAAGTCAATAATATTATAGTGCTTTTTAACTAAAATGTATAGTTTTTTTGCAAGAACTGTTGCTTCATTGTAACAGTTCAGCCTTATGGAGCATTTCAGCCGGGACGAAGGGCGGCAGTCCTATACCGCAAAAAAGCCGAAAGCATCTCTGCTTCCGGCTTTTTCCCGGTTTCCATAACAGTCTTTGCAATTGCCGCATGCTTTTCCGGAAGCAGCAATGCTATTACATATTTTTCCGGCAGCTCTGATTTACTTACTCCTCTGTATCCTTCCTCATCATCTCCAAAAGCTCCTCCTTACTGCCTGCCGTAATTCCGTCAGGGTTTTCGCAGCCGTTGTATTTTGCATGATAGAGCGTGCTGCCGTCGTCCAGGAGCATTACGCCCAGGCGGAGATTTTTGCGGCTT
>JAGAQJ010000045.1 GCA_017622845.1 Lachnospiraceae bacterium | reverse complement strand
TTCTCCGAAAGCTGTCCGGCGGATACAAGCTGCAGCGTCAGGGTGCTGTGGCTGTTCGCCTCCTCCACGATATGGAGTTCCCTGACTGCCTCATAAGGCAGCGGGAAGTCAATCAGTATCCTGCTTAATTCTAAATATTCCTGGTCCGGCATAAAGCGTCCTCCTTATTTCTGTATGCACATACCCTCAGTTTACAAGGGTATGTCTGTTTTTCTGATTTCTTTTGTTTTTTTGTCAAACTTTGTAATTTAACCATACTACTTTTCAGAAAAAATTTTTATGACGTTTTATGAAAATTTTCATATAATGTCATTTTAAATAAGGTATTTATTCACGACTGCGGCCATAGATACGGCAGGAAGCACATGACACTGGACTCAGAAAGCTATCAGCAGCAAAAAAGGACTGCCACACCTTTGATTATTCAATCATTGGTGCGACAGCCCCTTCACTGAACTGCTACATTTTTAGCAGATAACCTCTCAATCATTTTACATCAGGAAATCTTTGGGAAAAGCTCCTTTACAGCAGGATAAATCTGCGCAAACTTGCGGTATCTCTCCTCGTAGCGTGCTGCAAGCTCCTTGTCAGGCTCAACGCTGTCCACGATCTTTACAAGCCTGGAAGCCGCTTCCTCCACAGAAGCGTACTCGCCGCATGCTACTGCCGCAAGGATTGCTCCGCCGTAGCCGGGTCCCTCCTCGCTTTCGATAATATCGAGCCTGATATTGAGTACATTTGCAAAAATCTTTTTCCAGAGCGGACTTTTTGCTCCGCCGCCGCAGATTTTTGAGGACTTGATTTCAATGCCAAGGCTCTTAGCAACCTCAAACGAATCGCGGATTGCAAAGGCAACGCCCTCAAGCACTGCCTGATACATATCTGCTCTGGTCGAATCCATCGTCATGCCGATAAAGGTACCTCTGGCATTGGCGTCATTGTGAGGGGAGCGCTCGCCCATCAGGTACGGCAGGAAATATACATGGTTATTTCCAAGCATATCATCTGTGATTGCCGCCTGCTCCTTTGCAAACTCATCAGTCTGCATGATTTCCTCCATCCACCACTTGTTGCAGGATGCTGCACTGAGCATACAGCCCATCAGATGATATTTTCCATCCGCATGTGCGAAAGAATGAAGTGCATTGTTCTTATCAACGCCAAAGTTCTTGCTGGATATAAAGATAGTTCCGCTTGTGCCAAGTGAAATATTGCACATCGCATCGCCGACCGTGCCCGTTCCGATTGCCGCCGCTGCGTTATCTCCCGCACCTGCTGCAACCTTCACGCTCTCCGGAAGTCCAAGCTCTGCTGCCACCTCAGGCTTTAGCGTGCCGACCACTTCATAGCTCTCATAAATTGCTGCAAGCTGTGACTCCTTCACACCGCAGATTTCCATCATTTCCTTAGACCAGCGCTTGTGCGCAACGTCAAACAGCAGCATGCCTGATGCGTCAGACACATCGGTGCAGAAGCTTCCCGTAAGCATATATGCGATATAATCTTTCGGAAGCATGATTTTTTTTATTCCGGCAAAATTCTCAGGCTCTTTGTTCCTTACCCAGAGAATCTTCGGTGCGGTAAAGCCTGTAAATGCAATATTGGCAGTATATTGTGACAGCTTGTCCTTCCCGATTTCATTGTTCAGATAATCCGTCTCCTCCTGCGTCCTGCCGTCATTCCATAAAATTGCCGGGCGAATCACGTTGTCATCCTTGTCTAAAATGACAAGACCATGCATCTGTCCGCCAAAGCTGATGCCTGCTATCTGCGACTTGTCAAAGTCCTTTGTCAGTTCCTTTAAGCCTTCCTTTACCCCACTCCACCAGTCCTCCGGCTTCTGCTCGCTCCAGCCCGGATGCGGGAAATATAAGGGATATTCCTTTGATACAATATTTGCTATGTTACCGTTTCCCTCCATGAGGAGAAGCTTCACTGCCGAGGTTCCAAGGTCTACGCCGATGTAATACATAAAAATACCTGCCTTTCCATCTGTATTGTGAGCAGACTGTCTGTTTCTGCTGCTAAGCGCTGCTCTTTATTTGCGTGCACGAGCACGTTTTTTCTTATAATAATAGTATAACGGTTTTTTACCTGTTTTTCATGGTATAAACTGTACTAAATTTACCTGCAAAATTTGGTAACTATTCAGTACCCTCATCTTTACAGGCATCAAGCCATGCAAAACCTCTTCGCGTCGGCTTGATGCCTGATACAATTTACGTAACAGTTCAGCCCTGCCCATTCATAAGTTGTCGGATGTACAATGACTTTTATTCTGTTTCAAAACACGTATTCCCATCATCTTGTTTTTATCATTTCGAAGTCTGACACAATTACTCTACTGTCACGACCTTTGCCAGATTTCTCGGCTTATCGACATCTAGCCCTTTATCTCTTGACACATAAAATGCGATAAGCTGCAGTGCGGCTGCCGCCGGAAATACCATGAATTCATCCCTGAGCGCCGGAAGCCTGTAGACATTTTCCCACTGCCCGGGCTCTTCAAGCTCCACTTTCTCACTTGTCAGCACGTATACCTTGGCTCCGCGCGCTTTTACCTCAATCGCATTGGAAAGCTCTTTAGAAACCACCTTCGTCTGTGTCACAAGCGTAATCACCGGAGTCTTCTGCGTGATCAGCGCTATCGTTCCATGCTTCAGCTCCCCTGATGCATATGCCTCGGAATGGATATAAGATATTTCCTTAAGCTTTAAAGAACCTTCCAAAAGCGCTGTATAATCAAGTCCTCTGCCAATCATAAATACATCGGAAGCATCCATGATTTCATGCGAAATCCGACGCAGCGACTCCTTATCTGCTATCACCTTTTCCACACACGCAGGCACCTGCAGAAGCGCACTGACAAATTCCTTTGCCTGCTTTGCCGTATACACGCCTCTTACATATGCCATACGGCAGATTATCATATAAAGCGCAGTAAGCTGTGTCGTATATGCTTTTGTGCTTGCTACTGCAATCTCCGGTCCTGCATTTGTATAGAGCACATATTCGCTCTCGCGTGCTATGGTCGAGCCTTTTACATTGACAATGGACAAATTGCCTGCTCCTCTCCTTCTGGCATACCGCAGCGCCTCCAGCGTATCAATCGTCTCACCGGACTGCGATATGGCAATCACAAATGTCTTATCATCCACAACAGGCTCCTCATAGATAAATTCCGAAGCAACTTCAACTGTTACGGGAAGCTGCAGAAGCGGCTGCATAAACTGCTTTGCAACAAGTCCGGCGTGCATCGCAGTGCCGCATCCGATGATTGTTATCCTTTCATATTTACTAAGCAGCCAGTCAGGAATATTGTCAATGCTTAAGTCCGGCATACCGTCCTTACACCGGCACGAAATCGTTTCCCGGATTACTTCAGGCTGCTCTGCAATCTCCTTCTCCATGAAAAACTCATAGCCGTTCTTGCCGTTTCCTCCAAGCTTCCAATCCACCTGCAGGAAGTCAGGCTCAACCCTTTGATTCTCATTGTCAAGCAGTGTAATCTTTCCTGCCTCCAATATCGTAAGCGTATCCTCAGGCACCACAAAATACTCCGCCACATACTCGGAAAGCGCGGTTACGTCCGATGCCAGAAATGCTTCCCTGCCGTCCTTTCCCACACCAGCTATAATGGGGCTCACGTTCCTGATGGCATAAAGCTTCTCCGGCTGGTCTGCAAACAATATTCCAAGTGCAAAGGTTCCTTTTAGCAGACGGGCAACCTCTCGAATCGCGGTCTTGGCATCTTTTTCATAAAAATGGTCAAGAAGCGCTGCCACAACCTCTGTGTCTGTCTGGGATACCAGCTTTTCTCCAAGACCATATTTGGCTGTAAGCTCCTGATAATTCTCAATAATGCCGTTGTGCACAAGCGTGACCCTGCCGCAGGTATGCGGATGTGCATTCTCGTCTGTCACTCCGCCGTGTGTCGCCCATCTGGTATGACCGATTCCGCTGACTGCCGCCTTTTTTCCGCTCCCGGCACTCTGCTTTTCACACATGGCACGGAGTTTTGCCACTTTTCCTGCACGTTTGGCAACCTCAAGCGCTCCGTCTGCGTACGCAAGTGCCATTCCTGCACTGTCATAGCCGCGGTACTCAAGGGTCTCAAGCGCCTTCAATATTACCTCCTGCACATTTCTATGTCCTGTATAACCAATGATTCCACACATATTATCTCCTCATCTTTCAATATCATTATATAATTCAATGCTGCTTTGTGCCTTTAAAAGCACTCGCGTCAGCTCTCAATTCTATTATTATATAGTATGCCAGAATGCATAGATTGCCTATTCTGACATGCTTCCTTGTACCGTATTTGTTTTGCGGTTACCCGCATATTTGCCGGTACATCCCGCACCGGAAGCTGTGCGAAAGGGCGTCCGCCGAATCTTCGATAACCCTTTTCCTCGTTAACCTGTTGTTTTTCAACAGGTGCATGGCGCTAGATGGGGAATAACTGTGTTTTGAAACAATCTCTTTGATATGAAATTGTCAAAGTACACTGATATCATGCCACGGTTTATGGAATATGGCAAGTGTTTTTTTGCGTATTCAAATTATATTTGACAAGAGGCTTATCCACTTTTCCGCATTCTGCTCTGTGCTGTCATGCTCTGCCGACTGTTCCCGCAATGCGGAAAGCTGTTTTTTGAGTTCTTCCTGCTCCCTCTGGTACTTCGACATGAGATTATCAATGCTTGTCCCCGCAAGCCTGCCATGTGCATAATCCTCATACAGCTTGCTTATGACCTTTTCGATTTCCTCAAGCCTTTTCCCTATGGTTCGCTTTTTCCCCTCAATCAAACCGTAATCGACTGTACTGTTTAAATGCTGTTGTTCCATAACCCTGTCAAGGACTGCCTGCTCGTCTGCAAGCGCCATTGACGCCCATTCCCTTATATCTTTCAGAACAATATCGTACAAGTCCTGTTCCTTGATGTGGTGCGGTGCGGCGTGCATCCGTCCGGTCCGTTTGCCTTGTACCTAAGGCATGAACCGAAATAGGTCTTTTTATCGCTGTTCTTACTTGTCTTTTCAGTGAAAAATGAAATGCGCCTGCCACAATCGGGACAGTAGGCAATGCCGGAAAATATGCCTGGCTTCCTTGTTGACTTGCACATACGCCTGCGCTTTCCGTTGACTTCCTGCACACGCTCCCATAGTTTCAAGTCAACAATCGGCGCTGTTTCCGCATCCGGTATCAACTTGCGGCTGTCCTCCGGCGATTTACGGTATCCGAATGGCGGCACTGTGCTGTGGTAGATGCCCACCCTTGCCTTTGCGGTCATGGTGCTTCGGATTTTCTTTGAAATGTCCCTCGCATAGAAATCATTGAACAGGTTCTTGAACGGTGCCATCTCATTGTACCCCATAGAGGTATCAATCCCGTCACTGACTGCCCTAACGCTGTTTATTATAAAATTTTTGCTCTTGACAAAACTGCCGTATGCCTTTAAAATATGGCTTATAAAGAGAAATGAGTTTTTCGACCGTACAGCTATTGCTCAAGCGGCTTGCTCGTTTCTTTTTTTGTTCTTAAAATATCATACAGATACAGTTTTCCATCTTTTGCATGACGTACCAGTATTCTTGCCTTAAAAACGTTGTACCTAACCCCCTTAGTTCCTTTGTGTCCCTGGAATGTGCAAACTCATCCGGGAAATCCGCACCTATGTACACTACATCTGATGTTTCTGTAATCTCTGCACACTGACCGATATACTCTTTCAAACAATTTTCAACAATGTTCCAGTCCACGCTCCTTCTTCCCTTGAAACGCAGGTCATTGATGACCACAATGCTTTTACCGTCAGCGTCTTTTATTATATCAACTTTCTTATCCATTGCAGCTGCTCCTTATCTAATCCATTTTATCAAAAAGTCCAACAGCTACATTGTATCATGCCAGCTTATATAATTCTATTTAAAAATATATAAAAAACAATTACCACTCCTGCCTTTTTATCAAAGGCAAAACAGCCGCAATTTTCCGCAACAAAACAGGCATGGAAAAAGGCTTTGTGATATAATCATCTGCTTGCAAATCCAATCCTTTAATTTGATTTTCTTCTCCTCTTTTAGCAGGCTTTTAAACACTTCCTCATAGAGAATATCATTCAGTTTCATTTCCTTTGCTGTCAGATACAATGTCGTATCGTACCATTCTTTCCAGAGAGCATCAAATAATGCCCTGCTGTCTATGAAAGTCGCATCTTCCTCAAATCCATGCGGCGGTTTATAATATTTCAATTCCACAAAGCCATATCTGCCCGCATCAAACACTACGATATTCTCCATTTCGTATAGCTCTGCAAACGCATCAGCCACCTTTTGGCACTTTGCCCGTTCTTCCTCTTTGATATAAACCTGTTTCTCCATATCGCTTTACCTGATTTCTTATAAAATTTTACCACATTCATTTTATAAGAACCACCTACACACCAGCTTTTATTCCTCTTGGATTTTACGGCTTCACTGAACAGAAAACAGCAAATAGTATCCCGTAGACTGCCCGGTGGAAATTCCCATTCGGAACCCATGGCAGTCCGGGGGATACTATCTGCTGTTTAATCCTTCTGCGCTTCCTCCTTTAACAGCTTGTATCTTCTGTCAATCTCCCCTTGCAGGCTTTGTGCCACTTCCTTATATTCCTCTTTGCACAGGTGCTTCGTGCGTCCCATCATGGCAAGCCAGTCCGTTACGGGAATCCTTTTTCCTACAGCCTCCGGGTCATAGTTGAGTGTTGTTTTTCCGTGTTCTACCTCAAACAGTGGGAAATAGCAGCAGTTTACGCCTGCTTCAATTACCTTGCGTTCCGTGGCAGGCTTATCGTTCCAGTTCAGCGGACAGGCAGACAGCGCCTTAAGGTACGCGGTTCCCTCCGTCTTGGCATAGTAAGCGGCCTTTGCGGCTTTTTTGATAAAATCGGCAGGGTTAAATTCCGCTGCGGTCGCTACGTAGGGGATTCCTGTCGCTGCCATGATTTTAGGCATATCCTTATGGAAAAATGTTTTTCCATACTGCATCTGACCTACATGTGAGGTGGAGCTTCTTGCCCCCTTCGGCGTCGAGTAAGATAACTGATATCCTGTGTTCATATAACCGCCGTTATCATACTCAAAGATGAGAAGCCTGTGTCCCCGAAGCGCGGTGCCAAGCGCAGACCCCATACCGATATCCATACCGCCGTCCCCGCTTACCATGATAAAGACAATGTCGCCCGGCGGCAGCTCGCCGTTTTTCTGTTTCCGATAACAGATTTCCGCAAGACCGCTGAGTGTGGCGGCGCCATTTTGAAACAGATTGTGCAGATACGGCACTTTAAAGCTGGTTCGTGGATAAGCAGTCGTGACAATCATGGCGCACCCTGTCTGAAACAGCAATACAACAGGGTCCTCAATGGCTCTTAGCAGCAAATTCAGATTGACCGGAATACCGCAGCCGGGGCAGGCTCCATGTCCCGGAGCAAGACGCTTTGGCACGGCTGTTGTGGCATTGAGGCTTCCGCCTTTGATTTGAAGCTGAGCCGTTTCCTCTTTCTTCACAATTGTTGCTCCGATATCGGTTCGTTCTCTTGTCAGAGGCTCAAAAAAGTTTCCCTTGTCTGCACTCTCCTGCTGTTTTCCTGCTGTGACTCCATAATACGCAAAGTCCGGCGACTGCGGATTTTCGGCAAGGGCAAGCATTTTCCCGACATCCTCCACAAAGAAATCCTTTCCTCCCAGACCATAGACAAGGCTCTTGATCTTAGCCTTTCCGCCATACTTTTGCATCATGGCGCGCACCTCAAGCGAAAAATTGCCGCCGCCTGCTCCGTAGCTGTCCTGCCTGTCTGCTACTAACAGGATATCCGCCGACTTACAGATATCGTACAATTCCTTTTGCGGAAACGGGCGCAGCACATTTAATGTTGCCGTCCCTGCTTTTTTCCCCTCACCGCGCAGCTTGTCAATTCCCTCCTTGGCAGTTTCATAGGACGAGCCTAACAGCACCAGAAGCTCGTCTGCATCCTCATCATGATATCCCTCTGCTTTCGCATATGCTCTGCCGGAAAGCCTTCCATACTCTGCAAACAACTCCGGAAGCGCCTCGTCCGCCTGCTTCATTGCAAGATGAAGCTGATACCGGTTGTTAATGATATCCGGCTCATTCATATAAGAACCGACGGTAACCGGATTTTCAAAATTAAAAAACGGATACTCCTCTTTCTTGGGTCCGATAAACTGACGTACTGTCTCATCCTTCTCAAACCGCAGGCACCGCCTTTTCTGGTGGCTGGTAAAAAATCCGTCATAAGCTACTGCCACAGGAAGTCTCACCTGCTCTGCAAGCTTCAGGGCAATGATATTAAAATCATAAACCTGCTGTACCGTATGCGCAAACAAGATAGGCCAGCCGGCATTTAACAGATACATAATATCGCTGTGGTCGCCCTTAATCGACAGCGGGCCGGAAACGGTTCTGCATGCCACATTCATTACCATTGGATAACGTGTACCGGACTGAACCGGAAACTGTTCCATGGCATACAAAAGACCATTTGCGCTGGTCGCATTAATCACTCTGCCGCCGCCCACGGACGCACCATAGCAGATTCCTGCCGCACTGTGCTCTCCCTCCGCCGCAATCATCATCAGGTCTGTCTCTCCCTTGGCGCGCATTTCATCAAGATTTTCAGCAATCTGCGTGGAGGGAGTAATCGGATAATATCCCATCAGGTCATACCCTATCTGTTTGATTGCAATTGCCGCCATTTCATTACCGCTTGCATATTCAATGACCTGTTTTTCCATTACACTTCTCCTCCTTCCATACGCTTTTCCGTCAGGTAGGATTCTGAGGTAATATAACCGTCTGCTCCGGCCTCCACATAATAATCGGGCATGCGGATTAAATCCTGATTCGGAAGAAAATATTGTTTATTGGGATATTCCGCTTCGAGTCCCTGAACCAAAGCATTGACCGGGCACACATCCACACAGCGCATACAGCCTTTGCAGTGATAATAGTCAAGCCCCCGATTGACCATCATTTCCCTGCCCTTATATTCCCCCTTGGCAAACTGAAAAACCATGTCAGGACAGGTAGAGTCACAAAGACCGCAGTTAATACAACGTTCCTTGATAAAAATAGGGATATATCCCTGCCTTGAGGGGGAGAGGTCCGCCACTACCGTGCTGCCATACCGCGGATTCACGCCGCCGATAGGTGCCGTCTGATACCCCCACTCCGGTTCCTCTTGCTTTTTTATACCTTTTCTACCATTAATCTCAAGCTTTTGTTCCTGATTCAATTGCTGAACCTGTTCATAGCCTTGTTTCATTCCTTTGCAATTTTCCTTCAATGCCAATTGCTGAACCTGTTCATAGCCTTGTTCAATCCCTTTGAGATTTCCCTCTAATGCTGCAGGATATTTCCTGCCAAGCGTATCTTCGCAGATTCGGCAGGCATCCTCCTTCCTGACAAATCCGAGAATCCTTGCTATCGCCCCCAGCATAACGACGTTAATGCGTGATTTTGTTTCCATGGCAATCTTTTGGGCATTGACTACATAGCAATCACCTAATTCATCAGGCAGGCTTCTCTTTAATTCGTTCCAATCCGCCTGCCCTTCATCCAAGGCAATAATCACTCGTGTCTGTACGCCGCAGCCCTTCCACACGCCTTTATCGCGCATCAATGCCTGATGGAAGATGACCAAAAGGTCAGGCTTTACCACCGGGGCATGCACCCTGATTTCCTTTTCCGGCAGGCAGTACCGGATATATCCCTTTACCGGAGTCCCTGTCTTCTCAGAACCGTAGCTCGAAAAACCGGCACTGTTGAGATTCAGATATTTTACTGCAAGCTCTCCCAGCATTTTGCCGCACAGATTTGCCCCCAGTCCGCCGATACTCTCCAATCGAATCTCATAATAATCCTTCTTGTCAAAAACTGGACGGATTTGCTCCACCATGACTGTTCCCCCTTTCATGCAGCTCACTATGAAGGTTAAAAATTACTAATAAGAAACAGTATGGTGAAATTTTGAAAAATTATGCAGGCAACGACGTATCCTTTAACCGCTTTTCGATGCCATATCTGATAAGCAGCAGCACTGCTCCTTCTGCCAGTAAAATAGCAAAGCTCTTTAACATGGTCGTCACAAAAGCCTCCGGCGTACTCATTCTTTTTAAGACCGCTGCAAAAGCAAGCGCAATGCAGATGCCTGTGATGGAACTGTTAAAAAGAAAAAAAACTGCTGCCTTCTCCCGAAGCAGACAAATTCCTGCAATGATAAAAATTGCAATCTCCAAAAGTGCAGCGGCAATAAGCTGCCAGTATAAAAAGTTACAAACTTCTAAAAGTATACTCCCAACCGAGCAGGAAAAACACCCCTGTCCAATTGCCTGTCAGTGTTGATTTTGCGCTGAAAATATGGTATATAAATAAGTAAGAAAGTCTTTTAAATCAGTCCCTTTTCAGGCAGGCATTAACTGCGTTTATAAAAAATGCATATAATAGATTAAGATTTGACATGAAAACTATGTGCTGCCTGTTTAGACAAACAGATAACAGGATTCATCCTGAAAAAATCGGGGTGAACTTACACTTTCCCTGTTGAATATAGATAAAAATACTGCCAAAGCAGAGAAAGGAAGAAAAATGAAAACATTTGAGGAAAAGAAAAGGCAGGTTGAGGATTTCCGGCTAATTGATGATGTATTCTTTGAGGTACTTGCAGATGACAAAGAAGTATGTGAAGAAATTCTCCGCACTATTTTGGAGGATGATGCGTTAATTGTTGAGGAAGTAATCGTCCAGCGGAGTGTTAAAAATATTTACGGACGATCTGTGAGACTGGATGCACTTTGTATCCTTGGAGATGGGGCAAAATGCAATATTGAAGTCCAGCGTGCCAATTCGGACGATCATCTAAAAAGAGCCAGATATAATGCAGCAAGTATTGTTACCAAAAGTACGGAACCTGGTGAACGATTTGAAGATGTACCGAGAGTTATCATTGTATATATATCAGAAAGAGATTTTCTGGGATATAGGAAGACTATTTATCATATTGATAAGGTAATTCGTGAAAATGGAGAACCGATTGATGATGGTTTGCAGGAGGTATTTGTTAATACCTCTGTAGACGACGGGACAGATATAGCGGATCTTATGCGATGCTTCATGCAGAAAGAGGTCCATAATCAGAAATTCCCGAAACTTTCATCTCGTGTAAACTATCTGAAAGAAGATGAAGGAGGTGTATCAGTTATGTGTGAAATTATGGAAAAATACATGAGTGAGGCAAAGGCGGCCGGTATTAAAGAAGGTAAGGCGGCCGGCATTAAAGAAGGTAAGGCGGCCGGCATTAAAGAAGCAATATGCAGACTGATAGAGAAAGGATATGATAAGCAGACGATTTTAGATTTGGGTTATACAGAATCCGAATATAATGAGGCAAAGGCATTGACGCTTACATCAGTTTAGAAAGACATATTCAGTACCCTCATAGTTGCGGGCATCAAGTCATGCAAAACCACTTTGTGGTGACTTGATGCCTAACGCAATTTACGCATTCTCACGCACTTGCTGCGGAGTACTATACTGAACAATTACTATGAATTTTATATCTTATCAGTTCTTTTTTTATTAATTAAATTTTCGTAGAAATTTAAGAAAGCATTTCAATCACTTTTCAAGCATTTCCCGTTCAAAGCTTTCCATCCATAAGGAGCATAAAGCAGTCAAAAATCATGTAAGTGGTTTATCTGCAAATGATGCAACTTTGATGCCAAAAATATGCCAATTTGATACAAAAAATATGCAACTTTGATGAATCCATGCTGTATCGTAAAGATACCCTCAGTTTACAAGGGCACATGCACAACAAATACTCTTGAATCACGGTTTTGCCGCGCAAGTATGCCTGTACACGGCAAAATCCTTATACTTAGGAAAGGTATGGTATAGAAAATGAAAAAACAAAACACACCCAAAAAACTGATATGCCTTCTGGCTGCAGTACTCGTCCTGATGTCTGTCCCGATACCCACAGTCCACGCCAAGGAGGAAAGCTCTGAAGATGAGGACAAGACAGGCGCCCCTTATTTTTATGTGGAAACTGCAGACCCCTCCGTGGACAGCTTCCCTTTAAAAAAGACAAATGTAACGGTTGACATCAACGGCGTTATCGCTGACATTCACGTATTGCAGACCTACGCAAATGAAGGACAGAATCCCATCAATGCAAGCTATGTTTTTCCTGCCTCCACAAAGGTAACCGTCCACGGTATGCAGATGCAAATCGGCAATCAGATTGTAACTGCTCAAATCAAGGAAAAGGAAGAAGCAGAGGAAGAATTTGAGGAGGCAAAGGAGGAGGGAAAAAGCGCCTCTCTTTTGTCAGAGGAACAGCCTAATGTATTTTCCATGAATGTTGCAAATATTATGCCCAATGACACGGTTTCTATCGACCTCCATTACACCGAGCTGATTACGCCTGCGGACGGAGTGTATCAGTTCGTCTATCCGACTGTTGTAGGTCCCCGATATGTAAGCCCTGTTATCGACGACTGCGGAACACGCGAGGAATGGACCGCAACGCCCTACTTACCGGAGGGAAAATTACCTGACAGCCAATACAATATCCACGTAAACCTCTCCGCAGGTGTTCCCATCACGGAGCTTACAAGCAGCTCTCACAAAATTGATATCAAATGGGACGAAAATACCAAGGCAGATATCTCCTTGGCAGACCCCACTGATTATGCAGGAAACAGAGATTTTATTCTTGATTATAAGCTGACAAGCGAGGATATTTCCACCGGACTCATGCTCAATACCGGAGAAACAGAAAACTTCTTTATGCTGATGGTACAGCCGCCTGAACGCTTTGATGCGAAAGATATCCCTCCCAGAGAATACATCTTTGTGCTGGATATCTCAGGCTCCATGTCAGGCTTTCCTTTGGACACTGCAAAGGAGCTGATTAAAAATCTTGTTTCCAACCTTAAGGAGACAGATACCTTTAACCTGATTCTGTTCTCCGGCGCCTCTTATCAGATGGCAGAGCGCTCTGTCCCTGCTACGAAAGAAAATATTGAAAACGCAATCCGGATTATTGACTATCAGGAAGGCTCCGGCGGTACAGAGCTTGCACCTGCGCTGGAGGAGGCAATTGCCATCCCTGCCTCTGATGATGTATCGCGCAATATTGTCATTATTACAGACGGTTATATTTACGGTGAAAATGATATTTTTGACATTATTCGTGAAAATGCAGGCAGTGCCGATTTCTTCCCTTTCGGCATCGGAACAAGTGTTAACCGCTATTTAATCGAAGGAATCGCAAAGACAGGCCAGGGCGAACCGTTTATTGTCACGGACGAATCAGAGGCTTCTGAAACTGCTGCACAGTTTAAAACCTACATACAGTCCCCTGTTCTGACAAATATTCAGGTAAGTTTTGACGGCTTTGATGCCTATGATGTGGAACCTTCCATTCTTCCGACACTTTATGCCCAGAAGCCGATTGTTCTGCTTGGGAAATGGCGCGGCGAACCCAAAGGCACTGTTACCATCACAGGTAAAAACGGAGCCGGAGACTACACACAGACGATTTCTGTTGCCGATATGCTCACACCCGACACAAACACCGAAGACGACAACGCACTGGCTGCCTCGGCTGCCGCTGTTTCTTTAGACAGTGATGCCCTGAGCTATCTGTGGGCACAAAAGCGAATTGAGCACCTGACCAATTACGGATTAAATAAAAACAATCCTGATATTAAGGACGAATTAACAGAGCTTGGATTGACCTACAGCATTCTCACACCCTATACCTCATTTATCGCTGTCCTTGATACAGTGCGCAATCCTGATGGAAATGCGACAGACACAGACCAGCCGCTTCCGCTTCCGCTTGAAGTATCGAATTTCGCGCTTGGCGGCTATCTCTTTGGCTCAGAACCGACAGATTTCCTTCTGCCGACAGCACTTGTACTCCTTTTGCTGCTACAGTTTTTACACCGCAGGAAGACTGCTGTTTCCAATCGTTAAATGAAAGAAAAGGATACACGCATGAAAAAAAATCTACTGATTTATCTGCCGGCACTTATCATAGTGCTGGCAGTAAAAGTCTTCTATCAGACAGCAGACAGTGATGCCCTTGCATGGATACTGACACCTACCTCGTATTGGGTCCGTATCCTCAGCGGCATTTCCTTTGAAAATGTACCGCATGTCGGCTATGTCAATCACGATTATCGCTTTATCATTGCTGCCTCATGCTCCGGCGTGCGCTTCCTGCTGATTACATTTGTCATGATGGTATGTTCCTTTACATACCGCATCAGCTCCATGCGGCAAAAAACACTCTGGCTCTTCTGCAGTGCTGTTCTTTCCTATATATTAACTATATTTGTAAACGGAATTAGAATAACCGTTTCCATATACCTTCCCATTATTTTAACCGCTCACAACCTGATGGGAAAACAGATTACTGCGGAGCAGCTTCATACCATCATCGGTACTTCGATTTACTTTTCTTCCCTGTTCATCATCTACTATTTTACAGGAAAGCTTTGCAGCCGCTTCTTTGCCCAGTCATCTCCCTTACTCCCGTCAAAAAACAGACACCCTTTTATAGCACCTGTTTTTTGGTATTTTGTCATGGTTTTAGGATTACCCTTTCTTGTCAGGTTATATCGCGGCGACTGGGAGGGTTTCTCACAGTATGCACTGCTTGTAACCGGTATCTGTGCATTGGTGACAGCCGCTTTCTTCCTATTATGCAGACTTCGTTCTCTGACGTTTTCGCTGTACGCCTGCATACTCAAGACTGTCAAATGTGCCCGCCACCTCTGCTGACAATCTTCCTTTGGGTGCACATATGCATCAAAGGGCATAGCCATTGTACATGACTATGCCCTTTTTGCTATTTCCACTGCATATGATGAAGTTCTCCCTGCGTCTGCAATCCTTCGAAGTTCTGCTGGCGCAGTGCTTCATAAAGCACGATACTCACACTGTTGGACAGGTTCAGGCTTCGAATCTTGTCAAGCATCGGAATCCGGATACAAGTATTCTCGTGGTCGACCAAAATCTCCTCGGGAATCCCCGCACTTTCTTTTCCGAACATGATAAAATCATCAGGTCCGAACTGTGCCTGTGTATATACCTTTTTTGCCTTGGTCGTTGCCATCCAGATTTTCGCCTTTGGATTGCCTGCAAGATTTTTCTCCACAAACTCCTCAAAGTTCATGTAACGTGTCACATCAAGGTGCTCCCAATAGTCCATGCCTGCCCTGCGAAGCTCCTTACCCGTCAGGCGGAATCCCAAAGGTTCAATCAGATGAAGCCGGGTACCTGTCGCCACACAGGTTCGCCCAATATTTCCGGTGTTTGCCGGAATCTCCGGCTGATATAATACAATATTCACCCTGCTCTCCTTCTGCCTACCGGTTCTGTTCCTTATTCAGCTTTTCTACAAAATTCTTAAGCCTTCCGATAGCAATCTTGAGCTTTTCCAGTGAATAAGCATAGGAAATACGCAGAAATCCTTCACCGCTGTCGCCGAAGGCATTTCCCGGCACAATCGCAAGCTTCTCCTCATGCAGAAGCCTTGTCGCAAACTCATCGCTTGTCATGCCGAACTGCTTAATACACGGGAATATGTAAAAGGCTCCAAACGGCTCAAAGCATTCCAGTCCCATTTCCTGAAATGCATTGACCAGATAGCGGCGTCTCTGATTGTAGGACTCTCTCATCATCTGCACATCCGCATCACCGTTTTTCAGCGCATCAATTGCTGCATACTGTGATGTTGTGGGCGCACACATGATGCAGAACTGATGAATCTTGTACATCTGCTCTACAATCTCCTTGGGACCACATGCATAGCCAAGTCTCCAGCCAGTCATCGCATAGGACTTCGAGAAACCATTAATCAGGATCGTTCTCTCCCACATGCCGGGGATATTCGCTATCGAAACATGCTTATCCGTGTAGCAAAGCTCGGAATAAATCTCATCAGAGAGCACGAAAAGGTCGTGCTTTTCAATAACCGCAGCAATTGCCTCCAAATCCTTTCTTTCCATAACAGCTCCTGTAGGATTGTTTGGGAATGGAAGAATCAGTACCTTTGTCTTGTCGGTAATAGCCTCCTCAAGCTCCTGTGCCGTCAGCCGGAACTGATTTTCATGCTTTAACTCGATAATAACCGGTTTACCTCCCGCAAGCACTGCACATGGCTCGTAGGAAACATAGCTTGGCTGTGGGATAATCACCTCGTCGCCCGGGTCAATCATTGCGCGGAGGGCAATATCAATCGCCTCAGAGCCGCCGACTGTTACCAGAACCTCATGCTTTGCATCATAATTCAGCTCAAAACGTCTTTTCAGGTAATTGCATATCTCCTCACGAAGCTCCAAAAGACCTGCATTTGCAGTATAAAAGGTACGTCCCTTTTCCAGTGAATAGATACCCTCATCTCTGATGTGCCACGGCGTCTCGAAATCCGGCTCACCAACACCGAGCGAAATCACATCAGGGTCATTCATCTCACTTACGATGTCAAAATATTTGCGGATGCCCGAAGGCTTTATCTCTATGATCGTTTTTGATAACGGATTTCTCATGGTGTCACCTGCATCCTTTCGTCAGATTCCTTCTTGCCCAGTATCGTACCGTGGTCCTTATACTTTTTCAGGATAAAGTGTGTTGCGGTACTAATCACAGAGTCCAGAGTGGAAAGCTTATCGGACACAAAATTCGATACTTCCTTAAGAGACTTTCCCTCTAAGCTGACAAGCAGGTCATAGCCGCCCGAAATCAGATATACAGCGTGCACCTCAGGATACTTATAGATGCGCTCAGCGATGCTGTCAAAGCCCTTTCCGCGCTGAGGCGTCACACGCACCTCAATCAGTGCGTTAACCTTCTGCACATCTGTCTTTTCCCAGTCAATCAGAGTGTGGTATCCGCAGATAATTCCTTCCTTTTCCATCTGCTCCATCTCATTAAGGATTGCTGTCTCCTCCATACCAAGAATAATTGCAAGCTCATGCAGATCAATTCTGCTGTTTTTTTCTATAATTGCTAAAATCTGTTCTCTCATATTTGCCTCCATCATTACTCTTATTTACTGTAACTATTCAGTACCCTCATCGTTACGGGCATCATGTCATGCAAAACCACTTCGTGGTGACTTGATGTCTATCCCTTGCCTTTCCGGCAAACGCCTGCTGCGTTCCCTATTGATGCTTTCTTTTTAGCAGACGCCTGTTGAGCAGCTTTTCAACACGCTCAGGTCTTTCCCTCCTCACGCTTCATTTCTTCCGCCAGACTAAAATAGCGGAAGATTTCATCACCTCTTGCAGGCTCAAGAAACCTCGATTCCCCAGCATGGCGCAGAATGCGGTCGTTCCCCTGTGCGGTACGCCCAATCACAGCCGCGGGCACGCCTGCTTTCTCCAGTGCGCAGACAAGCTGACCTCCGTTTTCTGTTGTTATCAGCAGGCTCCCGCCTGCCAAAAGCTCATAAGGATTCAAATCAAAAAACTCGCATACCTCAATCGTTTCCTGTCTGACAGGTATGCTCTTTAAGTCTATGACCAGTCCAACGCCATTATCTGCTGCCAGCTGCCAGAGTCCCCCGAATACTCCGCCCTCCCGCAATACCTGCAGATAACCTGCGCCGGACTTAACGGCGGTGGCGGCCTCCGAAGCGACAGACAGATATCTGTAAAAATCCGCCGCTTCCTCCACGATATCCGAAGGATATCTTTCGCAAAGCCTGCCGCGGCTTCTGTCTGCTATCACTGCCGTTCCCTCAAGTCCGAGCCACTTGGTCATCACGATGTCCTCATCGACATGCGCCCTTCTCTTCATTGCCACAAGATTGCTGTCGCTTTTATGTTCCAGTCCTGCACTGACCACGCAGGTCGCAACTGCCTCCGTCATAGCAGGAAGCACCTGTACATTGCAGCTCATAATAGGAATTCCTGTCTCCTCAGCCTGTATAGAGGCTGCCTCAACCATATTGCGTACCTTAATCTCACGCATTCTTTCCGGAACCATCATCGTCAGACTGGCATAGGAGCCAAACAAACCCGATGCGGCAGAATTCGCACAGCAGGCGATTACATGATTGGTCGCTGCCATATATGCTCTCGCTGCGAGCCTCACATCCATACCTGATGCCAATGCCTGACCGGACATCAGTCCTGCACAGTCTTCATGCGCATTATCCGACACTTTTTTGCCTGTCAAAACGGCGCAGTCTGCCCCCAGTCCTGCGCCATCATAAAATTTTCTGTTTTCAGTTGAATTTGTCTTTACTACTTTGAAAACGGAGCGCTCATAAATGCTCTCTGTCAGTTTCCCGCAATCCATTACAAATCCCCTTCAAATATCCTTTGTCAAATGCATTTACGGCAATTCTGCCTCTGCCTGCTGGGCTGCCGCCTGCTGCTGCTCCAGCAATTGCTGCTGGAGCGCCTGATAATATGCCTCCAAGTCCGCCTGCTGCTGGGCTGCCGCCTGTATCTCCGCATTAATTGCAGCCGCCTCCGCCTTACAGGTATCAATGCTTCCCGATGCCACTGCTGCCTGCATGCGCGCCGCGTAGGCAGGATTATCCGTATTGACGCCTACCACTGCAGATCTCGGTGTTGCCTTATAGCTGCTCTTGTTGATGACCTCACGGCTTACCTCGACGCCATTCTCCTCAACAACCTTCCAAAGCTGTGCAGTGTAACCGATATGCGCAGACTGCACGGAGATATATCCGATGCCCTGGCTTGCAGTTGCCGTAATATCCTCGTGATCCGGATGAGTGGTCGAAAGCGTTTCGCTCTCATAGCGCACTGTCCGCGACGGGTCTCTCGTCTCCACGCCATATATGGTAAAGGTAATCTGCTTCCCCTCTGTGTGTCCTTCTATATATACCGGATTGGTCAGGTTATTCCTGAACTTAAAGTCCTTGCCTGCCGATTCTGCAATCGCAGCGTCCATTGACGGCTTTACATAGGAAATAATCATGGAATGATTGTTTCTTTCCGTCACCTCAAGCTCCGACAAAAGCACTGCATTGTACAGCGTCGTGGACACCTGGCAGATACCGCCTCCGATACTGTCTACCACCTTGCCGTTCAGGTAAGAGCCTGCCGGATAGTATCCGTTATCCTGCGTAAACGGCTTTATCGTATCATATGTGGAAAACTCATCTCCCGGATACAAAAGCGTACCGTTAATCAGCCTGCATCCGTTTTCAACGTTTTTGCACCGCGCAGAGCTGCTGGTCGAGTAGCTCGTCGTAAAAGTACCAAGGACATCTGTAAGCTTTGCTAAGTCCTCCGCTTTTGCCTTCGGCTCCGTCACGTCAATCACAAGGTCTATAGAAGCATCCTCGTAATCCCAGTCGCCTGTCAGATAATCATAAATCTTATTGAGCGATTCTTCAATATTCACGCCCTGACCTGTCTGACCCTCATCGATAACAAACTGACCGTCGACCCTCGTCATCGTGGCATTGACAGCAGACACATCATACTCTGCGCACTGCTCCTCAAGCACTGTTTTCAGGACAGACTTATCAAAAGAAAGCGAAAGGTCATAGACCTTATTCCCATGCTTTAAATCCTGTATTGCCTTATATCGTTTTACAATATTTCCGCGCTTGCCAAGCGACACTGCCGCATCAATATCCTGTTCATTTTCCCATGTCAGCCCCAAATCACCTGCTGTGACGACTACATAGTGGTCGCCGACTGCGCCGAATGTCACATTTTTTTGTTTCAATTCTCCTATGTATTCACTGACGGCAGCTTTTGCTTCATCGGCTGTCATACCGGAAAGATTAATCTTTCCCATGTATACGCCTTCTGAAATCACCTCGTCTTCGGAAGCTGCCAGAACCGTACCGGCGCTAAATGCACCGAACAGTACCGCTGCCAAAGCCAAAGCAGCAGTCAACAGTATCGCTCTCTTTCTGATTTTTTTCATAACCTCATCTTCTCCTCAAACTGTTGCAAAACACATTACGATAAGTTATATTAATTTTATATTATAGGAAGCAGGGAAAGCTTCTTATAAGTTTCTATTTAGTACCCGACAACACTGACAACCAATGGTATTACCATGGCCAGCACAAGCACTACCGCGATAACGGCTGCGATTGTACGCTGCGTTTTCTTATGATTCATGTTCATCATGGCTGTTCACCCCTTTTCGAAAGGATATTATATATGAATTTAGTAATTATTTCAAGCTCTCTGATATTTTGTATTTTCTTTTTTTTCAGGCTGCAGCACGCAAAAGAGAAGGAAAAAGCTGCGGAGCGGGAATTTTGGGAGCGTGAGCGCAAGGCAAATTTCACAAGGAAAAAATCTCTGGATAACCTCAACTATATCACAATCCCGGAGGAACTGCTTGCCATGCAGCCTCAGGCTGCGACGGAAGAAATCAACAGTCTCCTGCTTGACCTGAAAGACTTGTCCGCCTGCAAAATCGTTAATCTCACAGGCTTCACAAATACAGACCTCAAGCTCCGGTATGGAACTGCTAATATTAATATATTAAGCGATTACGATTTTCATTACACAAAACTTGTCACGCTCCTGCAAAAGCTTGGAAAGCTGCTTCACGAAAGCGGCGATGATGCCAATGCAGTCAAAGCGCTCGAATTTGCCGTGTCAACAGGCACCGACGTCAGCCAGACCTACTATCTGCTCGCTGAACTGTACCGCGAAGCAGGAACGCCTGAAAAAATCAACAGCCTCATCAAGCAGGCACAGGGACTTAATTCCCTGATGAAGGATACGATCGTCCAAACTTTGCAAGCAGCTTGTCAATAAGCCTGCTTGCTTCATTCTTGCTAATCCGCTCCAAATCAATGAAAGTATCTGTGATACCTGCTACCGGCGCAAGCACCAATTCCTGACATTCCAAATGGTACTGAACCACAAGCCGCTGCAGAAGCGCAAGCTGTTTGGGGGTGACAGGTCCTTCTTTCTTAACACTGTAAACCAATGGCTTCGGCAGAAACGTGTCCGGCTCCTTCCCAGCATATTCCCCTGCAAGAATCTGATACAGCTTGTGCGCCGCCATTGCATCATTCAATGCCCGGTGCGCCTCCAGATGAATATGATAATAATCGCATAAAAAACCCAGCTTCCTGCTTTCCAGTTCATTTAAAAAGCGTCTTGCGATGCGGAGCGTATCGATGCCAGTCTTGTCAAATGTCTTTTTCTGATTGACAGCTGCTTTTTTAATAAAGGAATAATCAAATAAAAGGTTGTGCCCTAAAAGCGCTTCCTCTCCGACAAAAGAAATGAACTGCTCCAGCACTTCTTCGATATAGGGCGCATCCGCAACATCCGCATCACGGATACCTGTCAGCTCCACAATTCTTTCAGGAATGCTCTGCCCCGGATTGACAAAGGTGGAAAATGTACTGACTGCCTCTCCGTCCTTTACCTTGACTGCTCCAATCTCTATAATCTTTTCGTATTTCGGATTTAATCCTGTGGTTTCTATGTCAAATGCCACATAATCCATCGGTATCTTCATATTTGTCATCTAATTATCTTTCAGTTCCTATCTTATAAGTAACAGTTCAGCCTTCGGCATCCTGTTACAGTTGCGCCGTGCATCTTTTATCTGCCGTTTACTCATTTTTCAGCTTATTTTTGTATTCTGCATCTAAAAAGATCAGATTCATCTCATAGTCGTGCAGATTTTTCTGCCGCATGGTAGAAAGCATCAAGCCCGCAAAAAACGCCTCCATCGCGCCAATATAAACAAAGCAGCATACAATGAGCGTCGGAAAACGCTCCACTAAGCCTGTTGCAAAATACTCTCCAAGTACGGGTGCCAGAAAAGCAGTTGAAAGCAGCGCCAGCAGCGCCGAAATCCATGTAAAAAAGCCCATGGGCTTATAATTTTTATAAAGCTTTATGATGGTCATAATGACCTTGAAGCCGTCTGAATAGGTGTTGAGCTTCGACACGCTGCCCTCGGGTCTGTCGCGGTATTGAATAATCACATTCTCCACACGCATATTTTTGTCAATCGCATGAATGCTCATTTCTGTCTCAATCTCAAAGCCCTTTGACAGTACGGGAAAGGACTTCACAAACTGATAGCTGAATGCACGATAGCCGGTCATAATGTCACGGATATTGCTCTTAAACATACGGTTAATCACACCGCGCACAAGAGAGTTTCCGAAATTGTGAAACGGGCGCTTGTTCTCCTCGAAATAAGAGGAAGACAGCCTGTCCCCTACAACCATATCCGCATTGCGCTTTAACACTGCATCGCACAGCTTTCGCGCCTCATCAGCAGGATAGGTATCGTCCCCGTCTGTCATAATATAACACTTCGCATCAATCTCGCGGAACATTCTCCGGATAACATTGCCCTTTCCCTGCTGATACTCGTAGCGCACAACCGCACCTGCGCGCCGTGCGATTTCATCTGTCCCGTCCTTTGAATTATTATCATATACGTAGATTACGGCCTCGGGAAGCGCCTGTTTAAAATCCTTCACTACTTTTTCTATCGTTTTGCTTTCGTTATAGCATGGAATCAGCACTGCAATCTCATCCATACGAATCCTCCATTCCAAAAATCGTAAGCGTTCAGCCTTACGTCTTCGTGTTCCTCTAAATACCATTCAGACATACGCCGCTGTTCATAAAAGCGGATATTTTATGCTTAAGTGTACCATAATTTAGTAACAGAATAAAGAGGTTTTTTATTCCACTTTCATCTCTGGTAACAGTTCAGCCTTATGGGTTATTATAACCAGGACGAAGGGCGGCAGATAGTATCCTGCAGGCTGCCCGGTGAAGAATGGTGATATTTCCTTATGCGATGATAAGTAATCAGAAGTAAATTTGCACGGAAGCAAATTTAGGCGAGACGGAGGCATGGATGCCGACTCGAGCCGGCTTAAGTCCTCATTAGAAAGCCCTGATTCATCGTATTAGGAAATTCCCATTCGAAACCAATGGCAGCCGGAGGGACACTATCTGCCATTTTCGTCCGGATATGAATGCATAAAGGGCTGAACTGTTACCATCTCTGCTCTTGCTTCCTTTTCCGCCTTATTTCTGATACGCAGCTCTTTAAAGAATGTTTTCAGCAGCGCGGCGCACTCCTCCTCCATCACACCTCTGACAGCCTCTGCCTGATGGTTGAACTGCGGCATGTCAAGAATATTGAGAATTGAACCTGCACAGCCTGCCTTGGGATTCATGCATGCCATCACGACCTTTGGAATCCGCGCCTGCACTATGGCGCCTGCGCACATCTGGCATGGCTCAAGCGTAACATACAGCGTGCACTCCTCAAGCCGCCAGTCTCCAATCACCTTGCTTGCCCTTTTCATCGCGGTAATTTCTGCATGTGCAAGTGCATTTTTGTCGGTATTTCTGCGGTTGTAGCCGCGCCCGATAATTTTCCCCTCATGCACAATCACACAGCCAATCGGCACTTCGCCAAGAGCATACGCCTTTTTCGCCTGCCGAAGCGCCTCCCTCATAAATCGTTCATCTTCCGTTAATCTGCTGCCTGCGGCACGTAATCCTGCCATATATGTCACTCCGTCTTTTCCTCCAGCCATGCAAGGATATCGTCATAAACCTGCGCTTTGTCAAGCTCGTTTAAGATTTCATGACGGTCCTCGGGATAGAGCTTTAGTGTTACTTCTTTGATTCCTGCTTTTTTGTATGCAGCAGCAATCCTTTTCACGCTTCTGCCGTAGTTTCCTACCGGGTCCTGTTCTCCTGCAAGGAAGTAAACCGGCAGCTCCTTTGGGATTCTTGCAATATTTTGGGGTTTCTGTATAAAGGAAAGCACTTCAAACAGCGTCCTGTATCCATTGACCGTAAAAATATAATTGCAGTACTTGTTCCCGACGCAGAAATCCACAATCGTTTCATCCCTGGTAAGCCAGTCGCTTTTGGTGCGCGGATTGGGTATGCGTCTCTGATAGCTGCTGAACGCGTTCATTTTCAGAAGTCTGGAGCGGAAACGGTCGCCCAGCAATAATTTCAGTACATTGGAAACCACTCTGCCAGCCGCAAGAACCGCTCTGCTCTGACTTCCCGTACCGCAGAGCACTGCCCCGTCCAAATCCATGCCATAGGTCATAAGATATCTTCTTGCCATAAATGACCCCATACTGTGCCCGAGCAGAAAATACGGCTTATTTTTATACCTTTTCTTCGCGCATTTTGTGACTCTGTGCAGGTCCGCCACAACGGTCGCACTCATGTTTTCCGGGCAGAAATATCCAAGGTCACTGTCGTTTCCAGCAGTGAGTCCATGTCCCAGATGGTCATTTCCAATCACCGCATAGCCATGCTTATTTAAAAACAAAGCAAAGTCCTCATACCGCTCTATCATTTCAATCATTCCGTGCGAAAGCTGCACAACTGCCTTCACCTCTGCCTCCGGCTCCCACAAAACAACATGAAGCTTGTGCACGCCATCCCTCGATGGTATCGTAAACTCCTTTTTCCCCATGCTTGCCACCTCAAATTCTATCACTTGCAACAGAACCGCCTAACGGCTTCCTGTATCATTTTCGAGTAACAGTTTACTATCATTTTACCAAATATCCATGTCTTCGTCACTATAAATTTTGAATGAATCAGGCAAGGCGTAACAGTTCATAAGACAAAAAAGGGAGCAGTTGCGCCTGCTCCCTTCTTTAAGCTTTGATTTTCTACACCTTTGTCCCAATATTTAATTTTGCAATGCTTTTATCACTTTCACAAAACCAGCCTTACATCTTTGAAATCATTACGACGGATAAGTCATACTCCTCGAGAAACTCATCAATATCTCTTTCATCGCTGATTTCCATAGCTACCTCAAAAGCTCCTGATTCAGGATCTAAAAAACCTGCTACCATCTCCCCTGTAGACTGGTTCTTTCTGATCATCGGCTTCTTATTTAAAATATTAACTCTCTCAGATACTACTTGTCTTGCTGCTAACATGTGTTGTTCCCCTTTCAACCCTTTTCAATGTAATATGTTAATTCCTGTCTCATCCGCATATCAGGCTCCATTAACATATGTAGTTTTCTTAACGGATTTGTTCTTGATAACGAATGGTACCCTTATCGTTACCTTCTTTCATCATCCGCATCCTAAATAAGCAGTTATGTTTTCAAGGTGCACCGGCGCGTATGCATGCGCCGGAATCATCAAAGCTTTTATATGATCAGCCCCTTATCCCGGACACGTTCTCCCAATAATGCCCCTGGAAAGCAGCTTAATCAACAAGATAAATAAAACGTTAATGCAAAAGTTATCCACATATTAGAATTAAATTGTGGATAAATACGCATACATTCCTGCCTGAGCAATGATGGGTTTTTCCAACTTATGTAAACTCATTTATGGTAACTGCTTTCCCCTAAAAAGGAATTACCATATTTGTACAATTGCTCACTTTCCTAAATAGTAGCATATGTATTTTTGTAATGCAATGCCTAAATGTCGAATTGTGAAAATTAACATAAGATTTTCGTTATGTTTACCTATTTACTTTGTTCTCAATTTGTATTCCATAGCTTTTAAAAACAGAAACAGGATTTCTGCATGGCTGAACTTTTATTACCAAATATTGTAACAGTTCAGCCATGCACATTCATAAGTTGTCGGATTGTCCATTTTTAACAGTAATATTTATTCTTTCCGACAACTTATTTCATGTTGGGCGTCTGCCCTATAGAAATGATTGTACAACTTGCCCTTAGTGAGCAAGCTCCCACGGTCATTTTGTACAATCATTTCTGCATGGCTGAACTTTTACCAAATATTTTATGAATTTCCAGTTTTTTATATACATATTCCCCCAATTTGTGCTATTATAACGATAAAAGTTTTTGTAAATAACCATGAAACCGGCAGCTTTTCCAGTATTCATATGATGCAATCTGATAAGCAGCAGATTTTACATGACGCAAATCCAATTGATATACTTTTATGAGGTGAATTTTTATGTACAAATTATCAGCCCAATCCCTGAAACCCGGAATGGTTTTATATGAAGACCTCTACAATCCGGATAAAGAAATATTGTTTAAGGCAAATACCGTCCTGACACAGCAGAATATCCAAACATTATATGAGTACAATTTTGACGAGGTCGCCCTAAGCGAGCCGAAAGAGGTTAATATGACCCGTTATACACACCTGCACCAGCATCCGCATTTTCAGCATTTCTGTGAGGTCTATTCGCAGGTGCTTCAATCCTTTCACAAAATTATGTGGACGCTCGATACCGGTCTGGACCTCAATATCGTAAAGCTTTTATCCTTAAGGGATACGATTTTTTCGTCGGTTATGAATGAGGAACAGCTTCTGGATTATCTCTACAACATGATTCCGGATGAAAACGAAATCACCTACAACCACTGTTTTAACTGCGGTCTGCTGTGTTATGTATTCGGGAAATGGATCGGCATGTCTGATACCGATTTGGACAATCTGACCGTATCAGGATTTATCTTTGACATCGGTAAGACCAAAATATCAGACGAACTTTTGTGGAAGCCGGACAAGCTCACTCCCGAGGAATTTATCCAGATGCAGCATCATATTCATCTTGGATATGAGCTTGTAAAATCAAGAAAGCTTCCGCCGCATGTCGTGAGCGTTATGATTATGCACCATGAACGCTGCGATGGAAGCGGATATCCCGCACGGCTCAAAGAGAACCGCATTGATCCGTTTGCCTTGCTTGCTGCCATTGCAGACACCTACGAAGCAATGACGCATCCAAGAGCACAGCGCGTGGCACTCACTCCGTTTCAGGCAATCCGCGACTTTGAGGAACAGGGATTTGAAAAATACGGCCCCCACATCCAGCCGATTCTCACACGCATAGCCAATATGTACGTCGGCAGGCGTGTCTGTGTGACAGGCAATTTTGAGGGACGGATTACCGCAATTAATCAAGATGCCTTGTCGAGGCCGACGATTTTTGGCAATAATATGTATCTTGATCTCCGGACTAAACCGGAGGCAGAAATAAACCGCATGCTGTAGCATGCGGTTTATCTGCACTATTTTTCGAAAATTTCTGCTATTTTGTCCTCCAGCTCTTCTGTCGACAGCCCTTGCGCATTTTCAAGGAGCTTTTCCAGAGATTCCTTTGCCTCTCCAAGCTTTTCCTCATCCATGCTGTATTCATCAAGATATTGCCTGATAGAAGCTTCTACCTGGTCCTGTTTCTCACTGCTGATGCCGAGCGTCTCCGACAAATCACCGCTCTGAAAGAACTCATCTACTTCTTTAATAAATGCATCTTTGAGTTCCTCTGCTGCCTGCTCCCCGATATCGCTGACCATGCCGCTAATCCCGCTGTCAGGCTGCTGTGGGGACAGATTTTCCTTGCAGCCTGCTATCAAAATACTGCCTGTAACTGCTGCCAATAATATTGATGTCCTTCTCACTTTGCCTCTCCTTCTGCCCGGGCTGATTCTGCCGCTTCAAGCGCCTGTTCCTTAATCAAAGCAGCTCTTTTCTTTTTCTGCGTAGTTACCGGTTTATCCGACCATGCCATCGCCTTAGTGCCCGGAGTTGTCGTCCTGATTCTCAGGTAGCTCTTTCCATCTTCGACAAATCTGATAATGGAGATATTTTTCCACACGTAAAACTCAAACGGAGCAAACTCAATCTTCAGCTCCTTATGCAGACCTTTCGCCTCAAAATTTACAAGCTTCTCATCGACTCTCACAGGCATGGCATAAATATATTTATTGTCAGTCGTCTGAATAATGGTTGTCTCAAAAAGCGCCGATTTTCCATCTTTGCTGACTCTGATTGCTGCCATTGCCGGCACCGGAATATCATCTACATTCATTATTTTCACCCGCTTCCCCGCATTTTATCATAAACTTTGTACCTGATCTCCATTCGCCGCTCGTGATGAGCAGACTTTGTCCGTTCCCACTCGCCAACGCTCATTATATCAAATATTTTTAAAAATGAAATAAATTCTTATTATATAGTATAGTCTGGAATTTCTAAAGTTGTCAAGGAAACCGGACTCAAAAACATAAAAGTTCGCAACTGTTCCATTTTATGGTTTCGCTGAACAGAAAACGGCGGATAGTACCTGCAGGCTGCCCGGTGAAGAATGGTGATATTTCCTTATTCGATGATGCTTTAGCAGGAGTAAATTTGCATGGACGCAAATTTAGGCGAGACGGAGGCATGCATGCCGACTCGAGCCGGCTTAAGTCCTCATTAGAAAGCCTTGATTCATCGTATCAGGAAATTCCCATTCGGAACCAATGGCAGCCGGATGGATACTATCTGCCGTTTTCGTCCGGATAGGAACATGCCTTCCAATTGCGAAAACTTTGTGAATTGTCTTCAAAGGCTTTCTTTTTTCGCATTTTTATGTTAGATTGATATGAGATTTGATAATCGATTTATTAATATATTGAAAGGTAAGGTTATTGAAAAATGGCAAAGGACAAAAAAATAAATGAGAAGGAACCAGTCAGTGTCAGCAAAAGCAAGGCAAAGCGCGAACAGCGGAAAAAGGAGCTTGCAAAGAAGAAGCGCGTTAAATTAACTACAAAAATAATTGGTATTGCTGTTGCTGCTGCGCTTGTCGCTATTATTGCTGCTGCTGCGGGAGAAAAAATTTATCTGGCAGCAATCCGCACGACATCGGACTCCAATCTCAGTGCCGGACTTACTGCAGATGGAAAAATCGAAGGCGTCAATGTAACAGATGTACTGACTCTGGCTGACTATGCCAACATCTCTGTTCCGGCAGAGGAGGTTGCGGCAACCGCAGAGGAAGTTGACGAGGACATTCAGTCCACGCTTGAATCCCACAAGGAGCTTAACACCGATACCACCCTTACAATTGCCGACGGTGACGAAGTAAACATTGACTATGTAGGAACAATCGACGGCGTGGAATTTGAAGGCGGAAACAGCAATGGTGCAGGCTATGACCTGACAATCGGTTCCGGTTCCTTTATTGACGACTTTGAGCAACAGCTTATCGGACACAAGCCCGGTGAAAATGTGACTGTAGAAGCTACCTTCCCGGAGAATTACAGCAACTCCGATGTTGCAGGAAAGGATGCAAGCTTTGCTGTTACCATCAACGGTATCAAGACTGCGCCGGAGCTTACAGATGCATTTGTCGCTGAATACCTCTCTGATGACGGCATCACTACAGCAGCCGAATACCGCGCATCTGTAGAGAAACGTTATTATGAGCAGCACCTTGAGGATTATCTCACAAACTATGTCGTGGAAAATTCAACCGTAAATTCCTATCCGTCTGCTTATCTCAAGGCTATCAAAGCAGTAACAAAATATGACGACGAATATATGCTGCAGTATTATAATCAGATGTTCTCATCCTATGGGGTATCATATGAAAATGTGTGGGACACGAGAGGTGAGGAAATTACAGACGAGCTTTCCTATGAAAGAGAGCTTACTGAACGCGCAAGGGATACGGTAAAAGCGGCGCTTGTATATCAGGGAATTTTTGAAGATGCAGGCCTTACCCTTGATATGGATGCCGTTATCGCTGAAATGACCGAGGAAAACGGCGAGGACTATGTAACCAGCATGAAGGAAAATTACGGCGAAGGATACATGGCACAGGCTGAAATAAAAGATATGGTTATTGAATACCTGATGAACCTCTATAAAACCGAATAAAACAGCTTCTCTGCATATATCTGTGCATAAAAGCGTCCGGAAATGAGACAGTGAGTTAAGAAAACAATGAAGCGTACGACGCTCATAAAGAGCTTCGCAGACATAAGGCAAAGGAAGTGTCCCATGCAACGCAGGCCTAACGACAACCGGTGAAATGGCGGCGGCAAAATGTGGGATTTACGGAGGACAAAATGAACAGGATATTGACATTTGATTGCTATGGAACGCTATTAGATACGTCCCCCCTATATAATTTCATAAGCAAACTTGCCGAGGACATTGGGCTGTCCAGTCAGAAAGCAGTCAATACTTTTTCGAGCTATGAGGATAGGCTAATGTATGGTGAGGACTTTATCAATTATGATGACTTGCTTCTGGAAATTTTGTATTATTGTGACATGGAAATGAATTGTGATGTGTTTGCTTCACAATATGACAGACTTCTTGAACTGCACAAGGACTTCCAACCATTTTCAGATGTTCTGGAGGCTCTTCGTAAACTGAAACTGAACGGCTATCATCTTGCTGTAATGTCTAATAGCACAAATCAATTGATGGATTGGCATATGGAAAAGTTAGAGAACCTTTTTGATGACAGGCTGGTAGCAGAGGATGCAAAATGCTATAAGCCGAGTCTCCAGTTTTTTCAAATGGCAGAGAGAAAATTCGGGCTTAAAACTAAGGAGCATTGTCATATTGCAAAGGGCTATTGGTGGGACATAGTTCCGGCATATAAAATGGACTGGAATAAAATATGGGTTAATCGTGCAAATTTGTCACATGGACGAGATACTGAGAAACCATACATGACAGTATCTACATTACTGGAATTGCCGCAAATATAAATTCCGGTCTATCTATGAAACCCTGTATTTTCAAGGCATACCGCCTGTTAAATGTTTCAACCCTATGCATTTTCCCTTGTTTTTGCCCTTACGAGCCGAAACAAGGGAAATTTTTTATTCTCCGCCAGCTACTTTATCCAGCAGTCTTGCGGAAGTAATGGATTTATCCAACAATCATTAGAACAATGTTGGTTTTTTATTTATAGAGTTGACTCCACATCAGCAACCGTAATCAATGCGTCACGCTGCAAATACTGCATTGCTTTTAACGCATAATTATGTGCTTCTATGCTGGAGCCGCCGCAGGCATCTGTTACCACCTTAAAATGATAGTCATACTGATGAGCATCAACTGCTGTATAATGCACACAGACATCTGTAAATCCGCCAATGAGGTACAGTGTATCCACTTTCAAACCTTTCAGCAAAATTTCTAAATCTGTTCCGAAAAAACAACTGTATCTTCTTTTTGTAATTAGGTATTCCCCCTCTATGGGATAAGTAAGCTGTGCATAATCTGTATACGGATCATTTTCGAGCAGATGCACACCCTCAGCACCGTCAAGTTCTCTCCCAAAATCTACATGGTCTTTTCTGTGTACTTCCTTTACCTGTATAACAGGCAATTTTTTTGCACGGAATACATCTAACACCCTTTTTGCATTTTTAATCATTTTTCTGTCCAGCTCTTCGGCTTCCTCCATTCCTGCTCCCCAAGTGCCTGTCATGTCACCGCCCTGAACATCAATCACAATCAATGCACTTCTCTCTTCAATCTTCATAATTCGTCGTTCCTTTCTTTCATTTTTTGCTTATATATGATAAATCCGAGTAACGCAATCAAAAACTCTGTTATCGGATAGGTAAGCCATACGCCTGTCATCTCCCATAGGGCAGACAGAAAAAATGCCATAGGAATCATTAAAATCAGACCTCTTAAAATTGAAAGAATATGTGCTGGCAAGGCTTTTTCAATAGAAGTAAAAAAGGTTGCCAAAATAATATTATATCCAACGAATGGAGTAGATATAAAATATAGTTTTAATCCTGTTACGGCTATCTGTTGTAATCCGATATTGTTCTCACTGTTAAAAACAGAAGTAATCGGCTGTGCAAAGAAGAAAATGAGCAAATAGACAATAACAGATACTGATAACATTGTTATCATAGCATACTTCAGCACAACCTTTGTTTGTCTGCCTGTCATTCCCAAATCCATAAAATGTACTAATCAGCGGCTGAATACCCTGTGCAATGCCCGTATATATCGCAACAATTACAAGAGAAATATTTGCCACAACCCCATAAGCGGCAACCCCTGTATTTCCCTCTAATTTCAGAATAATTGCATTAAAAACAATCATTACAATTCCAGAGGAAAGCTGTGCAATCAAGGACGGAAATCCTAATGATAAATCTTGCTTTATAATATCCTTTCTTATCTTTGTTTTTACAAAATGGAAAGTGTTCTTTTTTTCGAACCAATGCGGAAGCATCATAAAGATGCTGATAATCGGTGATAATCCCGTAGCAAAGATAGCTCCGAAAATCCCCATTTGCATTGGAAAGATAAAAATATAGTCTAACACGATATTGGAAAAGCTTCCAATGAGCATTGCTATCATAGAAAGCTGCGGACTTCCGTCGTTTCTGACAAAGCAAAGCAGTACATCATTCAAAATAAAAGCGGGAGCGAAAATCAACAGCCATCGCAAATAAGTATTTGTCATTTCCAATACGCTTATATCAGCCCCTAAGAATAGCGCCAACTGTTTAGAAAAAGCAAAGCCAAGCAAAGCAAATGCCGCTGAAAAAGCAGCCGCAAGATAGATTGTATTTGTATAAATCCGATGAACCTCATCTGTTTTTTCCTGACTTTTGCAAACAGAAAACCTTGTTGCACCTCCCATACCAAGCATAAGTCCCGTTCCGTGAATGAAATTATATACAGGAATGGCAAGGTTTAGGGCAGTAAGTCCGTTTGTACCTAAACCTTTTGATACGAAAAAAGTATCAGCTAAAATATAGCAGGACACTCCTAATGTCCCTAACACGCTTAAAATCGTATAATGAGCAAAATCTCGCATACAAGACTGTTGTTTCATATATTACTACTCCTAAAATCACAAAAATAGCGTCAGAACTTTCTATCTTCAAAGGCCTAACGATAGAAAGCCTGACGCCTGATTCCTTACCCGGCGGCAAAGAAGTGCCATTTATATTTTTCGTCATTATACAATACAAAAATGAAAAAGTCAATAACAAAATCCCGCCTTATATTTTGAAGGATTCCTTATCAACCCTTTCTTTCATAAGATAATACAATCCAAAAGCTACAATCATTACTCCGATAATCATTACTTTTTCCTCCATTTCAACAGTAATGCCGAGTTTATGATTACAATCACAGATCCTGCATTGTGAACAAGCGCACCGACAACAGGATTTAGAATACCTGTTATAGCAAGCACGATTGCAAGAAAATTTAAGCCCATCGAAAAACTTAAATTAAGCTTTATCGTAGCCATCATTCGTTTAGAAAGCAATATTAAATGCGGAAGTTCCTTTACTTCATCGTCCACCAATACAATATCAGCAGCGTCTACTGCAATATCGCTTCCAATCCCACCCATTGCAATGCCAACCGTTGCTTTTTTTAAGGCGGGAGCATCGTTAATACCATCGCCAATCATACAAACAGACTGCGCGTTCGCTTGATATTTTCCAATCAAATTTAATTTATCTTCTGGCAGACAATTTGCATATACCTCGCTTATGTGAAGCTGTTTTGCAATACTGTTTGCAGTATTTTCATTATCTCCTGTCAAAAGTACGGGTTGAACGCCACAGCTTTGCAAAGCGTTAATCATTGTACCACTTTCTTCTCGGATAGTATCAGACAATACAAGATATCCGATCATCTCGTTCTCTGCGGCTATGTAGGTTATTGTACTGCCTCCATTCAAAAATCCTTGAATTTCGGGAGTTGTTTGACAAACGATTTTTTTTTCATTCATCATCTCCATATTGCCTGCAAAAATACGCGTTCCATCTACAGCAGCGCATACGCCCCGCCCAAGCTGCATTTCAAAATTTGCCGCTGTAAGCATGGAACTATTTACGTTCTGCTTGTAACAACTCACAATCGCTTTTCCAAGCGGATGCTCTGAAAACTGCTCCGCAGCGGCAGCAAGGGAATAAATATCCTGCTCTGTATAATTGTCCGAAAGAGATTTTACTGCAATTACCTTTGGTGTTCCGTAAGTCAGCGTTCCCGTTTTATCAAAAGTGATTTTCGAAACCTTTGAAAGCCTTTCCAAAGCGTCTCCCTCACGCACAAGAAAACTATGCTTTGCGGCATTTCCAATTGCCGCCATAATCGCCGTAGGTGTTGCAAGCACCAAAGCGCAAGGACAGAACACAACAAGAATTGTAACTGCACGGATAATTTCTCCCGTTATCACCCAGGTAAGAGCGGCGGCGGTCAGGGCAATTACCACAATCCAAGTTGCCCATCTGTCCGCCATACCAACAATCTTTGCTTTACCTGCATCCGCTGACTGCACAAGACGAATCATTCGTTGAATAGAACTATCCTCGCCAACCTTTGTCGCTTTCATCTCAAAAGTGCCAAAACGGTTCACTGTCCCGCTTGATACTTCATCGCCAACAGTTTTATCGACAGGAATAGGCTCTCCCGTCATAACAGCCTGGTCAATTGAAGTCTGTCCCGAAGTGATAATACCGTCAACAGCAATTCCTTCGCCCGGCAGAATACGGAGAATATCCCCAATCTTCACTTCGCTTGCAGGGATAACAGCTTCTATACCATCACGAACCACCCGTGCTGTCTGCGGCGTAAGCTTTACTAATTTTTCAATGCCTGCTCTCGCTTTTGCTACGGTTAAATCTTCAAGCAGAGCGCCGATTTGCATAATAAAGGCAACCTCGCCCGCCGCAAAATCTTCGCCAATGCAAACAGAAGCAATCAGCGCAAGAGACACAAGCACATCCGCCTTAATATCAAATGCTGTAACAAGCCCGATAATCGCTTCCAAAATAATCGGCACACCACATAAAATAATTGAAACCCAGGCAATGTCGAAAGGCAAAAAATCCAATATGCCTGTCAAACTGCAAAACAAAGCTATGCCCGAAATAACAAGGAATGTTATCTCCTTTTTTGTGCCACCTGTTTCAAGCAAGTGTTCAAATTTTTTCATCAATGTTTTCATCAAACCTCTCCTTATATACCTTATGGGGTATGGGTATACGATACCATAAGGGGTATGGGCTTGTCAAGAGGGCAAAAAAAAGCAGGCAGATTTTAAAGATTAAAGGGACAGCGAGCATAAAAAAACACCGCAGACTTTTGATCTGTGACGCAGCATTCACAAAAAAGGAACGCTTTTTTACCAGTCAAGCTCAAATGCTGCAAAAGCATCTTTCGCTGCAAAATGTTCTTCCTTGTACCGAAGCATATAAGCTTTTATCTCCGCGCCTGCTCGTTCCATGTCAGACAGCAGGCTGTCAAAATTATCGGCTGTCACACATCCTGACTCTGCAAATATCTTATAATAGTTCAGTTCTTCCCCGTGCTCCTCTATAATGATATTCCATGCTTCCGGCGTCTGCGTTCCTTTGGTATGCCTTCTTAGATATTCTTTCAGTGTATCGCTGACCTGTTCCGACAGCTTATATGGGTGAAGCAGCCTGAAATATACAATCCGAAGCTTCATCTTGCGTTTTTCGACCGGATAAGATTTGATGTCATAGTCCTTTCCCTCATAATCCTCCTCGCCACAGGTCCACAGCTCCTCAAAACCGTCAAGATCGTCAAGCTCCACCAGTGCAAGCAGCTTCTCATCCCACCGTCTGACCCATGCATCAGAACCAACCTCAGCAGGGTCAAACAGAACATAATCATGCAGTACAGTCACCGCAATGGCAAGCATGCGTCCCAGTCCCTCTGATGCGTACAACGCTGTCCCCTCTGCTGTCCCGTCAAGCCTTATCTCCTTCAGCCGCTTACACCCAAGGAAAAGCTCCTTGCCGCGGCTTAGCGCATGATGCGGCACTGTGATAATCCTTAACTGCTCCATATGGGCAAATGCCCAGTCACCAAGCTCCTTTATCGTATCAGGCAGGCAAAGCTCCCTGATTGTCTTACAGCTTAAAAAAGCCTTTTTTTCGATAGCTGTTACCGGCTTTTCATCAATATACTCCGGTACAGCCACTTTTGAACCAATGCCGCGAAAGCGCTTTATGGCAATGCCCTCCCGGCATGGTATATATGCAAGCGTTCCGCCTGCTATGGAAATGATACGCTCCTCTGCCATTTTATTCCCCCCTGTCCAAAATGTTCTTTCTCCAGTTTTTTAAAAACAATATCTGCGTCTATTGCTTCGGTTCCATTTCGCTGCTCATTACAACTAAGCCGCTATCTCTGTGTTTGGTGGCAAAAATATCCTCCTGCTGCTTGTGCGCGATATTGGAAAGCTCAGTTTTGCTGCACAAATCTTTAATCGAAATGATAAGAGATATAATTATAGCATAATGATGTTTTTATATGCAATAAAAATGCAATAATGGTTAAAGTTACAGTAACAGTTCAGCCTTATGGATTATTTTATCCGGGACGAAGGGTGGCAGTTCTATGCCGCCCTTCTGTGTACTGACAAATTATTCCATTTTATGATTTTACGAAACAGAAAACGGCAGAAAGTATCCTGCAGGCTACCCGGTGAAGAATGGTGATATTTCCTTATACGATGATAGATACCCAGGAGCAAATTTGCATGGACGCAAATTTAGGCGAGACGGAGGCATGGACGCCGACTCGAGCCGGCTCCGTCCTCATTAGAGAACCTTGATTCATCGTATTAGGAAATTCCCATTCGAAACCATGGCAGCCGGAGGGATACTATCTGCCGTTTTCGTCCGGATAGGAATGCATAAAAGGCTGAACTGTAACAAGTTACAGCTCCAGGCTTTGTATCTCCTGCATAATGTCGTCCTGCCGTTCACTGAGCATCAAGTCAGCATTGTGTTTTTGATAATCCTCGCTTCCGTAAAGTCCGATAAAGCGCGCACTATAGGCATTGACCGTCAGCTCTGTAACCAAAACCACAACCTCATTGCCGTCCATAAATGCCGCCTCGCTGAATGCAAACAGGTTGTGCAGTCTTGCCTGTATCCTGGCATTTTCCGCCTTCATCGCTGCCACCTCTGCATCAAATGCTGCCTTGAGCCTTGCAAATGCCTGCACAGCGTCCTCTGCCTTGTCCACACGAAGCTCCTTCTCTCTTGCCTCAAGAAACCGGATAACAGCCCTGTGCTTTCTCTTATCTTCATTGGAGAGCGTACCTGCATTTGTCATGGATGCTATCAATTTTGTCCTGTTTTGTATCTGTGTCTGCACAAGCACCGTCAAATCTGTCTCTTGACCGTTTTTTGCATTTTTCTCATGTATTGTCCGCATCAGCTTCAACAGCTTCATCAAATCAGTCAGATAGTCCGCTGTCTCAAGATTTTCCTTCATCTCGCTTTCAAGCTTGTCAAGCAGCATGCCAAGCAGCGACAATCTCTCGTCAAACTTCGCAATGCGCGCTCTCTCGACAACCTGTGCCGAATTTGTGCCCTCTAAAATTTCCTCAACTTTATAATCCTTTTTATATTTATTATAAAGCTCATAGTAAGCAGTAAATTCTTTCACAATCTTATCATTATGAAGATACTGTCCTACCAGCGTTTCATCTACGGTAATGCCCTCCTCCTCGCACAGAAGCATCGTTGCCGATAAATCCTCCCAGCCTCTTGCTGTCACATAGGATTTCCCTCCTACATTCGTCTCAACTCTGTAAAAGTCGCTTTTCTTCATGTCAAGATAGGTTGTCACTGCATTGTGAATGCCCTGCTTGAGCGCATATTCTTTCCATGTGGCATAATCAGCCTCCACCTCGACCAGCTTCATTCTATCCATCGTTACTACATCAAACTCGCGGACAGATTTGTTGTATTCAGGCGGATTTCCGGCAGTGACAATAACCCAGCCCTCCGGAACCTTATGTTTTCCAAACACCTTATACTGTAAAAACTGCAGCATTGACGGCGCAAGTGTCTCTGACACACAGTTAATCTCATCAAGAAACAGGATTCCTTCCTCGATGCCGGAATGCTCCATGACTTCATACACAGAAGCAATAATTTCACTCATAGTGTACTCTGAAATGTCAAATTCCATACCCTTGTAGCTTTTGTGGGTGATGAAAGGAAGCCCCAGTGCCGACTGCCTCGTGTGATGCGTCATGGAATAGCTTACCAGCGCAATGCCAAGCTCCTGCGCAATCTGCTCCATAACCGCTGTTTTTCCGATTCCCGGAGAACCCAATAAAAAAATGGGTCTTTGGCGGACCACGGGGATGCGGTATTCGCCGTATTCATCTTTTTTCAGATACAGCTTCACGGAATTTTTGATATGCTCTTTTGCCTGTTTAATATTCATAACCAATGCCTCTCATTTCTCTTATTTTGTAACGATTCAGTACCCTCATAGTTATGAGCATCAAGTCATGCAATACCACTTCGTGGTGACTTGATGCCTGACGCAATTTATGCATTCTCACGCACTCACGCTGTCCTCAAACTCCTCGACCGGAAGGACAAGCTTGATTGCCCATGGCGGAATTGCAGGAGTCTCATAATCATCTTCAAGGAAAACAAATGCCGTATCATAATGGTACGGCGGCTTATGCTCCGGAAATACGCCATAACCGTCCGTAAAATAAATCAGTCCCTTTAAATTTTCAAACTCGCCGTTTTCGATTGCCCTGTTGACATAGGTAAATACCGGTCTGAAATCAGTAGAGCCGAAGCCCTCCAACTGTCCCTCACGCATAAATGCTTCAAAATCCTCATCACTTGTAATCTTTGTATCGCGTCTTACCTCCGAATCGCACTGTATAATGTGAATATTTACCTTTCTAAAAAAGTTCTCGCTGCTTTTCAAAATGCTGTATGTTTTATTCAGAAAGGACTGAACCACCGCTCCGCGGCAGGAGCCTGATGTATCAATCGCTATCACAAACTCCTTGATTTTATTGACGTCCTTATATTCAAGAGGTTCCACAAGCGGCAGATTTCCATACAGGGAAAGTCCATACGTATAATACACATAGTCAAATTCATCATCATTAATCTGCATATCCTCACCGGACACACTAAAACGCCTTAGGAAATCTCCGTAATCATATTGTTCCTTTGTTGCCTCCTCAAGATTCTGGAGCAGGCTTTTGTCGTCTGACTTATCTTCTGAGAAGGACTTTAGTTCCGCTTTAATCCGTTCGCTGATTTTCTTCCATTGTGCCTCGGTCATTTCAAGCGTTTCGACAGGTCCCCAGCCCTCATGCGCGTCACGCCGGAATAACCTGCCAAGCTCAAAAAGCTCACTGATTCCCAGCCGGTCTTTTCTGAGACTTCTGTATATCCTGTCTGCTGTCAGCGTGCCTGCACGTTTTTGCCACTGCGCAAGCACCGTGCGCCGCTCCTCATCTTCCAGCGTTTCCATGCCTGATATTCCAAGTGACAAGACTGCATTCTCAACCGCCATGTCGGCTGCCACATCCCAAAGTTCCTGTTCCACGCGGTCGTACTTGTAGGAATGGCTGAAGATGCAGTGCAGGAGAATATGAAGATGCAGCCTGATGATGTTATTCGGATTATTTTTATAAAGCCTGATGACGACCATCGGGTCATAATAAATGGTAGCAGCGCCGGGCGTATTGACATCACAGATTATCTGGTCACTGCCGTTTTTTGCCTGCAGTCTCAGTCCTGCAAGCGCCACATTAAGAAAGCGTAAATGAACCAAAAGCCTGTCTCGCGACAAGCTCCATATTTTTTGTGCCAATGCTTCTGTTTTCTCTGCTAATTCCACATAGCCACCTCATGTTTTTATATTTTATTCGTAACGATTCTGCCATGCACATTCATCTCTGCCATGCACATTCATAAGTTGTCAGGCGTCCGCCCTATAGAAATCATTGTGCAAATTGTCCTTAGTGAGCTGGCTCCCCCGGTCATTTTGCACAGTGGTTTCTGCATGGCTGAACTGTTACAAATAATTGATGATTTCCCCATTGCAGGCTTCCTCCATAATTGCCTGCACATCAGCGCCGTCAAGGTCAAGTCCCTCTGCGCTGACAAAGTGTGTATTGCGTACGCCGTACAGTCTGCACAAGGCATTGGCGTACTCAAAGCCAAAATTGCAGTCACCGATATATCCGCCGCTGGTCGTGACATAATACATATCCTGTGCTGCAGTCAGTCCTACCGGAGTGCCGTCCTCCGCATAGGTAAAGGTAATTCCCACAACACTTGCAGCCTCAAAAAAAACTTTTAAGGAAGCCGGAAAAGACATATCCCAGTAGGGCGCTGCTATCACAAGCATATCCGCCTGAGCCACCGCATTCGCATAGTCAAACATGGTATCATCAAGCTGACCTGCTTCCAGAAGCTCATCACGTCTCTGGAGTCTCTCATAATTCAGCGGAAGCAGATTCTCTGTGGAAAGCCGTATCTCCTCTATTTTGAACGCCATATCCTTGCTGTTTGCTTCTTTGATGCGCGCAAGCAGATGCTCCGCCAGCGCCAATGTCCTTGAATCTCTGCCGCGCACGCATGCATTAATAAATAGTAATGTAGGCATTTTATTTCTCCTTGTAGTATCTTAAAACTGCTGAGGGCACCTCAGCCGCCATCCGCTCATAAGCCTTCGCCGAGGGGTGAAGGTGGTCTCCGCTGTCAAAGCCTTCTGCAAAGGCTGCCGGATTCACATCGTCGCGCAGCGCCTTGTCAAAATCAATGCACCCCTTAATGTCAGGAGTTGTCCGTATCCATTCATTGACAGCACAGCGAAGCTCATCACGAAATGGCTCATAGGTACGCCAGCCGTATATCGGAAGCAGCGTTCCCATATATACCTCAAGACCATATTCCTTCGCCCATTCAATATAACGCTTCAAGCCCTCAATCAGCTCGTCCGCCGTAGGCAGATCAGACCATGGTCTGAAAGGATTTACCTCCACGCCTACAGGATGGATAATATCATTGATGCCATGCTGGATAATAACCGCATCGGCGCCGCTTACCTTTGCCTCTCGCGGAAATCTGGTTGCTCCCTTCAATCCATAGGAATCATAGGTAATATTGTCGTACTGCCTTAAGATTCTGGTTCCGCTCGCTGCACGCCTCACAATAGCAGTATGCTCTATATTTTCATGAAATAATCTTAACGACAGGTAATCAGGCCATGCCTGTGAAGTAATGCTGTCGCCATAGCATATCACTGCCCTGTTTGTACACTCCGTATAAATTTCCACATTGCTCAAAAAATAAAACCAGTTCGTATTTCTGGTAAGCTCTAACGGCAGCCTGCCGCTTTGTGCATAATCGCCGACTGCATAATATCCCTTTGATAAAGGACCTGTAATCAGCACTGCCGAGCGCATCAGTGTAAATCCACCCAGGTAAAAACTGACACTAATGTCATTTCCGCGTTTTACATGAAATACAATATCATCACTGACTACTGACTCTCCTGCCGGTATCGTAACGCTTTTGCTTCCATTGTGAAAAGTTACTTGTGTATTGGTCTCCTCCACAATCTCACGCTCACCATCCGCGCTCTGCGCCACATACGCATGGCTTATCGTCACAGGCTCCGTACCGCAGAAATTGTCGAGGGTTATCTTTAATTTATCTCCGTCAAACATAGGGCGTATAGGATATCGGAGTGTCAGGTCCTTTGCATAATTTTCAGGTCTTCTGTCCGCTATCGAAATGGCATTTCCCCAAGTAGTGACGTATTTTCTTGAATTTTGTTCCATCGCATTTATCCTCAATAAAAATAACTATTCAGTGAGGCGGATTATGCGCCTGCGCCGAATAGCTATATTATAACATACCGCAGCCATTGACTGCAATGATACTTTAAAAGCATTCCCATGATAGATAACTGCCCGGCCATTTATGGATTAACACCCGAACGAAAATGGCAGATAGTATCCCTCTGACTGCCATTGGTTCCGAATGGGAATTTCCTAATACGATGAAGCCAGTCTTTCTAATGAGGACGGAGCCGGCTCGAGTCGGCATCCATGCCTCCGTCTCGCCTAAATTTGCATCCGTGCAAATTTACTCCTATATATATATCATCGTATAAGGAAATATCACCATTCTACACCGGGCAGTCTGCGAGATACTGTCTGCCGTTTTCTGTTTATCGGAACCGTAAGATGGCGAATAGTAACAGGCAGCCTTTACAATATTATCAACTTTATTGCAGACTGAAGCATAAAACAACAAGAATTCTTAAGTGAAAAATAATCTGTTGCCCATGCACAGAAGGGTGATAATCATATGCCGGGACAGGCTGGCGGAAAATGCTGACATTTTCTTATGGGTGATTCGATACAACAGGGAAAATCCGCATGGACGCGGATTTAGGACGAAGCGCGCCATGGACGGCGCGTAGAGTCCGGTCACGGACGGTTTCGATTATCTGAATATCACCCATTAGAAAATTCGCATTCGGAGTCCAACCGCCTGTTGCGGTATATGACTATCACCCTTCGTCCTGTTTTCAATAAACTGCATGACTGAATAATACTATCACAGTTTTTGCAGCAGCTTCCTCCTTCTCCGGAAGAAGATTCCGGCTGCTGACACTGGCGCTGCACATACGGCAATCGTTCCTGCAATGGCTTTTTTATTGTTCCTATAGCGAATCCACGCATTTGCAGAAATCATAAAGCCTGCCTCCTCATGCAGCGTCGAAGTTTCATTGCCTGCTGCATCGGCTGCATAATATTGAATGGACAGCTTCTTTTCGCTGCCCGGAAGCGTTATGGTTACAATCTCTCTGTCCTCTTTTGCCAGTTCCACGTAATCGTATGTCTCAAGAACCTTACCTCCTTCTTCTACAAGCTCAAAATATGCTTCCTGCAGCTTAAAGTTATCCGATACATAGACATTGATGTCCTTCGTCTCCTCTGAATACAGCACGCCTGCCTCAACGCCCTCGACTACGACTGTGGGAGCTGTGTTGTCGATGACAAAAGCAAGCTCTGCCGCTTTTTCCGTTAAGGTATTATTCACCTCATTTCCGGCTTTATCCTTTGAATAGAACATAATATGATAGATGCCCTCCTGCCGGAAGGATTCTTTATAAATGGTATAATCATATTCATAGCCAGTCTCATCATTTCCTTTTTCCTGCATGTCATAATAAATCATGTCAGCAGCCTCCTGATTCCCTCTCACATTCTTTTCTGTGCATGGAATCATTTCACCATTTCTCGTGACATAAATGCCAAACGTTTCAACGGTATTGACATTCATCTCCTTAATCTCTAAATCCTGCATATCCTCATATCGGATAAATGCCTTCTCCCTCAGTGCGGATATCCTGCTTAAATCATAAACCGAACCATTTCTGTTCAGGGAAAACATGCAGCTCAGCTCGCTCGTATTTCCTGCCATATCGGATGCAGCCGCTGATATGGTATAAATCTCATCAGGCTGCTCATTGACATTTGTCAGTGTGTAACGGTACTCTCCGGCTGCCTCTGTCCCGCTCCGGTTTACATCAATCTCCTGACCTTTGCTGTTCTGCAGGGTTATCTGAACAGAATCCGGGTCATAATTTGCATCAGCAATTGTGACGACCGGAATCACCTCTCCGGCATTGGCAGAATGATCCGCCACTCCTGTAATCTGAATCTCTGGCTGGCTCATATCAATGTAAAACGCTTCTGCCGCAAACGCTTCCATTTTATTTCCGGCAAGGTCTGCATAATCTATGGAATAGCTGTAATACTCCTCGCTGTCAAAGCGTATGGAGGCTTTATGTACATCTCCATGGTGTGTCCAGCCGCTGACCGACGCATGCGGCGTAATCACTGCTGCAAAATCTTTTTCATCGAAATTATGCTCTGTAACAGTGATGAATGCCGTCCGCTCCTGATGATAATAGTTCCCATTCAAGGCGCGATTATTATCATAGACAATCTCTGCAACCGGTTTTGTCTGATCAATCGTAAAATGTGGTGCTGCCGCTATGTCCGATTGATTTCCGGCAAGGTCTGTGCACTCTGCCTCCAACGAATAATCGCCGTCATCTGCAAAGGTAATATAGGCTGTATTGACCCAGCCTTCGGAAGCAGTCCAGTCTGATGCAGAGGGAATCAGTGTGTTATCCTTTTGGCCATCTCTGTAAATCTGAAAAAATACCTGCTCCGGGTCAAAGTTCCGCTCTGTAATATCAATTCTTGCAACCCGGCTGCTGTGATAATATGTGCCATTGACTGCATCATTCTGATCAAAGGTTATTTCCACTTGAGGCGGTGTTACATCAATCTGAAATTCCTGTGTTGTTGTAGTACTGTTTCCTGCATTGTCTGTTGCCGTAACCGTAATATATGCATTGCTGCTTTCGTTCTCCGCGGCATCGATGACAATTTGATTTGTTTCAAAAGACTTACTTTTCTCAATCTGTTCCCATGAAAGACTATTTTCGCTGCTGTCAAACAAAGGCACATTTTCCTTTGTATGCTGAGCATCTCTTCCTATGCTATAGGTAACGGATTTCAGTCCTGAATAATTGTCATTGTCCGGCGCATCTGCCACGCGGATAGAGACAGGAATATCTTTATTATAAAATTTTTGTTCCTTTTGACCTTCCGCAGTAATCGAGATCTCCTGACTGCCGATTCCTGCCGGTGCAAGATTATCCACAACAATGCCGTCTGTCCACGCCTCGGAACAGTTTCCTGCACCATCTGTTGCGCACAGGTATACGATTCCTCTGCTGCATGGCTCCATCACCAGTTCTTCCCTTGCATTGTCTGAAGAAAGACTTTCCTTTGCGCCTTGTTCCTTTATCGGAACCATGTAAAAGCTCTTTTTCCCACTGATTCCATACTCAGCATGTGCACTGACTCGCACGGAATTTTGCGAAAACTTCCTATATAAAATGCTTTCCTGACTGTCCATGTGGAGCAGCAGGTCTGCGCCGTCCGCTTCGGCAGACAGATTTTGCGGTGCTGCATAATCGGCATTGATCTGAAAGACCGTTTTATCCGACCGGTTTCCGGCTGCATCCTCTATATATACAGTCAGTGTATTCATGCTGTCTTTGTCAATTTGAATTTTTCCGTCTCCTGCAAGCTGAATCCGGGAGTCTTCATCCCTGTAATCGCGGACTTCAATTACTTTCCGGGAGCTTTCATTGATTATTCCCTTATAGAACGTTTTTTGGACAGTTGCAGCCTCCCCGTCCTTCTCTGTCTGTACTGCAAGGGTATACACGATTCCCACAGCCGGAGCGGTATGCTCCGCATCATATACCGGATATTCAAAGGAAAGAGTCACCGGACCTGTTTCCTTGTTGTACCAGCCTGTGCCGGAGTCGGGTCTGATGCTTGCTGTCACTCTGGCTTCTTCCAAATCCTGCTGCCAGATTCGAACCTGCTGCTGATTCTTACGGATATCCTCATCCATTGTCACAAGACCTGCATTGGATTCTGCCCGGATATAAAGAGTGCCGTTCATCTGTGCATATTCCCTGACCGTCCTTTCTGCTGCTTGTTCAGATTTTTTTTGTTCGGAGGTCTTTCGTTCTGAGTTCTTTCTTTCGGAGGTCTTTCGTTCGGAGGTTTTCTCTTCTTTTTCTGCATATAAGAAGGTTCCTTCCTTTGTTTCCTGTGTATGCTCATACATCGTGCCGAATACAAGCACCAGCTCGTCCTTGTCAATTGGCTTCCATACTGCCTGTGTCGGTTTTGTTTTGCTTCCCCGCGGAATAAATGCATATTCATAACAGTAAATTCCCGAAACCTGTGTGTCATCCAAAGAGCCAAGTACAAACCGAAGCTGCTGATTCGTCCAGGTTCCGTCGTAGTCCGATGCTATGCCTGTCTTGTCTATGGCTATCGCTGTCATGGCAACCTTCGGCACTCCATCATCGACGCATATTTCCTGCGCATATTCTGCCGGTTCACTTTCATGTCCAAGATAATCAACTGCCTTTATCCTGACCGTTCCATAATTTTTGTTTTCATTGAGGGCAATCCCGTAGCTGCGGCTGTATCTTTCCGAAACCGGATACACATCCCAAACCGTTTCATTACCATACTGCACATGCAATTCACAAATTCCCGAGCCGGAATCCACAAACTGCCCTGTTTCCGATTCTTCTCCGGCACAGCCTGTCAGCACAATTCCCGTCGGAAAATAGCTGACCGCCTGTGTAGAGTGCACACTTGGCTGTTTATCTGCTGTTAAGTGCGCATTCCATGAGGGCGCTGTTGTGTCTACGCCGATTTGGGACATCACTTCAAGCCTGCCTTCCACAGCCTTGTTTCCCTTCATTATGCAGCTTGCCACTTTTCGTTCTGTATCACAGAAATAGAACTCATACGTTGTCGGCATCGATTCACTGATAACAAATTGTCTTCCATTGACATGAATCCATTCGCCCCTGCCGTTTCTTCTGTAGTACAGCTCATCATAAAGATTGTTCTCTCCAAAGCGCAGGACAATGTCGTTCCCGTACCATTTTTCACCCTCTGCCGCTGCATGCGGATTTTCCAGAAAGGTTTGCGGGTCCTGTCCGTTTAAGGTATAGTCCGTATTACCCGGTGCCTGAACAGTTACCTGAACCTCAGCCGAGCACTCCTTATAAAGGTCATATTCCGAACTGTCATCAGCCGTAATCGTCAGTGTCGTGCTTCCCCCTGTGAGCGTCCTGTATGTACCGTCATCGCAAACAGCAATCACAGAAGGGTCTTTAGCCTCAATTCTGCAGGAAACAGGAAATCTCTCCGTGCCTTCCGTTTTTTCTCCTGTGACCTTAAAATCCAGTTGATTGACCTGGTTATTCAGTTCAACAGTAAGCTCCTTCTGCACCTGTATCTCAAGCTCCCTTTGCTGTACAGAAAGGGTATCAAATACCTTGCTGAATTCCTGATAATATATTTCTTTCTCTGAAATTCCGGAATAATCTGCGACTGCTCTTATGGCATAGCTTTCTCCGCCCCTGAGTGCCCGGGCGCATTCCTCACTGACTTGATACCGATATACTGCTTTATCATTCTGATAGGATATTTTTACCAGATGAGCGTTCATGTTCTGAACATCCGTTGGAGAAGATAAAACCTGAAAACGAAATCTTATCTTGTCTGCATCTTCCTTGGGCAGGTTTCCGTTTGAAGCCTTCATAGTTACATCAATATACATTTTTCTGGTTTTGAAAAAAATATAATTTTTTTCCGCATCATTTACAGTTATGCTTCCTTCCAGCTTTACCTTCACGACAGGAAAAGCAAAGGTCTGCCGTGCGCCGTTGTAGATTTCATTTTCTGCATGAGCAATTGTTACATAAAATGGCTGGTCTGCATCCGACAGTTTTGTGCCTTTTACCTGAAAGCTGCCATATTTACCATTTTCAATATACAAATTGCGGGGACCGGAAACCGGATTTCCCTCCGCGTCGGATTCATAACATGTGATGCCTCCGGCAGTATCGCCGCTTTGATACGTAAATGTGATGACCTCACCGTATTCATGTGTATCACCAATGCTGTCCGAAACATAACAGATGTTATTTTCGAGTCTCGCAAAATGCAGGGAAATCATCTGCTTTTCGTCCCGACAGACACTGTCTCCCTTATATGCAAACATTAGAGCGTGAACGGATGACTCCTGATTTTGCTGATTTTCGTGATAAATTGTTATTTCTCTGCCGTTTTTGCGTATCTCCAAATTATTTGCTTTCGTTACCGTTCCATTGCTGTCTTCGATAACCTCGCAGCATTCTACCCTGTCGGCATCAACAAAATCAGGAATTGTATATGTAAGCGTGGTCTGATACCTGTGGACGTCCTCTGCGGCATCGCAATGATACGTTATCTGCGGCGCGATTCTTTCAAATACTACGGCAATTGTCTGACTTGCAGGCTGATAGATTTGATTGCCTGCATGGGAAATGGTAATATAACAGGTCTGCTGATTCCTACAGCTTTGATTGTCTGCCGAAATCCGATAGCTTTTGTTGTCCTCTTCAAGCGTCAGCTTCTTATCAGTGATTCCAATAATCTCTTCTCCGTCCTGATTCGATTCAAAGCATTGCCGCTCTCCAATATAAATTCCCTCTGCCCGGGTGCAGAGGGCTGTCTCATCAAACCGGTAAAAATCCCTGTCGTTTTTGTCTAAAGTGTAGCAAAGACGCTGCTGCAGCTTAGCGATATGTACCTGACAAGCAGCAGCTTCCATGTCATTCACTGCCGCATGCAGGACATGCTCTCCTGCGGAATCAACCTTTACGCTTCCGTACGCTGTATATGCATATGCTGCTCCGTTGTTACGAATCAATCCTTGAATCACATCTTCCTTCTGCAGTGTGTCTTCGCAAAATTCTCCGCTGTCTTTCTTAACACAAATCTTATATTGGGAGAGACAGTATGCAATTTCGCTTTCTCTTTGCTCTGCTGACACATCATCACCGAGTCCTGTAAGACTTATCTGCGCTGTGACAGTGTATGGAATTTCAAACCCTGTACAGATATCCCCTTCTTTGCATTCTGTATATGCGCAGGCTTGCAGTTTTGTCCCTGTTACTTCTACCTGAATCGGATCGGGTATGGTTATAGGAATCTCTGCTCTATCCGACTCATATTCTGTACCATCCGGACCAATCAGCACTGCATACAATTGATATATGCCTGTCTCTGTAAGACTTACCTCAGGGCAGGACACAGAACCGCCCATGCTGCCGCTGCCGTCCTCGACAGACAGGTCAGAACGTTCAAGCATCTCACAATTCCCCGACGGCAAAACCATTCTTAGTTCCAAGCGGCACTGTGAGGCAAGCGCACTTTTTATTTCGTTCAAGTCTCCTTCAGCAAAGTCTGAGCCTTCTTCCGGATTCTCTCTGTCTTCTCCAATGGCTGAGCCTTCTTCCGGATTCTCTCTGCTTTCTCCAATGGCTGAGCCTTCTTCCGGATTCTCTCTGCTTTCCTGCAGCTGATTCCTGCCGTCTTTTATGCCGGCTGCTTCAAAATCTGCATGCGCAGAGCCATTGACATTGATTGCAAAATGTCCCGGTCTGCCTTCCTCGCCACTGATGTATACAGGTTCACTGACCGAATCAAGCACAGCGCTCATTTGAATAATCTTTACATGATTAGCAGCTTCCTCTGGCTTGCTCTCTTCATTTTCTGTTTCCCCGGCTGTATTTTCTTCTGGTTTGCTTTCTCCGGTTGTATTTTCTTCTGGTTTGCTTTCTCCGCCTTCTGTTTCCTTGTTTATGCTTTCTTCATTTTCTGTTTCCCCGGTCGTATTTTCCCCGGTTATAATTTCTTCGTTTTCTGTTTCTCCGGCTGTATTTTCTTCTGGTTTGCTTTCTCTGGTTGTATTTTCTTCTGGTTTGCTTTCTTCGGTTTCTGCCTCCTCGGCTGTATTTTCTGCTTCCTTGTTTATGCTCTCTTCATTTTCTGTTTCCCCGGTCGTATTTTCCCCGGTTTTGCTTTCTCCGGTTTCTGCTTTCTCGGCTGTATTTTCTTCTGATTTGCTTTCTTTATTTTCTGTTTCCCCGGTCGTATTTTCCCCGGTTTTGCTTTCTTTATTTTCTGTTTCTTCCTCTGTTACATTTTCCTTTGTTGTCCCATGTCCGTTATCCAAATTCTTAACTGTCAGACTATTATCTTCCTCCGGTTTCCCAACTACCGGAAGTTCCGCTTGAACGATATTCTCAATTCCAGCATTCCTCTTATCCCTCATTTTATCAACCGTCAGAATGTCTGCTTCCTCCGACTCCATCTGTGCTGTCACATTCTGCGGCAGACCAAAATCAGCAGCACCAGCCTGCATTGGATAGGAGCCTGTCACTAACACACCTGTCAAGACCAGACAGCCGATTCTTTTTATCCTGTTTTTCTTACTCCCCTTCTTCACTCATGTACCTTTCTTTTTATATGCTTTTAGACCGCGCGGGCGGCTTTCTGTTTATCAGAAACAGGAAGATGTCACGTCATCTCGCTGCCGCTGTTCTCCTTCTGTTCAGCGAGCAGCATCGTTTCTGCGCAGAAATCTTCTAATGCCATTGTGGCATCATTTTCTTTATATTGATTGATGATAATCTCCTGATAATTGAGTCTCTCTTTCTTCCCCGAAACCTTCGGCATTTTATTGCCCGTCAGTATTTTCCATGCCCTTCTGACATCAAGCATAATAAAAACAAGCACTGCTGCGGTCAGAAAAACAATCGTAAGCCCCAGAAAGATACGGGAGCATATCATTAACTGATTGACTGCCATATCATCTTTCCTCCTGATAGCTTGACCGGAGCATTGTTTCTGCCTGACGCATCTGGGCGCAGAGCTTGTCAATTTCTTCACAAACCTTGTCCGGTGCATTTTCTTTCATGACATCAATTTGTACTGCTATCTCATCATATACTGCCGCGATTTCTTCTCCGGCAATCCCATCTTCTTTCAGATACCTCGCATACTCCATGGAACGTATGATAATCTCCCCGTACAATCTTAAGGTAATTAAGTCCCTGTCCGGCGCAATGTCATTCATATGCTTTAATTCCATAAGATTTCTCCAATAGGCGCCATACATCCCTTCATCGGTTCCTTCTACCTGTGCAGTTACAATCTTTTTGTAAAAGCTACCGATTTCTATATAAAGGCTGCAGCGCTGACGCTCCTGTTCTTTTCCTTCTGCATGCTGATAATATGCGGCGGCTGTTGTAAACCACGGAACAGCCGTGGACTGCCTGCTTTCCTGATGCTCATAATAAAACCAGTATGCATTTCCTATCCGAAAGCACAAGTCTGCATATTCCTGCCGGCTGGCCTGCTCAAGATTTTGAAAATATTTCTGTGTACTGACATTTAAATGAAGCAGTGTTTTTTCTTCTTCCTCAGAAAAAATTCCGTCTTCCATAAAATCGTCTATCAGCCCCTCATAAGCCTCTGCTCTGGAGCTGTCTGTTTCCACCGCATCCAGATAATAGGCTCTTTTATCTTCCTTCCTGCCCGCCTTTTGTGCGGAATCCACTAAATATTCGTATTCCTTTTTCTGCTGTTCCTTTGCACAGCTGTATGTTCCTGCCGAGAGGACACCGCACGCTGCTGCCAGACAGGCGAGAATCGAAAAAGCGGCAACGATCTTTTTATACCTCCGGATTCTCGGTGCATCTAAATCCTTATAATTCTGCAGTGCGTCCATCAGTTCTTCTGCTGTTTGAAACCTGTCCTCAGGATTCTTCTGTGTACATTTCAGGATAATTCCCTCGAGTCCGCCGGACAGCGCCGCATTCCAGTGCGTGACAGGGTACATTTCATAGGGCGGCTCTGACGGATTGTGCCCTGTCAGCAGATGATACATGGTCGCCCCGAGACAATAAATGTCCGTCCTCGCATCCGTCTGCCCCTGGCCGCCAAACTGCTCCGGAGCTGCAAATCCCTGTGTTCCCAGGCAGAATGTATCGCCGTCTGCTCTTGATTTGTATTCTCTTGCCGTACCAAAATCAATCAATACCACGCTGCCGTCATACCTGAGCATGACATTAGAAGGCTTCATGTCTCTGTAAACAATGGACGGTTCTCTGGTGTGCAGATATTGAAGTACATCGCAAAGCTGTACTGCCCAGTTCACCACATCCTCCTGCTTCTGCGGACCATACTCATTGACAATCCTCTCCAGCGTTACTCCTTCAATATAGTCCATCACAATCAGAAAATTATCATCCCGGTCAATAATATCCACAATGCTGGGAAGGTTTTTATGATTCAGCTTTTTCAGAAGATTCATTTCCACAATCAGGCTTTGCCGGACAACCTCAAAATTCCGCACGCCGTCTTTGCGGACTTCCTTGACGGCCCATGGTTTATTTGCTTTTTCATTGATAGCAAGATATACAGTACTCATGCCGCCCTGACCGATTTTACTCAGTATTCTGTACTTGCCGTCAATCACAGCTCCTATTTCCAGCATACGTTTTATCCTTCACCCAATTCCATACTTATCCATACCCTCAGTTCGCGAAGGCAGGCAAATAATAAGACACTATTTCATTTGCAGTGCAATAGTGTCTTAATCATTTTGCTGTTGGTAGTCTATCACATCTATTTAACAAAGTAAATGGAGCTATAGTTCATGTTTTTTCCCTTACAGCTTTCTGCTATATTTTATTTTGCATTTGCCGGCTCAATATTGATAGCCTTGCCCTTGATTTTAACGTTCTTCATTGCTTTTAATACGGCGGCGGCATTTTCCTTTGGAACCTCCACAAAGGTATACTTGTCATACAGGTCAATCGCTCCCACAAGCTTTCCGGGAATATTTGCCTCTCCTGCAATAGCGCCTAAAATGTCCTTCGCCTTTACCTTTTGTGCCTTACCGATATTGATGAACAGACGCGCCATGCCTTCCTCGGCTCCAGTATTCTCAAAGTCATACGCGCCACCTTCCATTTCCGCCTCACTGCTTTCATTAAACTGTCCCATGTACATTTTTAAGAAAGCCGCTGCAATATCCATTGCAGTGTAATCGGATTCATTGACCTGCTTCTCAATCGTGTTAATCATTGCGGTTAAATCCTCTTCCTCAATGATGGCGCCGATTTTATCCATTACCTTCTCTATTTTAATCTGGTTGACATCATTGACCGACGGCACAGGCATAGCGTAAATCTTTGTCTTGCAGTAACGCATGATATCTCTCAGCTTATAAACCTCCTTGCCCTTTACAAACGTGAAGGAACGGCCGGTACGTCCTGCGCGGCCGGTACGTCCGATACGATGCACATAATATTCATCGTCCTGCGGAATATCGTAGTTAAATACTGCCTCTACGTCATCAACATCAATGCCTCGTGCCGCCACATCCGTGGCAATCAGGATATCCGTTTTGCCGGTCCGGAAGCTTTTCATCACGCGGTCGCGCTGCGCCTGGCTCATATCTCCGTGCAGACCCTCTGCAAAATAGCCTCTGCCCTTGAGCACCTCTGTCAAATCATCGACCATCTTTTTGGTATTGCAGAATACAAGCGAAAGCTTTGGCTCATAGTAGTCAAGCAGGCGGCAAAGCACCTCGACCTTATCCTTGCGCTTGACATCAAGGTAATACTGCTCAATCTTGGGAACTGTCAGCTCCTTTTTGACCACCTTAATCAGCCTGGCATCCGGCTTCTGGTAGTTCTTGGTGATGTCAAGAATCGGCTGCGGCATCGTTGCAGAGAAAAGAATCGTCTGTCTGTCCTCGTTCGGAATATACTGCAGGACTGTCTCGATATCCTCCCGGAAGCCCATGTTGAGCATCTCATCTGCCTCGTCAAGGACAATCGTATCTACATAATCACAGCGAATGGTCTTGCGGCGAAGGTGATCCATCACACGCCCGGGCGTACCAATAATAATCTGAGTGCCCTTAAGCGCCCTGATCTGCTTGCTGATGTCCTGCCCTCCATAGATGGGAAGTACCTTTACGCCATGCATATACTTGGCAAGCTTGCGGATTTCCTCTGCTGCCTGTACCGCCAGCTCTCTGGTCGGACAAAGAATCAATGTCTGGGGATGCTTAATGTCCTTTTTCACCTTTTCCAGTACCGGGATTCCAAACGCTGCGGTCTTTCCCGTGCCGGTCTGTGCCTGACCGATAATGTCTGCTCCTGTCATCGCGATGGGAATCGCCTTGCTCTGTATCGGAGATGCCTCCTCAAATCCCATTTCCTTTACGCCCCTGAGAATCTCAGGACTTAAGTTCAGTTCGTCAAATTTTAATGTTTCCATATCTATTTCCTTTCTATGTTCAATCGGGTCGAATAGAAGAATAGCCCTCTTTTCTGCCCGCATGTCAAACCTGCGTGCAATTGAGCCGGAAAACGCACGCTCACCTGCACAAATAAAAGCGCATGCTTTTATTTGTGCACGCGCTTTAAAAACAGCTTATTAATTATATTTTGTTATTGAGATAAAGTCAATAGGCAACGCATAATTATTATAAATTCAAGCGACAGTTCAGCCTTTTATGTATTCTTATCCGGACGAAAACGGCAGATAGTATCCCTCCGCCTGCCGTTTTCTGTTCATTGAAACCATAAAATGGAATAATTTGCACAGAAGGTCGGCAGTCCTATGCCGGAACAGGCTGGCGGAGAATGCTGATATTTTCTTATGGGTGATTCGATACATCCGCGAAAATCCGCACGGACGCGGATTTAGGACGAAACGCGTCCATGGACGGCGCGTAGAGTCCGGTCGCGGACGGTTTTGAAAGCTTTTGGCATCACCCATTAGAAAATTCGCATTTGGAGTCCAATCGCCTGTACCGGCATAGGACTGCCGACCTTCGTCCTGACTAAAATAATCCATACATCTGAACTGTTACAAATCCAGGTAGGCACCCTTCATGGGACTGGCAGCATGTTCACTGAAAAGCCTGAGCACTCCCTTTTTATATTTTGGTTCTCTGGGCTTCCATCCGGCACGCCTTTCTTTTAAGATTACCTCCATTTCCTCTTCTGTCTTCTTTTCTCCCTTTACACCGATGATGTTGAGATGGCGTTTTGGTATGTCTATTTCAATCAGGTCTCCTTCCTCAACCAGCGCAATCGGTCCTCCATCTACTGCTTCCGGGCTGCAGTGTCCGATTACCGGTCCCGTAGAGGCGCCTGAAAAACGTCCGTCCGTGATAAGTGCGATGCTGCGTCCCAGCTCTTTGTCGCTGCTGATTGCCTCAGAGGTATAGAACATCTCCGGCATTCCGCTTCCTTTAGGACCCTCATACCGGATAAATACGGCATCGCCTTTATTTACCTTATGCTTCAATACCGCATCAAGGCATTCCTCTTCACTGTCAAAGGGTCTTGCTGTCAGCACTGCCCGGAACATTTCCTGAGGACATGCCGTATGCTTTATCACTGCACCCTCCGGCGCCAGATTTCCCTTTAAAACAGCGATGCTTCCATCTGTTCCTATTGCCTTGTCATAAGGACGTATGATGTCTTGCCTTGTCAGTTTTACATTGTATCGTTTGTTAAAGTCGTCAAGCCACTTCCCACAGCGCTCATAGAATCCGTTATGTTTCAGTTCATCCAGATTTTCACCCAAAGTTTTTCCTGTCACAGTCATTACATCCAAGTGCAGGTGCCTCTTTATCTCTTCCATAATCGCCGGAACACCGCCCGCATAGTAAAATACTTCTGCCGGCCAGCGTCCTGCCGGACGGACATCCAGAAGATAATGCGCCCCCCTGTGCAGCCGGTCAAAGGTGTCTCCTGTAATCTCTATCCCAAATTCATGGGCGATGGCAGGAATATGAAGCAGGCAGTTTGTGCTTCCGGATATTGCAGCGTGTACAAGAATTGCATTTTCAAAACTCTCCATCGTTACAATGCTGCCCGGCTTCATATGAGGCATCGATGCAAGCTTTACCGCCTGCTCTCCCGCCTGTCTGGCATATCGAAGAAGATCAGGACTTGTTGCAGGCATCAATGCGCTTCCGGGAAGCGCAAGCCCGAGCGCCTCTGCCATTATCTGCATAGTTGATGCTGTTCCGATAAAAGAACAGGCGCCGCAGCTTGGGCACGCATTACATTTTGCCCAATTAAGCCTTGCCTCGTCTATCTCTCCGCGTTCGTATTTGGCACTGTACATTCCAAGCTGTTCCAATGTCAGCATTTCCGGTCCTGCGTTCATCGTTCCTCCGGGAACAACGATTGACGGAATATTAACTCTTGCAAGCCCCATGAGATTTGCAGGCATGCCTTTATCGCAGCTTGCCAGATAGACGCCTGCATCAAAGGGCGTTGCATTGGCATGTATCTCTATCATGTTCGCAATCATTTCACGGCTTGCCAGGCTGAAATTAATTCCATCCGTTCCCTGACTCTCGCCGTCACAGATATCTGTCACAAAATATCTTGCTCCATGTCCCCCTGCTTCGGCAACACCTTTTCTCACCTCCTCCACCAGAATATCCAAATGTCCGCTTCCGGGATGGCTGTCGCCAAAAGTACTTTCAATCATCACCTGCGGTTTTGACAAATCCTCAGCCTTCCAGCCTGTACCAAGTCTCAGCGGATCAAGCTCCGGCGCAAGCTCACGCATTTTCTGACTCACAAATTCCATAACCATCAACTCCTCTCACATCTATAAATACTGTTATGCAAAAAACGAAATAATCAATGCGACCAAAAATCCGGTTGTTCCCACCAGTGTTTCCATAATCGTCCATGTTTTCAGCGTTGTCTTCTCATCAAGCCCCACAAGAGATTTTACAAGCCAGAAGCCCGAATCATTGAAATGAGAGCAAACGGTTGAACCGCCTGCAACTGCGGCAGTAACACATGCAAGATAAATTGGGGACAGCTCCGATATTCCGGGCATAGCCGCAATAATGCCTGCCGCCATTGTCATTGCTACCGTAGATGAGCCTACACAAATCCTTACAAGCGCTGCCACAATAAAAGCTACAAGCACAATCGGGAGGTTCGCCTTTGCCACCGCATTGCCGATCACATCTCCCAGCCCTGAATACTGCAATACATAACGAAGCACACCGCCGCATGCGGTTACAAGAAGAATCAAGCCAGTGGGTTCTAAGGATTTTGTCATAATTTTTTCAAGTTCTTCGTTGGTATACCCGTGCTTTAATCCAAGAATCACCATCGCGGCAATCGTCGCAAGAAGCAGCGCCACAAAAGGCTCTCCGAGAAATGTAAGAACAGGCTCTACCGGCGCCATGGCAGGGATTACGCCTGCAAGCGACTTCAAAATGATGAGCACGAGAGGAATCAGTATAATACTGACAATTGTTCCGAATTTCGGAAGCTTCGACTCATCAATATCCTCTTGGCAGGCTACATGTTCAGGCACAGGAACATCGTATTTCCTGCCGCATACGGACCCCCATACAGGACCGGCTGCAATCATTGCAAATATGCCGCAGAACACGCCCACAAGAATCACCCAGCCAAGATCCACGTTCAGCATCGTGGCAACGAGCACCGGACCGGGTGTCGGCGGAATAAATGCATGCCCTACTGCAAGACCTGCAAGAAGCGGAATGACATAAAACAGCGAAGAGCGTTTGGTTCTCTTTGCAAGAGAAAATGCAAGCGGAATCAGAATAATCAATCCGGCATCAAAAAATACAGGCATTGCTATGACAAGACCAGTAATTCCTAATGCCCAGGCTGCTTTCTTGTCTCCGAACTTTTTGACCATTGTCACGGCAAGTGTCTGTGCTCCTCCTGAAGTTTCCAGAATCGCCCCAAACATGGACCCCAGGCCTACCAGCAAGGCAATGCCTTTGAGCGTATTTCCTATTCCGTCGTTTACCGCAGCAACAATTTCCGAAAGAGGCATTCCGGCAATCACGCCTATGGCAATTGCTCCTATCAGAATGGAAATTATCGCATGAACCTTAAAAACGATAATCAATGCCAGCAGTAAAGCCAAGCCTATTACTGCCGCAAGAATCAATCGCACAGGATTTAAAGATACTGTATCTGCAGTCATTGTAATTCCTCCTATCTATTATTTTGTCTGAATCCTCAGTTCCTATTCTGCCTGAATACGGCACCGTGAAGAATACTGACCCGAGAATCATAATTGCTGCCCATTCACATCTGACGTCTGATGTTTTATAATTTTATTATACTTTTTATATTGTTTTTAGTCAATACGTCCTATGTCTTTTGTTTCTTTTCTCCTTTTTACACAAAAAAACAACGAAAAAGATTTATTTTCATTCGTTGTTTTTGTCTATTTTTATGAAATTATATTAAAATACTCGCTTCTCCATCTTTATTCATCTGACATCTCTGTCGTTTCGTTTCCATGCTCTGCCATTAGTCTTGACATCATCTGACGATTATATGTCAAATGCATAACCATTGCACACCTTGCCCCTATAGAATCGCCTGCAATAATCGCATTGGTCACTGCCCTGTGCGTTTCAATCGTCTCATTCATAAGCTTTCTATGGGTAAGTTTGCCAAAAGTCATTACCGCAGTATTGATAATGGGCACCAGCATTTCCACCACTCTGTTTTTGCTGCAGCTTGCTATATACGTATGAAATTCAATATCCTTTTTGAGATGATTCTCTCCGTTTCTATATAATTCCTCCACTTCATCACAAAGACTTTTCAGCTTTTTCTTTTCCTCTTCTGATGCATACTGCGCAGCCAGCGCTGCAATCTCCGGTTCCATCATAAGCCTGACCTCGCAAAGTTCAATAGCAAGCTCATATTTATCCTTAAATCTGGCAAATCCCAGAGGATCATCTTCCAGGGAAATATGACTGATGACATATGTTCCGGAACCGCGCCTTACTTCAAGAACGCCTTTTGATACCAGTCCTTTTACCGCCTCACGGATTGTACTTCTCCCAACTCCAAACTTTTCTGCCAGCTCAAATTCATTGGGTATTTTTTCTCCGGGATTCACCGGTTCCTTCAAAATATAATTCATCAGTTCCTCTTCAATCTGATATCCGAGAAGCTTCTTATCCACTTTTTCAAACTGATACATATGATTTCTGCCTCCTCGCAGTCCCTACTCAACAATCTCCTCCCCCGTCAGGATGCGGTTAATCTCCGCCTTTACATAAGCAGGCTTGTACGGGCGCACAATGTATCCTGCTGCTTTTGCCTTTCTGCACCGGGATATGACACTTCTGTCATAATTGTTAATTACAAAAAGAATCGGGATATTTCCTGCGATATCCCTTATCCTTCCGGCAGCTTCTATGCCGTTCATCTCCGGCATATCCATATCAATCATAATCAAATCCGGCTCAGGCCCACGCTTGAGCTGCAAAAGCGCCTGTCCCACCGAAGTCAGCAGGTTCAGCTCATATTTCTTCTCCAGAAATCCCCTGAGCGCCTGAAGATTAATCAGCATATCATCAAGAATCATAATGCGGTATTTCTTGAATGGCATAAGCATTTTCTGACGCTCCTCCTCTGCTGCGGAAGGGTCTGTTACGTCCTCATTCGCGCTATGCAGAATCGTAAGGTTATAATTTTCCTTCTTCTGCAGGTCCAGTGTCGTTCCGTCAAGCAGTCTCAGCAGAGGTCTTAGGTTTCTGGTTCCGGAATTTTCCAAAATAATGCCTTCCCTGCCATCCGAAAGCCTGACCTGCGTTCCCTTTGGATAGAACGGCACATACATCAGAAGCGCTTCCACTACCTTGGGATCAAACATGATGCCGCCCCCTCCCATCAGGAACTCGCACGCCTCATAAGGCGAATACGGACTCTTGTAGGAACGCTTTGACACAAGTGCATCGTATACATCCGCCACATGCAGAATCTTTGTAAAAATAGTCATATCCTCACCTTCAAGCCCGTCAGGATAACCGCTGCCGTCCTCATTTTCATGATGATGCAGGACCGCCACCTTGACCTGTGCCGGAATATCCCAGCGTTCCTTGATAATCTCATAAGAAATCGCGGAATGCTTTTTCATGATTTCATATTCTTCGTTGGTCAGTCTTGAAGGTTTGTTCAGAATTTCCGGCGGAATCATAAGTTTCCCGAGGTCATGGAGAAGTCCCGCCATCACCAACTGCTCCAGTGACGTTTCGTTCATCTTAAGACCAAATCCTATAATGCAGGAAAGTACTGCCACGTTGACGGAATGAGCATAGGTATATCCGTCAAAGCTTCTGAGGTCTGTCAAATCCAGGGACAGCACCCCTTTATGAAGCACCTGATCCACAATTTTACTGGCAATTCCCTTGCAGCCGTCCACATCACAATTGCGCACCGTAATAAGCCCCTCCGTACGAAGCTCAGGTGTGATGACCGGTTCTATTTTAATATCATCTGACAGCTCGTCCTGAATATAAACACCATCAAAGCCATATTCATTGATCCTTTTAATATAACCCTCTGACAGAACGCATCCACTGCAAATCAGCGTATGTCCGTCTGCGTCGTACATATTGTACGCCAAATGCATGCCGGGTCTGACATCTTTTATTTTAATGTAACGCATAGCGACTCCTGCCTAACCATTTTTTATTGATATTATAGCATATTCAGAACCTTATTTCACTACATTTTTCTGTTTCGGATTCTGCTTCGCGAAGCCTTTCGTTCACTGCATCATGGTTCTTCCTTCCGATTCCATGATATGTTTCACCGTTTCAAATGGAATATTATGATCCGGTCCCTTGCCGCCAGTTCATAACTAATGGTCTCCTGAAATTTTGTTCAATACCTTTTTTATCAATCGTCTGTTGCAAACAGGGCGTGCTGACGACAGTTTTTCTCCCAAAAGAAGAAATGACAAAAAGCTGCCTATGAACGGAGCTGCTTTAAACAAAAAGACATTCTGGGTTTGAATCAGAATGTCTCTTGTTTTATCCAACGTTTTTTTATTTTGAAACATGAAATGCTTTTATTCCCGGATAAACCGCACTTGCTCCCAGTTCCTCCTCTATGCGCAGCAGTTGGTTGTATTTTGCCACACGCTCCGTCCGGCTCGGTGCGCCAGTTTTAATCTGGCAGGTATTTAAAGCTACGGCAAGGTCCGCAATCGTCGTATCCTCTGTCTCGCCTGAGCGGTGCGATGTAACCGCTGTATAGCCAGCCTTATGCGCCATCTTAATTGCCTCAAGCGTCTCAGATACGGAACCAATCTGATTCAGTTTAATCAGAATGGAATTACCGCAGCCAAGCTCAATTCCCTTGGAAAGGCGCTCCGTATTCGTGACAAACAGGTCGTCCCCGACAAGCTGAACCTTATCTCCAAGCTCTGCGGTCAGTTTCTTCCAGCCTTCCCAGTCTTCCTCATCCAGCGCATCTTCAATCGAAATAATCGGATATTTCTCTACAAGCTGCTTCCAGTGAGCGATTAACTCTTCTGAAGTATACACTGTTCCTGCTTTCGGCAGCTTATATTCTCCGGTCTTTCCTGTCTTCCACTCTGAGGATGCTGCATCCATGGCAATCATAAAGTCTCTGCCCGGCTCATAGCCTGCTTTCTTAACTGCTTCCAAAATTGTCTCAATCGCCTCTTCATCCGACGCAAGAGCCGGTGCAAAACCGCCCTCGTCGCCGACAGATGTTGCCAGACCTCTGGATTTTAAGATGGCAGCCAGCGCGTGGAATACCTCCGCACACCACCGAAGGCCTTCTTTAAAAGAAGGCGCTCCTACCGGCATTACCATAAATTCCTGCACATCCAGTCCGGAGGACAGGGCATGACAGCCTCCATTCACAATATTCATCATCGGAACCGGCAGACGGTTTCCGGAAACGCCGCCCAGAAAACGATAAAGCGGAATATTCAGCGAAGCTGCTGCTGCCCGGGCTGCCGCAATAGATACGGCAAGGATTGCATTTGCTCCCAGATTAGACTTATCCTTTGTTCCGTCCGCATCAATCATCGCTTTATCCACTGCATATGTATCGGAAGCATCCATTCCCACAAGGACTTCACATATCTTTGTATTGATATTTTCAACGGCTTTCTGCACGCCTTTTCCCAGATACCTTGACGCATCGCCGTCACGCAGTTCCAGCGCTTCAAACTCACCGGTAGATGCACCGCTTGGCGCCATGCCCCTTCCTACCGTTCCATCCGCTAATATTACTTCTGCTTCCACAGTCGGATTTCCTCTGGAATCCATGATTTCTCTTCCGATTACTTTTACAATTTTCATATAATCCATTGGTCAGTCTCCTTTTTATATTTGCAGAATCCCTCCCCGGAAGTCAGCAGCATCCGGGGAAACAGAATCGCTTCTGGGGAGTCCACATGATTTATTCGTGTGTGGTTAGTTATTTCTAACTAATATTAGACTAGCATATTCTACAAAGAAAGTCAATGGGCATGGCTGAACAATTTCCGTTTATCCGACTTTAAAGATTACTGTTCAGCTTCCATCCTGCCGCAAGCTCCCTTGCGCTTACAAACCTTCGGTAAATGCCGTCCTGCTGCATCAGCTCCTCATGCTTTCCGAGCTGTTCAATCCTACCATGGTTTACTACCACAATCTGATCCGCGCTCCGCACAGTCTTAAGTCTGTGTGCAATCATAATAATTGTCTTCTCCTTCGTCAGGCTTTCAATGGCATCCACAAGCTCCTTTTCGTTTTCGGGGTCCACGTTTGCCGTGGCTTCATCCAGAATTATGATGGGCGAATCCTTCATAATCGCCCTTGCAATGGATATCCGCTGCTTCTCTCCTCCGGACAGCGTTGCTCCGCCTTCCCCGATGACCGTATTATAGCCCTCCGGCAGCTCCATGATAAAATCATGACAGCAGGCTTTCTTCGCCGCAAGGATAACCTCATCCATGGACGCGTTCTCTTTTCCGAAACGGATATTGTTGGCTATCGTGTCCGAGAACAGATAGACATTCTGGAACACAAAGCTGAAATTCTTCATCAGGCTGTCTACGCTGTACTCCCGCACGTCTCTGCCGTCCAGCGTCACACTTCCGCTGTCCAAATCCCAGAACCGGGCAATCAGGCTGCAGAGCGTCGTTTTTCCGCCGCCGGAGGGTCCCACGATTGCCGTCGTTGTCTTTTCGGGAATTTTGAGAGAAATCCCGTCGATAATCTTTCGTTTCTCGTAACTGAACGTCACATCCTTGAGTTCAATGCCATAATGAGCCGGTGTGATATCCTTGCCGTCAATGTCCATACCCGGAATATCCATAATCTCCTGCCCTTTATCCACACAGAAATCAATCATCCGCAGCAGAGAGGAAAAGGCACCCGCCAATTCCAGAGATTGAAATATCATAAACGCACAGACAGACATTCCAATGCAGATAAGCAGTTCCATCTTTCCATTCAGAAACAGAAGCACAGAGCAGAGCATCATAGCCGCGCCCGTCAGCTTGCAGACAATGTTCTGTACCGTGATATGGGGCATAAATGTCACCTCGGCGGCAGTAACCGCCGCCCTTGCACGGTCAATGGCGTCATTTAATTTCTTCGTAGTCTTCCCGAACAGATTGTAGGACTTGACCTCGGCAATTCCCTGCAGGTACTCCATAATCTGTGAAACCAGCACCCGGTCGCACTCCACTTTATCCGCAGCCGCTGCGGTTGACTTGCCCTGCATATATGCGTTCATTATCAGAAATAACGCCGTACCCAGAATCCCAACAAGTCCAATCCGCCAGTCGTAAATCAATACCAGCAGCAAAATCACACCTGTATCAATTAATCCGGAGGTACTCAGCATAACCGCTCTCGTACCGATATCTGCCAGATGCTCCATGGTATTTGTCGTCACAGAGGTAATGCTTCCCAGACTGTTTTGATTAAAATATCCCATCGGCAGATAGCGCAGATGCTCTGCAATCTCAATCCGTTTAAACGCCGCGCCGTCATAGCCGCCCTCTGTCTGGAGCATGGTCGCCTTATACTTCACCGCATTTTCCACCAAAAGCCCTCCCAGCATAATGGCAAGCGCCTGCAGAATCACCGTCCCTGTAAGCCGTTCTTCTATCATCGCCTGCAGTACCAGCATAATTGCCGGAATCTTCATGGCAGCGCTGAGCGCCTGAAAAATACTCAGAACAATGGACACCTGGAATTTCTTTTTATTCTTCTCTCCTACAAAATCAAAGAATTTTCTCAATATATTAAGCATTTGCCGCGCCTCCCTCCAAAGCAGAATCCTTTACGGATATGTGGCTCTCCCACATCTGTTTGTAAATGCCGTTCTTTGCAAGCAGCTCCTTATGTTTTCCCTTCTCTGCAAGGGTTCCATCCTTGATGACAAAAATGTTGTCTGCGTCCGCAATGGTAGAAAGCCGGTGTGCAATGACAATCAGCGTTTTTCCTCGTACCAGCTTTGCCACAGAGGCCTGAATGACCGCCTCGTTCTCCGGGTCTGTGTATGCCGTTGCTTCGTCCAAAATGATAACCGGCGCATTTTTCAGCATGGCACGGGCAATGGATATCCGCTGCCTCTCCCCACCCGAGAGATGCCCTCCCGCACCGCCGGCTACCGTATGGAACCCATGCTCCAGCTGCATGATAAACTCGTAGCAGCCGCTGTCCTTTGCCGCCTTTATAACCTCCTCATCTGTCGCACCCTGCCTGCCCATGCGTATATTTTCCATGACGGTATCGTCAAACAGGTAATTATCCTGAGAGACATAGGCGATATTCCGGCTGTAATCCGTAAGCTCCAGTTCCCTGATATCCACGCCGCCAATCAAGATGCTTCCGCCGCTCACATCCCACATGGACGCAATCAGCCTGGCAATCGTAGATTTACCGCTTCCTGACGGTCCCACGATGGCATTAACCGTTCCCTGCGGCATTTTCATATCGATACCATGCAGAATCTCCTTCTCATGGTAGCCAAACTTAACGCCTTTCAGCTCTACTGAATAATCTGCCGGCATCTTCCTGCTCTTCTCAGGACGCTTTAACTCATCATGCTCCAGAATGCCAATGACCTCGCCGAAAATCGTCCCCATTTTGCTGATATCGTCCACATATCCCATCATGGTGGTCATGGGAGCCGTCACACCCAGCGCCAGAAGAATACACATCACAAAATCCGCCGGAGCAAGACTTCCCTTCATCACGAACCATGCGCCAAAGGGCAGCACCGTCAGCAGAGTATATGGCGTCACTGTCAGCATCATTCCCTGCCAGATATTGCAGCGCCGCATCCATTCGATAAAACAGTCCGCCCCTTCTCTTGCAGCAGTAACAAATTTATCGTAAGATTTTTCTGCTTTTCCGAATGCCTTAATGACCTCGATACCGTTTATGTACTCCACTGCTGCGTCATTGAGCGCTTTTGTCTTGGCAATGCTGTTCTGAAAGCTCTCCTCATATCCGATCATCATACCGCCCATGGCAAGCAGTCCAATAATCATTGGGACAAACTCAAGAAGCGCAAGCCGCCAGTCAATCGTGAAAAAATACACCATCATGATGACCGGCGCCAGAAGCCCGGAGGTAAATTCCGGCACAATGTGCGCCATCGTAGTCTCCATGCTGTCGATGCGCTCCACGATAATGTTCTTAAAGGTTCCCGAGCCTGTATCCTTCACATATCCGAGCGGAACCCGCGCCAGCTTATCGCACGCCGCTTTCCTGATATTTGCCAGTATCACAAAGGTCGCTTTGTGGGAAAGGCTTGTGGAAAAATACCGGAAAGTCTCTGAAATCACAAAACTCAGCGCAATCAAAAGAATCCTTGTCACAAAAATATCTGTTTTCCGCTCTCCTTCCAGCAGCCTTCTAATGACGTCCCCAATGATAAAATAAGGAACTACTTTAAACACAACATTCAATACTGCAAACAGAATACTGCGTATAAATTTGGACTTATCCGTGCCGAGCCACTCCATCAGATAGCTCATGGCGCCTTTTTTGTCTTTTTTCGTTTCCATCATATACTACCTCCATGCCCCTTGGGCGGCTGAAACAGCCCATTCCTAATAAATGTTAGATTTGACTAACCAATAATGATTTTTTAAGGACTTCCCTCACAGAAGTCCTAATACTGCCTCCCATCCTGCATAATGATATTGCATTTGCAGCTCCATGAAGCGTTTTGCCGCTTCCAGAGGAATATCATGGGAGACCACCTCATACACCGGCTGCCAGGAACCGGCGCAGACTACATGGATAAAAAATTTATCCAAATCTGTCATATTTCCTTTCAGTTGATGAAGCATTTCCTGATATGCTCTTTCCTCGATTTCTGAAAGCAGGTCGAGATAATCTGCATATTTTGTTCCTGCCGAATGGCAGAAAATTAATTGAAACGCCGTAAAATGCTGATAAACATATTCCAGCACCTCATCTGTGCCTCTGCGCCCTGCATCTGTCATGCCGGGATAATCTTTGCATCCCTCCAGGGAGCCGACAGACGCAAGATAAACCTCCATCAAACCGTCCGCAGCAGCTTTCACCAATGCGTCGAAAAGTCCCTCCTTATCTCCGAAACGGGTATAGAGAGAATGTGTGCTCACTCCGCTTGCAGCGCATATCCGCCGCAGACTCGCATCTTTGAAGCCATAGGTGAGAAATTCCTGTTCCGCGGCTGACAGAATTTTCTCCGTGACTCCTTCCGCCTGTTTTTTCAATTCATTCCTCCTTGCCTTAATCGAGCTGGCTCTGTCCTTCCCGCCGTGCCTCGCCTGTGCAGCCCTGCTAATATCCTTACAGACTCGTACATATAAAGAAACAGCGTTACCGTAACACTGTTTCTATTATAACATGCAATCTTTATTTGTCAATACTTTTACCATTTCCTCCCACGCGCCTGGCAACAGTTCAGCCTTATGGATTATTGTCATTGCTTCCTCTTGCATTCCGCCGCTTTTTCCGATAAACTGCATAATAGTCCTATAATGGACAAACCATTGCAGATTCGAGGTGCATCAAACCAATGCAAATCAGACGTATTTCCATCTATGAGGATTTCCAATGCACGGGCGCAGCGTGTCCTGTAAGCTGCTGCCGCGGCTGGAGGGTTCCCATTGATGAGGAAATGTACAAGAAGTATTTAACTGAAAAGGGTATATTCGGCACGGTGCTGCGCTGCCTGATTGAGAAGAAAGACGATATCGTATCGTTTCGCAATACGGTCCGCGGCTGTCCCTTTTGGGGAACAGACCGGCTCTGTTCGCTGCAGAAAAAATCCGGAACGCAGTATATGCCGCTTGTTTGCGTCCAGTTTCCCAGACAGCTCTGCAATTTTGGTTTTTTCTGTGAAGAAACGCTCTATCTGGCGTGTCCCGAGGCCGCAAGGCTGTTTCTTAAAGCTGCTGCGGGCAATCAGCCCTTTGTCTTTCATGTCACGGAAGGCGAAGTCCGGTATGAAGTCAACACGACAAATGACGACGAGGAATTTCTGCGTTACCTGCTTCAGGCAAGAACAGAGCTGATACAAATGCTTGATGACGGCATAAGCTTTGACAGTATGGCGTTCCTGCAATACGGACGCGATGCACAGAACGCCTGCCTGAGCAGGACACCACTGCCAAGTCCGCTGTATTATAACGACAAAAACCGTTATATTTTTGACTGTACCATGATGAATCAATTGTTTTTTAATGGATTTTACCATCCCAGCCTGAAAACGCTGTCACCTTTTTTGTACCGTCTGTGCAGAAAATATATCAAAAGCTTCTGTGGCCTAAACCGCAGAAGCCCTGATGCTGCCAATCGCAGGCTCGCCGCTCTGGAAGCCGTTTTCCGGCAGAAGATTCCCGATTCGGATAAGCTGCTGAACCAGTATTATGCATATTATCTCCAGACAAGCTTTCTTGATATTTTTGAAGACTACAGCTTTTCAAAACACCTGCTGTTCGGAATTGCCAAAGCGAATATGCTCTGGGTGTTTATTGCTCTTTACGCCGAAAAAAGAAGCTTTGTCACAACAGAGGAGCTTGCCAGAATCATTGCTGTATATGAAAGAAGGGCGCCTCAGTTAGAAGACGCCCTGAAGCATATCACAGCATAAGCTGTCCCTCGATTGCATCAAAATCAATTACTTTTACCGTTCCGTCCTTATGCGTGATGGTGACAGGTCCATATCCGCCCTTTGCCTGCGGGTCGGTGTAGGTGATGCTCTGAATCGGGAACAGCTCATCCTTTGTAAAATCCGCTGTTTCTTCCTTGGTAAGCACCTGCGAGATAAGCACTGCCTGCTCATAATGGTTGTGGTTCCTTCTCGCAGTCGAAGCATACACAATCAGGGAGTTTTCAGAGTCGGGATTGGTTCCCGTGCTGCTGATGACCTTCAGCTCATCCCATCCGTCATAGATGGTCATGGCAAGCTGCTTCTCCCGTCCTGTAAAATCCTTTCCTTTCAAAACCACAGCCTTTGCTTTTCCGCCTTCCAGCTCCTCTTCCATTGTCAGAATTTCTGTTCCGTTGTCCGGGAAGCCATAGGCTCCAAGCGTAAGCTCTACCGGCTTTTTAAAAAGCCGGAGCCTGTCTGCACGCATGATTCCATACGCCACGGGATAATCTGCCAGATTGACCGCCTGAACCCAGTGGTCCTCCGTCTCTGTCTCATAGCCGAAAAACTGCCTGCGGTAAAGCACCCCTTTCTTTTCACCATGCCAGAAGGTCGCATTTGCCTTGTCACAGGTATCGCTTGTCACATCATGCAGAACATACTGCTGCGCCTCCACATCCCTTGCAGGCGCCGACTCCCATGGATATTTCGTGTTATAGCACAGCTTGGAATAATTCCACATGCCGTGCTCATCAGATTTGTGCTTGACCACCTTTCCGGTTCTGAGTATTGTCTCGCCGTTTGCCTTGTGATTGGTAAAGCACAGGGCAGGCCCGTCCAGTGTCGTTGTTTTTACCTCCTTCCCCTGCAGCTTTTCCCAGGTTCCGTTGTTCTCCTTTGCCGTCCAAAAGGGATGGTCGGCAGGCAGATGCAGGCACAGAAATGCCTTTCCAAGCCAGAACGGCGATTCCGCACACGAGTATCCCTGAACCAGCGGCATAAACTGACCGTAGAAGCCAAGCGTCGGCACTCCCTTGTACAGGAAATCATCGCGCCCCATAAACTGCATGAGGGAGCCGGACGAAATGCGCCTTGCAAGCCCGGGGTCCGCCTCAAAGCTGCGCAGCATCATATTCCCGTCAAAGGCGCTGGTCGCCGCATTGCGGTAAATATTGCTTCTGCCCCACATATTCGTAAATCCGTCCTCATCAAAGAAATCCGCATACGTCTTCATCAGCGCATTGGAATTCTCCTCAAACCGTGCAGCAAGATACGGCTCATGTTCATAACCGTACCACTGGTTCCAGAGCGGCGCATAGACATTAAACGCCCAGCAGGAATAATAGTCAAAGGACTGACCGTCACGGTACCATCCGTCTCCGGCATAGTAGGAAAGAATTGCCTGCGCATGCTCTCTCATAATGTCTGCATCAATTTCATAGCCCTCCATATGGAGAAATGCCATATCAAGCATATTAAAAAGACGCCAGTTCTGCGGAACAGTATTTCCATGTGCATAATCAAGCAGGAAATCCGCTATGATATCCTTTTCTTCTTTTGTGTAAGTATCCCATATCTCCTCTCTGCTCATCCATAAGCAGATAACCAGAGCACACGTCTCAACAGTCTGCTGGAACGCGCGGAATGGATTCGGGTCTTTGGAAAGCTCCTTACATTCGGCATAACTTCCCACATACACGCTGTCCCCCGGCGTGCATGCCCTAAGAATGTGGCTCTTATAATAATTTCTGACACAGATGTCATTTAATGTCAGCTCCGGTTTGATATGTATCAGCGGCGCTGCGATAAAAAGGGAGCGCGCCAGACCCTCAAAATATTCCGCCTTCTGCTCCCACACTGCCTCACTGCTGTGCGGATAGGTCACCTTTGTCTCTTTTCTCGGCATTACCACAGGGTCTTTGAAATCCTTTATATTCTGGAAAATTCCGCTCAACAGATATTCGGCGGCTTCAATCCAGCTCTCTCTTGTCAGCCCAGTATACGGGCTTAATGTATTATCAATTGTTTTGGGTTCAAATCTGTTCTTCACGCGTTTAACCCTGCCTTTCTATATATAGATATTGATATCGGAAGCTGCATCACACGGCAATTCCTGACAGCTACCAGATAAACAGCTCCGTTCCCATGAGCTTCCAGATTGCTTCAATAAAATAATAGTCGCCGTAAATAATCGAAAATTCGTGCTCTGCATCGTGGTATGCAGCAGTACATTTCTCAAGCAGATTGTCAGTGTTCTCATCCCAATTGCACCGCTTGTCCGCCAGTGCCTTCAGCAGCTTTATCGCGGCATTTTTATATGTCTGTTTCTCGTTCTCCGGCACATATTTTGCAAGCTCCAGCATGCCGCAGGCTGCTATGGCCGCTGCCGTGGAATCCTCGTAAGCCGGCTCAGGAGGCTGCCTGAAATCGACCGGTATCAGTCCGGAATCCGGGATATTGGCAATAAAGTAATCGGCTGTCTTTTTTGAAACGGCAAGATACCGCTCCTCTCCGGTATGAAGATAGCTGAGTATAAAGCCATATACCGCCCAGCCCTGCCCCCTTGTCCACGAAGAGCCATGACCATAGCCTTGTCCGCCCACAGAATGAAGATACGCGCCTGTCTGTGCATCAAATTCCACAATGTGCTTTGCCGAACCGTCCTCGCGTATAAAATATTTCATGGCTGTATCAGCGTGCATTTTTGCAATATGGCAGAACCGGGGGTCGTGCAGCTCCTCACCTGCCCAGTATAAAAGCGGCAGATTCATCATGCAGTCGATGATGGCACGTCCGGCAAAAGAGCCGTCCTCATTTCCGTCCCAGTTGTTCCATGCACGGATAAATTTTCCCACGGGATTAAAACGCCCTGCAAGATTATCCGCCGCAAGAAGCGCCCTGTTTCTCGACGCCTTATCTCCTGTCATGCGGTAGTGTGCGACAGCAGTCGGCAGCCACTTAAATCCGCTGTCGTGGTCCATGCCCTGACGGTTCATCAGATTTGCATCCAGCTTGATCTCCGTCTGCAGCGCATTTTCCAGATAGACAGGCTCATGCGTCGCATGGTAAAGCTGCCACATCATGCCGCCCCAGAAGCCGTTTGTCCACCAGCAGATGTCATTTTTCCCCCTGTCGTCAAACACGCCATCCTTTGTTGTGTAGGGAATCTTATCTCTGTTTCTCTTTGCTGCCGCATTTTCCTTTACGAGAATCCTGCGGTACATCTCGTGTACCCAATCCATGTCCATTTATTTGAACTCCTTTCTGCTCCGCCTCCGCGGGCCTCAAAACGTGATAATTTTACTACAATATATCAAACTCCGGCTGAGCCGTTGCTAAACTGTTGCCAAAGTTTGAATTTCTTATTTGAAACCCCTTTCAAAGATGTCCCTTTTTATATATAATAAATACAGAATCCCCTTGACCCGGGGCATATTTCGTTATATGTAACGATTCAGTACCTTCATCGTTACGGGCATCAAGTCATGCAAAACCACTTCGTGGTGACTTGATGCCTAACGCAATTTATGCATTCTCACGCACTCCGCAGCAAGTGCGTCGTGCTGTGCTGAACAATTACGTTATCATGTAGCGATTCAGTACCTTCATCGTCACGGGCATCAAGTCATGCAAAACCACTTCGTGGTGACTTGATGCCTAACGCAATTTACGCATTCTCACGCACTCCGCAGCAAGTGCGTCGTGCTGTGCTGAACAGCTGCATCATGAAATATTTTTGTAAAGGAGAAAATCATATGAGTCATGCAATTGATACCATCACACTTCCCTTAAATCATGCGCGCTTCCGCCTCGGAGAAGCACCGGAGGCATGGCAGGCGTGGTTTCCGGACGACTGCTGGGAGGAGGTCCTGCTTCCCCACGACTGGTCCGTACACATGCCTTTCTCAAAGGAATATTCGAGCGGTACCGGATACCTTGCAGGCGGTATCGGCTGGTACCGCATACACATTACCCCCGATGAAAGCTGGCGCGGAAAGCATCTGTGCATCAACTTCGACGGCGTGTATAAAAACAGCCGTGTCTGGTGCAATTCCACCTATCTTGGAGAGCGTCCGAACGGTTACATATCCTTTCACTACGACGTCACGCATTGTTTCCGGTTTGATGCCGACAATGTCATCAGCGTGTATGTCGACCGGCGCGAGCTGTCCGATTCCCGCTGGTTTACAGGCTCCGGCATTACAGGGAGGGTTACTCTGACGGTATCTGAGCAGATTTACCCTGCTGCTGACGGTATCTTTTTCCACACACCGAAGGCAGACCGTAAGTGCGCAGATTATGAGATTGACAATCAAATCACAAACGATACCAATCAGGACAGTCTGATTACCGTCACCAATGTAATCCTTGACCCTGAGGGAAACGCAGTCAGTGAAGCATCAGCACAGGTCACAGTAGCAGCCCATGGCTCCGCCCTTGTAAAAAATGCCGGAAGCCTTCAATTTCCCCGGCTTTGGTCGCCCGAAACGCCTTATCTGTATACCGTAAAGACCTATCTTGCGCAGGATGCGCCTTATCTGACGCACCAAATGCAGGTCGGCATCCGTAGCTTTTCCTTTGACGCCGACAAGGGATTCTTCCTGAACGGCAAGCCGTATCTGCTCAAGGGTGTCTGCGTCCATCATGATGCAGGGTGTCTCGGCGCTGCCGTTCCCTATGAGGTATGGTACCGCAGGCTGGTCAAGCTCAAGGAGATGGGCTGTAATGCCATCCGCATGAGCCACAATCCCCACATGCCTGAGCTGTATACCCTGTGCGATTTGCTCGGCTTCTTTGTAATGGACGAGGCCTTTGATGAATGGGAGGGTCCCAAGAACAAATGGTGGCAGGGACACAATGTCTATCCTCCCAGAACACAGGGTTATTATACAGCCTTCCCTGTATGGCATGAGCGCGACCTTGTTGATATGATTCTGCGCGACCGAAACCATCCAAGCGTCATCCTGTGGAGTATCGGCAATGAGATTGACTATCCCAACGACCCCTACTGCCACCCATCCTTTGCCGCAATGACCGGAAACAATGACGCAAACAAGCCCGAAGCAGAGCGCAAGTACAATCCTGCGCGTCCCAACGCGGAACGTCTTGCTGTGCTTGCTAAGCATCTGTGCGATATTGTCAGAAAGACAGATACCACGCATCCGGTAACGCTTGCGGCTGCCTTCCCCGAGCTTTCCGCACAGCTTGGCTTTCTCGATGCGCTTGATGTGGCAGGCTACAATTATAAAGAACACTTGTACGGGCAGCACCATCTGGATTTTCCTGATAAGCCCTTCCTCGGCAGTGAAAACGGACACCGCCTGCAGGAATGGCGCGCTGTCACTGACAACGAATATATCTCCGGCCAGTTCCTCTGGACAGGCATCGACTATCTGGGGGAAGCGCACGGCTGGCCCATCCACGGCTCCGGAGCAGGTCTTATCACACTGGCAGGCTTTGAGAAGCCGGGGTATTACCGCAGGCAGAGCTTTTGGAGCGCCAAGCCCATGATTCATCTGACAACCGTCCGCACCTCTGAGAGCTGCGTCACTGCATGGGGCGAGGTGTCGCCGGACGCTTACTCCTGTGAATTTGCTCCGTCCTGCGAATGCTGGAATTATTGTCCCGGAGAGGAAGTCACCGTGAAATGCTACACAAACCTTCCGGAAATAGAGCTGTTCTTAAACGCCAGACGCCTTGGTTTTTACACAAAAGAGCAGGATAAGGACTGCATCATTGTCACGCATCCTTTTGCCCCGGGCGTATTAATGGCACGAGGCACGGCTGCGGACGGAACTGTCATCAGCCACTCCCTGTACACGACACTGCCCGCATGCCAGATGTCCGTAGAAGAATGCAAAACGGATGCCGCTGCCGCCCAGGCAGTCGGATACTGCAATCCCATCCGCCAGCTTGCAGTCACCATGCTTGACAGCACGGAAAAGCGTGTATACAATGATTCCTCGCTGCTCACGGTAACCGTTGAAAACGGAACGCTTCTGGGTCTTGAAAACGGCGACCTTGCCGATGTGACTGAGTACACCGCCAACTACCGCAGGGCTTACAGAGGACAATTGATGGTTTACGTATCCGCCAATGAGCAGACCTGTGACACAGCTCCCCTCACTGTCAGCATCCGTGCTGATATGATAAAAACTGCAGTTATAGTCCTTTAAGCACATGGAATGATTTCAATGCGCAGAAAACGCTGGATAGCATTCCGCAGACTGACTGGCAAAAAAGAAAATGCAAGAAGGAAGCTCCCGGGCTTCCTTCTTTTTACATCATTTTCATGAGTTTATCCAATATCCGGTTCTGCTTTCAGCTCTATCACGCCGGTCGACTTCCCCTCTGTCTCAAATACGACAATCTCATTTCTGCCCTGTTTTAACAGCGGAGCCGGGATATACAGCCTCTTCTGAGGTCCAATCTCCCAGTAACGTCCGAGGTTAAAGCCGTTTAAGAACACGCAGCCCTTACCCCAGCCCTCAAGCTCCAGAAAGGTATCCCCTGTTTCCTCAGCTTCAAGCTCAAAGCGGTAAAATGCAGGCAGCCCTTCTGTATAACCCTTGGAAAAATCAAGCTGATCGATATTGTCCAGAGGAAGCGGATACATGGTCCATTGATAATGCATATGGCCGTTAATCTGCACTGCGTCCTGGATACCCTTTCTCTGATGCTCCATCATAGGACCGAAGTTCACGCGTCCCATATTTTCCATCAGAATATCAATCGGTGCATTCGGTGCAAAGGTCACAGGCTTTCTTTTTACTGCTGCTTCGGCTTTGCCGGAAGGCGCATTGGAATCCTCCGCCTTCTTCACTCTGCCCTCCAAAACATCATATTCATATGCCAGCTCTGTGTCATAAAGATTGACAAGCCTTTTGCGGTCCGCAAAAATATTTGCCCTGTCATTTGCACCCCACAGGCGGATACGCTCTATGTTCTGCTCATGTCTTAATTCAGAGTGATAGAGAATATATCCGTAGCTTTGTCCGCATTTTTCCATGCAGATTGGGAAGTTGTCCACAACCGGCTCTGAGATATCCTCCAGACTTTCCAGCAGCCCCACTTGTGACACGCATGTCAGTTTTCCGTATGCCTTTTTCCTGATGTCTGTCGTAAGCGTGACCTCCGGTATGTCTGCATACTTGCGGATTACGTCCTGGAACTTCTTATATTTTTCCGTAAAATCGCCCGCCTCTGTCAGAAGTGCATCATAGTCATAGGAGGTTACATCCGGCGTCAGCTCATCATAGTAGTTGGAACCATTCATAAAGCCGAAGTTCGTTCCGCCCTCAAACATATAAATATTTACATGTCCCATACTCAGCATATCGTCTAAATCCTGCGGACTGTCGGGATTTCCATGCATATGGCCGCCGTTTCCCCAGTGGTCAAACCAGCCTACCCAGAACTCCGCGCACATCAGCGGACCGCCTTTGGCATACGGCGCAAGCACAGAAAACCGTTCCTTCGTGCGCGAACCAAAGTTTCCTGTCGGAAGCGCTCCTTCAATACAGCCGCATGAAAGCGACTCTGCAAAGGGTCCGTCTGAGGTAATCAGCGGTACCGTCACGCCCCTCTCCAGCATGAGCTCACGTATCATCTCCACATAGTGGGTATCGTCCCCATAATATCCGTATTCGTTCTCAACCTGCATCATAATCACAGGGCCGCCTTCTGTAATCTGAAGCGGCGTAATCAGCGGAAACAGCTTATCATAGTAATCCCTCACATGTCTGATAAACGGTTCATAGCAGGCTCTCAGACGCATATTGTCCTCTGCAAGCAGCCATGCCGGAAGTCCGCCAAACTCCCATTCCGCGCAGATATACGGCGATGGTCTGAGTATGACGTAAAGCCCCAGCTCCTGCGCGGTCTTTACGAATTTCACAAGGTCAAGCCTGCCGCTGAAATCAAACACGCCTTTTTTCGGTTCATGCATATTCCATGCAATGTAAGTCTCAACCGTATTGCAGCCCATAGCCTTTAATTTTTCCAGTCTGTCGCGCCAGTACTCCGGCACCACGCGGAAGTAGTGGATGCTTCCTGATATTACCTGAAACGGCCTGCCGTCCAGATAGAAATTGTCTTTGATTTCAAATTGTCCCATAAATATACCTTTCCCATGCTTTTAAGAATAAGAGGGTGCACCCCACTTCTCCTGCGAAGTAACCGTACACCCTCTCCTTGTCAATTTATATGGCTGATTCTATCACATGACGGGCACAAGACATTTTATTTGTAAAGCTCGTCGAACTGTCTCTGCAGCTCAGCCGTAACCTCGTCAATACCTGCTGCCTTTAAGGCTTCCTGATACTCTGCAACGATTTCTTCTGCTGTTCCCTGATACTTGCCATATGCAATCTGCTTCATGTAGTTTGTATGAATCTCATTGATATTGGAAATCTGAGACTTAATGTTGTCAACCTCTGCAACAAACTGTCCATATGGATATTCAATCTTAATGCTGTCATACTCATCATACAGTGCATCAATCTTATCCCAGTCTCTGTCTGCTGCTCTGATTTCCAGGTCGTCATTACGTCCCCACCAGAAGTTTGTAGTACCATTGATATTGTCTGTATCGTTGTTGTAGCCATCCGGTGTATCGCGGAGTCCGTCCTCTGTAATCTCATAAGATACGCCCTCGATACCATAGCAGAGAAGCTTGTAGCACTCCGGATCATTTCTGAGAAGGTCATATACCATCAAGGCTCTCTCCGGATTCTTGCTGCCTGCGGAAACTGCCATTGCACCATGTGTGATGGACAATGCCGTTACGTTGCCTGTCTCCTCGCCGAAGTAGAAGAAGCCTGATTCTGCATCGGGATCATCATCATAAATCTTGTTTGCTGCCGTGTGGCTTACCAAATCCGTCCAGGTCTGTGTATGGTGCTGCTCTGCTGCAACTGTACCGACTCTGTAATCATCACGGTTTGTAGATGCCTTATTGTTCAATACGTCTGTCTGCCATACGCCGATTTCGTCCCATTCCTTCATCATCTTGGCAAACTCAACCAGTGAATCCGTATCTGTCACGAACGGAGAGTAAAGGGTGTAAAGGTCCTCTCTCGTGCCGCCCCACATACCGCCGGCATTGATACCGTCAACCGGCACGAAGTCGGAATGTGATGCAATCCAGCCGCTTGAAAGCTGTACATAGCTGTCGCCGTTGGAATCCCATGGAATGATGTCCGGATAAGCTTCCTTTACATATTTAAAGTAGGTTGTCATATCCTCCCAGCTCTTCACGCCGTCTGTCAGTCCTGCTTCCTTTGCCCAGTCAAGACGATAGATAAAGCCATGGTTGGTCCACTGTGCGTAGTTGTCCTCCGGCATGAGATAGATTTCTCCGTTGTATTTGCACATTTCCCAGTCCTCAGCAGGAACGCTCTCCCATGTCTTAGGCGCATAAGTCTTTAACATATCCTCTGACAGCTCAAGGAACGCGCCGTTCTTTGCATTCGGCCACGCATCCAGCCAGTCGGAGGCTGTACCAACCAAGTCTACGGTACCATCCATCTGCGCAAGCGTCAAGTTGTAATTAGACAGATAATCCGTCCATGAGATGAAATAAATCTGCAGCTCGGCATTTACCTTCTCTGTCAGAATCTTGTTCAATTCCGTCATCATCTCATCGTATTTTTCCTTGGTTCCTGTCGGTGTCTCGCCTGTCGTCATGTAAGTGATCACTACATGCTCTGAGGTGTCGATTGCAGAAGCGTCAGCAGATGCGGAAGCATCTGATGAGCCGCTGTCTGTTGTCTGTGTGCTGTTTGAAGAAGTGTCTGATGCAGTACTGCCCCCGTCTGAGCTTCCGCAGCCTGCAAGACCTGCAACCATAGTCGTTGCCATCAGTAGAGCCACTAATTTCTTTTTCATACCTTTTCCTCCTGAATCTTGAAATATTTTTGTTGCTGCCTGCCTCCGGACCGATTCCCGTGAGGCAGGATTTATGTAACCTCCGTCCCTGCGGAGCTACAGCCATATGAAGTTTTGATTATCAGCCCTTAACAGCGCCGACTGTAATACCGCTTACAAAGTATTTCTGTACAAACGGGTATAACAGTACAATCGGACCCGTCGCCAGCACCGCATTTGCCATCTTAACGCTTTCCTGCGGAATATCGGCAAGGCTGATAAACTGACCTGCTACTGAGTTTTTCAGCGCCTCTGTCTTGTTAACAATCTCATACAAGGTAAACTGCAGCGGTTTCACCTCTACTCTTGAGCTTAAGAACAGGGAAGACTGATACCATTCATTCCAGTAGCCCAGTGCAAGGAACAAGCCGATTGTCGCCAGTGCAGGCTTGAGCATCGGAAGAATCAATGCTGTAAAAATTTTCATGTCTCCGGCGCCGTCAATTTTTCCCGACTCCGTAATCTCATGCGGTATCGCCTTCACAAAGTTTTTCATCAGAATAATCAGCCACGGCGACATCAGCAGCGGAAGTAAAACTGCCAGATAATTATCCTTCAGGTGATAATACTGCGTCATCAGCAGATAATAAGGTGCAAGTCCTGCCTGAAACAGGCTTGTAAAGTAGATAAAGAAGGATATCTGGTTCCGGAAGGAGAAATCCTTTCTCTGCAGCGCGTAACCTGTCATTGCGATGATGGACAGTCCCACTGCCGTTCCGATCACTGTCATAAGAATCGTCAGTATGTATGATTTCCAGATACCGCCGCTCTTTGTTACCATTTGGTAAGCCGTCAGAGTAAATTCCTTCGGAATAATCTGTACTCCCTGAGCACGAATCACGGACTCACTGGTAAATGAAGTACTGATAATAATGATAAACGGTATGATACAGCAGAGGGCATAAAAGGTAATAAACACATATCCAAAACCTCTGATAATTTTATCTGATGTACCAAGTCTGACCTTTGCTCCTGATTCCATAAGGTCCTTGTCCTGCTTCTTTGCCATTGTCTGTGCCCCCTTCCTTAGAATAATGAATAATCCGGTTCGATTTTCTTAACGACCCAGTTCACTGTCATAACGATTACAAATCCAATCACTGACTGATACAGACCTACTGCAGACGCCGTAGAGAAGTTAAAATCTGTCATGGTTGCACGGTATACATAAGTCTCGATGATATCTGTCGTGCTGTAAAGCATCGGGTTCGTACCTACGATGTTGTAGAACAGACCGAAGTTTCCTTTGACGATGCCTCCCAGAGCAAACAGCAGCAGGATAACAATCGTCGGCTTCAGGCTCGGCAGAATAATGTAGCGAATCTTCTGAAAGCCGTTTGCACCGTCAACCTTGGCTGCCTCAATCGTCTCCGAGTCAATGCCCATGATAGCCGCAAAGTATACAACCGAATTGTATCCTGTCTGCTGCCACAGATAGATTACAACCATGAGAACCGGCCATGCCGATGCCGACGCGTACGGCTGCCATCTCTCAAAGCCCAGACTTGTAAGGATTCCGTTTACAAAGCCTGTATCATAGTTCAAAAGGTTAAATACCAGAATGCCGACCAAAACCTGAGAAATGAAATACGGCAGGAAAATAATCGTCTGCGATACCTTTTTGAACCATCTGCACCGCATCTCATTCAGCAGGATTGCCACAAATACTGCCAAAAAGTTGCCGAGCAGGATAAATGCCAGATTATACAGGATTGTATTTCTCGTTAAGTCAAATAATTTGCCTGAGGTCACCAGGAACTTAAAATTATCCAGCCCGATAAACTTGCTGCCGAAGATTCCATCTCTGTAGTTATACTTTACAAAAGCCACCCAGATTCCCGGCATCGGAGCATAGCTGAACGCCAGAAAGAACAAAACTGCAGGCGTACACATAAGAAGCAGCGTCTTATGTCTTTTTACTTTTTGGAAAAATGTCAAATTGGACTTTACTTTTATTTCTTTCGCCTTTGCTTTTCCCATAATTACGACCTCCCTTATAAAATTGCTAGTTTGCAACCGATTTCATATTTCAAGATTAACACTATTACGGTAATAAGTCAACGTTTTTAAGTAATTTATCCGCATTTCGTATAAAAGTAACATTAATTTTTAACTTTTTTTGTAACATATTTACAATTCAAAACTATTGCAAAAAAATAACAGCCTTTGACTGCACCTCTTTGAACAGGAACCATTTCAGTGATTCTAAGCATATGTTTATATATTAGTTTGTTTATTCACATATATTCAATGGTTTAATGCAATTTTTAAGCTGTTATTATAAATAAATGTTTTTATTATTTTCTGGAAATCGAATTCATAATGTAGTTTTCAGTTTGTCCGTCTTCATGCCCTGATGCCTTTTGCCGCTGTCAGCCTGTGACTTCAGCACGCAATATGCTGTCGTTCCCAAAACGTGTCTGAAATCAAAAGGATTTTCCGAGAGCGCCCACTCTGCATGGACCGCTGCTTTCCCTGACAACGATAGCAGGCATCACCATGCGCAGATTATCCTTTTTTCGTCCCTCAATCACGGCAATCGATGTGTCAATCAGCTTTCTGCCGTATTCCCCGAAATTATAATCGATGCTGGTCAGTCTCGGCATCGCCATTTCTGACATATATGTATTGTCGTAGCTGACTACGGACATGTCCTCCGGTATCCGGATTCCATGCTCATTCAGGCTTTTCATGACGCCCATCGCCGCAAAGTCATTGATTGCAATCACTGCCGTCATATCCGTGCGCTTCGCAAGCATTTCATTCATCTGCCTGTATCCTGTCTCAAAATCATAACCTCCGTCGGGAGCTACCAGTCCGTCATCATACGCAATCATATTCTCCTTCAGCATCAGCTTGTATTTCTGATACTTCTCAAAGGTTGCAAGCACATTTCTCCTGCCCCCTATCAGGGCAATTCTACGGTGTCCCAGCCCCAAAAGATGTTCCATCAGAAGCTCCATGGACTTCATGCTGTCTATGCGAACGGCGTGACAGCGCGTGCCGTCGAGCTTTCCCGTGACAACCACCGGTATGGAGGACATAATTTCATTGATGATTTCCACATACTCAGCGCTTGACACAAGGTCATCCGCCCTGCCGCCAAGCTGTATGATGGCATCGACCTTCTGCTCCTGAAGCTTTCCCAGCAGCTCGACTTCATTCTCTGTCTTTCCGAGCGTGTTGTAGAGCACCACGGTATAGCCGACCTCCTTTGCCGCCTGTTCGCACGCCACAAAAAGCGATGCATAGTACGGATTTCTGATATCAGCGGCAAGCACGCCGATCGTTCTGGTCCGTGTATCCGCAAGTCCCTTTGCAAGGGCATTGGGCTTGAAATTATATTTCGCAATCAGCGCCTCTATTTTCTGACGCTTCTCAGGCCGTACCCTGGCGCTGTTCGTGAGAACTCTTGACACCGTTGACGGAGAAACCTCCGCTTCTTTCGCAATATCATATATTGTTATTGCTTTTCCTTCATTGCTCTTTTGTGGCAGCATGTAACGCCTCCTTAACATCATATACATTTGAAACCGGTTTCTTATGATGATATTTTTCTTTCCCTGCAGTATTTGTAACGATTCAGTTTCCGGACTGAACAATTACCAGAGTATTTTTACATTTCTTTCACACTTAATGCAGAATTACTGTACTTCTTTATACAATATCATATCACTCCGCAAAAGTACATACAAGACCTAATTGCATCTTTCGTTTGGTAACAGTTCAGCCTTCGGCTTCCTGTTACAGGACTCAAGGCATGCAGAACCACTTCGTGGTGCCTTGAGTCTTTCATCCTTTTCTTTGGCGCTGTTTTGTCAGTGTCCTCCTGCTCCCACTTGTAAATCGTGGCAGCATGGTTATTGTACTGTTTCCCACTTGGAATTTCCCATAAGCGGCGGGTCTGCGCGGCAAATCTGTTTCAGATTGTTGCAGTCTGTTTCATTTGTGTTTCATTGCAGCACTTTCTGTCCAAGCGCAAGCTGTTTTTTCCGTTCTCTGCACTCCCTTGAACGTATTGACGCTGTAAAAATGCAAGCGTCAGCTTTACATTCTCTGCGTCCTCGTCAAGCGCAAGGACAATCTCCGAAACGAAGTTGTCCTCCACACCTTCAAAGTAAAGTTTCCCCTCGTCCTTCAGTGACAGCAGCAGCATTTTCAGGTAGATAATCGTGTGCGTGTCACCGCCCGCTATGGAACGTAATTTCTTGATAACTTGATATTCTCACTTGTCCGGTCTTAATGAACCATAGAAGTAACTTGCCGTTGCACCTCCATCGCACAAAAAATCGGTTCCGGTAATAAATGCCCCTTTTTCACTCATAAGAAGTTCTGCTACATTTGCCACTTCATCGGCTGTTCCCGGTCTGCCTGCCGGACATTTTGCAAACATATTTTTGTAGAACTCCCCACGCACACCGTTAAACTCATCAATTGCAAGCGGTGTAACAATAATTCCCGGAGAAATGGAATTAATTCTTGCGCCTCTTTCTCCCCATTTTACGGCTTCATACATCACCCGCTTTTCGTTACACCGTTTCGCCATCTGATAAGCATGAAGCGTATCTTTTATGTTTTCAGGCTGCAAAATTTCAAGTGACAGCAGTTCTTCTACCGGCGTACAGGCAAGTAATTCATCCTCTGCTGCTGTTAACTGCGGCATACGATGTCCTGACTGGCTGGAAATCGTTACTCCAACGCCGCCCTCCTTAATAATTTTTCCTACTTCCTCCAAAAGCACCGCTGTACCATATAAATCAACTTTCAGTATTGTTTCGACTGATGCCTGCGAAGGTGATACGCCTGCCGCATTGATGAGCATGGCAACTTCACCGTATGTCTGTCCTGTCTTGATAAAATCTAATATAGATGTTTTATCTGATAAGTCCATCTGGGCAGGAACAACATCAAACCCAGCCTCATTCATAATCTTTGCGGTTGATTCTGCATTTTCTAATTTTTTATCACCCACAACAATCTTTTTCCCTGTGCCGATACGTCTTGCAATCGCCATTCCAATCTGCCCTGCACCTGCCCATAAAATTACATCTTTCTTCATTTCTTAATCCTCCTATCGAAAATTGACTTCTTCTATCCATTCTAAAATTTCAGCTAGCATATCTCCCCACCATATAGGGTAACCCACAAATATCGTGTCGTATTCTGTCAAATTGGGAAATTCTGTTAACTCGGGACGGGCATTCTCCGCATTTTCCACAGACAATCCCTCTGTATCTTGTTCTTTGATAGTTTCAATTACACTTTCGTTAGAAATTATGTTTTCTTCAGACAAAACGCCTCTATTTCTCAAATTCCTTTGCAACATCCTCAAGCAGCCTGCGTATCTCCAAATGCTGCGGACAGGCTTTTTCACACTTGCCGCATTTCATACAGTCTGACGCCTTCCTTCCCTGTGAGGTATGTACATTGTTATAATAATAGTCCGCATTCCAGTCATGGTAAATCTGCTTTGTATTCATAACCGCAAACAAATCTGGAATTGCAATCTTTTTCGGACAGCCTGCCTCACAGTACCGACAAGCCGTACAGGGAATGAGGTTCATGCTCTTAAAAATTTCCTGTACTTTTCTGACTGCCTCCATCTCGTTATCATTTAAAGGCTGAAATTCTTTCATATAACTGATATTGTCCGCCATCTGCTCATAACTGCTCATACCGGACAGCACCATATCGATTCCCTCAAAACCCGCCGCAAAACGGATTGCATAGCTTGCAGGACTGTTTTCACCCAGTTTGTTAAAAATATCTTTCGCACTTTGTGGAAGATTAACAAGATTTCCACCTTTTACCGGTTCCATAACAATAACCGGCTTTCCGTATTTTCGGCATATTTCATAACACTTACGGCTTTCTACTGCCGGATCGTCATAATCTACATAATTAAACTGTATCTGAACTACTTCAATCTGCGGATACTCTGCCAAAATCTGCTCTAAAACATCTGCCTTATCATGAAAGGAAATGCCCACATGTTTTATTTTTCCTTCCGCTTTCAATGCAAATGCCGTTTCATAGGCTTTGCAGTTCTTAAAAAATCTGAAATTGTCTGCGCCTTGTGCGTGCATAAGGTAGTAGTCAAAATATTCCACGCCGCAGTCTTTTAACTGCTGTTCAAAAAAAGGTCTGATTTCTTCCTCTTTTTTGAAGAAAAAATTCGTCAGTTTATTGGTAAGAATAAATCTGCTTCTTTCATAGCGGTCAGCAAGGGAAGTCTTTAATGCTTTTTCACTTTTCCCCTGTAAATACCCATGTGCCGTATCAAAATAGTTAAATCCATTCTCAAGAAATGCATCTACCATCTTATTCATTTCTTCTATATCCACTTCGCCGTTTACCATCGGCAGACGCATACAGCCAAATCCAAAATTCTTTTTTACGCCATCCATCATAGTCCTACTTCCTTTCCTGTGCCAAAAATTCTACAATCCCGTCAATCCACTTATCGATTACATTTTGCGGTGTTTCCAATGTATCTCCGCCGTCTGAACTGAATTTAATCTCCATTTCATGGCATATCGTTGCCCCTTTGCAGGCATCAGACATATCCTTTATCACATGACCTGCCCATCCTCCGTTTGTCATGAAAGGAATAACGGTCTTTCCTTTAAAATCGCACTCCTCTATAAATGTTCGTACTGCAGGTGCCATTGTATACCACCATGTAGGCGTCCCGATGGCAACCACATCATAATCAGCAGGACATACTTCTATTTTTTTAATTTGCGGCTTATAGCCATTGTTTACTTCCTTTTGTCCCTGATTTACAACATCATTGTAGCTTCCCTTGTATGGTTCTACAGTATCTATGCGTACAATATCTGCATCTGTTTTTTCCTGAAGCATGTCGGCAATTCGTTTTGTATTGCCATTTGACCATGAATAATAGACAATCAACATTTTCTTCATGCTATGACCTCCTTTTTTTACAGTATAAAAAAAACTATCCTTTCAATCAATTCGACTTTTAAGGATAGTCCATTAGTGAAACTTATGCGAATTTACTTTTCAGTATCTTAGCAAACCTCTGTATCTTTTCCTTATCATTTTCCACTTTCCAAAACAGACAGTATGGTTTTGTCATCTGTGTTCCATACCTCATCAACGGAATTTTTTTTGCAAAGTCCATGTTATGATGATTCCCCTGGAATTCCTCCTCTATCATAACACCTCTGTTCCCCGCAACAAGCAGCCTTGCTTCCTCATGATTTTCAGCAAAAATATATGTATTGCCTAACCCCAAAGCATTTTGATAATAATCCTGTTCCGCCTCCTGCTGCTCTTTTGATGCGATCAGAATAATTGGTATTTCATTCAGCATTTGCGGCTCAAAAAAGGGATTGCTGCTCATTGGGTGTTTTTCATGTATCACAAGAAAAAAGCTTGCTTGAAACAGGTTAAAATTTACATATTTATCAGAAAACGCCCTCCGCTGGTCATTTAATACCAAATCAAGCTGGTTGCTGTTTAACAAATGATAAAGCGCCTCATGATTGCCGTTTTGAATGTGTACCTGCGTATCAGGGAAAATATCGTTATATTCCAAAACCGCATTTAACAGCTCCTTACCTGAATATGATTTTAAATATCCCAGTCTTAACACATTTTGACTGCCGCATCCTATTTTAATTGTTTCATTTTTTATTCGTTCAAAATCCTCTAATATCTGTCCGCTTTTCTGATATAAATATTCTCCAGCCTCTGTCAGATGAAAACTACGGTTCTCTCTGATAAGAAGTTTTACGCCTAAATCATTTTCAAGTGCTTTTATCTGCTGTGAAATTGCAGACTGCGAAATAAAACATTCCTCTGCTGCCTCTGTAAAACTCCCTGTCCGCACAACAGTGTGAAAGTATTGCAGCTGCCTAAGCATCATATCAAACCACTTCCTTATCCATAAGATGTACTTATTTTATCATGTAACCTGCATTTTTTTCTATATGCAAAAGTAAGGAAATATCACCATTCTTCACCGGGCAGCCTGCAGGATTCTATCCGCCCTTCGTCCTGATTAAAATAATCCATACGACCGAACTGTTACTTCGCTCCATTGGTTCCGAACGGGAATTTCCTAATACGATGAGGAAGGCTTTCTAATGACGACGGAGCCTGCATTCATGCCTCTGGGTTGAAAAACCGAGAAGCTTATTCCTCTGTTTTCTCTTTTGCCCTGGATTCTCTCATAAAAATTTCCTTGCCCAGCTCTACCAGTATGAGGAGCGTCACCGGTCCTAAGACCACTCCCCCGATTCCATAGTAAATAACTCCTGCGTAAACAGATATCAATATGGCTACCGGAGAAAATTTGAGTCCGTTTCCCAAAAGCCTCGGCTCCAAAAGCTCCCTGATTAGTACGCATGCAATATACGTCGCAAAAATAATCACTCCCCCGATCATTCTGCCCTTTAAGAAGCTGATGACGCCGATGGGAATGAGCACGATTCCTGTCCCGATAAACGGCAGAAAATCCATAAAGCCTGCAAGGATTCCATAAAACCAGGCTTCGCCCGTTCCGCCTATATAAAGCCCGACTGCGGCAGTCACGCTGATACATGCCAGTATCACGGTCTGCGTCTTTACATACGTCTTAATCATGCCGCCAAGCTTTTTGCCGATGCGCAGAATAATGGATAAGATACGGTCGATGGCAGGTTCCAGCGCCGCCAGACTCAGAAGCCCCTGCTGCCACCCTTCAATCTCCCGTGCAAACAGCACAACACAAATAAAGCTCACAACCAAAAAGGTTCCTATACGCCCTGCTGCTGACAGATATCTCAGACCTCCCGTAAGCAGTCCGTCGCCCGTTCCGGCGAGGCATTCACTAAGCCCTGCGATTTTTTCTCCTATCCACTGCTCCACTGTTCCGCTCTCTATCTGAAAAAATTCTTCAATCCCCCCACTCAGGCTTGAGATGAGCTGTGAAATGCTGTCTGCCCAGAAGTCAGCTTCCTGAACAATTGTTCTTGCCTTGGCAAGCAGAAAGGTTCCAAGCCCGACAATAATGAGCGCTGCGATGAGAATCATTCCAAACAGGATTCCTCCTGCCATAAAACCCTTCTGCCCGCTCTTCGCCCTGCGGCTTCCTGTCCCACGCCTTCCCTCCCTTCTCTGGCAGAAATGCTGGAGCGGCACTACAATCAGAAACGCCACCAGAAGCGGAAGAAAATACGGAAGAAGATATTTCAGCGCGAGCAAAACTGACACTGATGTCATAATGTACAATACTACCCTCTGGTAGTCGCCTCTTGTCAAAAAATCCATGTCAACCCCCGTGCACCGGACACCCGTCAGCTCCGCTGACAACATTTCCCGGGTGTCTGTGTGCATAAAACCGGCAGACACTGCTGCCTGCCGGTTTTTCTTATGCCATTCCGTTTACGTTCTTGTACTTATAAAGCATCTCTGCATGATTCTGTTCTTCAATCTGGATATCGGCAAGCAGCTTACGCACGTCAGAATCCTTAAAGCAGAACACATCTGTGTTGTACTCGGAAGATGCCAGCTTTTCTGATACGATGCAGTCCGTTGCGAGAAAGCAGTCTGTCTTCTTGTCTGCCGAGTCGCCGACTTTGTCGTAGGTTGCTGCAGGATTGTAATTTCTTCCGTCAGAATCGTTGCAGTCACTTGCCGGAACAGAGCCGCTAAGCACCTGCTGCAGGGAACGAAAATGCTCCTGCTCCTTCTGCTCAAGCGTCTTGAACAAATCCTTCAGCACCGTGTCCTTTGCCTCACCGGAATATCTCTGATACTTCTCGATGCAGGTCTTCTCCTGCTGCTGTAAATCCTTAATTGCCGCTGTCTCTTTCTCTGTTAAAATCATAATCTTCCTCCATTCCAAATCATTGTCCCGCTGTAACGCTATTGTTACAATTCATGGTCATTTACTATTATTGGAAAAAAGGAAATTTTTATACATTTACTCCAAAACAAAACGTCCTACGATATCCTTGAGCTTGTCCACACTCTGGTAGCACTCTGACACCATATCCTGTGCCGTTCCGGTCTTCTCAACCATCTCGCTTGTTTTCTGCGCAATATCCGTAACGCCCATCGCTGATTCGCCAACTGTGTCATTGATGCCGCTTACTGCCTGCGCAATCGTTTCAATTGACCGGCTAAGCTGCTCCATGGATTTGCTGACGTCACTCATGCTTGCTCCAAATACGTCTGCATCCTCCTTATACTGCTCGCTTACCTGCTCAAATTCCTTGTAATCGCTAAGTACCGTATTTTCCAAAAAGCCTGTTGTGTCTTCAAGGCATTCCGACATCTTTCCGACTGCCTCATTCACTGCTTTAACAATATCACTAATATTTGTAATTGCCTGTGAGGTCTGGTCTGCAAGCTTGCTGATTTCCGTTGCCACAACAGAAAAGCCCTTTCCTGCCTCTCCTGCACGCGCTGCCTCAATCGAAGCATTGAGTGCCAGCAGTCCGGTCTTCGATGATATCTTCATAATGGATTCCGTCAGCTCATTGATCTGGTCAACCGCCTTGGAGCCTTCAATTGCCTCGTCCGCCCTCACCTTTACGGTACTATACATATCCATTGTTTTTGTACTTGCCGCCACTGTTTTTTCCCGAAGCTGCTCGGCACGCTTCATAACCTGCCGGGACGTCTGCGCACCCTCTTCTGTCCTTCCCGTGATATCCTCTGCACCCTTCCGGATTACGCCGATATTTTCATTGACATTAACCGTCGTCGCTGCCGTCTCCTGCATTCCCGCTGCCAACTGCTCACTTGTCGCCGAATTGTCCGTACACATGGTATCGACTGTCTGTGTGATCTGACTCAGTCCCGATACGCCCTCTGTGAGCATATCGCCTGCCTCATTGATTTCCTGAAGCATCTGCTTGAGCGTCCTGCGCATCATGCGGATATTGCGCGCCATCTCGCCGCTTTCATCTCTGCGCGCACAAAGCTTGTCGCTGAGCGGATTGTGCCTGAAGTCAAGCTTGTATGTATTATAAATAATTACTGTGAGCATCTTAATCGGCTTACAGATAAAATGCGCCACCAGATAACCTGCTATCACACAGAGAATCAGGATAATCCCTGAGAATGTACTCATCGCGCCGACCATCTGATTAACCGGCGCTATGACCTCTGCCTGATCTGCTGTTACGACGACAATCTGCTTCTGCTCCGTAATCGCATAGGCTGCGTATTTCATCTCACCCTTATACTCATATAAAACAACCTCTGCCTCCGGCATTTCGCCCGTCTGAAGCCGGTCTACAACGCCCAGCACTACACTGTTCTCTACCGGCTGGCCAATTTTTTCTGCGGTAGGGTGGTAAAGCATTGTGCCATCCTGATCAACAAGATAGGCATAAGAGGAACTGATTCCTGTCATCGCAATGTCACTGAGAGCTTCTGAATAATCAGCCTCTTCTCCCTGTGTCTCATACTCATATTCAACAAATTTTGCCGCTATCTCAGCCATGCTTAAAATATAATTTTCGTTGACCTCCTCGAGTGCACCCTGCGCGTAAAAACTGCCGCTGTACAGGTTGACTGCGACCGACACAACAACAACAGCCATTATTAATAATGTGATCTTCCATGAAATAGAATGAAAAAATGTTACCCGCTTTTGTGTTTCCATGCTGATTCCTCCATTGCTATAAATTTTAGATTCAATAAGATTATATAATTGCAAGCTTATACTATATATTTCGGCAAAATATTGCAATAACTATAAATGAGCAAATTTAAAAAACTGCACAATGCGTCTATGCAATTAAAGCTAGGACTTCCTCAAAAAGAACGTGCTTTGCCCCGCACTGGTAAATGAAACGGAGCCGTTCTTCGTGGATATGGCTATAAATATAAG